>JAHBXG010000002.1 GCA_019636565.1 Phycisphaeraceae bacterium
AGCGCGATGATCGCGATGACGATGAGAAGTTCGATGAGGGTGAAACCTGGGCGGCGCTGTTTCATGACTGAAACCTTTCCGGAGTCGAATCCTTGCTGACTCCTGCCGCGCTTTCGCGGCCCCTTCCTCGGTGAACTGATTTGCGGATCAAGACGGAGATCAAGAAGACTGAATAAACCCAACCCCCCCACGCACCTACAACCTTACTACCCCACCACACACCAGACGTTCGGTAAAGACACCCTCAGCATACCAGATTGCGGGCCGCTGTGGTGCGAGAAGGAGCAGAACGAGGGCGGTTCGGAAAGGCCTGACGAACACCAAACTTACGAGCGAAGTTTGGGTCTGTGAAGGGTATGCGCGAGGGTGTGGCGGGATCGAAAAGCCTGCACAAAATGATCGCTCGGCATCACTTCTTCGCGGAATCTTCGCAGATGAATCCGGGCAAATGAGGGGGGTTCGGCGATAACGCGCGGGCGGACTGGGTGAGAGTGCGGAGAGCACAGGACAAGGCGGAGCAACAAACCCACCCCACGAATCCCACCTTTGGGGACCGGGCTTGAGAGAACGCCAAGCGAATGCAAGCGACGGGCGGAAGTGTGAGGCACACTCAAAGTGGTGATGCTGCGCGCGGCGGATGTTGGCCGCGGGGTGTGCACCAGTGCCAGACCTGCAAGGAGCGAGACGAGATGCCGATCCAGAAGACTTGGAAAACTGTTGCGATTCTCATGGCGGCGGGCGGCGCGCTGTTCGTGGCCCCCGCTGATTCGCACGCGAAGGAAATGCTGGTGTGCGGGTTCGGGACCGACTCGGTGGCGCGGTACGACATGAGCGGGAACTTTCTTGGGAACCTGGACGGCGCGGGAAACCTGTCGGGGCCGCTGGCGGCGCGACTGGGGCCGGATGGGAAGATCTATGTCGTGAGCGAAGGGAACAACCGCATCGTGCGGTACAACGCGAGCACCGGCGCGTTTGTGGACACGTTCGTGTCGGACGCAGGCTTGAACTCCCCCACGGGCGTGACCTGGGACAAGAACGGGGACATGTACGTCTCGAGTTTCAACGGAAACAAGGTGCGGAAATACAACGGCGCGACGGGCGCGTACCTGAGCGACTTTGTCACGGCGGGCAGCGGCGGATTGAGCGGCGCGGACAACGGGATGATGTTCGGGCCGGACGGGAATCTGTACGTGCCGAGTTACAACAACAATCGCGTGATCCGCTACAACGGCACGACGGGCGCCTCGATGGGGCTGTTCATCTCGAGCGTGAATCGGCCTCGGCAGTTTGAGTGGTTCAACGGCGTGCTGTACGTCGCGAGCGAGGGAGCGAACGCGGTGCGCCGGTTCAACGGCACGACGGGCGCGAGCCTGGGCGCGTGGATGGCCACGGGTTCGGGCGGGCTGAACACGCCGATTGGGATGGCGTTTGGGGGGGATGGTTTTTTGTACGTTGGATCGAGCGGGACGAATCAGATCCTGAAGTACGACGAAAGCACGGGCGCGTTTGTGGGCGTCTTCACGACGGGGAGCCTGGGGACGTTCCAGTTGCCGGCGTTCATTACGATCATCCCGAGCCCGGGAGGGATGGCGGTGATCGGATTCGGCGCGATGATCGCGGCGAGGCGAAGGCGGTAAAGGCGCGAGAGAACGCGGAGTTTGCGGAGAGGGTGGAATCGCGCGGAGGGGAATTGAGTGAATAGGAAATGCGCCGCTTTTCACGGCGACGCGGTGACGGTTCGTTGCCGGGCGGTAAAGGCGCGAGAGAACGCGGAGTCTGCGGAGAGGGCGGAGTCGCGCGGAGAGGAATTGCGTAAATAGAAAACGCGACGCTTTTCACGACGAAGCGGTGGAAGGCCACTACGTCGCGACCCTGGGCAGCAGATGGCGCGCGCAGAGCTTTGCTTCACGCCCGGGCTACGGAACTGAACGACTCCGCCATGAAAGACATCACTTCGCCGGCTTGAAACTCTTGTCGGGTAGCGCGGGCGTCTGAGGCGGGAGCACCGGCTTTTCCTTGATAAGTTGCTGCAGGTGCGCGATCGCGGCTTCGAGCTGGGCGTCTTTGCCTTCGAAGGTGGCGTGCGGAAGGTTGTCTACTTCGATATCGGGGACGACGCCCTTGCCTTCCACGAGCCAGATGCCGTCGGGACCGAAGACGCCGGTTTCGCCCGCGCTCGCGACGCCTCCGTCGGAGAGGCGGTTGTTCATGCTGAGCCAGACCTCGCCCCCCCAGGTGCGTGTGCCGATCACCTTGCCAAGCCCGAGACGCTTGAAGCCTTCGGAGAAGGCTTCGCCGTCGGAGGCTGTAAAGGCATCGGCGAGGACGACCATGTGGCCCCGGAACGCGAACTGCATGTTCCAGGTATCGGGCTGGCCGACGCGGGCGTTCCAAAACATCCAGGCCTTGCGGAGCAGGGCGCCGAGGATCCAGGAGTCGATGTTGCCGCCGGTGTTGCGGCGGACATCGATGATGAGGCCGGCGCGGTTGTAGACGGGGAAGAAGTTCTTGGCCCAGCGACCGATCTCGCCGCCTCCCATGTTGCGGAGGTGAACGTAGCCGATTTCAGCGTTGCCCTTTTTCTCGACTTCGAGACGGCGGGTGTATTCCCACGAAGAGTAGCGGAGATCCGCGGCTTCGTTGCCGGAGATTGGAGTGACGATGACGTCGCGGGATTCGGCGCCGGAGGCGGGCTTCACGCGGAGGAGAACCTGCTGATTGGCCTTGCCCCGCAGGAGCGAGGAAGGATCGGCGACGTTGGCGAGCGAGATGCCGTTGATCTGCTCGATCAGGTCGCCATTTCCGACATCAACCCCCGGGCGGGCGAGGGGTGGGACGGAGCCGGGCTCATCGGGATCGAAGTCGAAGATGTGCTGGACGCGCCAACCTGATTTTTCTCGAGACATCTCGGCGCCGAGGAACGCGTTGGCGATATCGTCGGCGGAATCGCGGATATCGCCGCCCCGGACGAAGTGATGGAGCGTGGAGAGTTCGCCGGAGAGCTGGGCAAGGATGTCGTTGAGTTCGGCGCGGGTGCGGACGCGATCGACGAGGGGCGCGTACTTGGCCTTCATGGCGGGCCAATCAACGCCGTGCATGTTGGTGGCGTAGAAGAAATCGCGGAGGAGGCGCCACGCGTCGACATACATCTGCTTCCACTCGATCGCGGGCGTGAGGCTGAACTTCCATTTGGTAAGGTCAACGCTCTTGCCGTCGAAATCGGCGGGCGCGACGTTGGCATCGACGATGAAGAGTGTCGCCGGACCGCCGGGGCCCTGCTTCTGGATGAAGAGTTTCTTGCGATCGTGCGAGAGTTCGTAACGGCGAATGTCGGAGGCGACGGTCTTGGTTTCGATCTTCTCGTTGCCGATGTTGACGCCGATGAGGTTGGTCTTGGTATCGCCCCGGGTGAAATCGGTGAAGAAAAGAGACTTCTCGGTGATGCTGAGGTTGCCGTAATTGCTGGCGGGAAGGGGGACTTCTTCGAGACGGGACTGAATGCCATCGAGGTCGATGATGACTTCGGGCGCGGGCTTCTCGGCCTTCTTGTCATCCTTCTTCTCGTCCGCCGGCTTTTCGCCGTCAGACTTGGCTTCATCCTTCTTTTCGTCTTTCTTGTCTTCCTTCTTGTCTTCCTTTTTGGCGTCGTCTTTCTTGCCGGGGTTCAGTTCATCGTTCGGACGCCACGGAGAACGCTGCTCCTTCTTGAGCGCGACGACGTAGACTTTGGTGCGCTTATCGAAGTGCGGCTGGGGCGCGAGCGGGCCCCACGGGCTTTGCACCGTGGACTGGAAGTTGCGATCGCTTAGCAGGTATAGCCACTTTCCATCCGGACTGAAAACGGGGCTGGCGCTGTCGAAGCGGTCGGTGGTAATGGGCGTCGTCTGGCCGGTGGTGACCGAATACAGGTTGATCACGCCGTTGGCATTCGCCGCGGGCGCGGCAAAGGCGATCCACTTGGAATCGGCCGACCAGGAGACATCGCCAATGTCGCCGTTCTTGTTCTGCACGATGGTTTTGGTGGTCTTGGATTCGATATCGGTGATAAAGAGTTTCTGGTTCTTGTCGGTGTGGGCGATGAATTTGCCATCGGGGCTGGGGATGATGGAAAAGCGGAGGATCTCGCTGTCATTGGTGATTTGTGTTGGCTCTCCGACACCGTTGGCGGGGAGTTTCCAGATTTCGACCTCGCCCGAGGCGTCGCTGAACGCGAGGAGCGACTTGCCGTCGGGAAGGAAGGTGGCATCGCGGAACCGCGTGCCGGACTTCTGCGTGACATCCACAAAGCGGCCCTGCTTGGCGGGCGCGACGAAGACCTGGCCGCGGGCGGTGAGCGCGACGCGATCGCCGTTTGGAGAGACGGAAGTGGAAGCAATTGCCTTTGCCGGTTCTTTGATCCAGTCCTCTCGCATCTGGTCGAAGTCGCTGGAAATCTGGATCGGGATCTGGGTGTTGTTGCCGCTGGCGAGGTCGAGAAGCCAGATATCGGCGCCGTGCTGGTAGACGATGCGGCCGTTATCAAGGTCGGGCGAGGCGACGTCGTATTCGGTGTGCTTGGAGTGTTGTTTGAGATCCTTGCCGTTCTGGTCCATGGACCAGATGTTCATGATGCCGTCGCGGTCCGTCGCGAAATAGACACGGCCCTGCCAGAACATCGCGTCTTTGCTGGTACCGGGGTAGTCGGTGGTCAGCGGCGTGGCTTCCGCATCGCCCGTACCGAACTTCCACAGTTGCTGGATGAAGCCGCCCTGGTAGCGTTTGGTGTTGCTGCCCTGGAATGGCAGCCGCGTGAAAAAGAGCGTCTTGCCGTCATCGGAATAGACACCCTGATCGGCCTCGTAGAGCGGCACGCGCTCGATGGCGGCGGCTTCAACCGGATCGGCTTCGCGAACGCGGGGAGTGAACGCGACAAGTTGGCTCGAAGGAAGCGTGGCGAACTCACGGGTGGAGTACATCACTTTGCCGGATGGCGACCAGCCGACAAAGGTGACACGCGAGGCGCCGTAGGTCTGGCGGACGGGCAGGCCGCCGTCGATGGGCATGGTGTAGATCTCGCCGGGGCCCTCGTACGAGCCGACGAAGGCGATGGTTTTGCCGTCGGGCGAAATGGCGGGATTGCTTTCCTCTCCGGAACCGGTGGTCAGTCGAGTCGCGCTGCCCCCGGCGACAGGAACTTTCCAGAGATCGCCTTCGCTGACGAAGACGATGGTGTCGCCGTGGATGGCGGGCTGGCGGTAGTAGCCGTGAGTGGATGGGTTGGGGTTGGGGCCCGGGGTTTGGGCGAGGGCGAGGGACGGGATCGTGATGAGGAGGGTGGCGGCGAGGGATCGCATGGGAGAGGGGGCTCCGGGGTAGATATGGGAAGAGTACCGGGTTTGGGGGCGGAAGTTGCTGCCGCGACCCGCGATCCCGAGCGAGGGCTGCATGGTCGCAAGAAATGGCGCCGCGCGATGAATGGCGGCAGCCAATCGCGAGAAAGTTGCGCCCGCCCCTAAGCCCCTCCGTCGGGGAGGGGCTTTTGAGCGCCGACTACGGAAGCGAGATCGCGCGATGAACCAATGCCGTGTCGGTGTATTGGCGGAAGCGGGTGATGCGACTGTCTTTTACGTCGTAAACATGTGCAAAGGCGGCCGAGAGTTGCTTGTTGGTGACCTTGTTCGTGCCTTCGTAGACGCCGATTGCAATGACCGTGTTGCCGGCGTCGTGCCATTCGGTGACGCGGGCGCTCCAGTTGTCCCAGTCCCGTCGGAATTGAGAGAGGACATCATCGAGGACGTGGGCGGCGCCCTTGTGGAGACCACCCCCAGGGAAGCCTTCGTTCTGGATCCACTCGATGTCGGGGTGGAGAATGGAGAGAATGCGCTCGCGATCGCGCGAGGCGAAGGCGGTGTAGAGGGATTGGACGAGGGTGAGGTTCGAGGGGGACATGCCGCAAGTTACGAAGGGAGCAGACCGGAGTTCGCGAATGAAGAGGCTGCGTCGGGCACTTCGTTTCCGGCTCGTTGTGGACCATCGGATCCGATGGATCGCAACCGGCTATTCGTATCTCAGATGCTTCACGCTCTCCCCGCTATCGCGGAGGTCGATGAGGGCGTCGATACCAATGTCGAGGTGCTTCTTGACGAAGCTTTCGCTGACATGGCGGTCGCTTTCGCCGGTCTTGACGCCTTCGGGGCTCATGGGATTGTCGCTGACGAGCAGGAGCGCGCCCTTGGGGATCGAGTTCACGAAGCCGACCATGAACAGCGTGGCCGTTTCCATGTCGATGCCGATAGCGCGGATCTGGCGGAGGTAATCCTTGAACTTTTCATCGTGCTCCCAGACGCGCCGGTTGGTGGTGTAGACGGTACCGGTCCAGTAGTCGCACTTGTGCTCGACGATGGCGGTGGAGACAGCGCGCTGGAGACGGAATGACGGGAGCGCGGGAACCTCCGGGGGCATGTACTCGTTGCTGGTGCCCTCGCCCCGGATCGCGGCGATTGGCAACACGAAGTCTCCGAGTTTGGTTTTCTTGAGTCCGCCGCACTTGCCAAGAAAGAGAACCGCATCGGGCTCGACGGCGCTGAGCAGGTCCATCGTGGTCGCGGCCATCGCGGAACCCATGCCGAAATTCACAATGGAGAGATTCTCACCCGGCGTGCCCGCAGCCCCGGTCGCGGTCTGCATCGGCCGATCGCGTCCCAAAACCTCGACGCCGAAGCGGGTCGCGAAGGCCTCGACGTAGCTTGCGAAGTTCGTCAGGAGGATGTACTTGCCCCACTGATCGAGGGGGCGGCCGGTGTAGCGGACGAGCCAGTCGCGGACGATGTCGGCTTTGGTTTTCATCCCTCCACAGGATACGGGGAGAGAACGCGGAGGGCGCGGAGAAAGAGGAGGTGCGCGGAGGGGAAAGAAGGCCTTCAACTCCAGAGGCTCGAACAGCTCAAAGCAGAAGCGCGTGGGTTTTCCAAATGCTTGTGATGTGAAGGAAGGCATCGAGGCATGAGGCATCGAGGCGAAAGACAATCGCTGAGTTGATACGCTCGCGGCATGCATCCACTGCTCTGGCTTTTCGTCGCGTGCGTGGTCGGGCTCATGCTGTCGGCGATCGTGTTTCACCTCCTGGCCCGCATGGGGACTTTGGGCAACGCGATTTGCGATGCATGCGCGAAGGGATATCTGCTTGACATCGTCGTGTTCTATTTCTGCCACGGGCCGTGGGTTGCGGCGATCGTGCTCTGGTTGAAAATGGAGCGGCCGATGCAGGGGCTTGCACCGCGGTCGTTCGCCTCGTTCGCCGCGCTGCTGGGAACAGCGGTTCTCGCTCAGATGGTGACGCTGGTCCTCTGGTCCTGGATGCACGAGGCGATGAACCCGGGCGTGCGCAAAGGACCCCGTATCGTCAGCACGCTCAACCGAAAAGTTGGCTGGTTCCGCAATCACGCGGCGGTCTGGTGGACGGCGTGGGCGGTACCGCTCTTCACGATCGTCCGGATCGCGGAGATATTGCTCTATCCCCCACTGCACTGGCTGGTGCGCTTGCCGCAATACAACGTGAACGAGTGGATCAACATCAGCCGCCACAAGTTCAGCGGGCTGGTGGGGTACGACCTGATCTGGTGTCTTTATTGCGATTGGATGACAGGTGTGTGGAGCCTGGGCACCGAAATGCTCCGGAACGTCGAGTCGTTCTGGTGCCCGATCAGGTACACCTCGCCGGAGAAATGCGAAAAGTGCTGTGTGGACTTTCCGGATATCAACGGAGGCTGGGTCGATGCGAAAGGCACCATCGCGGATGTCGCGGTTCTGCTGGAAAAGAAATACCCCGGGCCGGGAGGCGAGAACGGCTGGTTTGGGCATCCTTCGCGCGTCGAACTGACGATTCGAAAGACCGACTAATTCGGTCTCGCGACGGTCAGCCGAATGTTTGCCGTCGCAATTGGGGAGTTCAGTAGACCCGAAATGAGGGGTTCTGCCCTGAATCGGGTCCGCATTGGTGCGGGATTCAGAGAGAACACGTCGGAGTGCGGGTTCCCTTCACGGGACGGCGCGACAATTGCGTCGATCTTCGATGCAGGCCGCGGCAATCGCTGGGATGCACCGCGCGGAGGCCCGAGCAAGCGGCTTTGCATTCGGAGAAAGACCATGTCATCGATTCCTGGGGTTTCTTCTTCGGTTTCGCAATTGCAGACCCTGCGTCAGGGCGATCCGCAGGAGCAGCAGCGCAAAGCGGACTTTGAGAAAGCCCTGATTGCTGGCGGAGCGGATCCCGCGCAGGTCGAAGCGATTCAGTCGCAGATCCGGAAGGCGATCGCAGAAGCCGTCAAGAACGGCGGCACGCCGAACGGGCAGCGCCCTGATCCGAGCACCGTGAAGAACGTAATCGACGGTGTATTGAAAGCGAATGGCATCGACTCGACCAAGTTCAAGGAATCGCTCGAAGCCTCACACGCCGCGGGCGGCGCACACAAGGGCCATAAGCACGGCGGGCACCACAAGAACGGCCAAGGCGTTCCGGAAACCGCCGCAACGCCGGTGCAGGACGACCCTTCGAAGGGAAATGAAATCGATATCGCGGCCTAGGCCTCTGCGAAATCGCAACCACGATCCAGGAGCATCGCCGCGGCACAAGAGTGTCGCGGCTTGTTTTTTTGGAGGCGTGAGCGTGCCCGCTCGCGCCCGCGCGACCGATGCGTCGCTACGCTGGCGGGCCGTGCGACCGAAGCCAAGCCCTGCCATCGGATTCATTTTTCTGACGCTGCTGCTCGATGTGCTCGGGTTCGGGGTGATCATTCCGGTTGCGCCGCGGCTCGTTCAGAGTCTGCTGAACGGTGGAGCGGGCGGGAGCGATTCGCAGGCGGCTTATGTCGTCGGGTGGCTCGCGGCAACGTACGCGATCATGCAGTTCCTGTTTTCGCCCCTGCTCGGAGCACTTTCCGATCGGGTCGGACGCAGGCCCGTGCTGCTGGTCGCGATCTTTGGTTCGGGCATTGACTACTTCGCCATGGCGTTCGCGCCGACGCTCATGTTCTTCTTTATCACGCGGGCAATCAACGGGTTGTCGGGCGCAAGCATGACCGTGTGCAACGCCTATATCGCGGATATCACGGCGCCCGAAAAGCGGGCGGCGGCGTTCGGCATGATCGGAGCGGCGTTCGGGCTGGGGTTCATCCTCGGGCCACTCGCGGGCGGATTCCTCGGGGAAATCAATATCCACCTTCCGTTCTATGTGGCGGGAGGATTGTCGCTCGCGAATTGGCTGTACGGGCTGCTCGTGCTGCCCGAATCGCTTCCGCGGGAGCGGCGTTCTCACCTGAATCTGGCGCGGGCGAATCCGGTCGCGGCTTTTTACGGGCTGGGTCGGTATCCCCTGGTAGCGGGATTGGCTGCGGCGATGTTTCTCTTGAATCTGGCGATGTTCGGTCTGCACATGACGTGGGTGCTGTATACCAAGCACCGATACGATTGGAGCCCTCTCTACGTTGGATTGTCACTTTTCTGCGTTGGGCTTGGCGCGGTAATCGTCCAGGCGGGACTGGTCCGCAAGATCGTCCCTTGGCTCGGGGAGCGAAGGTCGCTCCTGATCGGGCTGTGCATTGGCGTGGTGGCGTACATCGGCTACGGCGCCGCGACCCAAGGCTGGATGATCTATGTGATCATCGCATTCGCTTCGCTCGGCGGAATCGCTCAACCCGCCGCGCAGGCCATCATCACTAAAACGGTCCGACCCTACGAACAGGGCGAGGTTCAGGGTGCCTTGACGTCGTTGCAGTGCGTTGCTCAGATTGCCGGGCCGCTGATGGCGACCTGGACATTTGGCTACTTCATTTCCGACCAGGCCCCGATCAAACTGCCGGGTGCGTCTTTCTTCCTCGGAGCGATCTTTTCAGCACTCGGAACGGGCGTCGCGGCGTGGGCGACCATGGGTTATTCGGCCCGTGACCCACACCCCGCCGCGACAGGGACATTGGACGTGGACCCGGCAACCGCGACGGCAGAGTGAATGCTCGCTCGCCCGCTTCGGACTACTTCTTGCTCTTGAACATGCTGCGGACCCGTTCAGCAAGCGTGAACTCGCTGAGGTCTTTGAGTTCACCAGCGTCGAGCAGTACGCCGCCGCAGTCGCGGCAAAGATCGATAATCACGTGAGGTTGGCGCGGATCGGGAACCTGAACGAGCTTGCTGTGGTCCCGCGGACATTCCAGAAAATCATCGCGGAGCACTTTGTATTCGTAGTTATTCTTCGCCGTTCCGTAGTCGATGTCGTCGAGGCTGACGCCTTTTCCCTTGGCCTGGATGGCACGCTCGAGCTCGTAAGCGTCGAACCAAATGGCGCCGCACCTGCCGCAGTGGTCGACGACAAGGTCGCTGCTGCCCACGGTTAGTTTTTCCATGATTGTCGCGTCTTTCGGGCAGCGGATTTTGCCGGGCGGTGTTGTGTGCATGGGACTCGACTCCTGAGAAAGAACAATGACTGCGCGAGAGCCGCGAGAGCGACAACGGAGGATGCCCGACTAATCCAGCCAGTCCTTTGCCTTCAAGCGCTCGGGAACGTACTCCTCCGTGACATAGGAGATGCCCTTGTTGATCATGGCTTCCACTTCCATCTTGAACCCGTTGCTCAAAAGTTTCTGAATCTCTTTCTGCCAGCCCTTGTGCTGCTCGAACCAGGGGTACGCCGCGATCTCTTTTGCGCGCTTGATATCATTTTCGGTCAAATCGATCTTGACGGCGTCGCCGAGATCGCACTCGTCGTAGTCCTTGGCGCGAATGCCCAGGAACTTGGCATCCGGAATAGCAAGGCGAGAGGATTCAAAGGCGAGCGAGATCGAGCCTTGCTTGATGACGCTGTAGATGTAGTGCCCCCAGGGATCGCAATCGAGCACGCAGATTATGGGGAGTTTGAGTTCCTGATTCAGTCTCTGGAGCAGGCGCCTGCAACCTCGGGGCGGCTGGCCCGCGCCATGCGTCAGAATGCAGTTGTTTTCTTCCCAGAACCGGTCTTCGTTAAAGCGATTCCAGACAGTTCCCTTTTCGACGTGCAGGACAAATTTCGCTTCGCACTTTTTGAACTGAATGACATCCGGCTCGACAATCGACGGGATTCCCCAGCCCCCCGAGCCCATCTTGCGGGCGTCGATTTCGTCGCCCTTGTCGACAATGGTGATATTTCCCACGAGCGTGCCGCGGTTTTCGGCGAAGATGTGAAGTTCTTCGCGGAGCGCGCCGAGCGTCACTTCGAGATCTTCGAGAATCGGGTCCGACTCATCCTGCGTGTCGAACGTGTTCTCTTTGGTCCCGGCGACGGTGTGCTTGGCCTTATAAAAAACACCGCGGAGGCTGGATGTCTTTCCAGAGTCGATCAGATCCTTGATTGTGCTCCCGTGCAGCATCGTCTGCATGAACTGCTTGGCGGTCTTGAGATCGAAGAGCGGACGATCCGCCTTGCCGTCGCCCATCTCAAGGATGCCGCGCTTCTTGTTCCAGATCGTGTTGGATTTCGCACGCGTGGGGATGTGGAAGATCGGTTCCTTCCCGCCGAGAGTCTTCTTTGAGACATCGTCTGCTAGATTGACGATCTTGCCGAGGGTGCGTTTGTCGCGTTCTTTGGTCTTTGCCGAAACGACCGGCTTGGCTTTGGCCATGGGATCATCCTTGAAGCGTGAAAAAACTCGGTTCGATCAGAATAGAACAGCGGCAGGCAGCAGCCCCGCGGCTTAGGGCCTCGCATGGCCGAACTTTTCCGCAAAAATCTCTTTCATGAGGCTCCACGATCGGCGGTCCGCGTTCTGGTTGTACTTCACTCCCGGAACTTTGTACCCATCCGCGTTGGGGTTCGTGAAGGCGTGCACAGCGCCGCTGAAGACGGCGAACAAATAGTCGATGCCGGCTTCTCTCATCTGTTTCTCGAACTTGGCTTGCTCACCTTCGGGTACAAATGCGTCATCAGCGCCCTGGCAGATGACAACGGTGCCTTTGATTTTCTTGTTGTCGTCTGGATTCTGGGCTGAGTACGTGGAGGCGTGGAAAGCGACGACGGCGTCGAGATCTGCTCCTGTCCGCGCCAGCTCCATGGCGACGGTACCGCCCATGCAGTATCCGATGGCACCCAGTTTCGAGGTGTCGACGATCTTCTGGGCGGTCAGCACATTGAGCCCGGCGCTCGCACGGGCCCTGCGCGCATTCGCATCTCTCATGATCTCGCCCGACAACTGCCCAGCCTGCTTGGGATCGGACGTGGTTTTTCCTTTGCCGTACATGTCGATCGCGAAAGCGACGTATCCCAGTTGCGCAAGTTGCTTCGCGCGGCTCCGCGAGTACTCGTTCATCCCCCACCACTCCGGGCAGACCACCACGCCCGGGGCTGGATTCTGCTCCGTCGCAACCGAGTCGTCCCAGGCAAGAAAGCCTTCGAGCACGACATCGCCATCCTTGTACTCGATGACTTTGGTTTGCACGGCCGCGAATGCTCCATTTGCCAAGAGACAGATTCCGATCCACAATAAAACTGTTCGCATGCGCGCTCCTTCGCGGGAGTTTATGAAGCCGGATTCGCAGAGAGCATCAACACAAGGGTGACAAACACGGCTTCGGGGAAGAATCGAAAATCCACAGTATCGCGAATCCGGGTCGGGTGTCGCCAGCGGAGCGCAAACATCCCCATCACCATCGCCATGCTCCAGGCGACGCGAGGCCGTATCGGAAGCGGAGTTGCGAAGAGAAGACCGAACGCAACCACCAGTCGGCCGATGCCGGCCCAGTTCCAGACGCGGGGCGATCCAAGACGAGTCGCGAAGGTTTCCGTGAAGAACTCCCGATCAGTCGGCTCGTCATCGATATCACAGAGCGCCGCATCCAGGAAAACACGAATCGCGACCGCCAGAAACGCCAGCCCCAGCGCGATCCGAGCATCCCACGCGGCCTTCAGGACTTCGACTGGCGTTCCGGCGTGGCTCGCGAGCACCGCGATAAATGCGGAAAACCCGGCCATGCCGATCGCTACATAGGCGTTCTTGAGCCAGAGCCGATCCTTGACGCGGGCCACAGTTCCCCGCGGCGTCGGCGCGTACGCGACCGTGCTCGCGGCGGCCACAAAGACGAGCAGGGGTGCGACCGGATGCATGCGAAATCCAACAAGCGCCGCGGCGACGAGAAGCGAGAGCGCAAACAAGCGAACGCCGCCCGCACGGCGTATCAGAAATCGGTAACGTTCAGGCTGCGCGGCGGAATCTGCCGGATCCAACCAGGCCGACAAGAGCTTGACGCGATCAACCGAATAAACGGCCGTCGCGGTCAGCAAGACACAAACCATCGCCTCCCACGGCGGCAGAGGACCGGAGTGCGGCAAGCCAGCGAGTTGGAAAATGCAAATAAACGCCGCGAGAGCGTACAGACCAGCCCAAACGCCGAGATGACCGAGAACACTCAACACGCCGAGCCCTTGTGAGCGGGTCACAGTTTCGCATCAGCCGCACGGCTCATCGGGGCGCGAGACGCGGTGTGATCACTCTGTAGGCGATCGCCAAACCGAATGCCACGACAAGCAGCACGATGCCTCTCCAGAATACACGGTCGATAGCCGCGTTTCCTGAATCGGCGATCACGTGGACCTTTGAATCGGCCAGGCGAGAGAGATCCGCGATCGATTTCCCCGCATCATTTGAGGTCGTGAGTGTCTGTAGCGTCGAGATAGCGGAATTGAATCTCTCCGCGGCGATCGCCAGATCTGCCGACGTTTGTGAAATGCCGGTGTCCTTGCCGTCGGAGCCCGCAGGAAAGTAATGATTGGCCATGGCGTTCAGCGTCGCAAGTGCTTCGCGCAAGTCTTTCGCGGCGGCCGCTGCGGCTTCGGCGGCCTGGCTGCGTTCCGACGAGAGCTTGCGTGCTTCGCGTACCACTGAATCCGCCTGATTGACGATCTCTCGGACGTCTTTCAACATCGGCTCCAAAGAATCCCGGGCGGATTCAAGGGACACCAGAAGGGCTTCTCGCTGCTGATCGAAATTGGCTGTCGCATCGTGCACGCGAGCGGCGAGCTGCTCAACAGCAGCCGGGAGCGCACGAGAAGAATCCAAGACTTCCTGAATCTGCGGTACGTCGAACACGCTTACGACGCTGGCTTGCGTGGTCATCTGAACAAGAATCGGCGAGCGGGAAGCAAGCCAGATGGCTCGCTCTCCCAGCATCCGCAGTTCCTCAGCAGATCGCATCGCTTCGTCGAGAACGTCCAGCAATCCCTGCGACTTTGCGACTTTTGCTTCGAGCATCGCGTCGAACCCCGAGTCGATATCACTAAGACGCGCGAATGAAACCGACTTGATGTCCGAAGATTCCTCGAGCCAGCGATCAATTCGCGCCTGGAGTTGTTCGCGTTCGGGTCTAGAGAGCAATTCCGCTCCGATTGCCCATACTTTGGCCTCTGCGACTTTCACTCCGGCAGAAACGCGAGGAGTGAGAGAGCCGAAGTACTCGGTTCTTCCCGGCCCATCCGACCAAGCCTGCGAAAGGAGCCGAGAAAGGACCATCATGTCGATGATCCCGCCGACGGGGTCGAGCGTGACGCCGATGGTGTAGCCCGAAACGATCGATCGCAGCTTTTGCTCGACGAGGGCGGAGCGAACACTTTGGTCGGGGGCCTCTTCAATCAGCGGCTCGAAGATGCTCCGCATCGAGCTGGCCCACATGTCGCATAAATCAAAGAGCTTGGTCTGGAGTTGCAACTTCGTTATCTCTTGAGCAACCTCTCCGGTGCCCGGGTCGCGCAAGATCACACGCGATTGCTCCCGCTTCGAGTGCGACAATGCCGCGTCGGGAGAAATGCAGCCAAGCGGCGCACAAACAAGCGCGAATACTCCGCATTTCAACAGAGCGGAGCGGCAGAAAGCCAACTTTGATTCCACTGCATCGCGACGTTTCAAGCAAATCCCGCTTCGTTAGAACAGTCCCGGCTGGTCGGCGGGTACCAGCTTACCGTTCACGAGTCGCATCTTGGGCTTTATTCTTGATTCGCTGGCCGACGCCGGACCAAGATCGGCGGTTCGGACGTCGTTTTGTGCCGATTTTGGCGTCGCAGGGGTACCGGTTTTCTTTGGCGTTTTTGTTGCCGGATTGGATTTTTTCGGTGCCTTGGTGCGGGTTGACGGGTTTTCGTTCTCAAGAAGTCGCGGCTGGGAGTCCTCTTCGGCCTGCTTGCTTCGAGCGGCGACCTCCGTCATCGCCCTTTCCGCCTTGGATTGCTTACCAACCGGGGGAGCGTCGTCATTCGTCCGCGCGCCCAACTTCGGCGCCATCGCCTGCTCGACGATGATCACGCCGTCCTGATCGGCGGGATCTTCATCCTTCAGTTTCTTCCCTTCTTCATCCAGTTTCAAATCCGCGATCGCGGTTCGCTTCTTCGCCTGCGCGAGCATCGCCTCGTAAAGCTTTTTGGCGTCGGCACCGTTGATTGCGTTGCACGCTTTGGCGATCTCGCCGATGTAGCGCTCGAAGACGTCGCGGCGCTCGGATTCGCGCCGCATCTTAAGGCGTTTGTTGAGGTAGGTCCCGAGTTTTCTGCCGCACTCCATGAGCGCGAGCTTCATCTCCTTGCGGATTTCGTCGTAGTCGGCAATTGCCTCTTTGCTCTCGCTGGTGAACGGCACCCACACGCTGGCCATGTGGATCATGATCACAATGGCACCGACCGGCACGGCGCCGCGGGGCTGCTGCAAGTCGTAATTCCGCCAGTTGGTTTCGATGACGGCCTTGAAACTGGAGCACGCGCTCTGCTGAAAGAGCAGCGGCACTCGATTTGCAAAGCGGATCACTCGGCAGGGCTCGTCTCCCGGAAGTTCGCCACCGAAGGCGATGGCCGCCTCAATCAGAAACGGACGCCCGCGATACACCGCCGGTTCGCGGCTGCTCGCGGCATAGAACTCGGCCCGCACACCCTTGAACATGCCCTTCAGCAGTTGCTGCACGCCGATAGGCGCGAGGCAATCGGTCGGGGGTGGCGGCAGTTTGGAATCCTGGAGTTCGCGGAAGAGTCGTTCGGCTGCATCGTGATCCATATCGGCGACGCGCGTCCGGCTTGTCTTGCCGATCTTCTCGCACAAGTTGCTGGCGGTCGCGCTGCTCACGCGGCTGAAGCGATCCTGAAGGAAGTTGTAGAGCGTGTATCCGCCCTTTTCAATTTCGGCCTCCTTCAGCATTTGAAGCAAAATGCCGAGTTCGATCCCTTTGGGATGAGGCTGAATCTCCTTGGTCTCCGGCGGCAGGTCTTCCACGGCTCGCGGAAAGATCATCACTCCGCCCGTTTCGGTTGTGACCTGAGGCTCGGCCGGCCTGGGTGCGGGCGCGGCGGGCGATGACCCTTCGTCGGCTCTTTCATCCTCGCCTGCAACTTTGAACTTGCTGACACGCTGCTTCAAGAGGGGCGTGTCATCTTTTTCGTCTTCGCTGACCTTGCTTGGTGGAACAAACGTGAATCGTGCGTGCGGGTTGGCAATGGCCGTGAGTTCGAGGAACTCGTCAACGCTGCCCCGGCCCTTCTGGTATCGGCCGTCCAACTCGATGCTGACGCTTGTGCCGGTGGGGTAGACGTCGGCGGAGAGAATCTCGCCTCGCTCGCTGAGGTCCCGCGTGCCCACAGTGAGTCGCGCAAATCGCTCGGGAGGAAAATCCCTGGTCTCGCGATCCTCTGTCACTTCGGCGCGATTCGTCTTGGTGTTCATCGCCAGCTCGATGTGGTGAGCGGGCTGCTTGGCGCTGGGCTTGGTGTGGATGACCATCGGCTTGCCGGTGGTGATAAGCCCGTACATGCCGGCGGCCGAAATGCCGATGCCCTGTTGTCCGCGGCTCATCTTGAGTCGGTGAAACTTCGAGCCGTAAAGCAATCGACCGAAGATGTTTTCTACCTGCTTGCGGACGATGCCGGGACCGTTATCGACGACCGAGACGCGGTAGCGGGCCGACTTCGCGCTCGCCGGTCGATCAGGCTGGAGATCCTCGATGATGACCGTGATGTCCGGAAGGATGCCCGCCTCTTCGCACGCGTCGAGCGAGTTGTCCACGGCCTCCTTGACCGTCGTAAGCAGGGCTTTTCGGGGGTTGTCAAAGCCGAGCAGATGCCGGTTCTTGGCAAAGAACTCGGAAACGGAAATGTCGCGCTGCTTGGTCGCCATCGATTCGGCGTTTGCGCGCGGGGCGTTCTTGCTTTTCATGGTTTTCGAAGTATTCGAGGAGGCTGGGTGTGCTTCCTCTAAAAGCGCTGGCTGCGACATCGCGGCCCTCCTTGGCTGCGGATTTCGGAACACATTCTACATCGATCGATCTCCGCCCGGCACGCAATATTCCGCATGGGAGGGCTACGCCGGACGGCGAGCAACTATTTCTCGAGCCCCTGGAAGTCGTCGCCCGGGAACAGTTCGATCAACTCCGCCCGGATGTGCTCGATGCGATTGCCGGGATCCGGGTGCGTGCTCATGAATTCGGGCTGCGCGGAGCCGCCGGATGCCTCTTTCAGGATTTCCATGACCCTGATCATGGAGCGAGGGTCGTAGCCACTGGCCCGCATGAACCGAAGTCCCAGCCGATCGGCTTCGATCTCATCGTCGCGCCCGTACTTGAGATTGATGAACCCGCCCACCATCTGCGCGATCTGGGCGGCGTTCTGCGCACCCTGCGGCGAATCGGAACTCGCAACTCCCACGGCCTGCACCAGGCCCTGCGTGAGCTGACTCTTCGCGATCTGTGCCGCGGAATGCCGAGCCAGTACATGACCCGCCTCATGCCCCAGCACTCCGGCCAACTGGCCCTCGGTCTCGAGGCGGGCAAACAGTGCATCGGTAATGAATATCTGTCCTCCCGGAAGCGCGAAGGCGTTCACAGTCTTCGGGTCGGCGAGCAGATGAAACTCGAACGGATAGGGAGTGGCTTCCGAGGGCAGATTCGCGATGAGTTTCTTGCCGACGGACTTGACGCGTGCCGTAGCCCCCGCGTCCTGGCTCAATCCCCCGAACTCCTGTGCCATCTGCGGAGCGGACTGGAGGCCAATCGCAACCTCCTGCTGAGGGGTTAACGCAATATGCTGCTTTCGTCCCGTGATCGGATTGGTGCTCGAATTGGCGAAGTACCCGATGACCGCGATTAGTCCGATGATTGCGCCGATCACCAGCCGAGGCGGTATCCGAACTCTGGGACGTGAGCGATTGTCTGCGTACTGCATTCGGGCTTCTCCGTATGCAGCGTACCCCACGGTGCAAGAGGTCTATTTGGAGTCTTCGGTCATCTGGATTCGAAAGAAGAAGGCCGCGGCAGCGCCGCCGGCCAGCTGCGCGACGATGTAGTACAAAATGTGAGCCGGGAAAGCCCCGCCAGTGCCGGAGTAGCCGCCAAGCGCGACTGCGGGATTGAACGCGCCCCCGCAGATAGGCCCTGCGCCGTACGCCGCCGCCGCGACCGTCATGCCGATCGCGAGACCAAAGTACGAGTTTCCGCTGACTTTTTTTACCGTGGCAACGTTGAGAACCACCAGCGCGAGCAGAAACGTGAACATCGCCTCTGCCACCAAAGCGGTCGGAATGGAGATGTCCTTCCCTGGAGCCGGTAGAAATCGCTTGCCGAACACCAACGCGGCAACAAGGCCTCCCCCGACTCCACCCGCGATCTGACAGATCGCGTACGGAGCAAACTGCTTCACCGGCAAGGCTCCCCGAATCGTTGCCGCAAGGCTGACCGCCGGATTGAAGTGGCCACCCGAAATCCAGCCGCCGATATAGACCATCACCGACAGCGAAAGTCCGATGAAGAGCGGCGCGAGCGGGCTGCCCGAATTGACCGCCAGCGCGATCAGGAGGACGAAGAAAAAGGTGCCAACGAACTCGGTGAGGTACTTGGGCATGCTGAAGGATTCCAACGGGGAACGAAAGGGAACATTGTGCTCAAAGCGTCGACGCGACGCGGGAAAGCAGTCTTCGTCCGCCGGAAAGGCTGCGCCTCCCGGCAAGTGAAATCAATTCGCGCTTGGCCGCATGAGTTTCTTCAGAAGCGGCGTGAGGATGAGAATGACCAACCCGGCACCGATGCTGGTGACGACAAACAGCATAAAGAAATCAGCCTGCCCCCCGAAGTTCCACGGAAGTTTGATCTTCCCTTTCTCGATGTCTTCAACTTGGGCGGCAATTAGCCCGCCTCCAAGATTCGCGATGAAACTCGAAACAAACCAGATTCCCATCAGCAGTGATACGAACTGCACCGGTGCGGCCTTTGTCACGTAGGACAATCCAGTCGGCGACAGACAGAGCTCACCCACAGTGTGCCAGAAATAGGTGACGAGAATGAACACCATGCTCGCCTTCGCCGCATTACCAACCGTCAGGCGCCCCGCCCAGACCATGAACACGAAGCCCAGGCCAAGGAAAATCAGGCCGAGGGCGATTTTGACGGGCTGGCTGGGATTCATGTTTCGCTTTCCGAGCTTCGTCCAGATGACGGCGAAGATGGGCGCGAGGATGAAAATGAGGCCCGCGTTTACCGACTGAAACCACGTTGCGGGAACTTCCCAGCCAAAGAGATGGCGATCGGTGTTCTGCTCGGTAAAGACGTTGATGCTCGAACCGGCCTGCTCGAATGCAAGCCAGAAAAATGCGTTGAAAAACATGAACACGAAGATCGTGACCACCGGCCCTCGATCCTCGGGCTTGTTCTTCGCAACAAACAGCGTTATCCAGGCAAGGATCCCCGTCGCGAGCGCCACGGGAATCACGACCCGAAGCATCGCGTCCTGCTGAATGTAGCCCATGAGTTTTGCGAGTTGCCCGAGCACTCCCGCGTGATACATCGCGCCAAAACCCGCCGCGGCAGCGATTGAAATGAAGAAGAACAGGATCGTCACGACGTTGGCATTTCCTCGTGGCGCCTCGCCGATTCCCTTGAGGAAAAACGGACGCCCAATAACGTAGAGCCCAAGGCCCAGAATCATTCCGACCGCGGCGGCAGCGAATCCCCAATGCCAGCCAACCTTCTCACCAAGCGTTCCGCAGACGAACGCGCAAATAAACGCACCCAGATTGATTCCCATGTAAAAAATGGTGAACGCGCCATCGCGGCGAGGATCACCAGGGCCATAAAGCTGACCAACCATGACGGAAACGGTTGGCTTGAAATGCCCCGTGCCGAGAACGATGACCGCCAGACCGGCGACGAACAGGCTCATGCCCGTTGCGTTGTGCGCCAGTTCCCCGGCTCCGGAAATACCAAGGATGACGTGTCCGAGCGCGATGAGCAGGCCGCCCACGAGCATCGATCGGTGCGTTCCAATCAGTTTGTCAGCGATAAGGCCGCCGAGAATCGGGAACAGATACGCCAGGCCGGTGTACCAGCCGTACAGCGTGCTAGCAGCGCTCGTTTGCCAAAAGCGGCCGGAAGAAATCCGATTGATGCCGATTTCTACAGTGAACGGCTTATCGTCCGGCGTGAGTTGACTGTCGGGCTTGAGATCGACGACGATGCTTGTCGGACGGTCGTTCACCGTAAAATACGGGCGTGTTTCGGCGGTCGCGCGGACAATTCCGACGCGAATTTTGATCGGATGATCGGTCGGATTCGTGACCTGGAAAGCGGTCTCCGGAAACTCAAACGGTCCGCCTTGCCTACCGGTCACAACGACCGGCGCGTCCGCGCTCAAGTCTGCTGGAACCCAAGTAGTCTTGACGGGATCGGCAGGATCTTTGACCTTGATGACTCGGCGAACACGAAATTCGGGCTCGCCGGTGACAAGCGGGCCTGGAGTCTCGCCGCTCTTCTCGCCGACATCGACACGGAACGTTTGCAAGCGCGACGCGACGTCTTCGTCAGTCTTTGTGCCGCCAGTGTCCATTTCCTTGATTTCGGTGATTTCAAATTCGTTGGTGTGAACACCCGGACCGAGTTCGCGCACCGAGAAAACGGCGAGCAAGTACAAAACGAGCAGCCCGCGCATGCCGTAGTAAGAGAATCGTTCCCACATCTCCACGAGGAAGAGCAAGAAGAGCCCAACTGGGTGCCCGAGGATGGTTGCTTGCGATCGAACGGCGGCAGGCTTTTCGTCCATACGCCGAAAATGTAGCAAATCCACGACTGCGCGGGAATGGCATCCGAACGAATCGATCACAATCGGCGAAATTGAACGCCCCGGCTACGGAAGCCGGGGCGTTCAGGATTCTTGGAATAAACCCTCAGATCATCCCCGGCGACGGCGTGCGAGACAGAAACCGCCCAGGCCGGCGAGCGAGAGCGTTCCTGGAGTCGGGATTCGCATCCCGAAGATCAGCATCTCGCCGGCACCAGAGCCGCCACGGAGCGGATCGGAATCGCCGGGAGTGTTCCACCACATCCAGCGGGCCGCCGTGGCGATATCGGGAACGGTCCCCCACGGTTCGACGCCATTTTCTTCGCCGACGAACGGAACCTCCCAGAGATTCAGCGAGTCTGCGGTGAGCACGTGACCGGCGATCTCTTCGATCGTCGGATGCGGATCGTTATCGCCTCGGTTGAGGCCGGTGCGATAGACCTCCCATGCCGGGTTGCCGGAGTGCATGGATTGCTCGGCCTGCCCGAAGACCTGGGCGAGCACACCCTGCGCCACCGAATCGTCCGACCACGCTGCGATGAAGACTCGCTCGCCGGAATCAAATTCGTACGTTTCGGGCAATGACCAGTTGTACGTTCCGGGGTTGCCCGCAGAACCCAGTTCGTTGCCGCCGATGTACGAGAACAGCGAACTCGTGCTTGTGTACAGCGCGTAGTGGTTGTCGGCGGTGATGGTGACGTGAAGCAATTCGGCGCTCGCGATGCCCGACATGGCGACGATCAATCCCGCGGCTGCTGCAAAATGGACGTTCTTCATATTGGCTCTCTCCCGACACGCAAGGGTGTCAGATGCAGTTTGCAGCACAAAGCGCCCGCTGGCCATGTGGAGACGCCGGCGCACCGAGATTCCATGGGCAAAGTCGCCGTCCGCGCGGCGCACGCCCTTTATGCGGCCCGTTGCAGGGGCAAGAACTATCGCCGGAGGATTCACAACAGGACAGCGCGAGACAGGCCCGTCCGGGAATATCTTCGTTCCCGGGCCCGAGCAAATTCTCCATTGTGACGCCGCCCTCGTTGTGGCGTCGGAGAACCGCGAAACTCAAAGCCCACGCTTCGAACGCCCGCGCCTTCCATTCTGTATAATGAGGTCGCGTGGATCTGGTTTCGTCCAATCCTTTCTTCGTGAGAGTTCGCATGGGCGCGCAACCGCTCATGCCGAAATCGCGGCGTGAGATCGGGCTCATCTGAGCGTGAAAGCACGAGGCGGCGCGCGTGCGTCGCTCTCTCCGGATAAAGATGTATGGCATCGCGCGCCCAACGGGTACGCCGAGGCAACGGAGAAACTGATTGCCGAAACCCCGACCGATTGTCATCGTCGCCAACCGCCTTCCGGTCCATCGATCGGGGGATCGATTCGTTGAGAACGCCGGGGGGCTGGTGACGGCGCTTGTGCCGGCCTTGAAAACCCGCGGCGGAGCGTGGGTCGGCTGGTCGGGATCATCCCGGGCCACGACCCGTCCGTTCAAGTACGAGAACTTCCGAATCCAGCCTGTTCACATCTCAGAGGCGGAAATCGAGGGCTTCTACAACCAGTTATCCAACCGCACGCTATGGCCTCTGTATCACGACGCCATCCGCACGCCGGAGTTTGATCACAGTTGGTGGCGGCCGTATGTGGTCGTCAATCACCGATTCGCCAAGGCAACCGCCGCCGTTACCCCACGCAATGGGCTCGTATGGGTACATGACTACCACCTTCAGCTCGTGCCCGCGATGCTGCGCGCGATGCGGCCGGACGTTCGGATCGGCTTTTTTCTTCACGTGCCCTTTCCACCCGAAGAACTCTTCGCCTGGTTGCCGTGGCGGGAGCGCATCCTGGAGGGACTTCTTGGCGCGGACGTGGTGGGATTCCAGACGCAAGCCGCGGCACGCAACTTCTCCAGGGCTGCTCGCGAGTACAGCCCTGCGGAGGGGACCGATTCGGAATTGCTTTGGGAGCGGCGCAAGGTCAAAGTCGCCTCGTACCCCATTTCGATCGATTTCAACTGGTTTGCCGACGCGGCCGCGACGCCCGAGGCCACGCGGGAGGCGGCGCTGTTACGCCGGCGCGTAGGGGCCGGCCGTAAAATCTTTCTCAGCGTCGATCGGCTGGATTACACCAAAGGAATCGACCTGCGTCTACTCGCGTTCGAGGCGATGTTGAAGCGGCGCCGCTCGCTGGCCAATGACTGCGTCTTCATCCAGATCGCGTCCCCAAGTCGCGAACCAGTCCATGAGTACGCGCAGATGCGCATCCGCATCGAGCAGCTGGTCGGAAGGATCAACGGCGAGTTCAGCGAGCCCGGAAGAGTCTCCGTTCACTATTTCCGGCGCGGCTTCACCCGGGAGCAACTCGCGTCGTATTACCGCGCCGCGGACGTGATGATCGTCACGCCTCTGCGCGACGGCATGAATCTCGTGGCAAAGGAGTTCGTCGCGACCCGTTCCGACTACTCGGGCGTACTGGTGCTCAGCGAGTTTGCCGGTGCGGCACGAGAGCTCCGTCAGGCGATCATCGTGAACCCGCGCAATATCGAAGGAATGGCCGATGCGTTCGAGGCCGCCCTCACGCTCCCCAAGGCCGACGCGCGCCACCGGATGGCGGTGCTCCGCACCGTGGTTCGACGCCACGACGTTTTCGAATGGGCTGACGAATTCCTCAGAGCTCTTGCGGGATAGCTGATCCCACCGAATTCGGTGGGATGGCCGCTGACACGGTCTACCGTGGTCAGGCTCGCGACAGTGGAGCTTGCCGAACCTAGCATTGCCCCCCATTTTTCGGAGCCAAGCCTTGGAAACCACGCTCATCATTCTGAAGCCCGACGCCGTCCAGCGGAGCCTCTCGGGCCGCATCATCAGCCGATTCGAAGACAAGGGATTGCAGATTGTCGGGCTGAAACTGATGCAGATCAGCCAGCAACTTGCCGCGACGCACTATGAAGCGCACCAGTCCAAGCCCTTTTACGCGGGGCTGGTCCGATTCATGACTAGTTCTCCGGTGGTCGTCCTGGCCGTGCGCGGCAATGGCGCAATCGGGATCGCCCGCAACATGATGGGCGCAACGTTCGGCAGCAAGGCCAACCCGGGCACGATCCGTGGGGACTTTGGTGTCAGCAACTCATTCAATCTCATCCACGGTTCGGACAGCCCCGAGGCGGCCGAGCGGGAATTGAAACTCTTCTTCCAGCCCGGAGAAGTCCTGAACTGGAATCGGGCAAGCGAGACCTGGGTGTACGACATGTCCGGCGGCAAGCCGGAGTGAGCGATGAACGCGTCGGACGAGGCAACCAAGGGCCTCATCGCTTCGGGTTCAACCTTTGAATCGGAAATCGGGTACTCGCGCGCGGTTGTCGTCGGAGACATGGTCTTTGTGTCGGGCACGACGGGCTTTGACTACGCGACCATGACCATCGCGCCGGATATCGAGTCCCAGACAGAAAGATGCCTTGAAAATATCCGGGCGGCGCTCAGGCAGGCGGGTGCGACTATCGAGGATGCAGTTCGCGTGGTCTACATGCTGCCGGAAGCCTCCGAATTCTCGAAGTGCTGGCCGATCCTTCGTCGTGTCTTGGGCCACTCGCGGCCAGCCGCGACCATGATCCAAGTTGGACTGGCCGACGCCAGAATGAGAATTGAGATTGAAATGACGGCGTTGCGCGGGTGCGGCAAGGTGATCCGGCAAATCCCGGCGGACTGATGTCAGGCCGGAGACGCGGGACGGATCGTTCCCACCACGGCCGGTTCCTGCGTCGCGATCTGGTCCGCAATCTCTCGACGGTGAATCTCAACATGCCGCGGAAAGTCGAAGGCGACGCGGACGCGCTCGCCCTTGATCGACGCGATCCGAACGACCCCGATGGGGTTCCGCGGATCTCCGATGACGATTTCCTCTCCCTCGCGTCGCGTAATCACCAACATGAGACCACTCCCTGGCTCGTGTCCCCGGCTCGGGCAAAGTCCTTCTTGGGGGTGCCTAACACCCTCGCCCGAATCCCGATTTCAACGTTCGACCGCCTCCACCACGAGGCCATACTCGAACCACCAAGCTGATGGTATACCAGATTCTTCTGCAATCTGGAAAGCAGAATCCAGCGGATTCCGGATCCAAAATTGCGGTAACCGGCCCTCGTCCAAGGGTTTGCGACCGATGTGTGGTCCAGCCGCCCCTAGGGAACCGCCCGAACCCCGTGAACCTCGGGGACATGCGCCCTCAAATTGCGTTCGATGCCCAATTGGAGGGTCATTCGGCTCGACGGGCACCCCACGCACGCCCCGTGCAGCCTGACTTCCACCGTCCCGTCCGGTGTGATTCCGACCAGTTCCACGTCTCCACCGTCGGATTGGACGGCGGGTCTGATAAGGCTGATGACCTTTGCCACCCGCTCATGGATCGAATCGGAGGTTGGAATCGCGCTGGTGCTCAACCCCACATTCTAGGAGCGTGCACGTCGATGTGCGACTGCCATGGGATACCACGAGTCGTAGACTCCGGAGCATGAAGAACTCGGTTCGGTGTTTCACTGTCATCTTTTCCGCCGTGTTGCTGGCCTCGGGGCTTGCGGGCTGCTCGTCTTCTGCGGCGGCCCGTGTCGAGCGCGAACCGCTAACCGTGCTCCGAAACCCGCAGCGTCCGCTCCAAGAGCGTGAAGCGGCGGCGGACAGCGCCTGGAAGCAAGCTCAGAAATCACCAGAAGACAAGGCCGCCGTCCGGGCGACGTTTAAGGAAATGGTTTGGTCGGCTTCGCTGCCAAGCTCGCTCCGCGGCAAGTTGTACGTGCATCTCGCTGACGATCCCGACCCGGAGTCCATCGAGGACACCCGCCGTTTGACGAGATTGATGATCCCGCGCGAGCCCAGTCGCGAAATGGAACTCTTTCTCTGCCAGACCGCCGCGGCCAAGGGTTGGGCGGATTGCATCCCCGCGCTCATCCGGAGTTACTCGCGACCCGTTCCGCTTGTGAAGGACCAGGATCGCGCCGAGCGCATCGCGTTGATTGAACTTGGCGGATCGACGCCGCTGATCGAAACGGTGTTCGCGGTCTTTCTCAACCCTCCCGATGAAGATCCGGATTCGCCCGCGGAATTCAAAGCACGCACCCGAGCCGATGCGTACGACGTGCTCGGGCGACTCGATGTATCGGGAGCGTATCGAAAGAGGCTCCTCGAAGACCCGAACCTCACACCCGACGCCCAACCGATCGTCGCGTTGCTGAGAAGGTCGATGAGCCAATTGAAAGTGATACCGATCAGCGGCGAAGAACTACGGTGGCTCGAACGGCTTGCGGATCCGAAGAATGCGCGCAATGCCGCGTGGTGGTCGGAGGTTCAGGGAATCGTTGCTTCGATGCCGCCGGAAAAGCTGGATGGACTGCAGATGCGCCATCTTGAGCCGATTCGTGTGGCATCGCTGTATCACCCGGACTTGTTCGCGAAAGACCGGTCGATGCTGCTGTCTGAGTTGAAGTCGGCAATCGGGGACCGAAAGACCGTGCAGCGATCCAACGAGGCTCAGGGACTCGTCAAGGCACATAAAGAGCAAGTCGAGTTTTGGGAGCACGGGCTTTCTTGGGGAGACTTGCTGACCATCTCACTGCTCGATCGAGCGGTGCGTCAAAAGGACTTCGTTGAACGACTCTTTGTCTACGTCGGACTGGATCGAGAAGATCGAACGACGGAATACGGCGGACTGATCCTGACGGTGCAAAATGTGGGAGACGGAAGCGCGACATCCGGAAACCCCGGGAAGATCGTCGCGTGGCTGTTCCCGCCTCGTCCCGGACAACGCCCCAACGACACCGAGTTCATCGCTCCCGAAGAAATGATCTTGTCGAGCGATCGCGCTCTTGCCCACTTCCATTTTCACGTCCACAGAGCGAGAAACAGCGAAGTGGCGGGGCCATCGGGGGGCGATCTGGCATATGCCGCGCTCAGCGGTCGCGACTGCCTTGTTTTTACGAGCCTCAGTACCGAGGAGCTCGATGTGGACTATTACCAGCCGAACGGTGTCGTCGTTGATCTCGGCACCATCCTTCAAAAGTAGAATCCAGCGTGTCCGGCGAAACCGCGCCCAACAAACCGCCGCCGGGCGTTCCTCCCGATCGCGACGCGCTCTTCCGGCGGCTGGAGGATTGCCGCATCGCCGATCGCCGATTGCTGCGCGAGAGGCTGGCGACTTTCCGGCCGGGTGACGAGGAGCGATGGCGTTCCATTGCCGATGAAATCGAGGCGTCCGCGGCAAAGTGCGCCGAGCGCCTCGCGAAAAGACCGGTCCCGAAATTCGATGAATCACTCCCAGTTGTTCAGCGCCGGGCAGAAATCGCACGCGCGATCGAGCGCAACCAGGTATTGGTTCTGTGCGGCGAGACCGGCTCGGGGAAAACAACGCAGTTGCCCAAGATCTGCCTCGAAATCGGGCGTGGTGTCCGAGGGCTGATCGGACACACCCAGCCACGGCGCGTCGCGGCCCGCTCTGTGGCGGCCCGAATCGCGGAGGAATTGGACAGCAAACCGGGCGGCGTGGTCGGCTTCAAGATGCGATTTACCGATGCGACGTCTCCCGAGACATACATCAAGCTCATGACCGACGGCATCCTGCTGGCGGAAACGCAGCGAGACCGCCTGCTTGAGAACTACGACACGCTCATCATCGACGAAGCGCACGAACGATCGCTCAACATCGACTTCCTGCTCGGCTACATAAAGCGGCTTTTGCCCGCGCGGCCCGATCTTAAGTTAATCATCACCTCCGCCACCATCGATCCGCAGCGCTTCGCGAATCACTTCTCAAGCGGTGGCAAGCCCGCCGAGATCATCGAAGTCTCCGGGAGAACTTTCCCGGTGGAAATGCGTTACCGCCCGCTCAGCCGCCCTTCCGGCGATGAAGACGGGCCAGACCTCGATCTCACCGAGGAAGAGGCGATCGTCGCGGCGGCGAAGGAGGCGATTTCGAACGGCCCTGGCGACATCCTCGTGTTCCTTCCGGGTGAGCGCGAGATACGCGATGTTGCCGACACCCTTCGCCACGCGCTTCCGCCGGACACCGAAATTCTTCCGCTGTATGCGCGGCTGTCCACCGACGAACAGATGAGGGTGTTCAAGTCGGGCATATCGCGTCGGAGAGTCGTACTGGCGACCAACGTCGCGGAAACTTCTATCACCGTTCCGGGCATCCGATACGTCATCGATCCAGGCCTGGCCCGAGTGAGCCGATACTCCACGCGCACGCGCGTGCAAAGGCTGCCGATCGAGCCGGTTTCACAGGCTTCGGCGAATCAACGTGCCGGCAGATGCGGGCGCATCGGCCCGGGCGTCTGCTTTCGGCTCTATGAAGAGGACGATTACCTCAAACGGGAGCAATTCACCGAACCCGAAATCCTGCGCACAAATCTCGCAAGCGTGCTCCTCCAGATGAAGGCACTGCGGCTCGGCGAACCCGAGGACTTCCCGTTTGTGGAGCCGCCAGACAGCCGCGCCATCCGCGACGGGGTGGAAACGCTCCACGAACTTGCGGCGCTCGATGGCAACGGCGATCTCACCGACATCGGCCGCAAACTTGCAATGCTTCCCATCGATCCTCGGCTTGGCCGAATGATTCTCGCCGCGGACAAGGAGGGCTGCGTGCACGAGGTACTCGTCATCGCCTCGGCGCTTTCGATTCAGGACCCGCGTGAGCGGCCGATGGACAAGCAGGAACATGCGGATCAGATGCACGCCCGCTTCAAGGACGCCGCCTCCGACTTCAAGGCCCTGCTTAATCTCTGGCATCACTACCACGAACTGAACGACAAGTTGACGAGCGGTCGCCTTCGCGCGACCTGTCGCCAGAGCTTCTTATCCTTCCTGCGGCTGCGTGAATGGAGCGAGATCTACCGCCAACTCCGTTCCATGGCGGGCGAACTGCGACTTCGATTCTCGAATGCGCCGGCATCCGACGATCAGATCCATCGCGCGATTCTCACGGGCCTGCTCACCAGCACCGGTGTGAAGGGAGAGAACGCCGAATACACCGGATGTCGCAACGTCAAATTCTTCTTGCACCCGGGCTCCGGGCTTGCATCTTCACGGCCACAGTGGATCATGGCTTCGGAACTGGTGCGAACAACAAAGCTCTACGCCCGTAGCGCTGCCAAGATCGATCCAGCCTGGATCGAGCAACTCGGCGCCCATCTTGTCAAGCGCACCTATAGCGAGCCGCGCTGGCGGCGCGAATCCGGACGCGTCATCGCCAACGAGCGCGTGCTGCTCCAAGGGCTTGAGATCATCGCCAAGCGACCTGTACATTTCGGCCCGATCGATCCGAAGACCAGCCGCGAGATCTTCATCGAGAACGCGCTCGTGCTGGGCGAGATGGAATCCGATGCGCCATTTCTTACGCACAACCTGAACCTTATCGAGGAAATCAAGGCGCTCGAGGCCAAGATGCGCCGGCGCGATCTGCTTGCCGGCGATCGTGCGGTCTTTGATTTCTACGACAAGAGACTTCCTCCCACCATCTGCACCACGCACCTCTTCGAAGCGTGGCGCAAGGAGATGGATCGGCGCCAGCCGCGGCTCTTGTTTCTGGCCCGCGAGAATGTAATCGCATCCGACATCCGGGCCGATCCGAACCAGTATCCTTCCGAGTTGCCGGTCTTCGGTAGCCGACTGCCCCTCAAGTACACGCTCGATCCCGGCACGGCACGCGATGGCATTACCGTTGATGTGCCGCTCGAAGCCCTGCATCAAATTGATGAAGAGCGCTCACTCTGGCTGGTGCCCGGCTTGTTGAAGGAGCTCGTTGCCGAACTCCTCCGCTCTTTGCCGAAGGCCTATCGCCATCACATCGTCAACGTGCCCGCCTTCGCCGAAACCATCGCTTCGCGTCTCCCCTTTGGCAAGGGGTCCCTGCTCGATGCACTTGCCATCGAAGTAAGGCTCCACACCAAAGGCCTCAGCGGCACGATCGAGCGCAGCGCGTGGCGACTCGAAGCCCTGCCGCCACATCTTCGCTTCAATTACCGGGTGCTGGACGACTCGGGGAAGGAAGCGGCGCAAAGCCGCGATCTTGCCGCGCTCAAGTCCAAGTTTGCGCCGGTAGGCACCCGTCGCCTGCCCAAAGGCGGGGGCGACCAGTTCAGCCGCGACGGAATCCGCAAGTGGGACTTTGGATCGCTTCCCTCCGCGGTGCAGGTTGATCGCGCAGGAATCAGTATCACCGCTTACCCCGCCCTCGTAGACCTTGGCACCTCTTGCGGCTTGCGCCTCGCCGATTCTCCGGCTCGGGCGGCCCAACTCCACCGTGCCGGGCTTTGCCGTCTCTACGGCTTGACGGCCTCACACGAATTCGGACGCCTGCGCCGAGGGCTGCCAGATCTCGAACGCCTGCGCGTGCTGTCGGCCCCGCTCGCAAAGTGGAACGACTTTCTGAACGACCTTGTGATGCTTGCCGCCGACGCGACGCTGTTCGAGCGTGGTTTCGATGACATTCGCGATGAAGCGGCATTCGACCGCGCCGTCGCTCAGGCTGAACCCAAACTCTGGAATGCGGGGAGCGCGGTCCGCAAGATTGCAGGCGAGATTGTCGAGGCACAACAACTGCTGGCGACCAAACTCGCCGCGACCAAGAGCCCGACATTCGCAAGAGTGCTCGCGGATGAGAAAGACCACGCGCCGCGTCTGGTCGAGCCGGGCTTTCTGCTTTCCACGCCGCGGGAATGGCTGCCCCATATCGCGCGGTATCTCACGGCATCGAGGATCCGCCTGGAACACCTGCCCGGTGGCGGGATCACCCGTGACGAGAAACTCTTGACGGAGCTGATGCCCTGGTGGCAACTCTTCACCGGAAACATTCACGTCTTAGCGCAAGACGGTCCGCGTCGCGACGCCTTCGTGCTGTTTCGTTGGATGCTCGAAGAACTTCGCGTTTCGCTTTTCGCGCAGACCCTCCGCACTTCGATCCCGGTTTCCTACAAGCGCCTCGCGGCCCAATGGGATGAAGTAATGCGTTCGGGCGCCTGATCGCGTGCGGGCAATTCCCCCTATTCCCCTAGGGTGTTTTCCTCATCCACAGCTTCTTCTGTTGCGTCGCGGCGCTCTCGTTGGTATAAGGGGATACAGGTCTTGCCACCCGGGAGGTTCTCCATGAGAACGACCTCGTCGATGCTCGCGGTTGCCGTGTTCGCCTGCTGCTCGTCCGCTTCGGCACAGGTCACCGTCAGCCCGAACGTTTTCTACGACGCGCCCGACTTTGACGTCACCGACGGCGTCATCGATGCAGATCAGGTCGCGCCGGGCAACCAGATGACGCTGCGCGCGATCCTTATGCACGCCAACTTCAACGGGGGAAACTGGAAGATCGTTCTTCCATCCGGCTTCTTCGATCTCACCGTGCCCGGATCGGGCGAGGAGTTTGCCGCTGCCGGTGACCTGGACATCAACGGCATCACGGTGGAAATCGTGGGTGTGCCCTCGCCCCCCGGTCTCCCCACATACATCGGCGGATCAACGACCGGCGACCGGGTCTTTCATGTGCTGGGCGGAGCCCGAGCAACGTTTCGGGACGTGTTTCTTGAGTCTGCCAACAGCGTCGGCGGGGGTGGGCTGCGCCAGAACAACGGCACGGTGATCATGGAGAGAGTGACGATCGAGTTTTGCAGCGCTTTCGGTGCCGCGGGGGCTCACGGCGGCGGAATACTGAGCTTCGGCGACCTGACGTTGACCGATTGTAACATCAGCAACAACATCTGCCAGGGCACAGGAGGGGGAATTGAGTTTGAGGGGACCAGGCTCTCCATTTCTGGAACGACAATTAGCTCGAACACGGCGGGCGGGCGCGGCGGCGGACTCAACATCGGAACGCCAGGTCCGATCGTATCGATCTTCAAATCTTCCATCAATGACAACCGTTCTGGCAATGCCGTGGGAGGCGGGTCCGGCGGCGGGATCGGAAATCGAGGCGACCTCTCAATTACGAATTCGGTCGTCGCGAGCAATTTCACGAGTGCCGGCGCGTCGGGTGGCGGAATCGAGAACCGCGGCACTCTTCACTTGATCAACAGCACGGTTCGGTTGAACGGCGCGTTCCTCGGCGCGGGCATCCAGATCGCCGGTCTTTCCTCGGCGTTGGTCGAGGACTCGTTGATCGAATCCAACTTTGCCGATTCCGGCGGCGGTCTCTTGAATGCCGGGCTGCTCGAAGTTCGTCACTCCACAATTTCCGGCAATCACGCGATCGGCCCGACGCCAGGCGCGGGCGGCGGCGGCATCTACTCATTCGGCACTCTCTACCTGGTCAACTCCACGATCTCGGGGAATGCCGCCCCCGCGCAAACCGGTGGCGGGTTGCGCAACGCAAACAACGGCATCGCGGAGATCAGTTCCTGCACGTTCCACGCGAACACTGCTTCGGCGGGAGACAGCATTTCCAGCGGCGACATCGGCGCTTTGCCGGCGGTCATCGTCCGGAACACGATCCTTTCGAATTACCCAGCACCACCCGCTTCGTCCAATTACACCGCTCCGTCGGGAATGCTTGTGTTTTCACAGGGATACAACCTGGACACGCAGGGCTCGTTCAGCCTTTCGCAACCGGGTGATATCCACCCGATCGCGCCGGGCTCGATGATCAATCCCTTCCTCGGCCCACTCCAGATCAACGGAGGCCCCACTCCCACCCACCGATTGTTTTTCAAGAGCGTCGCGATCGGCGGCGCGGATCCGAACGGCGTGTTCGATCACACCGGATTGTTTCTTCCCCTCGATCAGCGCTACGCCGCACGTCCAAACGTCAACGTCGCCGATATCGGTGCGTACGAGGCCGGATGCGATGCCGACTTGTATCCGCCCGGCGGTGGCGATGGGCTCGTCGACGACTTCGACTTCGTCGAGTTCGCGAATTACTACAACATCCTCGTGACCGCCGCGGCGGACTTTGATGGAGATGGCGACACAGACGACGATGACTTTGTTGCCTTCGCCGCGGCATACGACCTTTTGATTTGTGAGTAGTACGAAGGCGAACGATCGCTGCCGCGTTTCGATTTCTGCAATCAAGCCGACGCCTGGTCGAGCGGCTTGAAGAAACGAACGCTCGTCCGCGTGTAGCCAAGACGCTCGTAGAACGCGTGGGCACCACGCAGAGCTGCATTGCTCGTGATCTCGACCAGCCCGCAACCCGACTCCGACAGAACTCTCTCAGAGGCATCGACAATTGCTCGCCCGGTCCCTCGATTTCGCGCTCGCTCGGCAACTACGAGCAGGGTGATCCGACCGACCGGCTTGGGTCGGTGCAGCACGGGAGTGATATGAATCGTCGCCAGGCCGACGACTTCGCCGCTCACGATCGCCACCAGCACTCGTTCGCCCGCCTGCTCAAGCGTTCCGAGCCGCGCAGCGACCGTGTCCGCCGGAGTTTGGAAACCGAGTTCTGCCAATAGCCCGCTGATCGCGATCGAATCGCGGAGAGTCGCGCGACGGACTTCGGGCGCCACTTCGGAATTCGACATCGCAGGGTCTCGCGAAGTGAGGCATCGTTGATCTGACACGGTTGGGGCACATCGCCTTCTCGAAAAGCGAACAGCGCCTTAGCGAGAGCCCCGCCGGCGACCGAACTCATGTCGGAGAATCCGGCGAACAGCGAGCCCGCCGCGATTGTACGACGAGCTGACTTCAGAGGAGCGCGAGCACGCGCTTGCGAGCCAAATCGTGAGGTCGCTGACTCCACGCCTCATTCCAGCAAAAAAGTCGCCACCTCGCGGCGCAAATACCGTTCGGTTTCTTCGCCCGTGTGCGTGCCGGTCATCCTGAAACCGCACCTTTCCAGCACACGAATCGACGCTGCGTTCGACGTCGCGGCCGTTGCGTGGAGCGGCCGTTGTGTCACTTCCTCCAGCAACATCGCAAGCGCACGCGACGCGATCCCCCGGCCCCAATGCTCTTTCGCGAGCCAATACCCGATCGACTCCTTCCCACCCTGCTGGAAACACGAAATCGAGCCGACGAGAATTCCGTCTGCAATGATCGCCTTCGCAACAACGATCCGTTCTGCGAGAATCTTCGACCAGTGAGCATGAAACGACGTTTCGTCACGCGGAATGACCCCGGCCAGGAGGCACCCTTCCGGTTCGAGTTGGATTTGGAACAGCGCGGGCAGATCGGCGGCCTCGATATCGCGCAGTCGCACGCTTTCGGCCTTCCCACCCACCGAAGTTTTAGCAGCGCCCGACATCTCGCTCACTTCTTCTGCGTGTCCCAGGCCTCCACCACCGGCCCCCGAATCACACTCGTCCAGATCGCGTATCCCTTCGCGTTCAAGTGCAGCCCGTCTTCGCGAAAGGTCGTCGGATCGGGCTTTCCGTCGGCACCCAGCGCCGGAGTCACAACATCCAGATACGTTGCACCGGGCGTTCTATCGCAATAGGCCTCAACAATTGCATTCGCCTTCTTCATGGCATTCCAATTGCCCCATCGCTGCACACTGGGCTTGATCGCGATGTAGAACACCTGGACAGAAGGCCATTCCGACCTCGACCGTTGATCGAACGCGACAAACCCGTCCGCGGCCGCCTGGGCATCGGTGTTGTCCATCCCCAAATCGTTGTCGCCGCAGTAGTACACGATAACGCCCGGTTTGTACGGCAGAACAATGCGGTCAAAAACAGCAAGCATATCTGTGGTCTTCGAACCGCCGAAACCGCGGTTGAGCACCGGCACTGGTTTCATGTCCTCGGCAAGCGACGTCCACATCCGGATACTCGAACTGCCTATGAACAGAGCCTGCCCAAGGGCGGGCGGGGAGGCTTTGTCACGAGCCTCGAACGCGACAATCTCAGGCTCATACCACGGCGCAGCGGCTGCAGGCGTCGCCGGCTGTCCATCTGGTTCCCTCTCAACCGGCAACGTTCGGGAGCCAAAGAGTACAACGAGCGTGCTCGCAACGACGATTCTTGGGAAAAAGGGGCTCATGCAAGCAGCATACATCCGCGAATCAATCCAAGCTGCGCGAGGATTTGCTGGCGAACAACGCCCGGTTCGAATGAACCCTGTGCCGCTCCACTTCAGTTCCGAACGACTCAATCATCAGACAGTTTGCCGGTTGCTCGATCCTCTCCGGAAACTCGCGAGAAAAAAGCTGCCGCGACCTTTCCGCAACAGCCGCATGAACGGCATCGAAATCTTCACGCTTCTCTAAGTCGTCGCGGCAAGCTGACCTTGCATGCCTCCGCGAAGCCCATCCCCGGTGCCTTTCGTCAGTCAGCCCATTGAGCGGGGGCCAATATGGGAGCACAATCGCGAGTGGTCGAAGCGCACGACGGGCGCACCATCGGTCGATGAGTTTCGTGATTGTCTCATTCGTTTCCACCTGGTTGTGAAACCGTGCCGCATCTGAAAAAATGCCGATTCCACCCAGTGGAAGCAAAAACCCCGCGAGCGATGCCCGCGGGGTTTCGTTGTCCAATCGGGGTGGCGGGATTTGAACCCACGACCTTTTGACCCCCAGTCAAACGCGCTACCAAGCTGCGCTACACCCCGGATTTCTCCGTTGGAACGGGCAGGATAGGCGCAGACTGCTCGGCTTTTCTACGCCGGCAACACCCCAAAACTCGTCACTTCTTGCCAAGCCCTTCGGCCCGCATTTCTTCACGCTTTCGATTCTCCTCCGCCACCTCCAAACTTCGTATCCTCCCTCCGGATGCCCCCGCAAATCACCATCAAGAGCCGCCACGACGCCCCAAAGAACACCCTCGCCCGCCGCGCTTTCCTGCAATCGCGCTGCCTGCTCATCCGTGGCGGGCGGGTCATCGATCCCGCTTCAAAGCTCGACAAGGTCTGCGATGTCGCAATTGAAGATGGCGTGATCAAAGCCATCGGGAAGAAACTCGCGTTGCCCTCGGGCGCACGCGTCATTGATGCCGACGGCATGTTCGTCACGCCGGGGCTCATAGATCCGCACGTACATCTGCGCGAACCCGGGCACGAGCACAAAGAGACCATCCACTCCGGCACAGCCGCGGCAGTGGCCGGCGGTTTCACCAGTGTCTGCTGCATGCCCAACACCAGCCCCGCGATCGATACGCCCGAACTGGTGCGGTTCATCTACGACCGCGCGAATCTCACCGGGCGCTGCCGCGTGTTTCCAGTTGCCGCGGGAACCAAGGGCCGCAAGGGATTGGAGATCGCCGAGATTCAATTGCTCCACCGCGCCGGGGCCGTTGCCTTCAGCGACGACGGCGACTGCATCGCCTCGGCTCAGGTCATGTCCCGTGTGTTCGCCGCGGTCAGCCAGACCGGCTCGACCTTCATGCAGCATTGCCAGGAGCCAACTCTCACGCAGGGCGCCTCGATGCACGCTGGCACCGTTTCCGCACGCCTGGGCCTCACCGGTTGGCCCCGGATGGCGGAGGAAATCATCATCGAGCGCGATGTGCGTTTGCTGCGACACCTCCGATCCCCGTGCCGCTACCACGCGCAGCACATTTCGAGCGCAGGGTCAATCGACATCATCCGTCTCGCCCGGCGTGATGGCCTTCCGGTCACCGGAGAGGCTTCGCCCCACCACCTCTTGCTCACGCATGATCTCTGTGAGAACTACAACACACTTGCCAAGGTAAACCCTCCTCTGCGCGAGTCCATCGATGTCAATGCGCTCGTCGAGGGAGTCGCCGACGGCACGATCACCATCCTCGGTACCGACCACGCCCCTCACTCCGCCGAAGAAAAGTCTCAGCCGTTTGAAGACGCCCCGATGGGAATGGTCGGCTTGGAGTTCGCACTGCCGCTCTACGCCGAGGCACTCGTCCACTCCGGCGCGATTCCCTGGCAGCGGCTCATAGCACTTCTCACCCTTGAACCCGCCCAACTTTGCGGACTTGACGTCCTGGGGCTTGGCTCGCTTGCGAAAGGCGCTCCGGCAGACGTCACGATCATCGACCCGAACGCAAAGTGGAAGATCGACCCGGGCAAAATGGTCGGGAAGAGCAAAAATACGCCGCTTGCCGGCCGCAAGCTCACGGGTCGATCGATCACCACAATCGTTGGCGGAGTGGTCGTAACCGATTCCGAATAGCCCCCAAGCATGCACTCTTCGTGACTACCACGCTTCCCCATCCTGTTCACTCGATCCCAGACCGCATCCGCGATGTCCTCCTCAAGTACTGGGGCTTCGACGCTGTGCGTCCACTTCAAAATGAAGCGATCTCCGCCACACTTGCACACCGCGACTCCCTCGTCGTCATGCCCACCGGTGGCGGCAAATCTCTCTGCTATCAACTCCCGCCCCTTTTGACTGGTCAGACGACGCTCGTCATCAGCCCGCTCATTGCGTTGATGAAAGATCAGGTCGATGCCCTCCGGCTCCTCGGCTACCCGACCGCCGCGCTCAACAGCAGCCAATCCGACGAGGAAACGCTGCAAACCTGGAACGATTTGCGCGCGGGCTCCCTCCGCCTCGTCTTCGTCTCACCCGAACGCCTCTTCGTCGGCAACCTGATCGATCGCCTTCCGGAACTGGGAATCACGCACATCGCGGTCGATGAAGCCCATTGCATCAGCCAGTGGGGACACGATTTCCGCCCCGAGTACCGGCGGCTCTCCGATCTCCGCTCGCGACTTCCCAAAGTTAGTCTTCAGGCCCTCACCGCGACCGCCACACCTCGAGTCCGCGAGGACATCGCCCAGCAACTGGCGCTGAAGAACCCTGTCAATATTGTCGGCGTCTTCGATCGGCCCAATCTCACCTACCGCGTCCATCAGCGCACCGATCTTGTTGGGCAGACAATCGAAGCCGTTGAACGCCACAAGGACGGCGCGACGATCGTCTACTGCATCAGCCGCAAGGACACAGAATCCCTTGCCGACGATCTCAAGCGTCACAAGCTCAAAGCCGCGGCATACCACGCCGGCCTTGCAGTCAGCACCCGTCAACGCGTTCAGGAACACTTCAAGCAAGAACGCCTCGACGTCGTTGTTGCCACCGTCGCATTCGGCATGGGCATCGACCGCTCCAATGTCCGATGCGTCATCCACGCGGCGATGCCCAAGAGTGTCGAGGCCTATCAGCAGGAAACGGGGCGCGCCGGACGCGATGGGCTTCCTGCCGAGTGCCTCCTGCTCTACTCCGCCGCCGATGCAATGAAGTGGTCTCGCATCATCGAACTCTCGGCAAAGGAACACGAGACCGATCCCGCGCAGGTCGCGCACCAACTCCACCTGCTCGAGGAACTCCGCAGGCTCGTCACCGGCTCGCGCTGCCGCCATCGCGCACTCTCGGAGTACTTCGGTCAGGAATACACGCCCGCTTCCGGGGCCGGCTGCGGCGCGTGCGATATCTGCCTGCACGAAGCCGAAGCAGTCCCCGAGTCAACCGTCATCGCTCAGAAGATCCTCTCCTGCGTTTTCCGCGCTGCCGGATGTGACCCGGATCGACCGCTGAACTACGGCGCCAAGCACATCGTCACAATCCTCCGTGGCCGCGCCACCGCCGAAGTGACCCGGCGTGGCCATCACCAACTCTCCACGTTCGGTCTCCTCGCCGATGTCCCCGCCGACACGCTCAGCAACTACATCGATCAACTCGTCGACGTTGGCGCACTCGGCCGCGAGCACGGTCAATACCCGACGCTCTACCTGACGTCGCTCTCATGGGAAGTCCTCAAGAGCAAACGTCAAGTCGAACTGCGTGCCACGCGCGCGACCCAAGCCGCACCCGAGTCCTCCGCCACGCCCGGCGCCGAATCCGCGGCACCCTTCGACACCGGCCTCTTCGAACGCCTCCGCGAACTCCGCCGCGAACTCGCTACTCAGTTCGGCGTTCCCGCCTACATCATCTTCGGGGATGCAGCGTTGCAGGACATGTCCCGCGTACGCCCGACCTCGCTCGAAACTTTCGGCCGCGTCAAAGGTGTAGGCGAGCGCAAAGTCGCCGAATTCGGCGAGCGGTTTACTGGCGTGATCGCGGAATACTGCCAGTCTCGCAACCTCTCAACCAATAACGGGCCAACCGGCGGCACGCTGCGTCGCGCAATACGTTCCACAGCCGGCTCAAAATCCCCCGCCAAAATGCGAAGCTTCGAGATGTTCGATCAGCGTCGCTCGATCGAAGAGGTCGCGAAAGAAGTCGGCCTCACACCCGGCACAATCCACGAACACCTCGCCCATTACATCGAAGAACGCAAGCCTGCCAACATCCACACCTGGGTCGATCCCCAAACCTACGAACTCATCACCACAACCGCCCGCAAGATCAACGCCGACCGCCTCAAACCCGTCTTCGAACACCTCGCCGGGCTGGTCCCCTACGAGAAAATCCGAATCACCCTCACTCACGCCATGGGCTCGCGCCCCAAAGGGGTGTGATCGACACTCCATTCTGAGATCTGACATTTGCGATTTCAAATCCTCTTCCCCCTCTCTCTACTCCGCACAACTCCGCTTTCTCTGCGTTCTCTCGACTGTTTTTCCCTCGAGTCCTTCGAACCGTTTGGATTGATCGAGATTCCTTTTCAAGCCATGCCCCACGAAATCTTCTATCTCTCTCCGACACGCCCCGCCGCCCGCGCCGCGGAAAGACTTTTCCGCAGAGAACGCACCCGCATCCGCCGCCGCATTCCGGGCGCGATTATCGAACACATCGGCGCCACCGCCATCCGTAACTTTCCCACCAAGGGAGATCTCGACATTGTGGTCCGCGTCGACTCCGACGCCTTCCCCGAGACAGATCGCGCTCTTTCCCGACTCTACCTCCGCAACACCGCCAACAAGCGAACCACCGACTTCGCTTCATTCAAAGATGACGAATCGCATCCCCCGCTCGGCGTTCAACTCGCGGTGATCGGCAGCGGGCATGACGATTTCGATCTGCTCCGAGATCAACTCCGCGTCAGCGTCTCCTGCCGGCGCTCGCTCGCCCGCCTCAAGCGTCGTTTCGCCGGTCGCTCGATGAACCGTTACCGGCGGGCGAAGGGTGCCGAAATCGAACGCATCTCCAAAAAAGAGCCTCTCGCAACCCTGCTGGCGGGCCGCAGATCCCGCACGAAACCCGTCACAAACTAGAAGACGCCTCTCCACATTCCTATGATCGCCCGCACAGGAGGCCGGGTCCGCAAGGCCCGCCAAAGTCCGGTGCGAATCGCACGAGGAAAGCAGGCCCAAAGCGCCTGCGTGAGGAAATCTAAGAATGGCAATCCGCGTCGGAATCAACGGCTTTGGTCGCATCGGTCGCCTTGTCTATCGCATCGGTTTCGAGCAAGGCATCGAGTTCGTCGCTCTGAACGATCTCGTTCCCGCCGACAACCTCGCCTACCTCCTCAAATACGACACCATGCACCGCCAGTTCATGGTCAAGGGTGCGCCCGCCACGATCAGCGCCACCGAGAACTCGTTCACGGTGAACGGCGTCACCACCAAGACCATGGCCGAGCGCGACCCCGCCAAGCTCCCATGGAAAGATCTCGGCGTCCACTACGTCCTCGAGTCCACCGGCCTCTTCACCGATTTCGAGAAGGCCAACCTGCACAACACGGCCGGAGCAAAGCGCACCATCATCAGCGCCCCGACCAAGAGCGAGCCCGCTCAGGTCCCGACGCTCGTTCTGGGCGTCAATCACGAGACGTACGACCCGAGCAAGCACACCGTCGTCAGCAACGCCTCGTGCACGACAAATTGCCTCGCTCCCATCACCAAGGTCATCGTCGACAACTTCGGCCTCGAAGAAGGCCTCATGACGACCATTCACGCCGCCACTGCCACCCAGCCGACGCAAGACGGCCCCTCGAAGAAGGACTGGCGCGGCGGCCGCAACGCCTACCAGAACATCATCCCCGCCAGCACCGGTGCCGCCAAGGCCGTTGCGCTTGCTATCCCTGCGATTAAAGGCAAACTCACCGGCATGTCCTTCCGCGTCCCGACTGCCGATGTCTCGGCGGTGGACCTCACCTTCAAGACCGGCAAGGACACCAGCCTTGCCGAGATCAACGCCGCGATGAAGACCGCCAGCGAAGGCTCGATGAAGGGCATCCTCGGCTACACCGACGAAGAGGTGGTGAGCAGCGACTTCGTCAGCGATCGCCGCTCTTCAATCTACGACGCGAAGGCCGGTATCGAGCTCAATAAGCGATTCTTCAAAATTGTCAGTTGGTACGACAACGAGGCCGGTTACGCCGCTCGTTGCGTGGACCTCATCAAGTACATCGCGAACAAAGACGGTATCAAGTAAGCCATTCGCGACGCAGTTGAATCCCGCACAGATTCCGCCCTCACAAGAACCCACCGCAACCCGGTGGGTTCTTTCTTGCGCGTTCTGTCTCACCGCCCGAGAATAACGGACACGCGGACCTGCATTCTGCGATGCCGGAATAGACGGACCAACGTTCTCGGTCGAAGATGCCCCGTGGTGGCAGTGCCTTCGTCGTCGGTGCCTTTGGTGGCCCAGCGATCAGGCCGCTCCGCGGCCAGCGGGAGTGCGCTTATGAAATCTCGTCTCTCTTTGTTCCTCGCCAGCCTCACGCTGCTCGCCTCGCTCTCAGGGTGCTCCGCCATGCTCCCTATCGCAGGCGCTCTCGTTCTCAAAGAAGCCGCCGACCGGTACGAGGCCATGTCGAAACCCCAGGAAGCCAAGCCCGAGCCGGCTGCGGCGGTCATCGCAGCAATTCCGGACGACGCTGCCCCGCAAGTCGAAGCCGACCCGGATGCGGCTGCGACACACGTCGCATCAATTGATTCGACCACGCCTCGATCTAGCCCAATTCTCAATCAGGAACCTATTGCCAGCGCTCAAGCCTCCGAAACCGCACTCGACGATCAACCTCTGGCGTCCAAAGAACGCACAGTATCCGCGGTCGTTCACCCCGTTCTTCGCCGCCGTGCGAATCCGGACGAGCACACCGATGAAGAAATCGAGGCCTCCCGAAGGGTGACCTTCGCGCAGCCGGATCGCTCAAGCCCGTCCGCAGCGCCCTCCAAAGCCGAGTCGAAGCCGACAACCAAGCCGGTGTCGAAGTCCGCGCTCGCGGCCCCTAAGTCCGGCACGGCTTCCCGCAAGCCCGACGCAACTACTGCGTCCGACCAGAAAGCAAAGGAAATTGTGAAGGCCGCGTCCTCCATCCCGACAACCGAAGCCGCCGCGAGCGAATCTGCCACCGATTCTGCCGCCCGCATTCTCGCCACAGCTCTCAAGCAGATTCCAAACCCGCAGGCGGCGCCCGCGACCAAGCCGGCACCGATCACGCCGCAGAAGCCCCGATAGCCCGTTCTGCGAAGTCGATCATCCGGCGTTCTTCGTCTTGCGTTCGACCGATGCTTTCAAACGAAGCAACGCGACGTCCCATTGCTTCGACAAGCGATCGAGCGATAGCCCGGCGTCATCGAGCGACGCGACCTTGATCGCATAACGGCTCTCTCGTCCGTGTCGTACGCTGTACACAAGCCCCGCATCCGACAGTATCCGCAAATGCTTTGAAATGGACTGCCGTGTAACCCGGCGGCCCGTCGTCAGTCTGGCGATCGACATCGGCTCTCCACGACCCAAGCGGGACAGGATCGAGAGCCGCGTTTGGTCGCCGAGCGCCGCGAAAACCCGTATGTTGCGCCGGAGCGTCCGGAGTGTTTCAACCTCGCGCATGAAGAACAAACTCCCGGATGTTTGTCATCTGGATTTCCCATCCCTTTGAGTTCATGCGAAACGCCTCGTCGCGCCGGTTCGCTGGGATCGCATCGAAGCCCGACTCAACTACGCGGAGCAGCACGCCGTCCGACTTGGGTTCGAGATGAAACTCCACCAGCGTGGGGCTTTCCTTTGAGTAATCGACGGCCGAGTCGATGGCATATGGATGCCAGCGAAACGCAAAGTACGTCTTTGGGGTGATCGCGGCGACTTCAACTTCAAAGACCAGGTGTTCGTACCCGGGGTAGAGAATGCGCCCCCGCGTCTCGCCGCCCACGACGAAGGGATTCTCGAGCGCCACTCTGAACCACTCGCCGAACTCGCGAAAGTCGGTCAGAGCCTTCCAGACCCGGTCCACCGATCCCTTGATCTCAACCTGCTTCTCGATGCGATCGTGCGCAGATGGGTTCATATGCAACCTCCTGGTTGCACATTGTACACTGCCGCCTCGACAAATGCTTTGCCTTACCCCGTAGCCCTATCGACCCGCACCGACCCTGAACTCTTGGCCGTCCTTTCCCTTACCGATCACTTCGGTAGCGTTTCCGCAGAGTCGGACTACCACATCGCGGGCAGGACGCTTCATGTTGCCCTCGGTCTTAACAACCTTGATGACGACATCTGCGCCGATTCGCTCCGCGGCATAGGTCGTCAGGAGATATTCACCCTTCTTGTATCCCCATCCATCCCCCGCATCCTCATACAGCGTCCCGCTGGCCTTCCTGTTCTCATCGAGACACACCAGCAGCGTCGGCTCAAGCGGCTTCTCGTCGACGAACTGCATCACCTGACCAGTCGGCACGATTGCTCCCGGCCGAATGTACAGCTTCGGCAGATCCGGGTCGGCCTTCTCCGATGCGTCCGACTTGGTGAAATCGACCTTCGCCCAATTGCCACGTGGCATCGCGCTCACCCGCGTCCGATCCGGCACCATGTCCGGCACCACCAGCAAATCGTTGCCAATGAGGAATGCGTCGTCCTCGCTGCGCAGCGCCGGGTTGTTCAGGTCCGCCCAATACGCCGGGCGAATCACCGGCATCCCGTTTACGCTCGCCTCCTGGAAAAGCGTGTACAGATACGGCATGAACCGCATGCGACGATTGATCGCGTCGCGGCACGTGCTCTCCACCTCCGGGCCGAACGCCCAAGGTTCCTTGTCGATGTTCCCCTTGCCCGTGTGCCCGCGCGCAAAGGGCATCATCGCTCCAAAGCCCATCCAGCGCGCAAACAATTTCCCCTCGCTTCCCGCCGGTCCGTTGCCCGCAAAGCCGCCGATATCCGGCCCCGCGAACGGCTGCCCGCTCATCCCCATGTTGAGCGCCATCGGCACCGAGTTCTCGAGGTGATACCAGTTCGCGCTGTTGTCGCCCGTCCAGGTCGCCGCGTACCGATGCCCGCCCAAAAAATTCGCGCGGCTCAGCACAAATGGCCGCTTGTCCGGGTTCGCTTCCATGATCCCTTCGCGGCTCGCCTTCACCATGAACATGCCGTACACGTTGTGATAGCGAAGGTGCGGACCATTCCCGCCCAGATCCGGATCCGCGCGATGCAGGTTGTCCTCCGGCATCGTCTTGCTCGGCACGTTGAAGACCGCCGGCTCGTTCATGTCGTTCCAGATCCCGTCAATCCCGTTCGCCATGAAGTCCTTGTACAGCCCGCCCCACCATTGCCTCGTTTCCTTCCGCGTGTAGTCGGGGAACACGCACTTTCCCGGCCACACTTCGCCAAAGAACGTCGTGCCGTCCGCCTTTTCAACCGGGTGATTCCCGGCCATGGCCTGTTCGAACACGAAGTAGCCTTCCGGCCCGAACTTCGTCTTGTCCGCCGCGACGCCCGGATCGATCATCCAGACGTTGTGAACACCCTTGCCATGCAGATACGCGTTCAGCCCCTTCGGATCAGGAAACTGCGCCTTATCGAAAGTGAAGATCCGGAACTTGTCCATGTAGTCGATGTCCATCCAGATGACATCGAGCGGGATCTTTCGTGACCGAAAACCGTCCGCGATCTCCTTTACTCTCGAGTCCGGGTTGTACGAATAACGACACTGGTGATACCCAAGCGCCCACTTCGGAGGCAAGGTGATCGTCCCCGTCAATTCCGCCAGCGCCTTGACCACTTCCTGAGGCGCGTCACGCTCGATGACAATCACCGGCGGCTTGGGCCCGCCATCCACCGTGACCACGATGTCCCCGCCGCCCAGACTCGGCATCGCAATGGTCATGCGATACGAGCAGTCGATCATGATCCCCTTCGCCTTGCCGTCGGGCGCAACCGCCAGAATCCACGGGTGCGACTGATACAAACTCGGGTTTGTGTCGTCGTATCCATACGCATCGGTATTCCACAGCGTCACCGTTCTCCCGTTGCGAAGTACCGGCCCCGCCACCGAGCCCGTGCCATACAGCGACGTATTCGGATCGACCGCGTAACGAATGACGGTCTTTTCGCCCTGCGATTCGAACCGGGGGCCTTCTGGAATCGCCCCATCAACAGCTCCGATTGCCGGGCGTGGCTTCTCGAGTGCCAGCGAAGGCAGCGCGCCTTGCTGCGCGTCAGCATCGGCAAAGTAGCAATACACGCCCTTCCCGATCGGGCCCGACACCCCCGCCGCGACTTCTCCCGCGAAACCCCGTCCTCCTGCCGCCATCGCCAAAGCCAACATGCCAAGAGTGCCCGCTGTCCGCACCTTCACAATTCGCGCTGATCGCATCGGTAAGACTCCCTGTGCTTTCCCGGCTGGAGCGGGGAAGGCCGGGAGTATGACCGGAATTCCCATTGGGCTCAAGGCCTTGGCCCGAGAACACGCTCAGATTCTCATTCAAGAATGGAATTGAACGTTGTCAGCCTCGTTGGACGCTGGTATCTTGTGACCGGAGGAGCACCGTTTCCATTTACGGCCGTTTTTCCGTCAATCTCATTCGAGGATTGGAACGAACATCCTCTGTGTCAGCGTCGTCTCCGTGACGCCAAATGGTTATTTGCACTTGTTGCCCGAGGACCCGCCCAGAGAGGACCCGCCCGATCATGTCCACCCGCTCGAATCGCCACCAGTTCATTCTCGGCGTCCTTCTGGCGAAGGCCGCCGGAGCAGTGCTGTGCCTGACTGCCGCTGCCGGAAACGTGGTCGCGGGGGATAACCCGGTCATCCTCCAGTGGTTTGAGTGCAAATGGACCGACATGGAAAAGCGTGTGCCGGACTGGTTCATGGCCGGCTACGGCGCTGTCTGGCTGCCCCCGATTTCCCGGTGCCTGGATACCGGCTCTGCGGGTTACAACCCGTTTGATCGCTTTGATCTCGGCAGCCCCGCGGCACCCACCGCGTACGGCACGGCGGCCTATTTCGATGCCGCGCGAGGCGAATTGCAGCGCGCCGATGGACAGGTGTATATCGACGCAATCTACAACCACAACGGGGCGCGTGATGCTTCATCCGGTTTTCAGGCCAACGGCGGATGGCCCGGCTTCTGGATGAATTCCGCACCCGGAAATCCATCCAAGCTCCCGACAGATGGGTGGGGCGACTTCCACAACGGCACCCCTTCGGGTTATCTCCAATCCGAAAACCCCGGTGGCTCGAATTACAACCTCTATAACGGCGACCTGGTCTCCCTCATCGATATCGCGCAGGAATCGAACAACGTGTTTATCCGCCAGCCGGTCGCGGCGGGAAACCCGCAGAACATCCCCGCCGGCACACTCTACAACAAGCCCACCCCGAGCAATGCGCAGTTCTATTCGAATCAGTTGCTTCCCGGGACCCCGGTATCGAACCCCGGCACTTTCCGTAACGGCGGCACGCTGAACTTCACGTTCTTTCCATTCGACGGCATGAACGGCACACCCGTCGCCGACAACGGAACCGGATTGTTGATGCGCTGGACGCAGTGGATGCTCGAGGTGCACAAGGTCGACGGCTTCCGACTCGATGCGATCAAGCACGTACCGAGCTGGTTCTGGGATCAGTTTTTTGATTCCATCGTGTACAACCGGCGCACCACACCCGACGGGCGCAAGGTCATTCCGTACTCCTTTGGCGAATCGGTCGAGAGCAACCAGTTCTGCTACGACAACTACATCCGCAAGCCGAACAACAACAATCGCTCCGGCGATTCATGGGGTAATCGCGACTGCCTCGACCTGAACGGCGCCGGTCAATTGCGGGACCTTATCAACGCTTCCGGCAACGGCTCCTGGCAGAATGTGCTGAATGCACACCTCGACAACCAGGATGGCAACAACGATGGCACCCTCGGCGTCAATCACATCTGGAGCCATGACAACGGCGACGGCGGCGACGGCGGATCCGCGCCTCCCTATCCCTCCGCGACTTCACAGGGCATGTACGCCCACGCCTACCTCCTCGGGCGTCCCGGGCCGGCGAACGTCTACCACAATGCCCGGGGCATCGCCCGGTCCGGCGGCTTCTGGCCCCGCCAGGGAATGCCTACGGCCCTTGGTTTCAACACCGACCCGGTCGTAAACGCGCCGGACGCGACTTTGACCAAGCTCGTGCAGATCCACAACTGGGTTGCACGCAACGACATCAACGTCTTGAACTCCACCGATCCGCAGAATCAGTCGCTTTCCGACGTCGTCATTTTCGAACGCCGTAAGTTCCTCGGCTTCGGCAGTTACACCACAAACTGCCTCGTTGCCAGCAACGATCGCTACGACGCCGGCACCGACGCTCGCTTTGTCCGAACAACATTCCCAAACGGCACCCGACTGATCGAACTGACCGGAAACGCCGCCGACCCGACGGTCGATCCAACGAACGCAATCCCGGAAGTGCTCACGACCGCCGACTTCACGCAGAACGGCAACACCACGTCCGGCTGGGTTCTAGTCACTGTCCCTCGAAACAAGACCGGCACGACGACACACAACAAGGGCTACCTGGTCTACGCGCCCGCAATACCCAACGGCACGGTCAACCTGACAGGCATCACCTCCACCATCCCCGCGGATACTTCGTTCACGCCTTCGTACCGTCGTCGGATGACTCCCCTGCCGGTCATCACCGGTAATTCGTTTCAGATCCAACTCACCACGAGCAACGGCGACGCGGGGATCGTCGGCCAGGTCGGGGCCAACAACAACACCGACGACAACGCCCTCTTCAAGATCGACCAGGGTTATAAGGACTACAACGGCAACGGAGTCGTCGACTTCGATTACACCAACGCCGTCGCCGCGGGTTACGAACAGTTTCTCACGCTGAAGGACCCGCTCTACAACAAGGGCCAGTTCATCAACCAGGGAAACTACGCCCAGACGATTGATGCCTCTCTGCTTGACGAGGGCGTTCATTATCTCTCGGTCATCGCGTTTCGGCACCGCAACTCAACTGACTCTCCGCTCTTCCGCGAGTTCCGCCAGGTTTTCTACATCGATCGACTGGGACCCATCGCGAACATCACCAACTTCTCTCCGGTCGTCAGCGCGGGTCCCTCGGTGACGTATCTCGTGACAGCCGGCGACCGCACCGTCACCAGAACGCACGTGATCCTGAACCTCGCCGAAGCCTCGGATCCAGTCGCGGCTTCCAACTCTTTCAACCAGTGTTCACAAAGCGATCGCTTCGATTACTCGCGCGCCGTCTCATTCACCAACGGCGTGAACCGCGTAACGCTTGTGTCCTTTGAGCTCTCCGGCCGGTCCTCGGTCAAAGACTATTACGTCAACTATTTCACGACCTGCCCCGGCGACTTCAACGGCGACGGAATGGTCGATGACACCGACTTCGTCATCTTCGCCGCGGCATACGACGCGCTCACCGACCTGCGGGGCGACCTCAACGGCGACGGCCAGACCGACGACGCCGACTTTGTGATCTTTGCCGGGGCGTACAACGACCTGCTCTGCCCGTGATGCTCGCGGCATTTCCGTCTTGTGCACACTGCCGATCGAGAGAACGTGGAGTGCGAGGAGATTGCTGAGCTTTGCCGTGGAGAGCTATTCCGGCTCGGGGGCACACCCCGAATTCTGAATTCGCTGCGCTTCTGGTACTCCAGCGCATTTCGCCCCGCTTCGCGCGCTTTGGCACGTTTTCACCCGCTTCACACCCACCCGAAGCTCGCGCCACCTACGCCGCTCCCACTGCTTCGCGCTCCACGGTCGCAAGTTTCAGGATGTTGGCCTGCGTCATTCTCTCGCCTTCGAGTTCTCCGGTAATCCGCCCCTCGCCCATGACCAGGATGCGATCCGAGAGCGCGAGCAATTCGGGCATTTCACTCGAAACCAGCAGCACCGCAGCGCCCGCGTCGGCGGCCCCGCGCACGAGTTTGTAGATCTCGGCCTTCGTCCCGACGTCGATACCGCGTGTCGGCTCGTCGAGCAGCAACACCTTGGTGCTCTTCCCCATCCAGCGCGCAATGAGAAGTTTCTGCTGATTGCCGCCCGAGAGTTCGCCGGGCAGCGATTCGGTGCTCGCGGCCTTGACCCGGAAGTCCGCGAAGCGATCCGAAACCAGCTTTCGTTCGCCCCGCCGGTCGCGCACCCCAAGCAGGCGCGCCAGCCGCGACATGAATGGCATAACCGTGTTTTCGCCCACACCAAGCAGGAAGAAAAGCCCCTGCAGACGCCGGTCTTCGGGGACATATCCCACGCCAGCCGCGATCGACTCGCGAGCGCCGTGCCCGGAGACTTCGCGCCCGTCTACCTCGACCCTGCCCCTCGCGGTCGCATCGAGCCCGAAGATCGCGTTCAGCAATTCCGACCGGCCCGAGCCCACCAGCCCGCCGATCCCCAGAATCTCGCGTTCTTTCACCTCGAGCGAAACGCTCTCCAATTTTGACGACGACAATCCCTGCACGCGAAGCTTGGGCTCGCCCGGATGCGTGACGTGTCCGTTTTCCGCGGCGAGAGATGGCAGTTTACCCGTGGGCGTGCTCAGCCTCCGCCCGATCATCTGCTCGACCAGAGTGGGCTCGTCGATGTCCTTGACCCGACTGGTCGCGACGTACTTTCCGTCCCGCAGCACGCTCACGCGATCGCACACCGCGAAGATTTCGCCCATCCGGTGGCTGACGTAGATCACCGTGATCCCGCTCTTTGCGAGTTGGCGAGTGATCTCGAGCAGCCGCTCGGTCTCCGCGATCGAGAGCGAACTAGTGGGCTCGTCAAAGACGATCACGCGGGGCGAACTGCCGCCGCTCGCCGATCGGTCGTCCAGTGCCGCGGCGATCTGGCATATCTGCCTCCGCCCCGGCGACAGCAGGCCCAGCGGCGCCGACACGTCGATGCCCGGTTCCAGCTTGTGCACCAGGGCCGCGGCGCGATCCAGCATGGTGCGCCGATCGAGCAGCCCGAACCGCGTCCGCGGCAGATCATGCAGCGCGAGATTTTCCGCCACGGACAGGTTGGGGCACTGCGCCAGTTCCTGATGCACGATTCGCACGCCCGCGTGAAAGGCGTCATCAATCGAGCCCGGCACGAGTTCTCGCATCCCCGCGTCGCCAGCGTTGTCCCGTTCTGCGACAATGCGAACGACGCCCGCATCTTGCTTGTGCAGCCCGCTGATCACCTTTCCAAGTGTGCTTTTGCCCGCCCCGTTCTCGCCCATCAGCGCGTGGATCTCGCCCCGCAAAAACGACACGCTCACGGTGTCGAGGGCCTGCGTTATCCCGAATCGCTTCGAGATTCCCTCGGCGATCAGCAGCGTCCCCGTCTCCGGCGTTGTTGGTGTTTCGCGATCCATGCGGTCCGGTGTTCCTTACCCGAGAAAACCGGCCGCCGAAAATCGGCGGCCGGATTGCATTATCAACGAAACTCCGGCGGGATCACTTCTTCTTGAGCCACTTGTTCCACAAGCCTTCGTACTGATCCACGTTTTCCTTCGTGACCACCGACAACGGGAAGTTGTTGATCACCTTTTCCGGGTCTTTGTTCGAGTTCAGTTTGTCGACCAGCATGACAACGCTCTGGTAGCCCCAGCCGTAGCAATCCTGACCGATCAGCGCGGCCACCTGACCGTTTTTGACGTAGTTCAACTGCTCCGGCAGGTGGTCGACCGAGACGATCTTGGCCTGCTCGTACACCCCGTCCAGGGCGTTCTGCGTGAAGAGCGGCCAGCCCCCCACCATGGCCCAGCCCACGATGTCCGGGTTGGCGGTCTGAACCTGCTGCACCAGTGCCGCGGCATCGCTCGCGGTTTCCTTGGTGTAGTACACGTCCTTGAGTGTGAAACCTTTGTCCTTCAGGGTTGCGAGTTCGTCCTTGACACCCTTCACGCGGGCATTCAAGTTTGTTGCGTTCTGATTGCCGGAGAGGATGGCGATCTTGCCGCCCTTGCCCCCCATGGACTTGGCGAGTTCTCGCATCACCGACTTGCCGGCCTCTTCATCGTTGATGCCGTAATAGGCGAGCCGCTTGCTCGCGGGGATATCGCTATCGAAGGTGATGACCACGACGCCCCGATCGATCGCGCTGTTCACTGCGGCCGTCAGCACGTTCGCGTCGCTGGCGCTGATCGCGATTCCGTCAAACCCCTGGCTGGCGAGCTGCTCAACATACTGAGCCTGCTGCTGAGCGTCTTCGTTCACCGGGGTGCGCCACTCGACCTTGACATCGGCGCCGAGTTTCTCGCTGAGTTTTTCGCCCGCGTCGAGCGCGCCCGTGCGGGCGGCCTGGAAGACCGGGTTGCTCTGGCTCTTGGCAATCACACCGATGCGGTAGGTCTTCTTCGGAGCTTCAGAGGCGCCCATCAATCCACCAGACCACGCCACCAATCCCGCGCTCGCGATGACCGCCAGCGCCGCTCCCAGCATGCCTTTGCGTTGTAGCCCGATCTTCATGAATCTGTCCCCTGAAATGGCGAGCGGCAAAGCCGCCGCTGCGTGTGTGTTTTCTGACGACAACTATCCTATCACAGATGCCGCGGGTTGTGCCGGGGATGCTCTCTCCGTCTCCGCGAAGCGCTGTCACTTCCGCCCTTCCGCGTTCTCTCGAATTGGAACATCAAAAACGAAAAAAGGCCCGCCTTGCGGCGGGCCCTCTCGTTCTATCAGTGTCCGATCCTCAGATCGTTCACTCCATGATGTTCGGGCAGAGCAGCTCGTTGTACGCTGCTGCGAAGATCACGAAGTCGCTGTCATCGACAAAGCTGTCGCCGTTCAAATCGCCGGGCGCCCAGCGGCTCTCGGCGATCAGTTCGTTGTACGCGTTCGCGAAGATCACGAAGTCCGAGTCTTCGACGACGCCGTCGCCGTTCAGGTCGGCCGGGCAGCTCTGGAAGATGCGGACCCACTGCTGGCCCGCGATCGCCGAAAGGTCGGTCGCGTTGGTGGTGCCGACGTTCGTGCCGGGCGAAGTGCCGTACGAAGCGGGCAGGCCACCGATGACCTGGTTCGAGATCGAACCGCGGTCACCACCACCGAGCCAGCCGGCGAGCTTGATGTCGCTCACGCCGTCGTAGCCGAGTTCGGCGAGGTCAATCGAGAACTCGCAACCGGTCTGGACCGCGACGACATCTTCCTCGGTGAAAGCCGCGCCACCGTTGGCCGAGGTCACACCCGCGAGGTTCGACTGGTCCATCCGCATGAGGATGATCCCGGCCGAGGGCTTGGGGGCGTTGGTGTTTCCGCCGCCGCAGGGCTCGACGATGTATTCAACCATGAACTTCTGGCCGGCGTACGGAGCGAAGTTGCCTTCGAGTTCCGTCTTGGTTCCGTCCTGTTCCTGGATACCGATGAACGGCTCGATGGTGCCGCCCGGGTAGCCCTGGAGGCCGTTGTATTTGATCACGTCGTACTGCTGACCGGTGGTGGGATTCGGAGCGGTCTTGGGGCCGCCGTCGAACATGCCGTAGTCCACGATCGCGTCGCAAACCGTGGCGCGGCCGTTGGTGCGGAGCACGGTCGCGTGCGAGTAGTTCGCCACGGCGGTCTCACCGTTCTTGTACGAAAGGAAATACGTCGCGCTGAAGTCGTTGTCGAACTTCAGGCCGGGGTTGGTCGGGTTGGTCTCGGGGCCAGGGCCGCCCATGTTGTTAATGCTTCCAAAGTCGAAGCCCGAGTTGTCATTGCGGAGGCGATTCTGCCCGTGCTCGACGCCACCCGGAGTCTCGAAACCGCCCACATCGAAAAACAGGTTCAGCGAGGTGTAGTCGGTCTTGACGTTGCCCGTGGTCAGCACATACAGACGCTTGTTGGTCTTGTCCACGTAGCTGTAGACCGCGTCGATTTCCGAGCCGTTTGCGGTGTTCTGGTTTCCGGCCGGGGGAGGACACGGAGCCGGAACGCCGAGGATGTTGGAGTTGTTGATCGTGCAGAGGATCGCCGGGTGGCCATCAGCTCCGCCCGCGAGCGTGCCGTCGGTCACGGCCGTTCCGCTGCCGCAGTAGAAGCCCACGCCGCCGCCGGAGCCGTCGTTGTTCGAGAGTTGCGCGTAATCGACGTACAGGGCATAGGGCGAGCCCGTGCCGTTCACGCCAACCCAGTAGCTCGCGTTGAAGCCGGCATCAAACGTGAAGCCGGGGTTCACACCGTCCGACGCCATACGCGTCAGGTGCGTGCCGTCGCCGCCGACCGCCGGGTTGTCCGTCCGGAGCGTGTTCTGACCCTGGGGGTTATTCGTATCGAAGAAGATTTCGAGGTTGTTGCCGTTGGCTTCGAGGTTGCCGGTGAAGAACATGTACAGGACGCCGCCCGCGATGCGGACGTAGCAGCCATCGATTTCGGACCCGTTTGCCGAGTCAACCGTGCCCGTGTTCGAATCGCCGAACTGGGTGCGGGCGCCCTGCTGCGCGCGAGTCGTCCAACCGGCGGCATCGCGCGTTCCGTCGATCGTCGGAGCCGTGCCGGCCGTCGCGAGGTTGATCGTGAAGTACTGATTTCCAGCGCACCGAATATCCGTCGCGAGATTGATGGCTCGGGTCTCGCCGAGGTTCGTCGGTTCGGCCAGATGTCCGGCGTCGCCCACCAGAGGCGTACCGGAGAACTGGTTCGAGGCGTAGCCGCCGTCTCCGCTGTTGATGAACGCGGTGCACTTGATGGTGCCTGTGGGGTTGCCGAGCGCTGAGAGCGGGATGGCGATTTCAACGCCCGTGGTCACCGTGTTGACGGTGGCGCCGCCCAAGGTGTTGGGGTCGCAGGCCACGACGTTGTTGTCGCCGTAAGACGTCGGGATCAGGTTTACAAAGCGAGGCTCGCCGTACGCGGGCTTCTTCACGCCCGTAATGGCAAGAGGCTGGGCAATCGAAAGACCGCTGACGCCCGCCAGAAGCAGGGCTGAAGCAATTTGACATTGACGCATCTGCAGATACTCCCTCGAAAAAAAATCCCGATTCGCCACTTTCCGGCCCGGTAGCCGGCAGCGGCCGATAGGCGCAAAAACAGCCCTACCGGAGGCTGTTTCTGAAAGCCGTTTCAAGCATACCACAAACGGCGCTTTTCCCACACGGGTTCGCGCCCAAATGCCTCTGCTTTCACGATTTCCGATGCTTATCCACCCTCGTTCCACGCGCCCACGCTTGGTCCGCGGATTGTTACGCACATCACCGTTGCAGCGTCCCCATTGCGTTTTCCCCGTTCCTCGCGAACCAGGCTTGGTTGTGTTAAGACCCGACCGGGGTGCTCGGCCTCGGTTCGGTCCTTTTCCCGAAAATGGGCGCTCGCAATCGGACCATCGATCCGCTCGTGTCATTCGAACCGTATGTGGTACACCAAGCCCGGCAAACACATTCCGACTTGACGACTCCCCTGTTCGTTCGCTAGTTTGCCGATACCTTGTCAGCGATTGTTCGGGCTGAAGGGGATACGCCGGACGGATCCCGTCGTATGGTTTGCAAGCGTTTCACGCGGCAGCGCAGCCCGTTCGGGCGTTTTTTCCGCCGCAGGCAGTGCCAGAAGGACAGTGAGATGCCCACCGCCAGCCAGCCCGCACTTCACCACGCGCCGAGCTCTTCATGGTTCTCGCGTCGGATGAACCGCTCGAACACGCGCGGCTTTACTCTTATAGAACTTCTCGTCGTAATCGCCATCATCGCACTGCTGATCGGAATTCTGTTGCCCGCGCTGGGCAAGGCGAGAAACGCGGCAAGACAAACCAAGTGCCTGGCGAATGTGCGCGGAATGGGAACCTCATTCCTGTTTTATGCAAACGATAACAAAAATTGGTATGCGACACCAGCGTTGGCGAGCGCGTCCGGGAACGAAGCCGCCTTTGACACGCTGAAGCCGGGCGGCTTTACTTGCGACGGGGCTGCCGCTTACAACGCCGATCGCTGGAGCCAGCAAAATAAGTATGGAGGCGTCGCCGGCTTATTTAGCACTTACCAGATGGGCGACGAATATGGGAGTGAATCGCCAGTAAAGGCCAACTTTGGATATTATCCAAAGTTTTCTCCCAATCCGCCAAAGCTCGGCGACCCGATGTACTACCTCGACGGAAGGACCAAGACCTGCATGACGACATACGTCGACGGGTACGGCGGGTTGGTCTGCCCGGCCGATAAAGTTGATCGTTTTTACGCTTATAATCGCGGCTCCACCGACATGAACGCGCCCGCCTACGAACGCTCTCCGAGTTCGTCTCAGGAAGAGCATCAGCCTCGTATTCCGAGCAACGCCTTCGAGGTTATTTCGTACAACATTAGCTACCTCTATTTTGCCGGCCTGAAGCTCGATGAACCAAATATGATTTCAGCCGTGCCGTTTTGGGGAGATGAAACCAACGGACCTGATAATGGCACTTCCGCCTTCTATCAAGGAGGCGCATCCGATACTTCGGGAAACACCGGCTTCCGCGCGGCCGGCGCCAAAGGCGTCAACTACTACGGCAAAGTTGACAATCATGGAAACGCCGGTGCCAATTACGTCTACACGGATGGACACGCTGAGTTTGTCTCTGAAAGCGTCAACGATGTTTTCTTCAAGTGCGGCGGTCGGCAAAGCATCACGGCGATGAAGCCGGGGCGTGATCATTTCATCCAAACGATTGACTGAACGCGGTCTCAACACCTCGCTGCTCGATTTGGCGGCGCGTCCAAATTGCTTTGAAATCAAGAGATTGCTCGACAGAAAATGACGCGATCATGATTCTGATGGCTGACGGGCGTTGCTTCGACTTGCTACTCTCAGTCCCCTGTGATTGCGACTAGTCACCGATCTTCAAGCGGTTCCGGACGCACGTTTCTGAGTCGGCTTTTCCGCGCCCAGGAATCCGGCCTCATACTCGTCATCTTTCTGATGGCGGCGGTTCTCACCTTGCGAGGCGGCACCAAGCCGGGCGACACCGCCCGCGTGACTCTTCCCGAGGGCACTACCACCGAAGAAGTCGCGGGCGTGCTGGTCGTCCAGTCGCCGTCCGCGACCCCGCTGAACCAAGTCCGCGCTGTGCTCGGTGATTCCAAGCCCAGCGGGGCCAACCTCCGCATCCTGTCGGGCAGCGAGAAGCTCGAGGCCTTCAGCGCCAGCAACCCGCGGATCATCAAGGGCACCAATGGCCCCACGCTGCTCGTCTCCCCCTCCGAGAGCAAGTTCCTCAATACGCAGAACCTCGTCCTGCTCGCGACGCAGGCCAGTTTCATCGCGGTGATGGCCGTCGGTATGACCGCCGTCATCATTCTCGGGGGCATCGACCTTTCGGTTGGCTCGATCTACGGGCTCGCGGCCGTGGTCGGGGCGTTCGCCCTCAAGGCCCTTCAGATGCGTGTGCTCGGGCCCGAGGCCAATTCGCTGGATGCCGCGGCTGGCGGCGCGCCGTGGTATCTCGCCATCCCGGTCGGGATCGGCGTGTGCTGCCTCGTGGGAGCGGCCTGCGGCGGGGCGAGCGGGGCGATGATCGTCGGCCTGCGGGTCCACCCGTTCATCATCACGCTGGGCATGATGGCCATGCTGAGCGGGCTGGTGTTCGTGCTGACGCGGGGCCAATCGATCACCGGTTTCCCGGAGAGTTTCACCAGAGGCTTCATGAAGATGCCCGCCGGGAATGTGTATCCGGTGCCCGTGGCGATCATGGTCGTGACCATGCTGGGCGGGATGTTCGTTTTGAGCCAGACGGTGCTGGGGCGGCGGATCTTTGCGATCGGCGGCAACGAGATCGCGGCGAAGTACGCGGGAATCCCGGTGGGCGGGGTCAAGATTCTGGTGTATGTCGCCATGGGGGCGCTTGCCGGGCTTTCGGCCGCGATGTACCTGGGCTATTACGGGGCCGCGGCACCGGGCGCGGGACAGGGGTATGAACTGGACGTGATCGCGGCGGCTGTGATCGGCGGAGCGTCACTTTCGGGCGGACGGGGCAGCGCCTTTGGCGCCGTGCTCGGGGCGCTCTTGGTTCAGATGATCGGCAACGGGATGCTGGTGCTGGACATCGATCAGAGTTACACGCAGATCGTGAAGGGTGCGGCAATTGTGGTTGCCGTGGTGCTGGATCAGGCGAAAGCACGGTTGACGCCGGGGGCGAGGTAAGCGGATTGGCGTCGGTGAAGGGTGCAGGATTGGCTTCACGTGCCCGCGGTGCCGCGAAGGGCGCAGAGTTGTGAGTCTCGCTGCAATCTCGCGGTGCCCGGTGCGCCGTGTGCACAGGTGTCCTTCACTTCGTTACGGGCTCGTCGCGGCAAGCGACGGGTGAATCTGATACAAAAAGAAAAGCGGCGGACCTTCGCCCGCCGCTTTCAGAGTCAGATTGTCAGATCCGAATCAGTCGAACCACATGTTGCTGACATCGAGGGATTCGACCTGGCCGCTCGAAGTATTGAAGGCTGCCCAGCTGGTCAGACCTGGCTGGTTGCCCCAGCAGCGCAGGTAGTTGTTGCGGCGCTGATTGATGTTCTTGTCCTTCGCCAAGGTGTCTTCGGTGGCTGCGTAATCCTTGCCGGTGGGGTTGTTGACTTCGTCTTCGTTGGCGAAGAGGTTGTCATACTTGAAGACGCCGGCCGTCGAGGACGAAGCGACCTTTTCGTAGACGATCGAGAGGTTTTCCGGATCGGGCCGGGTCTCGAAGGCGACGGAGTTGTCGTTGCGGCCCACGTTGCCTTCCCACGAGGTGCGGGCACCGTGGATGAGCAGCGTGTTGGACGAAGTCGCGGGGATCTTGTTCGACGAATCGCCGCGCGTATCGGTGGAGTTCAACTTCCACGCGCCGTTTTCGCCGATGTACCAAGGGCCGCGGTTGCCGAGAACCACCTGGCTGGCATCGAACGTGCTCTGCCACATGAAGCGGCGGGCGCCGTACATGGGGACGAACGCGTACGAGAAACCGCCGGAGGGCTTGATGCCGCCGGCGCCGGCGATGCCGAAGTCGCCACCGGTCTGCTCCGGATAGGCAGCGAAGGACGGATCGCAGACGGCCTGAGCCTGCTTGTTGGTTTCAACAGCGACGGGCTTGCTGAACTGGTAGTAGGGGTTGGCCTTGATGTTGCCGTTCACTTCAGCGGGGCTGACGCAGATTTCCGGGCCGAACGAGCCGTTGTAGATGAGCATCGAGACCATCCAACGGGGAAGATCCTTCTGGAACTTCACCTTCGGATCGGTCTGCTGCTTGATCGACGCCGAGATGGTGTCGTTCAGGTCGATCGAGCTGGGGAGGGGGTAGTTATCCTGGTTCTGGCCGGCCCACGTCACCATCGACTGGTGAATGGAGCGGACTTGGGTGCCGTCCTTGATCTGACGGGCCGCGGCGCGGGCCTTGCCCAGAGCCGGGAGCAGGATGCCGATGAGCAGGGCGATGATCGCGATCACCACCAGCAACTCGATCAGCGTGAATGCCGATTTACGATTCTTCATGATTCGAATCTCCTGAGCGGTGCGGGCCAGATTTGCCTGCACGCTCCAAACAACTGACGACGACCGACTTGACGACATGCCGGACGGAATTCGGGAACTCCCGAAACCGTCAAGGACCGTCTCGCCTGCGGAAACCAATGTTCGCGGAGGGTCGTCAAAGACCCGCGAACGCCGGAACGCGCAGACTTCCAAGTTGTCGGCAGGTCGCTCACGCCCCGAATCAAACCGGCGGGCGGAACAAGGTAGGGCCCAACGGACCCCGATGAGAACGCCGTGGAAAATATCCAAACGGTGCAGATCAGATGACCCGAAAGTGGGACTCCTGAACGCGTGCGTCCTGCCATTTCAAATTGTCAGGCCGGGCTGCCCTTGCGAGCAAGCACAACCATACCGAACGGTACACCATCCGATTCGTCCGTCAAGGAAAACGGTTCCAAACAGTTATGCGTACGCTGTAAACTTCTGCCCTGTTTACCAATCGGAATCCAAACATGACGAATCTCCACATGAATCCTGAGGCCCGCCTCGCCGAACTCGGCATCACGCTGCCTCCCGCGTTGCCGCCGGTCGCGGCGTATATCCCGGTCCGAATCGCAGGTGGCATGGCCTTCGTCGCCGGCCAGATACCGATGCGCGAGGGCAAACTGATTGCACAAGGGATTGTCCCGGGCGGGGTTTCCTTAAGCATCGCTGTGGAGTGCGCCCGGCAATGCGCGATCAACGCGCTCGCGGCGCTCAAGGCCGAATTGGGCGAACTCTCGCGCATCAAGCAGGTGGTGCGGGTGGGTGTTTTCGTCGCCTGCTCGCCCGATTTCACCGATCACCCGCAGGTCGCAAACGGAGCCAGCGAACTGCTGCAACAGGTATTCGGCGAAGCGGGAAAGCACGCGCGAGCGGCGGTCGGCGCTCCCAGTCTGCCTCGGGGTGCGCCGGTAGAAGTCGAACTCATGTGCGAGTTGAAGCCGCTTGTTTGAGGGAAGCGGATGACGGGCGTGGAGGCACCCGCTCACTTTGCGTGCGTTTCCACGCGCGATCCAAGGTCCGCTTTTCCACTCCACCGCTGCTGCCCGATGATTTCTCCAATTCCCCCGCCTTTCTCGGGCCTTGCATGTTCGGAGTCGCGTATCCGCTTCACACATTGCAACTCGCCCTTGCACTTTGAGGGTTGACCGGTCAAACTTGTTCAACGTCAGATGGAAAGCAAGCCCACCAAACCCGGGGACAAGCCCAAAGCAGCGACCCAGGTCGCGACCCCTCCACCTTCGCCGGCCGCGGCGCAGGTGACCCAATTGCTGGTCGCGGCGGCGGGCGGCGATTCCCAGGCGGCTCGGGATCTGTTGCCTTTGGTCTACGAAGAACTGCGGCGGTTGGCGCAAGTGCGCATGGCGCGCGAACCCAAGCGGGGCGCGGGCATGACGCTCCAGCCCACGGCGTTGGTTCACGAGGCGTACCTCCGACTTTTGGGTGATCACGAGGTTCGATGGAACGGCCGCGGGCATTTCTTCGGTGCAGCGGCTTTGGCGATGCGTCGCATCCTTGTGGAGCGTGCCCGGCATCGCTCACGCCTGAAGCACGGGGGCGGATTGCAGCGGGCCGACATCGAGATGGCTGACATCTCGCCGGTGCTGGCGAGCGAGCCGCCGGCGGAAGAGATGCTGGCGCTGGATGAAGCGCTCAAGGGACTTGAGAAGCACGATCGGCGGAAGTACGACGTGGTGATGCTGCGGTACTTTGCCGGTCTTTCCATCGAAGAAACCGCCGACGCGCTCGAGGTTTCGCCTGCGACCGTCAAAAACGACTGGACATTTGCCCGCGCCTGGCTCAAACGCCAGGTTGCCGGAGCTGAAACTTCGGACGGAGAAGCGTGAGCACCGCGCCGGGCCAGAGCGCTTCTTCACAGAGGCTCGAAGAAATCTTCCTGCGAGCGGTGGAGTTGCAATCGGGCGAGCGCGATGCGTTTCTCGATCGGGCATGCGGGGGCGACGGGGTACTCCGCAAGGAATTGGATTCGCTGCTCCAGCATCACTCGGGCGCTGGCGGGTTTCTGGATTCGAAGGCCGCGCCGGGGCGTGGACTGCTGACGCAACTCGGCGCGAGCGCCCTCTCCGAGGCCGAGCCCCTGCTGCCATCGGACAAGAAGGTCGGTAATTTCCAAGTGCTGGGCGTCCTGGGCAGCGGCGGCATGGGTGTGGTCTATGTCGCGCAGCAGGAACGCCCGAGGCGCACGGTCGCGCTGAAGGTGATGCGTCGCGTGCTGGGCGATCCAAATTCCGTTTCGGCGCAGCGCATTCTTCGGCGCTTCGAGCACGAGGCGGAACTGCTGGGCCGCCTGCACCATCCCGGCATCGCGCAGATCTACGAAGCCGGCACCTACACCGCCGAAGGGCTGACGCACCCCTATATCGCGATGGAGTTGGTGAAGGGCGAGCCGCTGCTGGCGTATGCCGCGAAGCACAATCTGGGCACTCGCGAGAAACTCGTCCTGGTCGAGCGCATCTGCGAGGCGGTGCAGCACGCGCACCGCAACGGAGTGATCCATCGCGATTTGAAGCCCGCGAACATCCTTGTGGATGAATCGGGCAGGCCGAAGGTGCTCGACTTTGGCGTCGCACGCACCACCAACACCGATCTGCACCTGACGAGCGAACACACGGCCGTGGGCGCGCTGATCGGCACGCTGCCGTACATGTCGCCCGAGCAAGTCAGCGGCGACCCGGCGGCCGTGGACACCCGGTCCGACGTCTACGCCGTCGGCGTCATGATCTACGAATTGCTGGCGGGGAAACTGCCCTATGACCTTGCCAGCCGTTCTCTCCCCGAGGCGGCGCGAATCATCCGCGACGAAGAGCCGACAAAGCTCAGCACCATCGACCGCTATTTCCGAGGCGATGTCGAGATGATCGTCTCGAAGTCGCTGGCGAAGGACCGCACCCGGCGCTACCAGTCGGCGAGCGATCTGGGCGACGACATCGCCCGGTATCTCGCGGGGCAGGCGATCAGCGCACGGCGTGATTCGGCGATGTATGTGCTACGGAAACAACTGCGCCGATATCGGGGGATCGTTTCCACCGTGGCGTTCTTCATGCTGATCGTTGTTTGTCTGGGCGTGTTCGCTTCGATCCAGGCGTTTCGCGCGTCACGACTGGCCTCTACCGAGGCGCTCGCAAAGGAACAGGCCCTTACTGCGCTGCAGCAGGCCCAAACGCAGCGGAAACGCGCCGACGACACCTCCGCTTCCCTCGCCGTTCAACTGGCTCGCGCCAATGTAGAAAGGGGACGGCTCCTCGGTATCGCGGGCAATCTGATGGCGGCGGAAGACTTGATCTGGCCGGCGCACTTCAGCGAACCCGACTCCCGGCACACGTTCTTTGCGCTCTGGGAACTTTACATGCACGAGCCGTGCCTGGCGACGCATCGCGTTCATGCCGGACCGACCTGGGGCATGGCGGCCTCGGGCGATGGGGCGCGGATAGTCACCGCCGCGGACCGCGACGGCGGTGTCAAAGTATGGAATACGGCGGACCGCAAGTTGATTTGCGACGTGCGGGTACCCGCTGTCATGAACCGCGTCATGTGTCTGGATCGGAGCGGCGAACGACTCGCGATCGGGTCGGAGAACGGCGATGTTGCCCTGTTCGATGGCACCGACGGACGCGAGATCACCCGCGTTCGGCTGTGCGACGAATTGATCAGAGGGTTGGAGTTCTCCCCCGATGGCTTGCACTTGCTCGCCGGGTGCGGCGATGGGCGCGTTCTCGACCTCGAACCGCAGACTTTGGCCGTCCGCCGGACTGTCGCAACATTTTCTTCGGCGGTCACTCGCGTCACATGGTCACCGGATGGCTCGCTCATTGCGATCGCGCTGAACGACGACACTGTGCGCCTCTGGAGTTGGAACGAACAAACCCCGCCTTCACCCAAACGTACTTACACCGGACACACGATGTCGGCGGCTTCGCTTGTGTTCGATCCGGACTCGAAGATCCTCGCATCCGGCGGGGGCGACAGAACGATCCGGGTCTGGGCGATCGATCAAGACGAAGCCGTGGCTGTGCTCGATGCTCCGAACGGCACGATCCGCTCACTCAACTTCACGCCGGACGGCCGGCGCATCATCGCCGGGGGTTGGTGGGCGATCAACGTGTGGGATTGGCGCTCACAGACCAAACTCCGTTCCTATTCGTGTCCGGATTCCTGCAGCGGGTCGGCCCTCGTCCGCGGCGGCGAGGAATTATGGACGACGATCGGCGACTGTATCCGAATTTGGGATTTTTCGCCGACACCCGGTGTCGTTGTGCTTCCGGGCCACAGCGGGCGCGCCGTCGCTGCGTGGAGCCCGGACTCCAAACTGATCGCCACCGGCGATACCTCGGGGGCCATCCGGCTTTTCGACGGCGAGACGTTGGCGCCTCTTCGCTCGTTTTCGGGGATGCAGGGGCGCGTTCGCGCCCTTTCGTTTGATCGCACCTCGCGATACCTCGTGGCGGCCGGCGAAACCAATCAGGCCCGGGTGTTCGATCTGCAATCGCCCAACCCGGAGCCTGCGGGCGTGCTCAAGGGCGCGTTTGCGTTCTCGCCCCGCTCGGTTGAGTTCTCGCCCGACAACACCATGCTGGTGCTCCCCTACCGCGACGGTTGCCACCGCGTGCTGAAGTTCCCAGAGTGCACTGAACTGTTCAGAATCCCGACCGCCAATGACACCGAGGCGCTGAGCGCCCGCTTTTCGCCTGATGGCAAGATGCTCGCAACAAACGACCGCGACATGGCACTCCGCCTTTGGAGCGTTCCGGGCTGGAAGCCGTTGGGAAGCATGCGTCCGACCGGAACCTCGCCCCAGCCGTGGTCGATGGAATTCACGCCCGACTCGGCTCAGATTGTCCTCACCAGTTGGAACAAGCGCGCCGAGTTGTGGGACGTGTCCACGTGTAAACTGGTCAGCGCTTTCGAGGGACACGCCGGCCTCCTGACCGATGTCGCCATCCGCCAGCGCGAGTCCATGATCTTCGCCACCGCCAGCACGGACGGAACCCTCAAGCTCTGGGATATGACCCATACCAACGAGCCCTGCATGCTCACGATCGACCGGTTTCAGGGTTGGGAGGTCAACAGTCTGCAATGGAGTCCTGACGGACGAAAACTTCTTGTCGGCGACTCGATCGGAAGTGTGCAGGTCTGGAACATGCGCTATTTCAATCGCCACATGGGTGGCAACATGCAGTACCAGCTCGATCGGCACCGATCGATGCTGCCGCCCGATGCACCGATGGACGTCATTCTCGAGGAGATGAGGATCCTCAACGACCGCTCTCGAACCGGGGCGTGATTTCGGACACGAAATCGAACTGGATAGCAATTGCGGCGAAAATCAGTTTTCGTCGCAAATTCTCTGCGCTCGCCGCGGCCCGATTCCGCTTCCGTGTTTAGCAGACGCCACCGATCCGACATGCGGCCCGTCCGTTGAAGGGAATGCGCATGCGGCACACACGGCCGGCACCCTCGCGAGTGGGCGCCGGTCCTTTTCGCTGCACTACTTCGCCTTCGTTCCGGCATCCAACGGATCGACATCCAACTCATCCGCGTGCAGTCGGTGCAACATGCGGTGTGCCGCGGGAGTCAGGAGAACCGTCACCGTGGTGATGAACGCGATCCCCGAGAACAGCGCGTAGATGATCCCGAATAATTTTCCGCTTTGCGTGCTCGGGTTTCCGCTCGGACCCATCGCCGTCAGGATCATTGTGGCCGAATACGCCGCATCGATCCAATCCTGCTTGTCGAAAATGTGGTAGCCGACAGTCCCGATCGCCAATGAAAACCCGACGATGCCGATCGCGATCAATCCGTGCCATGCCTGTCTGCGAAGAAACTGGGCGCGGGGCAGAATCGGTTCGGACTTGTGTTCGTACATGCGCGGTCAGGATACCAGCAGAAAAGCCGGGTGAAGCCCGAATGGCTCCGTTGTTCGCTCCGTCCGCGGCTAATACCCGGTCTGCATATCCACAACATTCAGCAGCGGCTCCCCGGCTCCGAACCGCCGCACGTTTTCGATGATCAGAAGTCGGAAGCGATCCTGCGTCAAGTCGGCATCCGCCGAGACGTGGGGTGTGATGATGACGTGCGGTTCTTTCCACAATGGATGCCCGGCCGGCAACGGCTCCGGGTCGGTCACGTCGAGACACGCACCGGCGAGTCGACCACCCCGCAGAGCCTCAAGTAGCGCCGTCGTTTCCACCACTCGACCTCTTGCCACATTGATCAGGATCGCGCCCGGCTTCATCACCCCGAACGCCCGGGCGTCGAACATCTTTTCTGTTTCTGCGGTCAATGGAACGCAGATCGCTACGACATCGGCCTCGGGAAGCAGCCCGAGCAGATCTTCGGGCTTGCCGACTTTCTTTACGAACTCCGGAGACGATGCGTCGCTCCGGCGCGTCGCGATGACGCGCATGTCGAACCCGTTGGCCCGCTTGGCAACCTCGGAGCCGATTCCGCCCAGTCCTACCACCAACATCGTCTTACCCTGGAGGGCCGATGGCCTGATGTCGCCTTCCGCGTCCTCCCACCTTTGTTTCTGCTGCAGCGCGTTGTATTCGCGCAGGTTGCGCGTCAGCGTCAGGAGCATGGCGAACGCGTGATCGGCGATCGCCGGACCGTGAACGGCACGGCTGTTGGTCACGACAATGGTGTCTCGATCCGCCAGTGATTTGATTCCCATGAGCCGATCGACGCCGGCTGACGGCGACACGACCCAAACTAGGTTCGGCGCCGCCGCGAGAAACTCCGGGGTCAGCAGCCGCGCGTCCGCCGCGTGGGCGGTCGCGGCGTGCGCAAGCGCGGTCTGACGATTAAGACCGTCGACAATCGTGACGTTCGGGGCGGCGAAGCGCATCTCCTCCAGCGTTGTCGCCGGGAGTGTGCCGGTCAGCAGGGTCAGCTTCGGTCGCGCCGATGCCTGGACTTCCGCGGGAATCGGATACGCCACCCGCGAATTGCGAGTGGATCCGATCGGTTCGACCGGCTGCCGCGCGACTCCGATCAGAAATGTCGCAATACAGCCGACCACAATCGCGCAGCGAATTGTTGCATTCCGCATGCTTGCTCCTTTGGCTTGCCCCGTGAGCGGCCCTGCGGCATCAGCGTTGTTGACGCTTTAAGTCGAGATCAATCGGAATCGGCTGCCAGTTGGGGATGCCTCTGGGGCTCTTGACCTGATTGTCGGCCTGAATGAAGTCGATCGAACCATCGTCGTAGACACGGTAGATGTAGCTGTCGCCGCCGCTAACGCCGATGATTTTTCGACCCTGTGCCTGGCCGATCAGGCAAAGGGCCAACGCGCCCGCGCCCATCGCGATGGCAGTCCGCTTCCAGAAAATCGCCTCGGTTCGCAGCCTGGCCTTGGTTTTGTCTGTCATGTGTGCTCCAAACGCGTCGTCACAAATGAAAAAACAGCCGCCGGAACTTCGGCGGCTGTTTCAAATGATACCAGTGATCAGAATCGAATCGTGTCAGCGACGCCGACGCAGACCGGCGAAGCCCGCGAGAGCTCCGAAGGCGAGCACGCCCGGGGCGGGAACGGCCACGCCTTCGGCTCGCAGCAGCCACGCGCCGGGGAGCGGCAGCACCTGGTCAACGCGCTTGGCCAAGGCGTTTGCGCCGAGATTATCGACGTTCATGCCGCTGGTTGCGGGGTTGTAGAAGTACCACGAGCGATCGACGCGCCCCGTGAGATCGCCTGCGGCGGGCTTGTCCACGCCCTTCACCGTGAAGGCCGTCGCGAGCACGAAAAAGCCGCCGTTCACGATCGTGTCGGGAATGTCAAAGTTCGTAAAGACCGAACCGCCGACCTGCGTCGGAACAGCCGTGACCTGCGCGAGCAGCGTCGCGTTGAGCGGGTTGTAGTCGTTGTCCGAATCGGCAAAGAGGTAGATGGTCACCGGCGTGGTGGGGTTGAAGTTCGGCCCGAATGCGCACGACACCGAAGTAATCTTGGTGCCGCCGACGTCGGACATGAAGTAGTTGCCCCAACCGGTCACCGGATTTACCGGGAACGAGCTGGGCGGTCCGACAGCAACGGTGGTCGTGCCATTGTCGTAGGCGAAAGTGGTGGCCAGAGCCGGAGCGCACGCAAGCGCAGCGACAGTGAAGCCGGAAACAAAGCGGATCGTCATGTCTCGAACTCCTCAAAAAGTGACAAGCCCGGGCCGCGTAAACGCGGAAACAGCCCGGGCCTCGAAGAGCCTACACCGGAGCCCGTTCGCAATTCAAGAGCGAGAAACACGGAGCGCGTAGAAAATCTCGCTCGCGAACTCCGGAAAGTTCCGGACTCGCGCGCGATGCGCCACTCCCATGAAGAATCTCTTAGCTGAGATTTGCTTCCATTGTGATCTTGGTGTTGAGCACTTTGCTCACAGGGCAATTGGTTTTTGCTTCGTTCGCCAGTTGCTCAAACTTGGCCGAGTCGATGCCGGGAACGGTTCCCGTGACGTCGAGATGAATTGCAGCGATCTGCCATCCGCCCCCCACTTGCTCCATGGAGAGCGTGGCGTTGGTGGCGAGCTTCGTCGGGGTGATCCCGTTGTTGGACATGATGAAAGAGAGCGCCATCGTGAAGCAACCGGCGTGGGCCGCGGCAATCAGCTCTTCCGGGTTGGTGCCGTTTGCACTCTCGAACCTGGACGCAAACGAATAAGGGGTGTTCTTGAGCGCGCCGCCGGGGGCACTGAGCGTGCCGGCACCGTCTTTGATTGAACCGTTCCACTGAGCCTGAGCCGTTCGCTTGATCGTGGGCATGATGATTCCTCCAAATACGTTTCCGCGCACCGTACCTCGCGGTGCTTCGCCGTTAGCCTAGACCGGCTTGCGGGATTGTCCGCAGGTACTTTTGCAGTGACATTCCACGCGGGCTATTCAGGGCGTGCCGACCCGGATCAATTTGGGGTCGATTGGAATCGGCGTCCAGGTTGCGACACCGAGGGAGGTGCGAGGCCCTTCGTGAGGTGTCAAATAATCGATAGCGCCGTTTTCGTACAAGCGGTACAGGTAGGTTTTTCCGTCGTGCTGGGCAGATGTCACCCCGATGACCTTCCACGGATCAACCACGCGGGGCGTATACAGCAGCACTTGATCGCCATCGGTGACATAAAACCCGCTTGGGGGAGCCATCCCCAGCATGGAAGCGCCCAACAAAGCTCCAACGCCGCCCGCGATGGCGCCTGCAAGAAAGCCAACCCGACCTCGATTTGCAATCATCTCCGTTCGCATGATGCAGCCTCCTTTATCGCGATGCTCACTTCGGCGACTGCAGCGCGCCGGGAGTGACGGCGGTTCGCGGGGCACCGTCGGAAACGAGTGTGTTTCCCGCGATCCACTTCATGATTTCCGATTCCGTCCAGTCATAGAACGGGTTGAAACGCATGCGCATCATCAGGCTCGGAGAAATCGCCAGCACCCCGTTTTCGCCTCGCAACGCCAGTGTGCCCAATGGCAGCCTGGTCGCCGACTCTTGCTCACCCGATCCGTACACCGGATCGCTGGGTGGAATGGGCAGCGCAACATGCGAGAGGGAGAAATTTCCTACGGGCCACGAGACACCGATGTCTCTCTCGGTGATCTTGCCGCCGTTCAGGGTCCGGCTGAACACTTCCGGCGAGTCCGGTGCGCGGTTTGAAACCAAGGTGAGCACAAACGGCAAATCCGTCCGCTTGAGTCTCGGCCGGATGTGCTCTTCGAAATTGGAATCGGTCAGTCCCTCAAGCCAGGACGACCGGTTCATGTCAAAGAGAATCAGTTCGCCGCGGCCGCGTGGCAATCGGTCCATCAGTTCGTCGATCATGCGATAGGCGATGACCGTCGCGTCTGCCGCGGATTGCACCACCAGCACGGGCGGGAAGTCCTTCAAACCGTTCTTTTCCGAAAGCGCCGCCAAGGATCGTCCGACTTGCCGCGTGATGCGAAACGCCTGCAGACTCGCATTCGTGGGCCATGACGAGTACTTGAAAGGGTCGATCTCAGGCTCGATCCCGCTCCACGCAAGCTTTTTTTCACCTGAAATCGTCGAGACGATGGGGTACAGCTCGGTGAATTCTGCGAGTGGGGTTATCCCGATCATCGGGGAGATCAGCACCATGGCGTTGGGCTTGGGTGCGTCGTCATCCTTCAACAGGCTTTCGCACACATCATTTACGCACAGCGCCCCGCCGTTGGAATAGCCCACCATCAGCAGGGGCCGATCGGCCGCGACTCGCCGGCGCAAATCGGCCATGGCGAGTCGGGTGGCCGCCGCCCAATCGCGCCAATCGGAATCCGCAAGCGCCTTGGGACTCGTTCCGTGACCGGGCACGCGAAGGCAGATGACCGTGTATCCGGTCGCGTGAAGCCTTTCGGCGAGCGTACGGAGTGAGTAGGGCGCGTCGGACAGGCCGTGGATCAGCAGCGCCCCGCCAATCGGGTTTTCTGCTTCGGCAACAAATGTGCGATTCCAATTGCGCTCGGCAATGGTGGTCGGATCGCAGACCGATCCGATCTTGAATCGCGAGAATCTTCCTACAACTTTGGGTGACCAGTCGTCTTTGATCAGGCGGTCGAGTTCAGCAAAGACCTTGTCTTCCTGTTTCAGGTAGTCCCCAAATGTGTACCCCGGTTTGGCGTCGGATGCACGGAATTCCGAAGCAGGAGCGGCCGTGTGCCATCCCTGAAGAGCCGGCAGCGTTCGCGCAAAACGCACCCAGGCAAAGACCACTCCGCTTGCGCCCGCGAGCGCGAGGAGAATCACAAAAACAGTCGCGAGGACCAGAAGTCGGACGAGTTGACGACGCGCGGCGGAAAGGGTCATGGGTGCTGCATGCTACCCGCCGGCGCCGACCGCGGCCTAACACCCAATCCATCGCCTGCCGAAGCCTACCTACCGCTGGTAGAAACCTGAGGTCGTGGGGCGTTTCCGCCTTTCGAGACCGACGAACCTGCTTCTTTCCCGCCTTCCCACACCCGTCCCGCGGCGATTCCCGGGCGATTCTTCCGTCCGGCCTCCGCGCGCAGCTCCCGCTCAGCCTGCATCCAGTCCTTCTCGGCATCGCCGGCAGCTCCATTCCGGGCAAGGAAAATGAAGTATGCTCGCTCTCGGATCGCGTCCGTCGAGCTCTCCGACTGTGATTGCCCCAAATCGGGGTGCTGCGCATTCGCCGTGATTGGATTGAGGGAACCGTGCTCGGAATTCTGAACAATGTTCCTGGCCATAGTGCCTCCTTGCCCACCCGACGCGATTGTGAAAACCCCGCATTTGGGTCCGTGCACCGCATTCAGAAAGCGACATTCTTTGGATGCGGTGGTCGTGCTGAAAATGCACTCGACTCTTGAAATACCGGCGTGTGATGAAATCAGAATGAACGCGGGATCAAGAGCCTCGAAGCACGTACACCGGCTTTGGGCGGCAGCGTCGCGGGCACCCGCCTGGCCTGCGCCAGATGCCCGATTGAAGGACTTGTGTTGTCATGATCTATCACGTGGAGCCGGGCATCCGCACGGCCGTGACGAGCGCTGCCGGGATCGTGGCTTGAATCGAAGTTCAATAAAAAACCGGGCGAAATGCCCGGTTGCATGAGGATTCCGAGTCGCGATTCCGCTACTTCAACTTGCTCATGAGGTCACTCACGCTTGAGTTGATCTTGCCCAACTGATCGGTCAACTGAGTGCTGAGAGAACTCCACTTGTCGGCCGCTGCGGTTTTCAGTTCGCCGAGCGTTTTTTCTGCGCTTGAGAGCTGAGACTGCACCGAATCCACGCCAGACTTGAGCGTGGATTTCAGAGGCTCGGACTGGGAATTGACTTTTTTGGCCAATTCGTCAACTTGCGACTTTGCCGAATTGAACATCTCGGTGGCTTTGGACACCGCTGAGGCCTGCAACTCGCTGGCCTTGTCTGAAACCGTCGCTGCTGCGTCCTTTGCGGCGTTCGCGGCCGAACCGGTCATTTCTTTGGCTTTGGAAGCCGCCTTGTCGGCTTCTTCGCCGCACGCCCACAATCCGGCCGAAAGCGCCACGCAAAGCGACGTCATGAGCAGATTCTTCATCGAGTTCTCCTTCGCGGCGAGGAAGGACGCGCCCCGATTCGCCGCAAAACCCTGGGGCACAAAAAGCCTACCACACCATCCGCCGGCAACTACTTCGGAGCTCCGGGTGCCATTTGTCCGACCGGTGCGATATCGATCGCGACCGGATAGTGATCCGACCCATAGCCCTCGGGCGGCAGCGTGGTGCGCCAATCCGCTCCTTCGGGCCGAGCCGGCATTCCGTACACGAAGGGCGAATTTTCGACAAGCTGGGGCCGGAGGTTCTTGTTCAACAAGATCAAATCAATGCGACGGCCGGACTCGTGCGAGGTGGTCTTCGGATCTCCGGGGCTTCGACCAGTGAAAACATCAAACATGCCTGCGTCGGAGTAAACCTTTCCGTTTGGGTCGGTGATCTGGCCGTTAAAATCGCCGAGTACCGCGATGCGAGCCTTTGGGTTTTCCGCCTCGATTTCCTTCACAATGTCCACGACGCCTTTGGCCTCGGCGACGCGCCAGTAATCCGAGCCCCGCCCGGATTTGTGATGAACGACAAGAAGTGTCACCGTCTCGTCGGCACCCTTGCCCCCAAACGCCGACCCGGGAATTGCGACATCTACTCGCAGCGGGCTCCGACGAAATCGGATGTCCTCGCCCGCCAATGGATTTGGACGGCTTCCGTCGCGCGCCGGGTGCTTGCCGCCAATGGGTCGAGCATTGAAATTCTCGGTCTTCACGATCGGGAATCGCGAGAGCACCGCGTTGTCGATTCCGCGTGGATCTTCCGATTCCATCAGTTGGGCGTATTCGTATCCCATCCCGGCGAGATACTTGTCTCGGAACGCCTTGAGCACTTCGAGCGATTCAACCTCTTCGAGCGCGATGATGTCGGCATCGACCGCATGGATTCCAGCTGCGATCGCTTCTCGTTCTTCCTGTGGCTTGATTGGAGCGGGATCTCCCTCGTTGTGGGTACGAGTGACAGGGTCCGAATCAAAGAGATTCATCGCGTTGTAGGTCGCAATTCGGACCGCGCCGGGAATGCGGGGCCGAGCCTCCCTCTCACCGAAACGGACCGTCGAACGATCAACCTGTTTGGGCGCGGACGGCGCAGGAGCCGCCTTTTCGATCGCCGGAGCAGATTGGGCCAGGCACGCTGCACAACACAGCAATGCGGCAAGGGGCGCTGCAATTCTCATGGGTGTCTCCGTTGCAACACAGAATGGTACGGATCTCTGCCGATCGAACGTCGGCAAAAACGAACGCCCGCGCCGCCCTTCGGTGCGAGCCCACAATCGTGAAAATCGCGAAGCCCTCAGGGGCTGGTCACACGAGTAAAGGTGTAATTGGCCTTGCCGCTTCCGCCTGCGCCACCCGAGATTTCGGTCGAGAACTGGTTGTCGCCCTCAAAGCGAACCACCATCGCCACAGCGTTGCTTGGCCCGCTCGCGGGCAGAAACGTCAGCATCGGGCCGTCGTCCGCACGCCCGACCAGCCGGGTGATGGAAGGGGAAGCATCTCCCCACGCGCTCACCGTCATTCCGACGCCCGGTTCAGCGGCAAAGAGCATCGAGCCATCATTGTTGCTCGTTCTCCCGGCCAACTGACCCGCCGTTGTCTGAACATCCAACATCACGAAGTAATTGTTGACGAGTACCCCTGCGGCTCGACCCTCAACATTGTGGTTCGTGCCGTCCGCGCCGGCCCAAGCGCCCGAGAACCGCCATTCGCCCACCAACTTGGCGAGCAGCGCGCGATCGGAATCTGCACGCTGAGTCGTCATAGAGGAATCGCCGGTTCCGCCCGATTCGCCAGTCTGGCATCCAGTCAATGCGATTGCGGCAGCGCACATCGCAAACCCACCGGCGCGAATCGCACCAAGTCTTACGTTTACCATTGAGACGTACCTCCGTAACGCATGTTCTGCTGGCTCTGCTGCGCACGCCGGTTCTGATCGCCGATGACACCGCCGACGACTGCGCCCGAAACCGCGCCGATCGCGGCACCGGCTCCGGCGTTTCCGCTTAACGATCCGATCGCCAATCCGCCCAAGGCGCCTATGGCAGCGCCCGATACCGCGCCCTGGCCTGCGTTGTCGCAGCCACCGACGCTCGCGACAAAGCCCGCGAGAACGCACAGAGCAACCGGCAGCCCGCGCCGGTGTTGCAATATCGAAACCGGATTCCTTTTCATGAAGATTCTCCGAGAGTTTGAAACGGCTTGGACGTGGTGCCCGACCGCAGTCTGCCAGACTATAACCGGATTCCATCCGCGGCGTGCGAGCCCAGCGTTCAATCCTGCGTTCGGCGCATCCGACCTTTTTGCCGGTGCTGCAACACGGCGAGCGCTGCGGCCAAACCGCTCCGGGAAGCGCCCTCCATGGTTGCCGGCCAATTTGTTTGCGTGTAGTCGCCCGCGAGAAACGGTCCGTCGCCTGATTCGGAGGCCGTCGCCGGCCGCAGGGATTCAAAGCCCGGCGAAAAGGCGAACGTTGCACGCCGCTCCTTCACCGGGCGCGCCATTTCCAGGCGAGCGTTGGCCGCGGCGGGGAATCGCGCCAGCAGATCGCGAAGCACCCGCTGCACGATCGCATCATGGTCGAGCGCCATCCATTCGTCGGCCGCGCTGATGACTGCATGGAGCACGCGGCCGGAATCGTCCTTTCGGAAGAGCCACTGCGTCTCAGCCCCGACGAGCACGGCGTGCGGCAGGGTCAGCACGGACCGATCGAAGAAGAGGTGGACACCCAGAATCGGGCTATGCGTCATTCGAGCCATGCCGCTAAAGCGCGGATCGAGTTGTTTGAGTCCATCGTCCGCGAACATCGACGCCTTCTCGAAAGGAAGCGCGCACACCACCGCATCGGCAGCGAGCATGTGGCCCCCAGAAAGCGTCGCGGTTGTTTGGTCAAAGTGCGAAACCGATTCGCCCAGCAGCAATTCACCGCCGGACTCGACGATCGCGCTGCGAGCGCGTTCGTAGATCTGCCCGAGCGGAACCGTCATGATGCCGATGCGCGAAGCCGGTGCGCCGGCCAGAAATGCCTCCTGGAACACCTGAATGGCGGCAAGCGCAGAAACCCGCTTGGGTGTCAGGTTGCATGCGCTGATGATGATCGGATCCCAGAACTTCGTGCGTTCGGTTTCGTGCTGGCCGAGCTCGTCGAGAAGGGAGGCAAAAGTCTGTGCTTCGTGGTTGAAGCGGTTGAGGAAGCGGAGTTGCGCAAGGGCAGCTGCGATGCGAAGTTTTTCGCCCACATTCAGAAACTTCGCTTTGAGGAACGCGGGGAAACCGTGCAGGGGCGCGGGAAGATGCGCGGGCTTGAGAATGGTGGTTCTGCCGCCCGCTTCGACCCAGTATTGCTCATCATCCCAGCGGATGAGATGAGAAACGCCGAGCAGATCGCAGAGATGCAGATAGGAATCGCAGCAGCCGAGCGTCACATGCTGGCAGTTGTCGAGCCAAAGGCCGGACTTGGCATCGAAGAAGGAGGAGGCTCGACCACCGAGGCGATCTCGGGATTCAACGAGCGTGACCCGTGCTCCGGCGGCGCAGAGTTTCATCGCGGCGGCGATTCCGGCGATGCCGCCACCGAGAATGAGGACGCGGGGCTTCAACGAAACAATCCTCGCGAATGGCTGGAGGATTTCGGCTGCCGCGCGATCATTTCTCTTCGGCTTTCGACTTCAGGCTCGACTTGGCCTTCGATGCAGCGGTAACGACTTCCTGCTTTTTGACGCCGGCGGCAGCCCCGAAGCGGCGGGTGAGGCCTTTGGTGTAGGCGGTCGCGGCGATCCAGGCCTTGCGGGGCACGGACAGGTGGACAGGATGATCAGCGATGATCAGTTTGGGCTTCTTCTCAAGGCGATCGAGGAGTGCGGAGTAGACACGGGTCAATCCGTCGAGCACGGCGAAGCAAGACGGATCGACTTTGTCGGCAAGCGGCGCGGACTCGTCGAGGTTTCGGCGGGCGTGTGCAGCGAGTTCGCGCACGGCGGCTTCGCAACGAACCGGATCACGCCATTGGCGGAGGCCGTCGGCGATGAGGCCGCACTTGCCGAGGAGATCGGCAGGGAAGTAAACGCGTTTGGGGGAGCGGTCGAAATCGGGAGCGAAATCGCGGAGGACGTTGATCGTTTGGAGAGCGCGGCCGCGGGCTTTGGAAAGGGGTTCGACGTCTTCGAAGCGCACCCCCTTTTTCAGTCCCCAGATGCTGATGCACATGAGGCCGACGGTTCCGGCAACGCGGTAGCAGTAGTCATCGAATTGGGGGAAAGATCCGATCGCGAATTCGTTGCCGCCTTTGGGCTCTGCTGGCCCGACTTCGCGTCGCATTCCTTCGACAAGGTCTTCGCACCATTGGGGGCGAAAGCCGCACGTTCGGACGGTCCAGGCGACGGCGGGCCAGATGGTGGTGTCGTCACCGGCCGGACAATTCGCGAAGGCTTCGGTTGTGGATTTTGCGAAGCGATCGAGACCTTTGCGCGCGGTCGCGGCATCGGGTGATTCGTCGGCGATGTCGTCGGCGAGACGGCTCCAGGCGTAGAGGGCGTACATCTCGCCACGCCGATGTACCGGCGTGAGACGGATGGCACGATAAAACGACGCTGCGCGCTTGCTGGTGATCTCGCGGCAGATGTCCATCGAGCGGCGCACGGGCCCCGGCACCGACGTGGATCGGCTCAGCCTTTCGGGGATGGATTGATCGGGGCGGGGCACGGGCCTGAGAGTATCTCCTTCTTCGGTGAGGGAGTCTGCACCGACATCCTGATATCAGCGACCCCAGCGACGAAGGGAACGGAGTACGAGCGCACGCAGCACAAGCGCCGCCTTGTCGATCTTGGAGAGCCGTGGCCGCTGCCAGAGCGTGGTGCAGCCGGTGCGGAGGATCATGCGGAGCGTTTCGTGTCCGCCGCGATGGAAGAGATAGACGACCGGCCCGAGCCGACGGTTCAGATGACCGATCAGTTCACCTCCCTCGACGTAGAGAAGGTCGGTCCGCTCCACCAATTGGCGGAGCGCGAGGATGTAGGGCAGGCGGGCGTCGGGGTCTCGCGGCCGGTTCATCCAATCGCGGAGTTCGGCTTCGGAATGCTTGAAGTCGCGGAGCGGGAGATAGATTCGGTCGCGCTCCACCATGTCGCGCCGGACATCCTGCCAGAAGTTCGTGAGCTGCAGCGCGGTGCAGATGCGATCGGAAAGGTGGAAGAGTTCGGGCTCGCGATCGGGAACGTGGCCGTCGAGCATCAGGATGATGCGGCCCACCGGGTTGGCGCTCCGCGTGCAATAGTCGAGCAATTGATCCCACGTCTCATACCGGGTGATTCGCTGGTCCTGTTCGAAGGCGAGAATCAGGTCTTCGAACGGCCCGATCGGAAGGCTTTTCTCGCGGATCGTCACGCCCAGTTTCTGGAAGATCGGGTGGTGCGACTTGTTGTCCGAGGCGAGCCGGAGTTCCTGGCGCGCCAGTTCGAGCAGGGCAAGCGCCCGGTGCCTTGCGCTCTCGCCGACTCCCTGCGCATCCGCGAGATCGTCTATCAGGCGGCAGTAGTCGTAGACGCTCGCAAAGTGGGGTCGAAGGTCCTTGGGTACGAGCGGGCTGAGAACGGAGAAATTCTCCTGCGCACTCGAAGCGACAACGGGCGGGAGAATTAGTGTCGGCGCGGCAGAATCAACGAACGGCGGAGTTGTCGGGGCGGCTGGTTTCACCGGTTGGAAGCTACCATGAAGGGTGCGATCGAGTGGAACGTGAATGATGAAATTGATTCTTGCCAATCCTCGGGGCTTCTGCGCCGGCGTTCAGATGGCTGTGGACGTGGTAAGCCAGACTATCTCGCTGCTTCCGGGCGAGAATGTCTATGTCTTCCACGAGATCGTGCACAACCGCCATGTAGTGAACCGGTTCCAGAAACAGGGAGTTGTCTTCGTCGAAGAACTTTCCGAGGTTCCGGAGGGGAGTATTGTGGTCTTTTCGGCCCACGGCGTATCGCCCGAGGTTCGCGCCTACGCCCGGAGCCGCAAGTTTCAGACGATCGACGCGACCTGTCCGCTGGTGACAAAGGTCCATTCGGAGTGCATCCGGTACGCGCGACAAGGATATGAGATTCTGCTCGTAGGGCACGCGAATCACCAGGAAGTCGTGGGAACGCGGGGAGAGGCGCCCGACTCTGTGACGGTCGTCGAAAGCGCCGAGCAGGTTGCGTCGCTCGGAGTGCGCGATGAGAATAAGCTGGTGTATCTCACGCAAACCACGCTTTCCACCGACGACGCGGGAGTGATCATCGCCGCGCTCAAATCGCGCTTTCCGAAGCTCAAGGAGCCACCGAGCTCGGACATTTGCTACGCGACGACAAATCGGCAGCAGGCCGTGCGGCAGATCGCCCCCGAGTGCGACATCGTGCTGGTCATCGGCTCCAAGAATTCGTCGAACTCGGTGCGGCTGACGGAGATCGCGGAAAACGTGGGGACGTCGGCGCGATTGATCGATGACGTGAGCGAGATTGATTGGTCTTGGTTCAAGGGCGATGAGACGGTGATGATTACGGCGGGCGCGTCGGCACCGGAAGATCTGGTTGCGGAACTCTGCCGCGAACTATTGCAGCGGTTTGGTGGAGACCTGGAACAGCGAGAAATCGTGAACGAAGACGTGGAGTTCGGTCTGCCGCTGTCACTGAGGAAACTCGGGAAGGCCAAGGGCGTCGACTTGGATGATTCGCGCATTCGGGTGGGTGCGCCCACGATCACGCGGGCAACCTATGGCGCGGTCGCTTTGACGGTGAGTGCGAAGGGAAAGTAGTCCCACCTTGTGGGGATTCTGCGATGGCTGAAACGAAAACTCTTTGCATTCCAAAGGATGCAGAGTCTGATACCGAGGCAATGGAAGTCCTTCGCGTGTGGACAGGCGGGGAAGTTGAGCATGTTTCAATCACCGGGGATCTCTTCGTAGACCCGAAGACATCGGGGCATTTGCTGTCGCAGATTGCACGCCATGTCGCTCGGTCATACGAGCTTAATGGTCATGATTCCCAAGCGAATGCGCTGAATTGATCCGTCAACAGTTTGTGGAATGCTGGACCGATCCAGATGGAACCAGTGGCGAGTTGATTGACCCAGAGCCTGATTAGTCCTCGGCGACACATTCTCGCTCCGCAATTTCGGATCACGCCGCTATTCGAGCCTCGCCAATTCCTGCCGCTTCAAGGAGACCGGTGCGCCAGATCCAGCGTTTCAGAAGCACAAACTGCTGAAACTGCATCTGGAGCAGTGCGTGTTGATGGTCACCGTCAAAGCAACAGCCGGGGATATTCGAGAGTTGCAGGAAGGACTCGCGGATTCGATCTGCGACAGAGCGCTCGCGGGCAATGAACTCGAGTGAATAAGCCAGTTCGTCGGGATGGCAGATGTCGCGACCGAAGCAAGCCTTGGCAAAGGCCGGATTGGCGCGAGCGAAATGCCATGCGGCGACGCCGAGGTTGTGCTCTCGGCTGAGGATATCCGCAGGCTCATAGAAGTGATCGTGCGGGGCGAGAGCTTGCGGCCGGTAGAGAACGGGCAGGCCGAATCGAGTGCAAAGTCGAAAGCCGAGTTCGATATCGTCATACCCGTACAGATGCGGGCGGGCAAGGAACCCCCCCACTTCACGCACCATGGCAAGGTCGGCGGAAAAATTGAGTCCGAAGCAGTGGCGAAAGCCCCAGTCGCGATCCGGGTTGTCGCGTTCGCGATCCATCGCATCGTAGAAGAAGATCATCGATGTGGATTGCACAAGGCGGTCCAGCAGCGTCTCGTTCTCGCGCCGACAAAACGGAGAAGCGCCGACGATGATTGCAACCTCCTTGCCTTGGGCTTTGCGCTGGGCGTGCGCCTCGGTGTGGACGTCGAGGAAATCCGGCGCGGGTCGCACGTCGTCGTTCAGGCTGACAAGAAGCCGCCCGGTGGCACGGGCGAGAATCTGGTTTCGAACGATTGTGTAGCCCGAACGGGGCAAAGCGACAAGATCGAGGTGGGCCTTGCCGCCGCAGGATTCCCAAGTTTCGCGTGCCGCGGCCTCGGCACGCGGGTCGGGACCGTCAAAGCCGACAATGACCTCGAACTTCGACGCGTCAAATGACTGCCGCGCGAGTGAAGCGAGGCAGCGAGCAAGCTTGTCGGAGCGGGCGAATGTGGGGATCAGAACGCTTACGTGCATTTGGGGAATATCGGTTCGGGGACAGTGGCAGGTGCAGGGGAATGAGACCGGGAACGCGTCGAGGTCACGGGGCACCAAAGACGCAAGCGCTGCCGAGAGCGGACGTCGCGAATCGCGCTGTGGGGCTTTCTATGAATCCTCGACACATCGTGACCCGGACACCTTCCCTCCTCACTTCCGCCATAACCTCACCTGTTGCAGCATCCCGTCTATCACATATTCGAGTTCACTCCCGAGACGCTTGGCGCCTGGTGCGAGGCACGGGGAATGGCGCCCTTTCGCGGAAAGCAAGTCTTGGAATGGGTCTATCAGAAGGGCATTGCGGATCCCGCCCTGATGAGCAACTTGTCGAAGCGAGACCGCGAGGTTCTAGGGGCGGAGATGACATTCCTCTCTGGGGAGACGGTCACCCACCAGAGCGCGTCAGATGGGACCCAAAAGCTTTTGATCGAGTGGCGGGAGTACTCGCAACCTGAGACGAACGGTGTGGCGTTGCCGATTCTGCGCGAAGGTGAAGCATCCGCGAGCCCCAATCCTCGGGGAACGGGCACTCACCCAGAACGACAAACCGAATGCGTCATGATCCCGACTGAGGCGCGGCAAACAGCGTGCATCTCAAGCCAGGTCGGTTGTCCTGTCGGCTGCAAGTTCTGCGCTTCGGGCATGGGGGGCTTGGACGGCAACCTTTCGGCGGGTCGGATCGTCGAACAGGTGTGGCGGCTGGGGCAGTTGAAGGGTGTTGGACGGATCAGCAACGTCGTTTTCATGGGGATGGGCGAGCCCCTGAGCAACTTCAAGAATGTGACGGGGGCGATACGAATCATCACAGCGCTGTGGGGTCTCGGGATTTCAGCGCGAAAGGTCACCATTTCGACCGTTGGGCTGCCTCAGGCCATTACCAAGCTCGCCGAAGAGTTCGATTTGCCGGTCACCCTGGCCCTGTCACTCCACGCGCCCAACGATTTCATCCGCCGCAAACTGATCCCCTGGGCGGAATACACGACCATCACGGACTTGCTCAAGGCCTGCCAGCGCTGGTTTGAGAAAACCGGGCGTGAGATTACGCTGGAATACACACTTCTCCGGGACGTGAATGACCGGCCAAAGCACGCAGAAGAACTGGCAGAGATAGCCAAAACCATCCGGGCAAACGTCAACCTGATCCGATATAACGAGGTCGAAGGGATCGAGTTTCAGCGGCCGCGCAACACCGACGTGCTGGAGTTCCAGAAGATTCTGCGGGCAAGCAACATCAACGTCCACATTCGGGCCAGCCGGGGGCGCGATATTGCTGCGGCCTGCGGGCAACTCCGACACGAGGTGACGCGGACGTGAGCGTCGTACTCGCCGAGCTTCCGGATTGGTGCGAACGCTTCGTTCCGTTTTCGGCGACCCACGGAGTTGTCACCCTCACATTTCTTGTCGGCACGATCGCGCTGTGCCGGAGCGTGTCGCGCCTGCCGTTCAGTCCACGACGCACGTTCGAGCTGTTCTTCGGACTGTGGGGCATGGGGTTCGCGTTTCTGTACGCGGCGTGGTGGCTCTTTCCAAGAAACTTTGACATAAACCGCTCGCTCCCCCTGCATGTCTGCGATGTGATGTCGTTTCTGTCTCCTCTGTCGCTTCTGTCGGGACGCAGGCGGTACGTGGCGCTCGCGGTTTTCTTTGGTCTCGCGTTCTGCACCCAGGCGTTCATACGTCCGCTCGCCGGACCGGGGCCCCTTCACCTTGCCAAGTGGGTGGAGTTCTGGGGGTTCTGGATCACGCACGCGATGGTGGTCTTTGTCGCGATCTATTGGGTCTGGGTGCACGGATTCAGGCCGAGGTGGACCGACTATCGCCTCGTAACCATGGTGGCGTGGATCTATGTCACGGCGATATTCCTGTTTGATGCCGCAACGGGACTGAATTACGTCTATGTCGGCAGAGGCACTCCGACGGGCGAAACGTTTGCGGATGAGCTTGGCCCTTGGCCACTTCGAGTGGTGTGGATGGCGCTCATTGGACAAGCGGCGTTGACCGCTCTCATGTTGCTGCGGTTTTTGCCCGGCGGCGAGCCCGAACCACCAATAAACTCCCGCGCATGACCGGGCTCTGTTTCGGACTCATCGCGGCCGCGTTGGCGATCTGCACACCGCTGTGCGTGTGGCTGATCGCACTAGGCCACCGGCTGAAGACGTTCGATTCGGCGGGCGTCATCGGCCAGGTAAAAGACCGTTCTCGGCGCGTTCCGAATACCGGTGGCATCGCCATGTTCTGGGCCCTCGTTCTGCCGCTGGCGGGCGTGCTGATCGCCGCAAACTTCGCTCCCGGCATTCTGCCCGAAGCGGCGGCGCCGCAGGTGGAATACATCGTGAAGAAGACCACTATGGGCCTGGTGCTGCTGGGTTGCCTGCTCGTGCTCCATATTCTGGGCGTAATCGACGATCGCAAGCCGTTGCCGCCGATTCCCAAACTGGTGCTGATGCTGCTGCCGGCTCTGGCGGCGCCGCTGCTCACAGACACGAGACTTCTCACCCTGCTCGATCCGTGGGTGGGCGGCGCTTGGCTCAGCGTGCTGATTACGGCGGCGTGGTTTCTGGCGATCACCAACGCGATGAACTTTCTCGACAACATGGACGGCCTGAGCGCGGGAATCGCGACCATTGTCTCCGCTTGCCTGCTCGTTGTCACGATCGACAAGCACCAATGGCTGCTGGCCGGCTGCTTGTCGCTGGTGATCGGCGCGTGCCTGGGCTTTCTGGTGTTCAACGCGCCGAGGAAGAGCGGCGCAAAGTTATTCATGGGTGACGGCGGCAGCCTTGTCGTGGGATTCCTTCTGGCGTTCGTCACCGTGCGGGTGACTTATTACGACCCATCGAGCGTGCAAGCCTCGCGTGCACACGCGGTGCTGATGCCGCTGGTGGTGCTGGCGGTTCCGCTGTACGACCTTGTTGTGGTCACGGTGGTTCGGCTGAGTCAGGGAAAGTCGCCGATGGTGGGAGATATGAATCACGCTTCGCATCGTCTGGTGAAACGCGGCATGAGCAAAGCGGCCGCTGTCTACCTGTTGTGGGGAATGACTCTTGCGAGCGGCGTTGCCGGGCTCGCCCTGGCGCGCGCGAACGGCGTTGCCGCAGCGTTGATCGGATCTGCGGTGCTGCTCATGCTCGGCTTGCTCGCTGCATTCGAGTACGCATCGCCCGCCGCCGCCCGAGGCGCTGAAGGCGAGCGTGCGGCGTGATCGAGTTCTCACCGGTGTCCGGCGCCGAGCGGCTGGCGACGCAGCGTCAAATTCTAGAGACACTTACCCGCATCGGTGCCTCGGTGATCCTGGCCCTCGTTGTATTCAAGGCGAGTGTCGCGCTCGTGGCCTTCCCGGGATGGGACATGGACCCGATGAGCATGTCCGCGCCGCTGGTCGGGCTGGGACCAACGGCGACGCTGGCGATCGACTGTTCGTTGCTGACGCTTGGGGGCGCGGTCATCGCGCTGAGTGCCCCGTTGGTGGGGAGATTCCCCGCAGTGGAATTGCTGCTGTTTCTCGCGGGTACCGGCGCGGTCTTGTGGCACGGACTCTTCTCGCCGAACGCTTCGCAGGAACACCTTCTGACGGGCATCGGCTGGGCTGCGGCGATGAGCGTCGCCGTGTCACTGGCACATGCGGCGCGACTCGACTCGGTCCGGAGAATCGGCGCCGCTGTCGCTATCGGTTTTCTTGCGGTGCTCGCGATCAAGGGTGCGATGCAGGTCTTTGACGAAACACCTCAGACAATCGCGGCTTACAAGCAGAACCGCGAAGCGATTCTCGCGTCGCACGGATGGTCGCCGGATTCGTTCGCCGCACGCACCTTCGAACGGCGGCTCTACGACGCAGCGGCAACCGGTTGGTTCGGTCTGTCCAATGTCGTCGCAACGTTTGGCGCAGCGGGGCTCGCGGTGTTCACGGTACTGCTGGTTCGTGAGCCGGGCAGAAAGGTGCGATTGCTGGCCCTCATCGGGCTCCTGGCCGCCTTGGCGTGCTTGTGGCTGGCCGGAAGCAAGGGTGGCTGGGTGGCTGCGGGGACGGGGCTCGCGATTGGAATTGCGGGCGCCTGGATTGTGGGAAAAAGCCGCTTTGCCGGCGCGCTCCTCGTAATTGCCGTACCGATTGCGGCCATCAGCGCAGTCGTCGCGCGCGGCGTGATCGGCGAGCGCATCGGCGAATTGTCGCTGCTGTTCAGATCGCAGTATCTCGCGGCTGCGGCAAAGATCTTTGTCCAACACCCAGTTACGGGCGTGGGTCCGGCCGGTTTCAAAGATGCGTACCTGCTTGCGAAAAGCCCGGTGAGCCCCGAAGAAGTTTCGAGTCCGCACAGCGTGCTCTTTGACTTCGCCTCGACGCTTGGAATCGGCGGAGTGGCGTGGGGGGTGCTCGTTCTCTCGCTCTTGGCGCTCGCCGGGGCGAATCTGGCTCGCGTCGAACTCGAAGAGGAGCAGGCGGAGAGCGCCGACAACACGCGCAATGCGTTTCGACTCTCCGCGCTTTCGTTGGCGGGCGCGACGATCGGCAGCGCCTGGGTGGAAACTGCGATCGCGACGCCGCTCGGTGGAATCGTTCGAATTGCTTCTCTGGCGCTGGCGCTGTTGCTTGCGTGGCGAATCTGCGACTCTCGTGCGAGAGCGCTGCGGATCGCCCTGGTCGCGGGTGCCGCGGCGAGCGGGTTTCACGCGATGATCGAGGTCACTCCGGTGCAGAGTGGATCGGGCGCTCTTTTCGCCGCGCTGATCGGACTGGCGGCGGCGCAACCATGGGAAGCCTCGTTGCAGGTGCAAAAGGGCGTGCTCAAGCGTGCCATCCCGGGGTTGTTCATCGCGGTGCTCGGAATCGCTTGCAGTATTCTGATCGACCGGGTACAGCGCTGGGAAGGATTTCTGATCGCGGGGGCTTCGAGGCTCGAACCGATTACGACCCTATCGCAGGAGATTGCTGAATCGAGCGATCCCGACCGAGTGAAGAGCGCGGCAGCGGAACTCTCGCGTGCCGTCGGCCGCCCCGTTCCTGAAAACGCCGAGGCGGTGAGAAAGGCGTTACTCGAAGCGCGCCGGACTGCGGGAGCCCGGGCCTACGAAGATTTGATCATGGCAATCGCTGCAGATCCGACAAGTCAATCCACCCGTCAAGCGGCTTCCAATCTTTCGCTGCAATTGGCCGCGCTGGATCGAGCGCTGGCAGAGACAAACTCACTTCCCGGACCGGAATATGCGCGCCGATTGCGATCGGCCTCGGAGCTTGCCGAAGACGCCACGCGACTGCCCTGGCATCGCGCTTCAGCAGAAGCCTGGCTCGCCACGGTGCGGCGTGGCATTTGGGAACTCACCCATGACTCGGCGGCGCTCGAAGGAGCATTCCGCGCGTCGGTGAACGCGGCCACGCTTGATCCGCACAACCCGCTACACGCGGCAGCAACGGCACGCCTGGCGCAAGCGATGGGAAACGGTGCCGCAGCCAGCGAGTGGGCGATGCGAGCCTTGCGACTGGATCAAAACATGCGTCTCGACCCCTTGCGGCGACTGGAAGCAAGAGAGCGGACCGAATTGGAGGGCTTGAGCCGAGCGTGGCGGTAGCCGCGGGATTGCCTTTCACACGGCTCCGGGCTTCTTTCGCAGGCGTCTGGAGGGGCGAAAGTGCGGTGTCACACACCTGACAAACGGCGTCCGACAGCTTGATTCCGAGCGGGTTTGGACTATTATTCGGCTCGCAAAAATGCGGAACGGTCGCGGGGATTTCTGCCCCCAATCGAAGCGTTCCGTCGGACGGAATGGGTGTTTCAGCTATGGAAGAGGAAGACGAAATCGCGGGGTGATTCCAACTCCCGCCGCCCCGCTCGCACCTCCTAGCAACTGGCCGCGAGCCCACCCCAGCCCCACGCTCCGTCCCGACTTGTGTCAGTCACATCTGTGAATCAAACGAAGTGCCCAACCCCGTCTTCGAGGTTGGATGCTCGAGCGAAGTCCCTGTCTTTGGGCCCGACCGGCCACCCGGCGGACCCTGAAAAATCGAAAGCACGAAGGAATAGCCATGACCGCCGACCTGTCATATATCCGAAACTTTGGAATCTGCGCCCACATCGACGCCGGCAAGACGACCGTGTCGGAGCGTATTTTGTTTTACACGGGCAAGAATTACAAGATGGGTGAGGTGCACGAAGGCACCGCGACGATGGACTTCCTGCAGGAAGAGCAGGAGCGTGGCATCACGATCCAGTCGGCCGCGACGACATGCCCGTGGACCCGCAGCGCCAAGGACTACAAACTAAATCTGATCGACACCCCCGGCCACGTCGATTTCACAATCGAAGTGGAGCGCTCGCTCCGCGTGCTCGACGGCGCAGTCGCCGTGTTCGACGGCAAGGAAGGTGTCGAGGCGCAGTCGGAGACGGTGTGGCGTCAGGCCGATCGGTACAAGGTGCCGCGCTTGTGCTTCGTCAACAAGATGGACAAACTGGGCGCGAGCTTTGATTTCTCTTACGAGACGATCAAGACCCGCCTCGGCGCAAACGCCCTGCCTCTGCAGTGCCCGATCGGCGCCGGCAACGAGTTCCAAGGCATCGTCGATCTGGTCGAGATGCGGGCGTACTACTTCGAAGGTGATCAGGGCGACAAGGTGACTGAGAAGGCGATCCCGGAAGACCTCCAGGAATACGTGGCCAAGTGGCGCCACGAACTCGTCGAAAAGGCCGCCGAACTCGATGACGACTTGATGCACAAGTACCTGGAAGGCCAAGAGCCCACGCAGGAAGAGATCCGAAAGGCCGTCCGCAAGGGCGTTGTGACGCGAGCCGTCTACCCCGTGTTGTGCGGTGCCGCGCTTCGAAACATCGGCATCCAGCGATTGCTCGACGCCGTTGTGGACTATTTGCCCTCGCCGACCGAAAAGCCGGACGTCGAAGGCACCGACCCGCACGACAAGAACATCAAGCTTTCGCGCCCGCACGATCCCGCGGCTCCGTTCAGCGCACTGGTCTTCAAGGTCGTGAGCGACATGCACGGCGATCTCACGTACATCCGGGTTTATTCCGGCACGCTGACCAAGGGAACGCGTCTGCTCAACCCCGGTAACGGCAAGAAGGAGAACGCCAGCCGCATCTTTGAGATGCACGCGCAGAACCGCATCCCGCTCGAACAGGTCACTGCGGGCAACATCGTCGCCGTGGTTGGCATCAAGGATTCGTACACGGGTGACACCCTGTGCGATGCCGATGAGCCAATTCTCCTCGAGCGCATGTTCTTCCCGGAACCCGTAATCGCGATGTCGATCGAACCCAAGACGACCGAAGACAAGCGCAAGCTGTCCGAGGCGCTCGGCGTCATTCGCCGCGAAGATCCGTCATTCCGTTCGAACTACGACGAAGAGACCGGCGAAACCATCATCGCGGGCATGGGAGAGCTGCACCTTGAGATCATCAAGAACAAGCTCACCCGCGACATGAAGATCAACGTCGCCGTCGGCAAGCCCAAGGTCTCGTACCGCGAGGCCATCACCAAGAAGGCCGAGTACGTGCGTGGCAAGTTCGTCAAGCAGACCGGCGGCCGCGGCCAGTTCGGCGACTGCACCATCCATCTCGAGCCGTTCACGGCCGAGCAGGCGGCGGCGGAAGAGCTCGATTTTACCGACAACATTGCGGTGGAGAACGCCGTCACCGGCGGCGCCATCCCGAAGGAATACATCCCCTCAGTCGAGTACGGCATCCGCCAGACTTGCATGACTGGCGTCAAGTTCGGCTACCCGATGATCAACGTCAAGGCGACGATCGTCGATGGCTCGAGCCACGCCGTCGACTCCTCGCAGGTTGCGTTCGAGCAGGCGGGCCGCCTGGCCGTTCGCGAAGCGACCGAGAAGGCCGGACCGGTTCTCCTGGAGCCGATCATGAAGGTCGTTGTGACGGTGCCGAACGATTACCTCGGCAATGTTACCGGCGACATTTCGTCTCGCCGCGGCATGATCATCGATACCGATGACCGCGGCGTCGTGAAGCTCGTGACGGCGGAAATCCCGCTCGATCAGTTGTTCGGCTACACAACCTCGCTGCGTGGCATGTCGCAGGGTCGTGCGAGCGCGACGATGGAGTTCCTCGAGTACCGCCCGATGCCCCGCAGCCTGCAGGAAGCGGTGGTTGAGGCGGATCGTGGCGGCGCAGCGAAGAAGTAGTCCTGGTATCGAGAATTGTTTCTTCAAGCCCCCGCAATCGCGGGGGCTTTTACTTTGTAGGGCCGCCTCGGATGCTGCGAAGCGCCCCAGCGAACAGCCCGAGCTTTGGCACGCCGACACGAGCATTCTCGGGCAGAGCGCTTCGAGCCGCGGCGGCGCTGTCAAAACCACCGCCGTCCTTCAAACTTGCCGCCATCCACTCATCCAGCAGCGGATCCAAACTGCTTACCACCTGCGCCGGCGAAACGCCCATAGTGCGGGAGTCGAGGCCCGTCAGGCAGCGAAAGAGCATCTCCATCACGCTGCGCACCTCGGCGCGAATCTCTTCTTCTCGGGCTATTCGGGCTTCGCGCAGCCCCTTGGCGGCGATCCGCGCCCACCCGAAATGTTCGATCTGAACGCGTCCCTGGCGGTCCACAAGCACCTGATTCGAAACCATCGGCCCGTTGTAAAGCCGGGCACCGTGCATCTCGTCGAGGGCGTGGAGAATGTGATCCGCCGCGGCCTCGACTTCTTCCGGAGAAAGCCGACCACCGCGGGACGCAGCGAGGCTTTCCAGCGTCACCTGGCCGGCGGAGTGACCGAAGTACGGCGTGATAAAGGCGATTCGACCGTTTTCCAATCGGACGACTTCTTCAATCGGCGCGACATGCGGAGCGGGAACGTTTCCAAACGCGGCGGCTACCGCAACCCGCTCATCGGCGGAAAGGTCATTTGGTTCGAAGAGTGAGTGCGCAACGTGCGCGGTCTGCTTCTCCGCATGTTTGACAAGAGTGCGTTCCGCCGCTGCACCCGGTTCAAGTGGGCGCACGATGCGATAGTGGCGGTCGAGAATTGGAAGGCCGTCGGCACCAGACATCACGGAATCCTATTTCCATGGCGGCAAACGGAATCAAAATCCCACCAGTTTGAGTGGACGCCGAATCGAATGCGCAAAATGGAAGGCCTGATCACGAAAAGACTCGATACGAAGGACCACGCACTGTGCAATGACGGCGTAAATCGACCGTTGAACTGTGCGAGGCGGCAGGGTTGTGAAACCAGCCGCAGATGACCCGCAGTTTGGCCCGAAAAGTGAGCCGGGAGTCCGGCACCGTTTCCGCTCCTTTTGGAGGATAATCCATGTCGTCTCGCGCAATGAAGACCGTGCTGTTTGCTCTCCCGTTGATGGCCGTGGCATCGCTCGTTCACGCAGCGCCGGCTGCGACGCAGCCCTCCTCGAAGGGACCTTCGATCCAACAGGCGGATCCGGTGACTCCCCAAAAGCACAAGAAACACAAAAAGCACAAGAAACACAAGAAACCCGCGGCAAGCGCGAAGTGATCGAAGTTGCTGGGCTCGCTTGTTCAGCAAGTTGAGCGAATAGCGTCTGAGGCCTCGCTGAGACAGCGAGGTCTTTTCCTTTCAGGCAGGAAACGCGGACGACACCGGCTCTCCCCTCTCGTAAGTGCCGGGTGAGATCGACGCGCTCGGTCGCACGGCCCGCCGAAAGCCGCCCACGCTCGTCGCCTCGTATCATTTGGTGTTTGCGTTTGGCTCGGTTGGCTGGACCGCCGACGATTTGACCCATCCCGCGTGAACGGAGACCCGCGATGTCCACACTTTCCCCCACCCTCAAGCCCAGCAAGGTTTCGGACCCGCTGCAACTGATCGACGTCGATCACGTTCAGTTCTACGTCGGGAATGCCAAGCAGGCGGCGTTCTTCTACGCCCACTGCTTCGGGTTCCAGATCGAGCAGGTCTGCGATCTCACCACGGGCAACCGCGACGCCGCCCACTACTTGCTGACGCAGGGAAACATCAGATTCATCCTGACCAGCCCCCTTTCGCCAGAGCACCACGCCGCGATGGAGATCGCGATGTACGGTGACGGCGTCAAGGACGTGGCGTTCACGGTGTTCGATGCCGAGGCCGCCTACGAGCGTGCGGTGAAGAACGGCGCGATGAGCGCGTACGAGCCCCGCGTGTACAAGGACGACCGCGGCACGGTGACCATGGCCGGGATTCGCTCGTACGGGCGGGTGTGCCACACGTTTGTGAGCCGCACCGGGGAATACGACCTCACCAAGGTGAAGCAGGGCGGGCTGTTCATGCCCCGGTTCAAGCGGCTGGATGGCGGTTCGTGCGAACCGGCCGCCGGGTGCGCCCCCCAGAGCGGCGTCGGCAGTTCGATCCTCGAGATCAACGAATACAACAAGAAGAATCCGTGCGGGCTGAAATACGTCGATCACCTCGTCGGCAACGTCGAACTCGGCAAGATGAATTACTGGGTCAAGTGGTACGAGGACGTACTCGAGTTCAAGATGTTCAAGCACTTCGACGATGCCGACATCTCGACCGAGTTCTCGGCGCTCATGAGCAAAGTGATGGCAAGCGGCAATCATCTGATCAAGATGCCGATCAACGAGCCCGCCCACGGCAAGAAGAAAAGCCAGGTACAGGAATACCTCGACTGGCACTGCAACACCCCCGGCGTCCAGCACCTCGCGCTCCGCACCGACGACGAATTGCACTCGATTTCGACCCTGCGCAGCCGCGGCGTGGACTTCCTCATGCTCCCAGAGGCCTACTACGAAAAAGTCTGGGATCGCGTCAACGGCATGCTCAAGCAGCACGGGCACGAAGCAGTCAAGGAAGATCACAGGAAGATCCGTGACCTTGGCATTTTGGTCGATGCGGACGATGAGGGTTATTTGCTCCAGCTCTTCACCAAGCCCTTGCAGGACCGGCCGACGCTGTTCTTCGAAATCATCTGTCGTCGCGGGTCGCAGAGTTTCGGGAAGGGGAACTTCAAGGCGCTGTTTGAGGCGCTGGAGATGGAGCAGGGGAAGCGCGGGAATTTGTGATCAGGGAGATCGCCGATGCACACGGTTCTTCGCGTTGGTTCACTCATTTTCTTTTTGTGCTCAAACGAAGGCCAAGAACCGCCGCACATTCACATCCGCAAAGGCGCAAAGACCTCCGACGCGATCGCAAAGTGATGGCTCTCGCCCCCGACCAAGGCATACTCCCACGGATTCACCGTCGCCGAGTCGCGAACAATCGAATCAACGGTCCGAACTCGAAGAAAGGAGCTGCTCGATGCGTGGCGGAAACACTTTGAAGCGCAATGAAAGCCCGGCGCCGCGAATCCTGCACGCCGACATTCGCCGCGTGCGAAGGGAGCACATGCTTCTCATAAGCTTCGCGGATGCGAGGGTTCTGGGCTTGCCGCTGACCCTTTTTCCGGCTCTGGCCATTGCGAAACCGGCGGAACGCAACAATATCGAACTGATTGCCCGCGGCCACGGTCTTCGCTGGCCCCAACTTGATCTTGATTTGTCTGCCTCGGGGCTTTTGGCGGGCAATCCCGAGTTTGCTGGATCTGCGAAAAGAGTTGCCAGCGAACGTCGGCTGAAGGATTACTTTCGATCGCTTCAGGCTTTTGCCAGCAAGAGTTTGGCGGGTTGACGCGCGGCAAGGGTTCCAAACCGGCTTCGAGTGCCAATCCGTCCGGCTTTCTGTACGCCCTCTCGGCCTACGTCTGGTGGGGATTCGCGCCCGTCTACTTCCACGCCTTCACGCGCGTCCCGTCCCTGGTCGTCCTCGGGCACCGCGTTGTCTGGTCCGTCGCGCTCCTGATTCTTCTCATAACCATCGGCCGCCAATGGCCCGACGTCCGCCGTGTCATCCGCGATCGCTCGCTCTGGCCCTGGCTCGCGGCATCCACCCTTCTCATCGCGATCAACTGGCTCGTTTTCATCTACGCCGTCGCCACCGGCCGCATCGTCGAATCCAGCCTCGGCTTCTTCCTCAACCCGCTCGTCACCGTCGTCCTCGGCATGCTTTTTCTCGGTGAGCGCCTCAGGCCCCTGCAGTGGTCAGCCGCGTTCATTGCCGCGGCGGGCCTTGCCTATCTCACAATCGCCCGTGGCGGACTTCCGTGGATCACCCTCACCCTCTCGCTCTGCTTCGCGATCTACGCGCTCCTGCGAAAAAAGGCCCCTGTCAGGCCCATGACCGGGCTCTTTGTCGAAACCGCCATTCTCTTTCCGGCATCGCTCGCCTTTCTGCTCTGGACCCACACCCGACCCGAAGCAGCAACCTTCAACACGCCGCTCACGCTCGGCCTGCTCTCGCTCGCCGGCATCGTCACCACCGTGCCGATGCTCTGGTTCATCGCCGCCTCGCGACGCATGCCGCTTGTCACCCTCGGTTTTCTGCAATTCATCAACCCGACAATTCAGTTTGTGGTCGGCGTCGTGATCTTCCACGAGGCCTTCGACCGCGATCGCCTGATCGCCTTTTCCATCGTCTGGATCGGCGTGATCCTTTTTTTGCTCGATCTTGTCCGGCGTTCGGCCCGCGCAATCTCACAGAGCGATGCCGCCGCCGCGACCGTTATGGCCGAGCCGGAGTAATCCCGCATCCGAGTGAGTCCTCAGCGCGGCCCGATCGCGATGAAGTTCACGCTTGTGTTGAACAAGGCTCCCGTCGAGTCGTACGTGAAGAACGTGCAACTGCTGGTCGTGACATTGCCGACCGTGCACATGCGTCCCGTGCTTCCCGGCGTCGCGACGAACGTCGGCGTGCTGCTGAACGCGGTGTTGAATGTCACGTCGAATCGTCCGGTGGACGGACGCGAGACGGTCCAGCCCGAGCCGGCGAAGACCGTGCCCCCGGCCCCGACGGTGCCGCGGACCGTCCGCAGATTCTCTTCGGTCGCATTGGCGAAATACTGGCCCACAGGTCCGAGCCGGATGTCGCCCCGCACCTCGAGTTTGGAAGCCGGCGCGGTTGTCCCGATGCCGACATTGCCGGTGCTGTCGGTGCGCAGGATGATGTCGCCGTTAGGACGCGTGTTGAAAATCGTAAAGTTCGGGTCGCCGGCGGAGCCATACCCAACCCACGCGCGCTCGACGTTGCCGCTGTCGCGGTAGCTGATGTACCCCACCTGCTGCGTGGTGGAGTCGGTGTCCTGCAGCGCGAGCGTGGGCGCGGTCGAAGCGATGTGGACCGTATGAGTCGGAGCCGCCGTACCGACACCGATTTTTCCGTTGCTGTCGACCGAAACGGCGTTGATACCCGTGCCGTTCGCGGGCGTGAGGCCCGACGACAGATGCGCCCAAGTGGCCGAAGGCGCCGGCGTCACCACCTGACGATCAGAGAGCGTCGTAAAACCCGTGGCATCGGAGCAGTCGAGACCCGTGTCGGCCCGCACCGCGATCTCGATCGCCCTGGTTCCGCTCGTGACGAAACTCTTGCCGAAGTCGATTTCCGCGGTGAAGACGCCGTTGGTGACTTGGACATTGTCCACGCACACGGCCGGCGCGACGACCAGTCCGCCCGATGTCGCGTTGAAAAGCGTGAATTTCAAATCGTACAGACCGCTTACGGCCGAACCGCCGGAACTCAACTGCCCCTGATAGGTAAACGCGGTGGACTGGGCCAACGACGCCGAGGCGACAAAGGCAACAACGAACGACGCGCAGATCAGACGACGCATGAGTATGACTCCGCAAGAGTGATTTCCTGCCCTGAAATGGCGGGCATTTCCCCCATTCCAAGATAACTCAATGTTCTCGCAATGACATGCGATTTGAGTCGAACTCCCCCCAGAACCCCTTCGACCGTTCGCCTTCGGGATGGGTGGCGACCGCCTCCGGCTCGCGCGGTTCGATTCCAATCTGTTTCCAGGCTCTTTGTTGGAGTTACCCTCGAACCGCTCGAAGCCCCCCACCGGCAGTTCGCGCCGGGCGCGCCTCCAAACGAGAGTGCGCTCCGCACCTAAGACTTTGCGACCGTCCGCCTCACGATCCCCAGCCCGTACTGGCTCGCCGCCTTTTTCACAAACAAGTCGAAATCGACCGCGGCATACTCGTTCGCCGAATCCGAAATCACCCGCACCACGCCGAGCGGAATCCCCTGCTCATGACACACCTGCGCAACCGCCCCGCCCTCCATCTCGACGCACAGCGCGCTCGGAACTCTCGATCGCACGGCCTCCCGATCCGCTCCACTCGCGACAAACCGATCGCCGCTCGCGATATCTCCAGAGAAAACGCGCGGAGAGGGAATCCCCAGTTCGGCCGCTGCCGCCGACCCGATCGCCTCCTGAGAATCGTGCCGCACAAACTCCGCGGCACTTTGTTCCAGAATCTCGCGCAGCCGGAAATCACATTCGAACGAGCTCGCACCAAGGAGCGGAATCTCCAGAGGCGGGAAAATGGGTGATGCATCCATGTCGTGCTGCCAGAGGCGCTTCCCGACCACCACATCGCCGACCCGAAGATTCGGATCGAGCGCACCCGCTACCCCGCTGAAGATGATCGACGAGACCCGGTGAACATCGATCAGGTGCTGCGCCGTCGCCGCCGAGGCCACCTTCCCCATCCGGCTGAAGACGAGAACGATCCGCCGCCCCTCGAGCTCGCCTGTGTAATACGTCCTGCCTCCGTGTGTGCGCTCCGACTCCCGCCGCATCTCTCGCGCGAGCAGAATTGCCTCCTCCGGCATGGCGGTCATGATTCCGATAGTCACGGCGTGCCCTCCGGAATCCGTTGCGGCGCCAGCGCCTCGATCAATTCACGCACACGGTCGTCGGCCTTCGCGCACAGCGACAGCATCCGGTCGCGCGTCCCGAGCTCAAAATCGGCCCACTCAAAGCCGGGCGAAACCGTGCACCCGAGCAGCGCGTACCCGGCGCCGCCACCGCCCGCGCGAATCCGGCACCCCTGCCACACCCCGCGCGGCACAGCCACCTGCGGCCGATCCCCCCGCTCGAGATCGGCGCCGATCCCCACGACCTGCGCGCTGCCATCCGGGAAGAGCTGCAGTTGCTCGACCGCGTCACCCTGATAAAAGTGAAACACCTCGTCGCTCTGCACGAGGTGCATGAGCGACACGACCCCCGGCGCGAGCAGAAAGTAGATCTGCGTGCTGTGGTTCCTGCCGCAGTCGCGCGAGAGATAGCGTCCCGGCAGCGCATCGCCCGGTATCTTCTCGCCCGATCGGTACGTCTCACGGAAATAACCGCCCTCGTTCGGCAGCGGCACGAGCCCGAGAACTTCGACGATTCTCTTTGCCTGCGCGTTGAGCACGGCACCAGAATATGGCGCCGCCAATCCTCGGCGATGACCATTCAGGCACTGCGAAGCTTGCGGAGCGAATCGCGCGCCCGCACCACCGACTCACCCTCTTCGATTCGCAATCTCCTGATCAGATCAGCGATCTCCGGGAGCGCCGCGTCCGTCCGCGCTTCCAGCCGTTCACGCAACGTCGCGACATCGTGAAACCGGCCGAGGTGCCGCGCAGCCCCGGCGATGATCTCTTCCTTGCGCTTCGTGCCACGGACTCCGAGGTCGCGGAGCGTGCGCAGCGAGATGCGGAGCTTCTTCAGATCAATCCGCAGATCGTGCAGCGCCGCATCCGGCGGCAGCGGGCGCGAGAGCACCTCGTTCGCGCGATCGATCCACCGACCCGCGCGCCGAGCCACCTGCTTGCGAACGACAACGGTTTCGGTTTCCACATCGGTGGCAAGCCGCGCTCGCAACTTGCGAAGCCGGCCCGGCGTCACCTTCGCGACGTACTCGAGCAGATCCCGTTCATAGAGCGGGCGCTCCTGTTCGATTTCTCTCTGCAGGCGGCGCGGCTGACCTTCGCCCCCGAGAAGCTCCGAGGCAATCTCCACGTGGACATCAAGATCACGCACCCGCCCCGCGCGCCGGCGGAGCTTTCGAAGAATGACCCTCAGTTTCTCGGATGCGCTCTTGTCGAGCTCGCTTCCCAACACATCGAGCACCACGCTCGCGGCGCGGCACGAACGCCTCAGCACGTGCACCTTTTCCGCCGTCGCCTCGCGTGCTCCCAGCAATTCCTCCGCCGCCTCGAGCACCTCGCCCACGGCACGCCGCGCTACCCGCACGGGTTGGACACCCTGCGTGCGACGACTCGGGCTTTCGACGACGGCGGACAGCATGCTGCGTGGCACCTTTGCAAAAGGCCTGGCTCGGCTTCCTTGCCGTCGGGGTTCCACGGGCGAGCTTATGGGCGGCATTGTGTGGCCGCTGCGTGAAACCGCAGCCACCACAAGATTTCACACAACCCGCCGTCCCAGCGCAAAAATCGGGGTCGCCCGTAAGCCGAATTCGCCTCGCTTGTGGAAATCCTGTGCACGACTTGTCAACTGGCGACAGCCCGCGCCAGATGACATCAGCAATCGGCGATCGCGCGTTCTCACCGAACGTCGCGGCATCCGCAAAGCGCTACTTGGGAAAGAGAAACGTGAGATTGATGCGAAGGCCCCAAGTCGGCCCCTGCGCCGGACTCTCCGCGTAGTAGCGCCCGCCCACCTGCAAACTCACCGGTTGTTCTCCAACTCTGAAAATCTGGCTCACCATCAGGTTGAGCGGAACCGTCCACTGCTTCCCCGTCCAGTCGTACGTCGATTCGGTATTGAGAGTGAGTGAAGTCGCGGTCGGCCAGGTGTAACTGACAAAGGGTTGAAAGTACGAGGCATTGATCGTCGGGTCGCCGTGCGGGCCCGCGACGCGCCAGATGTGATTCGCCAGAATTCCGTACGTCCACCCGTGCTCCTGCTTCAGCACAACCGCGGTCGGCCCGAGGCCGAGTTGCCCTTGCCCGAGCTGCGAATCGGTTGCCGTCGGGATGTATTCGACCGGCCCGACGCCCCAGATCAGACCCCACGGACCGGGTTCTTTCGGCGAGAAAAACTGCGACGCCGTCGTATCGCTGAGCCCGAACTTGTCGGACATTCCCGGCGCCGGCGCTTCCTGGTACACCACCGGCACGATCGTTCGGAAAATGATGTTCCAGTCTTCGCTGATCGAAACCGGAATCACCGGCTGGATGTTCAGCGTGAACTTGCCGGCATCGTTGGGGCCAAAGCCCTTGTCGTAGTTGAACTGAAACGGAACGCTGATCAGATCCGCGACGGGGTTGTTCAGTTTCTTCGCCAGTTCGTTGCCGTTGTCCGACGCGGCCTGTGCCGGCGCCGCCCCTTGCTTTGCGTTCACGCCCTCATCGAAGCGGAAAACGACGGAGGTATCGAGTTTCGCCGCGCCGCTGTCTTCGCCGGAGATTTCAGCTCCGGTGCAGTTGAACGCGACAATCGCAAGGGCTGTCATCACGCTCGTCCTTGTCACCATTCCGTTCATGCGCCACGCTCCATTTATCCGCACCGGCTTCGGCGGAACCGAAGCTACCGGCTCGGCAACTTCAGAATCGTATCGTCCGATTCGAAGTCGAGGGGCTCGTCGAGTTTTTTTTTGCGAGGTCCAACAGAAACTCCCAGTCCATCGCCGGTCCGGGATCGACCTTGTTCTGCTGAATGTGCTCGTGCCCGAGCAGGCCCTTGAATCGCAACCACTCTTCATCACTGAGGCATCGCGACAGCGCAATGTTCATGGTGTCGCGGGGCGATTCGAGAGGTATCTCGGGCAGCGCGATGTGCAGCGCACTGAGCAACGATGCGAGCGACGAGTACTGCTGCGCGGTGTAGTCAGCCTGCACAAGGTGCTGCCCATGAACTTCGCCCCGAACGAAGTCGGGCCGGCGCGGGCGCGCGACAAACCCCGGAGTCCGGATGCCGCCGTCGCCGACTTCCGGCGGCAGCGTGACGTAGAGCCCGCGCTCATCGCGGGTATACCACCTTTCAAGGACCGGGCTCTCGCTCGGGTACGCACCGATGTTGGCGATCTCGATGCCGATCGAGCGGGCATTCGACTTGGTCGCGTGCCATGCGCGTTCCTTCACATCGAGTGTCTGATAGATCGTGCCGTCCAAGTCCACCATGAAGTGGATCGAGAGCCCGCGAACATCGTGCAGCGTGCGGAAGCACTGGCGGCTGGTGCCGCTGGCGTCGTAGTGAAGCACGATCTGATCGACGGTTTCTCGCACCGCTTCGATGTCCCAGTTCCCGCCTCGCGTGCGTTCCGCCAGATCCGGATCCGTTGCACGGGAGTCGTATCGGTTGGGGGTCTTGATCGACCCTGCGGAGTGCTCCCAATCGGATTGATCCAGAGGGGCGAACCGCTTCTCGACCCGGTATCCGTCGTAGCCGCCGGGGTCGGTCCACAGAACCACGGGAACACCGGTGTGGAAGAATCGACCGGCCACCACGATTTCATCGCCGCAACGTTTGAGTTCGGACCCAGTGCTCGGTTTCGACTGGCAACCCGCAAGCAGCACCGTCAATGCAAGAATTGCGGCTCGAATCATGGCGCGAGAGTATCAGAGTCTCTGTCGCGAGAATTGCTCCCCATGGAACACTCGGTTTCCCCCGCATTGACAGAGCTCGGGTCACACTCGCATCGGGTCAGATGGCGACACCAACGTCCCCTCGCGGGCCGAGATCAGCGTCGCGGTCATCGCGTCGCCGGTGATGTTGATCACCGTGCGGCACATGTCCAAAATGCGATCTACACCCAGGATGACCGCGATGCCCGCCGGCGGAACGTGAATCGACTCCAGCACGATCACCATCAGCACGATGCTGGCGCCGGGAACACCCGCAGTCCCGACTGAGACCAGCGTTGCCGTCGTGACGATCATCGCCTGATCGGCGAACGTGAGAGGAATGCCGTACAACTGCGCCAGAAACGTCGCCGCGACGGCCTGATAGAGCGCGGTTCCGTTCATATTGATCGTGGCACCCAGCGGCAGCACAAAGCTGGCAACCGATGCGGGTACTCCAAGTCGCTTCTCCACGCACTCGATGTTGACGGCAAGGGTTGCTGCGGAAGAAGAACTCGAAAAAGCAAGAAGTTGCGCGGGAGCGGTCGCGCGAAAGAACGCGCGCGGGCTGACGCGGCCTTTGGTCAACAGCAACAAGCAAAGGGGATACACCACAAACTGAACGGTGCAGAGCGCCCCCACCACGACGGCGCAGTAGACGGCAAGAGCACGAAGCACCTCGAGGCCCATGGTGGCGACGACTGGCGTGATCAGCGCGAAAACCGCGTACGGGGCAAGCGCCATGATCGCCTGTGTAATCGCGATGAATGCTTCACTCAGGCCGGAACACGCCCGCAGCGCTTCGTGCGCCCGCTGCCCCGGAGAGACACCCACCATGGTCAGACCGATTCCCAGCAAAACGGCCAGGACGATCACCTGGAGCATCTCCGCGTCCGCGAGCGCCCGGAATGGGTTGGTTGGCACCAGGTTTCGGATCAATGCCCAGGCGCTCATTGCCTGTTCGGCCTTCGCCGCGGCATCGACGCGCTGCGCCACCTCCGCCTCGCGCTCCGCGGCCATCGCCGCCCGTTGCTCCTGCGAGACAAAGTTTCCCGGCTTGATAGTGTTCGACCAGCCCAGCCCGACCACGATGGCCAGCACCGTTGTGACGAGAAAGATGAGCAGTGTTTGAACGCCCAGGCGACCGACGCGCCGAACATCCCCCAGGCTCGCGACCCCGACAACGAGCGAGAAGAGCGTCACAGGCACGGCGATGAACCGGAGGAGCCGAATGAACAGGTCACCCGTCAATCGGACGAGATTGACAAAGAATCGGGCAACGCCTGCCGCGGCACCGGCCCCCGCGTTCGCATCGCTGGAGGTTCCCGCCAGAAAGGCGCTGGGGTCCGAGACACCAAGCGAGGCCCATGTAGAAGGCGTCCAGAACGCGCTGAGGGCTCCGCCAACGACCACGCCTAGCAGCAACGCGATGATGATCCGCCAGTGAAGCGCTAATTTCATGCGCTTGACAGACTACCACGCCCGGCGTCAGAGCAGCGGGTTCTTCGCGCCGTGGGTGTATTCGCAAGTCGGGGACAGATTCGGCTGCGGGTTGACGAAAACGTCGGTGTACAGCTCGCTCTCATCCGGAATCGGCGAAGACTCGGCGAAGTCGAGCGCGGCTTTTACGACCGCCTTCACCTCGGTCTGCAATTCCATGAACTGCTGCTCGCTCAGCACCGGTTTGCCGTCCGGGCCCTTGCGATCTTCCATCAGATGGGCCGCGAGGCGATCGATCGAGTCCTTCGCCTTGAACTGATCGACTTCTTCCTTCGTGCGGTATTTCTGCGGGTCGGACATCGAGTGCCCGAGATAGCGATAGGTCTTGAGATCGATGAACGCCGGCTTCTGATTCTCTCGACACCAATCCACGACGGGCTTGAACGAGTCGTATAAATCGATGACATCGAGGCCGTCGATGATCTCGCCACGGATGCCGTAGGCCTCTGCCTTCTTGCGAAGATCTTCCGACATCGTTGTTCCGCGATCGATCGAGGTACCCATCGAATAACCATTGTTCTCGACGATGTAGATCACCGGAATGCCGTAGAGGCCGGCCAGATTCATGGCCTCGTGCAGGGCGCCCTGGTTCAGGGCACCGTCGCCGAGGTAAGCGAGCGAGACTTTCTTTTTCGCCTGGCCTCCATCGACTGCCCGCTTCATCACTTCGACTTCGTACTTGGCCGCGAACGCAAGACCCGTTCCGAGCGGGGTCTGCGCACCCACAATCCCGTGCCCGCCGAACAGCCAGTTGGGCTTGTCGAACATGTGCATCGAGCCGCCCTTGCCCTTGGCGCAGCCGGTGGACTTGCCGAACATCTCCGCCATGCAAGCTCCCGGGTCCATCCCGCGGGCCAAGGCGTGGCCGTGGTCGCGATACGCGGTGACAATCGGATCGTCCGGGTTGAGGGCGGCGATGGTGCCGACGGCGGTCGCTTCCTGCCCGGTGTACAGGTGGCAGAACCCGCCGATCTTGGCCTGCTGGTAGGCCTGAGCCGTTCGGTTCTCGAATTCCCGAATGAGAAACATGTCACGCAGCCATCGCACCAGGGTGGCTGGCGGGAGGCTGTCGGACGCCCTCGGACCGGCCTTCTTGGCCGTCTGAGGGGTGCCGGGCTTGGTGGGGGTGACGGACATATTGACGGAAGAATGGGCCACGGAAGTCATCGGGAGGAACGGTAGGAGTCCGAACCTGCCCCCGTCCGCCGGCTTAGAGTTTTGGAATGAGCGGTTCGCTCCCCAATCACCCTGATTCCGGCAGCGACCGACGCGGATCGGACGCGACGACGCCCTTTGCCGGGGGATCGGTGCGGGTCCAGGTAAATCCCGTGTTTTTACCGGATCAGTCCGACCCGGACGAGCGCGAGTACGTGTTTGGCTACCGCGTTCGGATCACCAACTCCACAGACCGAATCGTCCAATTGCTCGCTCGTCGTTGGACGATTGTGGATGCCAATGGAAAGACTCGAGAGGTCGAAGGTGAGGGGCTGGTAGGGCGACAGCCGATTCTGGGGCCCAGTCAATTCTTTCAATATGAGAGCTTTTGCCCCCTGCCAACGGCGTGGGGAACCATGGAGGGGGCGTTTTCTCTCCGAGCGCGCGAGGCGGCAACCGAAGGCGAAACCGCGTCGTCACTACTCGACGGACCCTGGCCCGAGAACTTCGAAGCCAGAGTCGCGAGGTTCTACCTCGTTGCCGCCGAGGACGCGGTGCATTCGGGCGCGAAAACCTGATTCCTGCTTCAGCGATCCTTGAGCACCTGGATGTTCGATCCCGGGTGCTGCCCGAACGCTGACGCCTTCAGAATCTGCACGGCGGTTTCAAGTTGCAAGTCAAGTCCATCGGTGAGCAACTTGTCGGGATCCGGCTGTTCTGACTTGTTCAGCGCGTCGTTTTCAGCAGGCAATACGTCGGCGTTTCGACGGAGAAGGATGGACTCTGTGGTCTGCTTCGGGAGCATTTCCACGGCCAGATTCGGAGTGATCCCCCACTCGTGCGCGCCGGGCTTCCGATGGATGATGCGATAGCCGGGCGGAGCGGTATCGGGAATCGCGTAGTACTGCATCGTCAGTTTCATCGCGGCGTCATCCGCGAGGCCAAAGACTTTCTGCACACTCCCCTTGCCGTAACTGCGCTGACCAAGCACCATGACATTGATGTCGCCGGTACGGCCGTAATGCTGAAGCGTCCCGCTCACGATCTCGCTCGCCGAGGCCGAACCCTCGTTGATAAGTACAACAACGGGCGTGGTCTTGAGCCGGGCCACGTTGGACTTGGCCATTTCCGGGCTTTCCGCTCGCCCGTTGGGCCCCTGCATCGCGACGACTACGCCGCTGTCGATGAAGAGGTTGGCGACCTGCACCGCCTGATCGAGGTAGCCGCCCGGATTGAATCGCAGGTCCAGCACAAGCCCGTTCAGGCCCTCTTTCTGCATCTGCGCCACAGCGCGGCGGAGTTCTTCGGCGGTCTTCTCGCTGAACTGGGTGAGTCGCACGTAGCCGATGTGATTGTCTCGATCGATGAACCAGTCCCAGGCGTCTTCGCGGCTGCCCTTGCGCTTCCAGCCTTTCACGGAGACCACGTTGATCAACTGGCGGTTGATCGCAACTTCCATTTCCTGATATTTCTTTTCAGCCTTGGCGGGCGCTGCTTCGGCGCCATCAACAGCCGGCGGCTGGCCGGTGTCGCCCGCGAGTGCGTCGGCGGTTTGAGCGCCATCGTTCTCGGGCCGGTCGATAGAGAGGATCACCTGGGTGCCTTCCGGTCCGGTGATGTGATCGACCACCTGATCGATGGACATGCCGTACGCGCTCTTGCCGTTGATCTTCTTGATGATGTCGCCCGCGCGGATTCCAGCTCGGAAAGCGGGAGTCCCTTCGAGCGGCGTTACAACGCGGACGTTGGATTGATCGTCCAGCTCAATCTGGACGCCAACACCGACAAATTTTCCCTGCGTTGTACGGTTGAAGCGGTTGAGCTCGTCGGGCCAGATGATCGCGCTGAACTCGTCCAACTGATCGATCGCCCCGTTGCCAAACTCGTGGAGAAGGGCCTCGTGTGAGAGCTTGACGGTGCGATCGTTTACGGCGATCAGCCTCGTGAGAAGCGCATCGATTTCTCCGACCCCCGGTTCTGTGACCCGCCCGAACGCGTTTTTCTTGATCGTCGCGAGCTGTTCGCGCTCGGAACGGAGCGCCCCCAGCATTGCTTCCTTCGCGTTGGCGTCGTTCAGGCCGGGGAACGCCCGGTTGAGGTCGCTGGTCGCGATCATCGTTTCGACGGCCAAGACCCCGCCCGTCAACAAGCGTCGTGTGGGCACCTGTTCGACGTGGTCGGTAGCGCGTGAAATTGCGCGAACCACCATGTCCTGATCGATGCCCTTGAGTTTCTCGTGGAAGTCATCGCCGGTGGCGTTGTACGGAGGGAGCGGCTTCTCGCCTTCGGCAAGCAGCCGAGCGTTGCGCATCTCCCAAAGCCGCTCGGGCGTGTACATCCGGATCATCGTCAGCCGACGCGACTGACGCTCGAGATCGGGCTTGTACTGGCCGGACTCTTCAAGCAAGGCGTTGAGCAGGCTGAACATCTCGCTTGCGACCAGCCATTCGCCGTCCTGCTCGGCCTTTCGAGCCGCGGCATCGGCCTGCGTTACCAGTTTGCTCACACGCGTATCGCCAACGACCGACGGCTTGTCGGTGGAAAGCACCCACAGTTCCAGCGCGCTGCGCAGCGCCTTGGCCAGCCGCTGGGGCGTCATTTCGCCCTGGAGGCGCTCGTCGAGCTCCTTGTTGACTTCGGCGATCCGCTCGATGCGCTTCTGATCTCGCTTGGCGAAATTCTCGTCGAGAATCCTGACCGACCGTTCCATCTCGGCCTTCTGAGCGGCACCGATGGCCGGGTCGTCGGGTAGTTCATGGATATAGGTCACAAAGTCATCGAAGCGACCGCTCTTGGCGATCCGCCAGGCTCGCTGCGACCACTCGTTCGCATCGACTTTGGATTCGGCCGTTCCCTCGCCCGCAAAGACTGTCTGCGTCGAAACGGGAGCGCCCGCGGCAAGGAGCATCACTCCGCAGACGAGCAGCCGACCGAATCGAAACACACGCTTGCTTGAATTCAAATCCACGCAACCTCCCACTGCCGGGCGACTGGAGCCGCGGCGAACGGACGAAACGGCGAGACCGAGCGATCGGTTGAAACCCGCCAAAACACGATCGGCGACGTCCGGCACAATGTTGACCGGACCATGGCTCGATCTCATCGCCCGAGCATATCGGACCGCTCCCGCCCTTTTGTTCGGGACGGTCGGAATGACGGGTCTCAGGTTGTACCGGTCAGGGGACCAAAGGGTTCGTGATCGGGATCGGCCTCTCTCCAAAGAGAACCGCCCCGGCGGGTTCGCGCCGGGGCGGCAGGGAGTCAGCAAGTTCCGCCGCTGACTTGAGTTCCCGGGCGCCAACAAGACGCCCCGGGATCGGAAAGAAGGCAACTCAGGCGCGACGACGGCGGGAGGCGATCAGGCCGCCCAGGCCGATGAGGGCAAACGAACCGGGCGTCGGAACCAGATCGCCCTCGACAACGAGGTTGTCGAAGCGCTGGTTGCCGCTGCCGGAAGACGCGCCGGCAGCGGTGAGGCGGAAGAACACGTTGGCCTTATTTGCGGCGCCCAGCGCGTTGAACGAGAAGAAGTAGTCGCTGGGGTTGATCGAAGCACCGGCAAAGCCCGGGCTGGACGCACCGGGGACGATGGTACCAAGGGAGGTGAAGTCCGAGCCGTTCAACGAATACTCGACCATCGTGTTGGCGCCGCCGGTGCCGGTGCGCTGCGCCGCGAACGAGAAAGCGATGTTCGTGTAATTCATCGTGCTGAGCGCGATGGTGATCGAGCCACCGCTTGGGCCGACGATTGCGATGGCGTTCATACCGGACTGCCCGGACGGGCTGCCCGGAGGCGAACCGCTGCCCGGAAGGCCCAGTGTGGTGCCGGCAAAGAACGAGCTGGTGCCGACGACATTCGCCGTGCCCGCACCGATGTTCGCGCTGAGCGAGCTGTTATCGAATCCGTAGTGAGCGAGAACGACCGAGGCTTCTGCGGCCGAGCCGATCGCGAGCCCTGCAAACAAACCAAGGGAAACAGCAGTACGAATCATGATCTCTTCCTCCAGGACAGATTGCTCGAAGCACCGTGTGCCGCGGAATGGCACGCGCTCCACACGGAGCGCTTGGTCTTCGTGGGAAGAATTTAGTTTCGAAGCGTTCTCGCGAGCATCATGTTCGTGTGCAAGTTGCGACAAGAGTGTGTGAGGAAGATGACGGCGAGCTCACTTGATCGTCGCGGAGACTCAAAGCAGTTTCAGCGCGGACACATGCTGGCGATAACGTGCGGGAGTCGTTGAAAATGACCGATCCAAAAATGAACCGCCCCGGGCGCGGAAGCCCGGGGCGGTGATGGTCAGCGAACGAACCGCCAAGAACGTGCTGACCTGAGGCAGGCCAACACGGCCCGCCCCACGAGAATCAATCAAACTCAGTTGCGACGACGACGGCCGGCGACGAGACCAGCCAGGCCGACCAGGGCCAAGCTGCCGGGCGCCGGGACTTCGGCGTTGAACTGCACATTGTCGACGCGGTTGTTTCCACCCTGATTCGTCGCACCATCAAAGGTCATACGAATGTACAGGTTGGCCTTGCCGTAGACGTCGGCTGCGCCGAAGTTCACCGTCTGCAAAGCAAACGAGCCCAAGCCCGTCACCGTCGTCAGATTCGTGAAATTCACGCCGTCGGTCGAGTACGAAATGGCCTGATCGGTAAAGCCGGTGCTCGTGCGCTGCGCGGCGTAGGTCAAAACCAGCGCCGAAGTGAAGCCGGTGGTGCTGATGTTGAACTGAATCCACTTGCCGTTGTTGGTCACGCCGCTGTTCACGCCGTTGCCAGCGCGCATCGCCAACGACCCACCGCTCGGATCACCGCCGAGTGCGTTGATCGTGGTGCCGCCGAACGTGCCGATGTCACCGGTGTTCTGAGCAGCGGTGCCGGCGACCGTGTTGATCGAAAAATTCGTTGTGATGTTGCCCGCACCCGAGTTCGTGCCCCAGGGATAGGCATCGTCCATCGTGCCCAAACCGCCGCTCGTGCCACCGGTGCTGTTGTTGAAATTCCAGTACGCAACCAAGTCAGCGTTCGCCGTGGAAGCAATCGCCGCACCCGCCGTGATGGCGAGCGCAAGTACAGAAATCTTCATATCTCAAACCTCCTATTTCAAACTCTCCTCGACGACGCAGCGGAATGCGCCTGCCCCCACACGGGGGCTTGTCTCTCTGTTAAGACTATACCGAGCCCACCACCCAACACAACCCGACTTCCGTTCAGAATTCGCAAAGAAATTGCGCGACTGGCGGTTCGGGTGCGGGGCGGGTATAGTCCGGCCATTCGGGCGCGTAGCTCAGTTGGCTAGAGCGCGGCTGTCACATAGCCGAGGTCACAGGTTCGAGCCCTGTTGCGCCCATTACCGGTCCTTTTGAATAGCCGAGGAAAACGCCCCCGCCGCCACGCTTTGGGCGCTTTTTCTCTTTGAACGGAAGATTTTCGGTTCGCCGGACCAAACGTCGGGGGATCATCGTGTCAAGGGCAGGTTGGCCGGGTTGGCCGGAAATGCCTTCGACAGCTCGTCGAACAGCTCGATGACGTATGCGAAGTAGCGATCCGCGGCCGCGATCAGCCGCAGGCGACTGGCCTCTTCCAACTTCAGTTGATCGAGCCCACCTCGGAATTCGTGCCAGCGTTCGCGCTGGGCTTCACCGTGCGGGTCGAGACTCGAGAGGCCTTCGCCGTTCGGGACGTTCAGGGCGCGTCGAAGCGCTTGGCCGATGTACTTGCCCCCGTTGGTGGAACCTTCTGCAACGTACGTGAATCCGAGCAACGCAAGCGGGTCGGCCGCACTGATTTCCGCGACGATCCGCTGCGTGGAAGCCAGCGGACGCACGGACGACGGATCGATGCCGAAGTGCCGGAGATCGGCCTCAAAGAGTTGCGGGTAGGCGTGGTACGAACGAATCAAAGCAGCGATGCGCGGATCGGCCGACGCCCTTGCCAGTGCGTCGGTCAAAGCCTTGTGTGCGAGGTAGTACTGTCCCATTTGCGCTGCATATCCGTCGGTTCCGAGCATGCCGCGGAGAACCCGGCCTTGGAACTCGTGTCGTTCGGCCGCCGTGTGAGCGGCTTGAGTCTGCGTTTTGAGAGTGTCGGCGAGGCCGAGTACGGGCGCGGATGTGGTCATGGCTTTTCCAATTTGAGAAATAGTCTCAATTACGATAGCCTCAACCGGAGGGAAGTCGAGTCTTGGGAGTCGTCAGAACCACACGCTGAATTCACCAGGCTCGCATCGCGGCGGAATGGCATTCGCCCACTTTCGCCTAGGGATTGACTGAAACACGGCCCGAGCCCAACACACGAAAGCGAATCCGATTCTGCCACTCGCAACTCCGCAAGTCTCACCCTCTGGTGTGCCGCGTCCAAAACCCAGGAATGCGGCGCTCGATCCCGCACCAACCTGGCTAAAGACTCTGAACGTGATCGCCTTGGTGATTCTGGTGGGTTGGATTCTTTACGACGCGCTCGGCCGCAATGTCTTCGGAAGCACTTCCTGGCCTCAGTCGGTCGTGGACTATCAGATCCTCTACGAGCATGGCCACCGGATCGCGGTGCGCTTGCGGTACGACCCGACGCAGATTTTTCCCTACGCGCCACCGGCGGCACTCATGTTCGCGCTGACGGCGTTGCCTCCGTTCGCTGTCGCTGCGGGAGTCTGGCTTGCAATTCTGACGGCCTCGGCGATTGGCGTGTTTGTGCTGGGGACGGATCTGGTCGGGCTTCGCGGAAACGCTGCACGCTGGATCGTCGCGTTGCTCACGTACGTGGTGACGAACAACTACTTCCAATGGGATCTGCGATCGGTCAATTGCAATTCGGTCTACGCCGTCCTTCTGGTGGGCGCAATGTTGTGCGTGGCGCGAAGTCGCAACACATGGGGCGGAACACTTCTCGCGGCGAGTATTGCCTTGAAGTTGTACCCGGTTCTGGCATTGCCGTATTTGCTATGGATCAAGAAATGGCGGGCTGCGTTCGCGACGATCGCGTGCTTGCTCGCGTTCTTTGTGATCGCGCCGCTGCTGTACGCCGGTCCGAATGGTTTCGTGCAGCTTTACCGGTCCTGGTTGGAGCAGTTGCGTGTCGCGACTGCGACGGATCTGAAGGATCATCCGATCCTCATTTCAATTCCGCACGGCCTCGCAAAGGTACTCGGAGCGGATTCGCAAGCAGCGGCGTGGATCGCGAGCGGTGCGACCGTCGCGTGGGTAGGCGTTGTCGGACTCTGTCTTCTCAGCGGCGGCCTGCGACGGAAAGGCGTGCGCACCGGATGGGACCTGTGCGTGGATGCTTTTGCGCTTGTGCTGTTGCCGATCGTGGTGAGCCCGTATCTGGAGTCGTACCACGTCGTCGTGGCGGCACCGCCCATTCTCGCGCTGCTGGCGTACGGGGTGCTCAGGTCGAGCGATCTACGACGACTGACGATCGCGGTTCTTGTGGTGCTGGCGGGCTGGGGACTGCTGTACGCGCTTGGAAAATGGAAACTGCGCGGGCTGGGAGTGCTCGCGCAAATGAGCCTGGTCTTCCTCGCTCTTGCAGCTGCGCGCATTGATATCAGGCGGCAAGAAAGGCGAGCAAGCACGGCACACCGAGGAGCGCCGGTATTGACCTAGCCCAGCCGCACCCGAGCCTGCAATATCGCGTCGGCGACGGCTTTGGGCCCGGTGCCACCGGGGATTTCTCGGCGGGCCAGCCCCGTCTCCAGTTCGAGTGACTTGAAGACCCCGGCATCGATGCGTTTGTCGATCGATTGCAGTTCGGCCAGGGGCAGATCCTCCAACCGCTTCGATTTGTCAATCGCGTGACGAACCAGCTTGCCGACGATGTCGTGCGCATCTCGGAACGGAATCCCCTTGCCGACCAGATAGTCGGCGAGTTCAGTCGCGTTGGCGTAGCCGCCGAGTGCGGAGTTGCGGGCACAGTCTTCCCGAACTTTCAACGTATCGAGCACGCGAACCAGCACCCGCAGGCACATCGAAAGCTGCTGCATCGAGTCGATCAGCGGTTCCTTGTCCTCCTGCAAATCCTTGTTGTACGCAAGCGGAAGACCTTTCACGGTCATCGCGAGTGAGGCGAACGCACCGAAGATGCGGCCCGCTTTGCCCCGAATCAGTTCGCAGGCATCGGGATTCTTCTTCTGCGGCATGAGCGAACTGCCGCTGCTGACGCTGTCGTGCATTTCGACGATGGCGAATTCCTGCGAGGCGAAGAGGATGAGGTCCTCGGCGAGTCGCGAGAGGTGTAAGGCCGCGATGGAATTGGCGGAAAGCGTTTCAAGCACGAAATCGCGGTCGCTCGTGGCATCGAGGCTGTTGCGGGTGGGCGCATCGAAGCCAAGGTCCTTGGCAATCTGCTCGCGATCGACTTGATACGTGGTGCCCGCGAGAGCGCCAGAGCCGAGCGGAGACAGATTCACCCGCTTTCTCGCATCCAGCAACCGTGCCGCATCACGCTCCAGCATTTCCTGATAGGCGAGCGCCCAGTGCGCGAAGAGAATCGGCTGCGCACGCTGCATGTGCGTGTAGCCGGAAGTGACGATTGACTTCGTGCACTCCGCGAGATCGATCAGTGCCCGTCTCGCTTCCTTCATCTCCAAGAGGCGAGCGTCGATCTGGGCTCGCGCGTAGAGCCGGAAGTCGGTGGCAACCTGGTCGTTGCGAGAGCGTCCGGTGTGCAGCTTCTTGCCAAGATCTCCCACCGCCTCAATCAGGCGGCGTTCGATGTACGAGTGAATGTCCTCGTCGGACGACGAAAGCGGAAGAGCGGGAGCATTTGCGATTTCAGATTTCAGACTCGAGAGGGCGGACGAGAGCTTTGCGAGTTCCTCGGCGTTCAGTACACCCGCGCGATGAATCGCCTTCGCCCACGCAATCGAGCCCTCAATGTCCTGCAGCGCGAGCGCGGCATCCACCGGCAGCGAGTCGTTGAACTGCTTGAAGAGTTCATCGGGTTTGGTTTCGAAGCGTCCGCCCCAGAGAGCCATGCGAGACCTTTCAAAGCAGTTTCTAGACCAAGGGCTACCAAGCGCCACAGAGAAATCAGGGAGGGAAGACTAGCAATCAACCGGCTCGCCGCGTTCTGCGATTGCGATCAGCAAAATCGACGACACCCCGGAGGCATTGGCGTTGGCCAACGCGTCCGGGGTGTCATTTGGAGGGGAGGAGAGAGAGTTCGGATTGCGAATCGGCGTCAGACCCGTGTAAGGCGTGGCGCCCGGAGGAGAGGAGAGAGAGTTCGGTTTTCAAGTCGGCGTCAGCCCGGTTGAGGCGAGGCGCCAAGGGAGAGGAGAGAGAGGCTTTTGGTTCAATCGGCGTCAGGCCCGTGCAAGGCATGCCGCCTGGAGGAGAGAGAGGAGAGGCGAGGAGAGGAGAAGTTCTTGATTCGGTTGTCATTGGCGAGTCTTTGTCACCCGCCAACAGAGTTGTCGGCGTGAAGGCAAACCTTGCAGAGAGCCCGAACTTTTTTTCGTTCGGCATTGCAGCCGTGTTCGCGTCGGAACCGGGCGACGACAGACAACCCGCAGAAACACCGGCTCAAAAACAACGACACCTCGGATGCATTGGTCGAAACCAACGCGTCCGGGGTGCCGTTTGGAGAGGAGAGAGATCTGAGACGAACGAACTTGAAAGTCTTTCCGCTGACACCACTCCATACGAGCGCTCGTGGCCGGGTGTTCGCCCGATCACACACGTTCTTTGGCCGTCCTGGGGTCGATTCTTGAAGCAGGGCCTGGAAACCACGAACGAAGTACGACCCCAGGCACGAAAGCCGCGCAAGCACAAGACCACACGCGTCGCTACCGGAATCGACGCGATCGCGATGAATGGACTTCAGCCTGTCTCGAATTCTTCTACTTTGCAAGTCCCCGCTGCTTGAGCGCCGCAATGCGCTCCGGCAGGCTCAGCAGCTTGATAAACCCGCCCGCGTCTTTGTGCTCGTAGATCTCGCCCTTCTCGAAGGTCACAACCTTCTCAGAATAGAGCGAGTTCGGGCTCTTGCGGCGGATGGTCGTTGCCACGCCCTTGTATAGACGCACCACGATCTCGCCGGTCAATCTCTCGCTCGACTTCTGGATTCCCGCCCAGAGGGTCTCGCGATATGGCGTGAACCAACGGCCGTTGTAGACAGCTTCAGAGAACCACAGGGCCAGGTGCTCTTTGAAGTGGCGGGTTTCTCGATCCTGCACGAGTTCTTCGAGGCCCTTGATGGCCTCGACGAGGATCGTGCCGCCCGGGGTCTCGTAAATGCCGCGGGACTTCATGCCGACGAGGCGGTTCTCAACGAGATCAACGCGGCCAACGCCGTGGATGCCGCCGATGCCGTTCAGCTTTTCCACGATCTGCCACGCCTGCATCTTCTGACCGTTGAGCGCAACCGGCCGCCCGGCCTCAAAGGAGATCGTGACTTCCTCAGCCTTATCAGGCGCCTTCTCCGGCGAAGCGGTGAGCATGTAGCAATCTTCAGGCGGGGCATTCCAAGGGTCTTCGATGCTGCCGCCCTCGTGGGAGATGTGCCAGAGGTTGCGATCGCGCGAGTAGATCTTGGTTGCGCTCGCGGTGGTCGGAATGTTGCGAGCCTTCAGGTAATCGAGCATCGCCAGGCGACCGGTGAGGTTCCAACTGTCCATGCGCCAAGGGGCGATGATCTCCATCTCCGGCGCCAGCGCGGCATACGCCGACTCAAACCGAACCTGGTCGTTGCCCTTGCCGGTGCAGCCGTGAGCGAGCGCGGTGCAGCCGAACTTCCGGGCGGCTTCGACCTGCGCCTTGGCCAGGATCGGGCGGGCCATCGCGGTGCCGAGGAGATATCGACCTTCGTAGAGCGACCCGGCCATCACGCAGGGCATGACGAAGTCGTCGATGAATTCCTTCTTGAGATCGACAACGACGCAGTCTTTCGCGCCGGATTCCTTGGCCTTCTTTTCGACGCCGACGAGTTCGTCGGAGCCCTGACCGACGTCACCGACGACGCCGTAGACCTCGCAGTCCATGTTCTCTTTGAGCCAGGGGATGATGACCGAGGTGTCGAGGCCGCCGGAGTAGGCGATGGCGATTTTCTTGGTGTTGGGCATGAGTCGTTCCTTTTGTGCGGTCGATTATTCCACGGGAGAGAACGCGGAGTTGGCGGAGAGCACGGAGTTTCGCGGAGGAAAACAAATACTTTGGGTAAAACGCGCGACGCCCGATGCGTGAGTTTCGCTTTCGACGCTTTCTCCGCGAGTCTCCGCCAACTCCGCGCCCTCCGCGTTCTCTCTCACAGCCGCGGCAAGCGATCGAGATCGCGAAGACTTTTCTAATCCCGCAGCATGTGCAGAAGCAGGGCCATCTGGGCGTGCATGCGGTTTTCGGCCTGGTCGAAGACGATCGACGCCGGCGAATCGATCACTTCGTCTGTGACTTCGCTGCCTCTGTGTGCCGGGAGGCAGTGCATAAACAGCGGGGTGTGTTTCGCGCCTGCCGCCGCCATCTGCATGAGGGCCGCGTTCACCTGAAAGGGTTTGAAGAGCTTGCGGATGCGATCGGTCTCGCTCCCCTGACCCATCGAAACCCAGACATCGGTGTAGACGGCGTCGTGTCCGGCGATGTCGGCGAGGTCGTGGGTGACTTTGAGCTCTGAGCCGGTCTTGGCGCCGATCGCCTTGCACTCTTCAAGAACCGAAGCCGTCGGATCGCGACCGGCTGGCGTGATCGCGGTAACGTGCGCCCCGAGGATCGCCCCCAGCTCCATGAGCGAATGGCAAACGTTGTTGCCGTCGCCGACGTAGGCGAGGCGAAGCCCCTTCAACTCCGATCGCTTTTCCTGAAGCGTCATGAAGTCGGCAAGCGCCTGGCACGGGTGGAACATGTCGCTGAGCGCATTCACCACGGGCACGCCGCTCGCCTCGGACATTTGCTCGAGCACGGTCTGCTTGTAGACACGGGCGACAATCGCGTGCACCCAGCGCTCAAGATTGTGACCGTAATCGGCGACGGTCTCTCGTTCACCCAGCCGTTTTTCGGAGTGATCGAGATACACCGGCTGCGCACCGAGGCGATAAATACCGACCTCGAAACTGACCCGAGTGCGAAGCGATGGCTTCTCGAAAAGCATCGCGATCGAGCGGCCCTTGAGCGCTTCGGAAAACTCTGACGGATCCTTCTTCATCGCTCGTGCGGTCTTGAAGAGCGCGAGAACATCATCACGCGTCAGGTGTGAGAGGCGAAGGACATCGTGCTGGCGGAGATTCGGGATCGAAGAACGTGGGGCAAGTGCGGCCATTTTCTGTGTGAGACTCCAAGGGGCGAATCGAGACAATATGCGGCAGAAGAGGAAAGACGCATTCACTACGGACGCGCCGGGCACCGAGAATGAGAATCGACAAACTCACTTCGAGGAGATGCGTGTGCCGGCCGGCTCGCCCTTTGTCCACCGCAGCAGATGCTCCGGCCGATCGCCGGAGAGGATCACAACTTCGGACCCAGTTTCGGACGCAACCTTCGCCGCGGCACGAGTCTTGGGAATCATGCCGCCGTAAATTTCGCCCGACGCAATCAGGCGTTCAATGTCCGAGGGGCTGGCGTACGCGATCAGATTGCCCGCCTTGCCCTTGATGCCTTCGACGTCGGTCAGCAGCACAAGCGCGGAGGCTTTCAGCGCCCGCGCGAGCCCGGCGGCAGCATCGTCCGCATTCAAATTCAGCGGCTGGCCCACTTCATCGAGCCCGATCGAACAAAGCACCGGAATGTAACCGTTGGCGATCAGCGTGCGGGCAAGTTCTGCGCTGCCGCCCGTCACTTCCCCCACGCGCCCGAGATCGGCCGGACCCGAATCGGTCGCAATCGGCGCAACCTTGCGGCAGGCAAGCAACCCACCATCACCAAGCGAGAGGCCAACTCCCTTGCCGCCGGCGCGTTGAATGCAGCCCACGAGCGATTTGTTCACTGTACCCGCGAGCACGCCCACGATCTCGGGGATCTGATCATCCGGCGTGACACGCAGTCCCTGAACGCGGGCCGGCTTGATGCCGAGCCGATCCATCAGCCGGTCCACGGCCTTGCCCCCACCGTGCACGAGGATGAGGCCGCCCGGATGCGATTTCGACAGCGCGACAAGCGAGCGCCACAGATCGTTCTGCGTCGCCTGATTCTCCAGCGTCGTGCCGCCAATCTTTACGATGAGCGGGCCGTTACCACGCGACGCGTTCACGAACGAACTCCCGCCCCGTGCTTGGGACGCAGCCCGGTGGTTTCACCAAGCCCCAGACGGATGTTCATGCACTGCACCGCCTGGCCCGATGCGCCCTTGACAAGATTGTCGATCGCGCTCATGACGATCAGGTGATCGTGCGACGCATCGTGCGCCAAGCCGATATCACAAAAGTTCGTCATGCGTACATCGGCCACAGCCGGGTACGCCTTCGGCGGCAGCAGCCGCACGAAGGGTTCGTGGGTGTACGCATCTGCGAAGACGCGACCGATCTTCTCGGCGGTCGTGCCGGGCACGAGGTCAACGTGGATCGTCGACAGAATGCCCCGATCAAACGCTACGAGGTGCGGCGTAAAGAGCGTGGGCAAACCCGCGTACGCGTCGATCTCGGGCTGGTGCCGATGCGAGAGCACGCCATACGGCTGAAGGCTGAGTTCTGGAAGAAGGTACTTCGCGTTCGCGCCGCGCCCGGCGCCGGTGACACCGGAAGTCGAATCAATGATCGGCCGGGTTCCGGCTTTGATGACACCCGCCCGCTGCAAAGGCGCGAGCGCCAGGATTGCCGACGTGGGATAGCAACCAGGCACCGCAATCAGGTTGGCGTTGGCAATCTTTTCGCGAGAAAGCTCCGGCAGGCCGTACGCCGCTGAGGCCAGCAACGCCGCGTGCGAATGCTCGAAGCCGTAGTGCTTCGGATACAGCGCCGCATCCTGCAGGCGAAACGCCGCCGACAGATCGAGCACGATCGCGCCGGTTTTCAGAAATTCCGGCGCAAGCTCCAGACTCGCCTCATGAGGCGTCGCAAGAAAAATGGCGTCGGGCTTGAGCGCCGCGACCGCGCCGTGCTCCACAGGCAATACCGGCAACTCGCACACGCCTCGAAACCGCGTGAAGAGTTCGTCAAATTTCCCCGCCTGATCACCCTTCTCTCGGCGCGCGGAAGCAAACAGCCCCACCACCTCCGCACCCGGATGCTCGGCGAGGATCGCAACGAGTTCCGCGCCGGAGTATCCCCCGGCGCCGACGATCACGACGCGCTTTCGCGCCGCACTAGCCATCGTTCTGTTTCCTTACTACTGAACGCGCGGCACCGAATTCTGCGCTTCCGCCACGGCCTGCTCATACCGCCGCACCAGCTCCGAGAGCGTCATCGCCAGGCGCTTCGCGCCGTTCCAGTTCATCACCACGCGGCTGCCGATCCCGAAATGGATCGCCTGCTGGCCATCCTGCCCCTGCTGAGGAACATTGAGCCCAAAGTCCAGAATGACCTCGTCCTGCGTGTTGGTGGTTCGGATCGTGTTGGCGTACGTAGTCACCATCTTCGATTCATCGATACGGATGGCGACTTGCTGCTGCTGATTCGGATTCGGCGTGCCGGACATGGGGAACTCCTGAGCCCGCGAACGTGGCGCGGGAGATGCTAATTTCGACCACCCGGCGGTTGTGGTACAACCATCGCCGGATGAGGGAACCAGTCTAGTCCGCCCCTCCAACCCGCGCCGGTTGGCGGGCCGCCTTTCGAGGATTCCGATGGCATTGGCCGAGCCAAAACGCCGCCCCAGAAGCACGAAAAGATCCGCTTCGCTTGTAGCCGCGATCGATATCGGCAGCAACGCCGTGCGCTTCGCCCTCGCCCGGGTCGATGCCCGAGGCAAGTTTCGCATGATCGACGAGCGAAGACGCCCAACCCGGCTGGGCGCAAACCTCGCCGCCGGAAAAGGTCTCCCAAAGGCCGCGATGAAAGCGACGATCGCCGCCGTCAAGGAATTCTGCTTCGATGCGCTTCGTAACGGCGTGCAAAGCACCCGCGTTGTCGCGACCGCCGCCGTGCGCGAAGCGCCCGATGGCGCCGCGTTCGTCCGCCGGCTCGAAGGTGAAACCGGATTGCCGGTCGAAATCATCGGCCCGGACGAGGAAGCACGGCTCGCGTTCACGAGTTGCCGGGCCGCGTTCGATCTTCGCAAGCAAACCGTTGCGATCGTCGACATCGGGGGCGGGAGTGTTCAGGTGAGCCTCGCGTGGCGAGGCGTGCTGTTCGACTCGGTCTCGATACCGCTCGGCGCGGTTCGACTGACCTCGATGTTTGATTCCAAGGGCGGAAAGAACACTCCCGATCTTCTTTCACGGATGCGCAAGCACGTCGCACAGACGATCGACGCCAAACTGCCCGTTTCTCCAATCCGGCCCGCCACGCTGATCGGCTGCGGCGGCACGTTCGCCACGATCGGCGCTCTGCTCGGAGACTTTGCGGGGCAACGGGCGCTCGGTCCTGTGCTCGCCCGCAGCGGCCGCAAGCTGGCGGTTGCTGGTCACGGCGCGAACGATCTCGCCCGCCTCGTCGCGTCAGTCGACCGGCTCAACACCACACAACGGGCCGCGCTTCTCCGAGAGGCCGGGGTGCCCCCGGACCGCGCAGACATCCTTCCGGCGGGGTTGCTCGTTGCCAAATCGCTTGTAAAGCACCTTGGTGTAGTCCGGGTCGTCGCGCACGCCGGCGGAGTGCGTGACGGCTTGCTGCGGGAAATGGCCACTCCGCAAGATTCCTCCGGACTCGTCGGCCAAGCCCGCGAATTGGCCCGGTCGGCCCACTACGAAGTCGCGCACAGCGAACAGGTCGCTCACCTTGCGATCGCGTTGCTCCATGATCTGGCCGACGTCGATCGCGTCCGCGAAGCACTCGACGATCGCCCCGACGCGACCGAACTGCTCGAGAGCGCAGGTATTCTGCATGATCTCGGCGTCCCGATCGACTACGACCGCCATCACAAGGTTTCTCGGCGGATCGTCGAATTGGCAGGCTGGCGGGAAATCGCGCCCCTCGACCGCGCGATCGTCGCCAATATCGCTCGATATCACCGCAAGTCGCTCCCATCCGAAAAGCACGCCCCGTTCGCCGCGCTGCCTCCCAAGGCTCGCCAGATCGTGCGGGTGCTCGCCGGAATCCTCCGAATCGCCGACGGTCTCGACCGTTCCCACGCCCAGACAACCACGGGTGTTCGGGTCCGCGTCACGCGGTCCTCACTTGAAATCGTCGCCGAAGGGGCGAGCCCCGGCGGCCCCGACATCCGTGCCGCAGCGAAGAAATCCGACCTGCTTTCCGCCGCGATCCGCCGAAGAATCACCGTGTCTGCGGGTTGACCCTTTTTCGGCTCGGTTCCGCACCCCCGAAATGACGATAATTCGCCGGTCGATGTCGGACGTGAAACGGAGCGTCAATGCGAGAGGTCCTGCAATCAGTCGTCCGAGGAATCAGAAAGAGCCCCGCGCTCAATTCGATGGCGCGCGCGTGCGTCAAGGCCATCCCGGACAAGCGTCACACCACGAACATGCGCGACATCGGGCCCGTTGCCATCCGCCTCCGCCGCCATCGCTATTTGCTCTGGGAGCATCCGCTCGTTCACGATGCGTTCATGGTCTCGCTCTTCGCACGCCTCATCCGCCCGGGCGACGTGGTTTACGACATCGGCGCCAACATCGGCCTGTACACGCGCCTCATGCACCAGTGGTTCGGCGCGAGTTACCTCTACGCGTTCGAGCCCATGCTCGAAAACCGCGAACTGCTCGAGGCCAACGTGCGCCTCGGAAAGATGGACAAGATCTGCGAAATCTCTCCGCTCGCGCTCTCGGATGCCGCGGGTCGAGAAGACCTTCAAATCGACGACATGAACTCGGGTTCGGCGGTCCTCAACAGCATTTCCGGAGGTCAAGCCTCCAGCGGACGGGCCCATTTCGGCCTGCCTCCAAAGACCGAAACCGTTGAACTCGAAATGCTTGACGCGTTTGTGATGCGCCCGGGAGTCCGCCCTCCTGCGATGATGAAAATCGATACCGAAGGTGCGGAAGTGAAGATTCTGATCGGCGGGCGCGAAGCCATCCGCACCCACAAGCCCCGCATGGCCATCGCACTCCACGGCAAAGACAAGGCGAAGGGAACGCTCGAACAACTCGAAATCTTGCAGTGCCCCGCGTACGGCTATGTAAAAGACGGCGGCAAGGTCGTGTATCAGCGTCTGGTCGTCGCCGACTTCGACCGTCTCGGAAACAACAACATTCTCGCGGCGTACGACGAAGACCTGCTTCGCCAGGAACCCAAGCCCCTCGCACGAGCACCCATTCCGGGGGCCTGAACTGTTTTCGGACGACTCCGGATGAACGGCGATTCATCTCATGGGGGAGCCGCCTCTTCCTGTAGTATGTCCGTGTGCATACTCGTTCCGCTAGCCCGGCGCGAGATGAACACGGAGAGATCGATTCATGCGTAAATCTGTGTCTGTAATCCTGCTCGCCGGTGCGATTTCCTTTGGCGCAGCCGGACAAGAAACCCACTCCGTCGGCACCGCCGAGAAATTCGACAATCAAAAAGTTGTTCGCATTTCTCCTCGGAGCATCGCTGATGTAAATCTGCTCGAGCAAATCTCCGGCGACCGGTGGACCTGCGGTGCTGGTGGGCCAAACGGCGAGGCCGATTACCGTGTGAGGATTTCGGACCTGCCGCTGCTGAATCAGGCAGGAGTTCCCTATCGCGTGATCATCGACGATGTGCAATCGCTGATCGATGGGGAGCAGGCGGAGTTGTTCAATCCGTTCCAGGATCGCGGGTTCTTCGACGCGTACCAGGACTACGCCGCTGTCAGCGCGTACGTCGACAACCTCGTCGCGACTTACCCCGGCTGGGTCACGCGGATATCCCTCGGAAACTCCATTCAGGGCCGCCCTATTTTCGGATTTCGAGCCACCAGCCCGGTTCCACCGATTGGAGGGTCCCCCCGAAAGCCCGTCGTGTTCTTCAACAGCCTCCAGCACGCCCGCGAATGGATCGGCGTCATGTCGAACCTGTATGTCGCAACCCAATTGCTCTCGACATATTCAACGAACGCGGCCGCCCGGGAGATGCTCGACACGTACGAGTTTGTGTTCGTCCCGATTTCAAATCCCGACGGATACAACCTTACATGGACTGGCCAACGGCTTTGGCGCAAAAACGCCCGCGTGATCAGCGGCACCGTCCGAGGCGTCGACCTCAACCGCAACTGGAGCGTTGGCTGGGGCCTCAGCTCCGGCTCCAGCGGCAGTTCGACCAGCGAGACCTACCGCGGCTCGGCCCCGTTCTCCGAGCCTGAAACCCAGGTGCTGCGCGATTATGCGATCTCCGTTCCCAAGCTCGTCGCCAGCATCGACTTCCACAGTTACTCCCAGTTGGTGCTCCGCCCCTGGACGTACCAGTACACCCTCCCACCTGGAAAAGTCGCCTTTGACCGCATCGGCAGCGCGATGGTCAATGCCATCGCATCTTCAACGGGCACGCAGTACACCTACGGCGGCCCCGACATCTTGTATTTGGCTTCCGGCACCGCCCCCGACTGGTTTTTCGGAACGACCGGGTCGGTGGCTCTGACCATCGAATTGCGAGACACCGGCCAATATGGCTTTGTGCTCCCGGCCTCGTACATCGTGCCAACCGGTCAAGACGCCTGGGCCGCCGCAACCACGATGATCACGAGCCTCTGCCGCGCCGACTTGAATCGGGACAACTTCGTAGACGACAGCGATTTCGTACTTTTCGCAGCCGCATACGACGCATTTCTAACAAATGCGGCCGACTTCACGGGCGACGCAATCACGGACGACTACGACTTCGTTATTTTTGCGGATGCGTACGACCATTTCACTTGCCCTTGATATGGTGCGAACCGCAGTCCGATAAGCGGCGTAGTTGCTCCGACGATTCCTCCGAAGAAGCGGACGGATCGGCTCGCGTTTTGAGGGAGTTTGTCGTATTCTATGAGAAGTGTCCGCAATCGCGGACATTCATTCGAGTTCTAGTTTTTGGAAAACCGGAGCGCTGATGTTTTGCGCTCGAGGGAGAGACTTCATGCAGACGAGAAAGATTGGTCGCACCACCTTCGCAACAATTTCAGCGCTGGTGGCTCTGAGCGGCGGCGCCGCGTCGTCGCTCGCACAGCTCGGCGCGTTTCCCGCGTCGGACTTCCAAGGCAAGAGTCTGCTCCCGTTCCAGTTGGAACTGGCGATCAGCGCAAAGGCCCCGTCGACCGCGAGTGCCAGCCTGATGCGCGCCGCGATCGTGCGTTCTATGCACAGCACGCAATCGTGTTACGCCTCCAACTTGTCCAACGAACAGTGGCAGTCGCTGATGGATCAGTTCCAGTTCCTGCCTCCGACGCAGGATCCGATCGATCCCAATGATCCCTTCAACGATCGTTTCAATGTCGATCTGTACCGCTGGGGTCCGGGCGGAACCGCGAACTCGTCGTTCCCGAGCGGCGCAGCGACCGCCACCAATCTAACCGTTAGTTTCCCGAATGACGGCCCAACTTGGGGCCTTTCCGCGTCCGGGTTCTCCACGGCCCCGAACGCACTCGGCGCCTCGCTCACTTCGCAGTTCGGCAATCTCGATAGGGGCCGCGAGTACCTCCGCCAGTGTCTCGGTGGGTGGCGTCGCTACGGCGGAATTACATACACCGAAGTCGCTGACGACAACACGCTGATGACAAACTCGGCAATCCACAACAACTCGCGAGGCGATATCCGCATCGGCGGCATTTCGCTCAACGGGCAAGGCGGCGTCCTGGCGTACAACTGCTTCCCGTCGCCCGGCGGCCTCGCTGGCTCGCTCACCGGTGGCGACATGGTGATCAACACCGCGTACTTCGGCGATGCAAGCACCTTCAATTCCACGTCCAACAACTACCGCTACTTCCGCAATGTGTGCACGCATGAGCACGGTCACGGGCTGGGCTTCATCCACCAGGTGCCTTGCAGCAGCACCAAACTGATGGAACCATTTATCCAGACCCTGACCGACGGCGTTCGCATCGACGATCGTCGCGCTGCCGGCCGCAACTACGGCGATCGCTTCAGCGGCAATCAGTCGCTGGCGACCGCCCAGGATTTCGGCAATCTGACCACCCCCGCGCTGCGTTCCATCGCCGCGCGAGATCTTTCGCTCAATGGTTACGTCAATGGCGGCACAAACGCGACAGGTGCCGACTTCTTCCGATTCACGCTTGATAGCGCACAGAATGTCAAGATCATCGCGACTCCGACCGGCGGCACCTACACCACCGGCCAGCAGTCGAGCAACTGCTCGGGTTCCACAACCGCGTACGCGACAAGCTTCCTTGGCGATCTGGCTTACGTGCTCACGAATTCCGACGGAACCGTCACGATCGGCACCGTTGATGCAACCGCTGCGGGCGCCGCGGAGACCTTCACGTTCTCCAACCTCGCCGCGGGTTCCTACGTGCTCCAGGTATTCGACAACAACGCCGCAAACCTCACGAACGGGTCGAACGGAAACACGATCGTCCAGTTGTACGACCTCGAGATCCAGGTTGGCACCAACGTCTACGCCGATCCCTACGCCAATGCGGGCATCAACAAGCGCATCGGCGCCGGGCTCGTCTGCTACTTCATGGGCGACATCAACTCGGGCATCACCGAAAACCGCGTCGCCGAGACGATCTCTCGCTACGAGTGGGATCTCGATGGCGATGGCGTCTTCGAAACCGGCGTCGCGCCCGCCGCCTCCGTCCCCAAGCCCACGTTCACGTATGTCTCGAACGGCACCTACCCGGTGACGCTCCGGGTGCGTGACAGCCAGGGCAAGACAGGCACCGACACCATCAACGTCGTGGTCTTCGGCGCGACCACCACCTTCACTGGTACCGCCATCTCCGGCGATCAGGGAACCTCGGTTCCGTTCACGATCGTCGGAACCAACCTGAAGAACGTCACCAGCGCCGCGATGGTGACGGTCACCACAGGCACCGGCGTGACCGTGTCGGGCACGCCGGTACCCAACGCGATGGGCACCGAGGTCACGGGCCTTTCGTTCGTGATCGATTCGGGCGCATCGGTTGGAGGCCACAACGTCAAGGTTTCCAACAGCGACGGCAACGCGACTTTCGCCAATTTCCTCACGGTCAATGCCGTGGTCGCCTGCCCCGGCGACATCAACGGCGATACCTTCGTCGACGATTCCGACTTCGTCCTCTTTGCCGCGGCGTACGACCTGCTCGACTGCGCCGATCCCTCGATGCCCGTCGGCTGCCCGGCGGACCTCAACGGCGATGGCTTTGTTGACGACGCCGACTTCGTTCTGTTCTCGGCAGCGTACGACGCGTACCTCTGCCCCTGACCTTCTGTCAGTGATCGCCCGTCCAAGGTGATTTCCCCTCACGCCGCCGGCTTACCCCGGCGGTGTTTCTTTTTGTCGTGCGTTTTTTTTGGTGAAGTGGATGTAGGAGCTTTTTGTGGGCGCCGCCGGCGCGTCGTGCTTAAGATCACACCGGAGTTCCAGCAACTCCCTATGACATTTGCCTTTCACGGGCACCGTTCGAGAGCGGGTCTGAGTTTCAAAACACCGATGTTGCGGGATGCCGCGTGGAGGTTGACACCGTGTCCACACGAAATCTATTTGCGCGTTTGCGCTGTTTACAGTGGCCCGCACGGCCGCGCCGCGTGAACATCAAGCTGGCGATTCTTTCGATCGCCATGGGAACGTCTGCATCCACGGCCCATGCCCAGTGCCCGCTGACCTTCGACACCGCGGTCAGTTACGACGCGGGAAGCGGTCCCAATTCCATAGCCGTCGGCGATCTGAATGGCGACGATCGGCCCGACCTGACGGTATTGAATTACGGCGGCGAAACCGTCTCGGCGCTGCTTGGCAACGGCGATGGAACCTTTGCCGCGCCAGTCAACTACGCCACAGTCGCTCAGTGCAACTCGCTCGCCATCGGCAACCTCAACGGCGACGGAAAACTCGACCTTGCTGTGTCGAGCAAGAACACTATCTTGGTGCTGCTGGGGAACGGCGACGGAACATTCGCCGATGCGGTCAACTACGCCGTGCCCGGCACCTCTGTCGCCATCGGCGACTTCAACGGTGACGGCAAATCCGACCTGGTGGTGGCAAACTCAGGCCTTGGTACCGTCTCGGTGCTTCTGGGAAACGGCAACGGGGCCTTTGCCGCGCCGGTCAACTCTGCGGCGGGCGCCAATGCCACGACCCTGACCATCGGCGATCTGAACACCGACGGCAAACTCGATCTGGTCGTGACGAACTCCAGCATCAATTCAGTCTCGGCCTTGCTCGGCAACGGCAACGGCACATTTGCCGCGCCGGTCAGTTCTCCCTCGGGCAACAATCCCTACCACCCGGCAATCGGCGACCTGAACGGCGACAACAAGCTCGATCTGGCGATAAGAGATTTCTCGAGCAACGGCGTCTCGGTGCTGCTCGGCAACGGCAACGGCACATTTGCCGCGCCGGTCACCTACGCCGCTGGGACCGGACCCTACTCCGTCGCCATCGGCGACTTGAATGGCGACGGCAAGCCCGAGCTGGTACTGCCAAACTACACCAGCAACGATGTCTCGGTGTTGGTGGGCAACGGCAACGGCACCTTTTCCCCTGCGGCCAGCTATGCCGTGTTCGATCTCGCCAGACCCGAGTTCGTGGCCATCGGCGATTTCAATGCCGACGGCAAGCCCGACATGGCCACCGTGAACAATCGAGGTGACAACGTCTCGGTCCTGTTGAACTCGGGCGCCGGCTTTGCCGCTCCCACATTCACGCAACAGCCCACGGGACGGGTCGTGCAAGCGGGCGCGAGCGCCGCGTTCACTGCCGCCGCCAATGGATTCGGCGCCTCGCTGAACTACCAATGGCGACGCAATGGCATGCCTCTCTCCGACGGCGGCAACATCGCCGGCGCCGCTACGAACACGCTGACCATCGACCCGGCGCAATCGAGTGACGTGGCGTCGTACGACTTGCAGGTCGTCAGCGCCCCATCGTGCACAGGCGGAAACCAGGTGGCGACAAGCATCGCGATTGTGTTGGCTATCAACGGAACCGCGTGCCCGGCGGACTTCAATGGCGATCACCAGGTCGATGACGCGGACTTCGTCCAGTTCCTTGCGGCGTACAACGAACTGCTCTGCCCGGAATGAGATCGACAAGAGTGCCAACGAAAACGCCGCCGGTCGTCCGGCGGCGTTTTTCTTTTCCAAAGCGGGCGAAGGGGCTTGAACCCTCGACCTTCTCGTTGGCAACGAGACGCTCTACCACTGAGCTACGCCCGCAGAAAGAACTCTTCGATTGTCGAACCCGAACACGCCCCAAGTCGGCTCGGACATGCCGAATCGGCTGGAAGCGGGAAGAAAGTTAGCCGGAGCAACCGGAAAGGTCAACCCGAGACAATCTCGGACGGCCAGATGTCCAATCCCCCGGGGGGTTGAGATTCCGGGATCGGGACGTCAGGCCGGGGGCAGCGGGCCACGGACGGCGGTTTCAAGGTCGGAGGGCTTGAAGAAGCTATTGAAATAGATCGGCCGCTCCAAGCCTGGACGGAAGACGGCAACCAGCGGGATGCCGCCGCCACCTGAAATCTCACGCACGAGCCCCCACCCTTGACTCTCGCCGGCGCTGGTCAGGTCGATCTTCATGGGAACAACGTCGCGTGCGTTGAGCAGACCGACGCCGGTTTCGCTCAGCAGCACGTTCCGCTCGATGACGTGGCAGTTTGTGCACCATTTCGCCGTAAAATCGACGACAACGATTTTGCCCGCCTTGAGAGCGACATCGATCTGCTTGCGCACATCGGCTTCGGGCACATTGACAAACTTCGTCCAAGAGACCGGACCTTCGGATGTAAGCGCCCGAGTGGTCCAGACGGTGATGCCGATCCAGGCGAGCGCCAGCACGGTCACGATTGCCTTCGCATTTTTCGTACGGAGCATTTTCCAGCCGCCCACGATCGCCCAAAGCCCTCCGAGCACAGCGACAGCGCCAACGACGAACCATGGCCACTTCTCGCTCGTGAGGTTCGAGAGCAGAAACGCCGCTACTGCGAGCATCAGGATGCCGAGCACTTGCTTGAGCAGTTCGCCACCCGGCCCGGCCTTGGGTAGGCGATCGATCAGCCGCGGAAAGGCGATGAGAACCGCGTACGGCAACGCCATCCCCGCTCCCATGACTACGAACGTCACCAAGCCCATCCACGGTGGCTGAGTCGCTGCCCATGCGATCGTCGCGCCCAGCAACGGACCAGTGCACGGCGTCGAGAGCACGGCCGTCAACGCGCCGAGCAGAAAGTTTCCGAGCACGGTGTCGTGGCTCGGATTCAGCATGTACACAGACTGGGGCAATTGCAGCGTAAACAGCCCGATCATCCCCAAACCCATGACGCCGACGATCGTCGCCATGATGATCGTGAACCAGCGGCTGGTGAATACCTGCCCCCAATCCTGCTTCTGGCCACCAGTCACGATCCCGAAGATCAGGAGCCCGAGCACGAGAAACGTCGCCACGATTCCGATGCAGTAGACCGCACCAAAGAGGGCCAGTTTCCCGGGGTGACCCGCCTGCTGCTGGAGCGAGAGAATCTTGATCGGGATGACCGGCAGCACACAGGGTGTCAGATTGAGCAGGAAGCCGGCAACCAGAGCGATCAGCAGAATGACAACCGACTGGTCGCGTCCCAACGAGAATTCATAACCAAAGAAATCGAAGCGGCTCCGTGCTGGAGAAGGTGCCGCGGTCGCTCCGGCATTCATCCGCGAATAGACGCTCGGATCGAAAGCCGCAAAGAGATCCGATGCGCCTCCGCCCGTGTTTGCCGTCTGCCCAAGCGGCTTGACGTCCAACGCCACTTCCAGCGTCACATCCTCCGGCATCAAGCACTGAGACTCGTCGCACGCCTGAATCTTGACGATCAGCGGAACTTTGACAACGCCGAGCGGAAAATCCGCGCTCAATTGCAGGGGCACGAAGGCGACGGCCTTTCCGGCGAAGAACTCCATTTCCAAAGGCTTGCCGGTCAATCTCACGGTCATGGAAACCGGGTTGGGCCACTGGATGGGGCCGACTTTCATCCCCTTGGGCGCGACAGCCTCGATCTGCGTCTCGATGAGAGCCAGATCATTGAGTTCATCGGGCAACTTCGGATCGTTGGTTTGCGTGTGCCAGCCTTTGGCATGATCCAATATCACCGCGATCGCCAACTGCCCGCCGGGGGCCACAACTGCTGTCTGGGCTTCCGCCGTTACCGTCACCTTGGCCGACGACCCAAACTGAGCGAAGGCCACGCGGGAAAGCGCCGCCGCGGCAAGCAATGCAAACAACCATGCCGATAGTCTCATTCGAACTGTTTCCTTCCCGCAGGGGCTCACCGGCCCAAGTATCCCGTCCTGATCGGCGCTTCATCGTTCAAGGCTGCACCAGACGCCGGTCGATGATTGGATGCCGTTGTTCGCGTCCCGTTCCCCCTTCGTCACCCGTTCCTGAACCTCCCCGCCCTACGGAGTCGAGATGGCCGATGTTCTGAACCAAAGCGAGGTGGATGCCCTGCTCGCGGCGGTTGACACTGGCACGGTCGAGCAGGAGCAGCGCTCGGTCACCATCTTTAGCCGCCACCGTGATTCGACCGAAGGGCTCGAGGTCAAGGCGTACGACTTCAAGCGCCCGGAGCGCGTCAGCAAAGACCAGATGCGTTCTCTCCAGACGCTCCATGAAAGTTTCGCGCGAAACTTCGGCGCGTCGCTCTCGGGCTTCCTGCGAACCATCGTTGAAGTCAAAGTCGCGACGTGCGAGCAGATGACCTATTCCGAGTTCATCGCCGGGTTGCCCAACCCGACCAGTTTCAATCTCATCAAGGCCGATGCGCTCGAAGGACAGATCTGCCTCGAGATCAGCCCGCTCATCATCTACCCGATCATCGATCGCCTGCTCGGCGGCACCAGCCACGATCTCTTCATCCCACAGCGCCCGCTGACGCTCATCGAAACACGCCTCATCAGCAACGTCACCACCCGCGGCCTCGCCACGCTTTCCGAAGCGTGGAGTTCGGTCAAGAAGATGACATTCTCGATCGCGGCCACCGAGAGCAATCCGCAGCTGGTGCAGATCGTGCCGCCCAACGAGGTCGTCGTGGTCATCGGTTTCGAACTGAAAATGAGCAACCGCGCCGGCACGATGAATCTCTGCATCCCCTACAACGTCATCGAACCGGTGATGGAAGAACTCAGCGCCCAGAGCTGGTTCACCTCCTCCAAGAATCAGAAGTCTTCTGAGATCGAGCGGACCGTGGCCACCACTCTGGGCAGGGCAAGCCTCCAGGTCACCGGCCTGCTCGCCGAAACCACCATCAGCCTGAGGGACCTGCTACTCATGGCCCCGGGCGACCTGCTGGTGACCGAAAAGCGGGCCGATCAGCCAGTCATCGTGTGTGTGGAAGAAGAGAAGAAGTTTCTCGCCCGGGTCGGCCGTTGCCGGGGGAATAAGGCCCTTCGGATCGACCGGGCTATTGGCGTCAGCGACCGGGTTTAAGACGCCTCAACCCGCAGTCAATGCCCCTCTAATTTGAAGATCGGCTTGCGCTCCGCTATACTGGCGGGCCTTTGTTCGGCTTTTTCCGCCCGGCATGTTGCCGTTCGGAGAGAGTCCGGGGATGAAGCGTCATGCAGACGGCTGGCAACCATGGTCGGTAGTCGTTCCAATCCCGTGGTCGCGGGTTCACTCCCGCGGCTCCAGGTTCGGACGGACCGTTCGCCGGTCGACTCGTGCGGAGGAAACTTCCGCATGAGTTGAAGCCGCCAGTTGCGGTGACGCCTCTTTCCCGGGCCACGGGTGGCACAGTTTGCCGCCGGTGGCCCGCGGTGTTTTCCGGGCCGGCTTTTCACGGACCAGGCAACTCGTTGAATCGTTTGACATCTCGATAACCCGACATCCCGAAGCGCACAGGAACATCAAAATGAACACGACCGAAATGCTCCGCATCCTCGACTCCATCGCCCGCGATCGCAATATCGAGCGCGCGGTCCTCATTCGCGATCTCGAACTTGCCATGGTTTCGGCCGCCAAGAAGCACTTCAACACGCTCGACGCCGAAGAGTTCACCTGCACGCTCGACCAGATGACCGGCCAATTGACCATGACCCGCCACGGCGAGCCGCTTGAGATGACCCCGGCGGCGTTCGGTCGCATCGCCGCGCAGACGTTCAAGCAGGTCATGATCCAGAAGTTCCGCGATGACGAGCGGACCAGCATCTTCGAGGAGTTCTCCAAGCGCGTGGGCGAAATCGCCGTCGGCACGGCGCAGCGTTACGAGGGCGGCGCACTGGTCGTCACCGTCGACCGCGCCGAGGCCTTCATGCCCCGGTCCGAGCAGATCCCCGGCGAGCAGTTCAACGCCGGCGACCGCGTCCGATGCCTGATTCTCGACGTCCGCGACGTTGGCAACCAGATCAAGATCGTCCTGAGCCGCAGCCACCCCGATTTCATCAAGCGCCTCTTCGAGGTCGAAGTGCCCGAAGTTGCCGAGCGCATCATCGAGATCAAGGCGATGGCCCGCGAAGCCGGCTATCGCACCAAACTCGCCGTCTCGAGCATGGACAACAAGGTCGATGCCGTCGGCGCATGCGTGGGTGTCAAGGGCTCGCGCATCAAGAACATCGTCGATGAACTCAACGGCGAAAAGATCGACATCGTCCGCTGGAACGAGAGCAGCCAGGTTCTCATCCAGAACTCACTCAAGCCCGCCGAGGTCGCGGAAATCAGCCTCTGCTTCGAACTCGGTCGCGCCACCGTCGTCGTCCGCGACGATCAGTTGTCGCTCGCCATCGGCAAGCGCGGCCAGAACGTCCGCCTCGCGGCCCGTCTCACCGGCTGGGATATCGACATCCTCACCCCCGAGGAATTCACCAAGGGCGTCGAGACGATGTACCAGACCGTCCAGTCGGTCGAGGGCATCGACGAGAAGATGGCCGACAAGCTCGCGGCACTGGGCATGGTCAGCGTCTTCGATATCGAAGAAGTCGGCACCGAAGTGCTGATGAGCGAACTCGAGATCGACGAAGCCAAGGCCGCCGAGGTCGTCTCGACTTGTTCGACCAAGGCCAAGGAAGTCGCCGAGCAGCAGCAGAAGGACAAGGAAGAAAAGGAACGCAAGTCCCGCGAGGACGCGGCAACCGCCGCGAAATTGCTGGCCGAAGGGGGCGGCTCGGCCGGCGATGCCGCGGCCGATGCGATCCTCGGCGCTTCCACGGAATCAACAGGCGACGCACGCGCCGCGGACATTCTGGGGCAGGGATCGTGAAGAGTGTGATCAGCCGTCTTCCGGCTTTCGCCGGATCATCTTTCGAATCGTCGGAGAGTTTCAAGTCGGATTTGAATCGCGGAGAATCGTTTGGCCAAGCAGAAGCGCGTATTTGAGATCGCCAAGGAGATCGGGGTCGATTCCAAGACCATCGTGGCCAAGTGCCGCGCTGAGGGAATCGAAGAAGCCGTGATCAAGAACTATCAGTCTGCGGTGAGCGCGGGCCTCGAGGCCACCATCCGCGAATGGTTCAGCGATCACGCAGCCTCATCCTCCACCGCGATCGAGACCGCCGAAAAGATCGACATCTCCACCGCCAAGAAGACGACGCCAAAGAAGCGCAAAAAGGCCGACGGCGAATCGGATGACCACGGAGGCGGCACCGCCGTCGCCGCACCCCCCTCATCCGGCGAGGCAGCCGCGACGCAGACAACATCCGAAACGCTCGCCAGGCTTCGCCCGGCCAAGCCGACGTCCAGGCCGACCGATTCCGGCTCCGAGGCGGACCATCCGGACAGGCCGCAACCTGTCGTCGCTCCGCCAACTCCGGCAGCGAAGGCCCCGGCTCCGGCTGTCTCTGTACCCGCCGCGCCTGAAACTCCCCGTGCCGAAGGCGATGGGGGCACTCATGCACCCGCGCAACCACCCCATCATCCGCCAGCGCCACCACGAGTGTTGGGTCCGACTCGCGTGCAGCCAGCGCCGGTGAACGTCCCGACCCGACCGGCCAACGTAATTCCTGCCGGTCCGAAGCTCGAAACAAAGACACCGGTCAAACTCTCCGGGCCCAAGGTGGTTCGAATCGAGGCCGCCGAGGTCATGGATGCTCCCCGTCCTCGCCGGTTCACCCCCGGCGGCGGCACGGGAACCGGAACAGGAACAGGACCGCGCCCCGCCGGAGGCGAAGATGACGGCGGCCGCAGCCCGCGTCGTAAATCGACGGGCGGTGGTGGCGGAAGCAGCGGCGGTGCGGCGGGAGCCAAGCGCTCCAGCGGTACGGGGGTGCCGCAGCGTCGGCGGGCGAGTTCCGGCCAGGAATGGGTCGGGGGCACCAGCGGCGTTTTCTCGGAGCAGGATCTGATCGAACGCGAGGCACGCCTCGCCCGGTCGGGCGGCTTCCTCAAGAAGCGTCGCCAGGATCTCAAACGCACCGAGCATCACGCGGATGCCGACATGCAGCCGGAAGGCAAGATCCGGATTGCCGCGCCGTTCACGATCAAGGATCTTTCCGAAGTGACCGGAGTCAAGGGTGCCGAGATCGTAAAGAAGCTGTTCCTTGAAGGCATCATGGCCACGATCAACTCGGGCATTGATCCGGCGAAGGCGCAGGAGATCATGATCGACTTTGATGTCGACCTTGAGGTGACCGAGGCCCAGTCGGCGGAAGAAGTGGTCAGTTCTCAGTTCGCCGATCGCGTCGCGATGGATTTGCGTCCGCGTGGCCCGATTGTCACGATCCTCGGACACGTCGACCATGGCAAGACCAGCCTTCTCGACAAGATCCGAAATGCGAACGTGGCCGCGGGCGAGGCCGGCGGCATCACGCAGCGCACCAGCGCGTTCCGAGTTGAACTTGACGTCGCGGGCGAGAAGAAGCAGGTGGTTTTCCTCGATACGCCGGGTCACGAAGCGTTCACGAGCATGCGTTCCCGCGGCGCGAACATGACCGACGTTGTGGTGCTCGTCGTTTCAGCGCCCGAAGGCGTCATGCCCCAGACGATCGAGAGCATCAACCACGCCAAGGCGGCCAAAGTGCCGATCGTTGTGGCGCTCAACAAGATCGATCGCCCGGACGCGACTGATGCCCAGGTCCAGAAAGTGCTCGGCCGGTTGGCGGAGCACGACCTGAACCCGGTGGAATGGGGCGGCAGCGTCGAAGTCATCAAGACATCGGCCACGACTGGTCAGGGAATCCCCGAACTGCTCGAAACCCTGGATTACCAGGCCCAGTTGCTCGACCTGAAGGCCGATTTCGACGGCCCGGCGCGGGGCACGGTCATCGAAGCCCGCACCGAAGAGGGACGCGGCGCGGTTGCCAACATTCTTGTTCAGCAGGGCAAGCTCAAACTCGGTGATTACATCGTTGCGGGTCGCGCATTTGGCCGCATCCGGGATATCACCGACGATCGCAACAAGAAAATCAAGGAAGCGACGCCCCCGACGCCGGTCCAGATTTCGGGCATCGACGAGGTACCGACAGCCGGCGACAAGTTCTACGTGGTCGATTCGCTGAAGAAGGCCCAGGAAGCCGCCGAGCAGCGTCGCCATCGCGAGCGCGAAACCGAACTGGCGCAGCCCAAACTCACGCTCGACAACATGTTCGCGCAGATGGCGGATGCGGCGCTCAAGGAAATCCGCGTCGTCATCAAGGCGGCGGAACAGGGCACCCTGGACGTGCTCAAGAGCCAGGCCGAAAAGGTCAGCACCGCCGAGGTCAAGGTTCGCGTGCTCGAGGCCGCGATCGGCGGCATCACCGAGAGCAACGTGCTTCTGGCGCAGGCCTCGCAAGCGGTCATTATCGGCTTCAATGTCATTCCGTCGGGCAAAGCACGAAGCCTCGCCGAGCAGAAGGGCGTCGAAATCCGGACCTACCAGGTCATCTACGACATCGTGGACGATCTCAAGAAGGCCGCCGAAGGCATGCTCGCTCCGGAACTCCGTCAGGAGATCCTGGGCCACGCCGAGGTCCGCAAGGTCTTCAAGGTCACCAAGGTCGGTGCCATCGCGGGGTGCTACGTCACCGACGGAACCGTGCAGCGAGACGCGCTCATCCGCGTCACACGCAACGGCGTCGTGGTCGAGAACGATCGCAAACTCGAGCAGCTCAAGCGCGTCAAGGATGATGCAAAGGAAGTTCGCGCCGGCATGGAATGCGGCATGAAGATCGTCGGCTACGACGATATCAAGGAAGGCGACGTGCTCGAGTGCTACAAGCAGGTGGAGGTCAAGCGGACGCTCTGATCGGCAATCGGAGCGTGTGTGCAGCCCCTTGGTCGCGGAAGGCATTCTGATGGTCCTGGGAGTACTCCAATTCCATGTGCTCGTCCACGGGGCGGAGTCGCTGAAGGACAAGCGGCGGGTTGTTCAGTCGCTGAAGGATCGGCTCCATCGCGAGCACCTCTGTTCGATCGCCGAAGTCGGCGACCCGGACATGCTGAACGCCGCGACCATGGCGCTCGCCGTGGTGACCCGAGACGGCCAACGTGCGGGTGAAATCCTCGACGCCATCACGATCAAACTTCGCGAACTCCGCGACGGCGAGGTTGGAGAGATCGATCGGCAAGTGCTGCACGCCAGCGCCGGATGGTTGGGCATGCCACAAGTAGATGAAGAGCCGCTGACAGACGCGAGACCGGCCGAGAAGCGCATCAGCGATCCAAAGTCCGGCGACGGGAGCGATGCGGAAACCGACGCCCTGATCCACGAACACGCGATGGATTCCGACTTGCTTTCTCAGATTGAAGAGGCGGAGCGTGAAGACCGCCTCCGCCGGGGTGGAGACGCCGCTTGAGCAGACGCCAGGAACAATTCTCTTCGGTCCTTCGCAACGCGATCCAGGCGGTCATCGATCGCGGCATCCAGGATCCTCGCATCTCGGGGATGATCACCGTGACGGAAGTTCGTGTCGCGGAGGATTTCGCCGATGCGACCATTCTGATCTCCGTTCTACCCGCTGAAAGACAGGAATTGACCCTTCACGGCATCCGCAGCGCGACGATGCACATCCGGCGCGAAGCGGGAAAGAACGTCGATTCGCGCAAACTCCCGAGATTCCACTTCGATCTCGATTCTCGAACAAAGAAGCAGGCCGCGGTGATCGACGCGCTGCTCAAAGTCCAGCACGACCGCGAGAGTCCGGGCTTCGGTTCTTCGGAACACCCTGCGCGGAGTTCTGAAGAGCCTCCGCCGCTCCCGTCGACCGATCCGGCCACTCCGCCAGCTTCAACACCCCCACCACCACTCTCCGCGAAGAGACGCAACGCATGAGTTCGCAGGACCCCGCCAAACTTCTCCAGTCGCTGCTGAAGAAACTCTCCAATCGCTACGGCGATCCGCAGCCCGAGCCGCTCAGCGCGGGCGTCGACGAAGGTGTCGATCCGCTTTTGCACCTCTTCGTTTATTCGTTTCTGCTGTGGGATGCGTCCACCGGACAGGCCCGGGCGGCTCTCAAACGCATCCGAGAAACCTTTGTCGATTACAACGAGCTTCGAATCGCGTTCGCGGACGAGATCGCCGCGGCATTCGGCGAGCGCTATCCGCGCGGCTACGAGCGTGCGATGCGGCTTCGTTCCAGCCTGCACGACATCTTCAAGCGTGAACACTCGCTCTCCCTCAGCAGCCTTTCGGAGCTCTCCAAACGCGAGGCCCGGGCGTACCTCGATTCCATTGACGGCACACCCGCGTACGTCTCGGCGCGCGTGCTCTCGCTCGGCCTCGGAGGACACGCCCTCCCCGTCGATCAGCGCATCGCCGATCTGCTTGCAGCCGAAGCCGTTCTGGGTGACGACGTGACCGACGCCGACAGCGCCGCATCGTGGCTCGAGCGCCAGATCCGAGCCGGTGAGGCCACCTCCGTGGCACTCCTGCTCCAGGCGTGGTCCGATGATCAGGGGGCCGCACCCCGGCGCGAACGACGCGCCGACCTTCCCGATTTCTCTCCGCCCGAACTTCCCCCGCCCGTTCTGGCGGAGCCGCCCGCGTCCGCGCCCGCAAAGAAGCAACCAAAGAGCAAGAAGCCTCCTAAACGCTCCTCGAAGTCTTCGGCCAAAGGTTGAAGAACAAAGTTCTCCCCGCTCGCGAACAACCTCCATGCCGCCAATGTCAAACCAAGCTCCAGGCTTTTCCACATCCGGCAGCCCGACGGCCACCGGGCTGATCGCGGCTCTCATCATCAGCGCGGGCGGAATCTCTTGCTCGACGCATCCGGGCACCGGCAGCACCGAGGGCGCCGCACAGGTCGGTCCCATCGATCCGGCAGACGCGGGCCAACCGCGCGTGATCCAGGAACTACGCCGGACAACGCGGAATCCCGCGTCGGCCTCACACGCGGGCACTCTCCCACCGCCGCCCGGAATCGATGCCTCGCGGGTGCAGGCGCTTGCGGCACGCGAAATCGCTGCGAACCCCGACCTCATTAGGCCCTTCTCTGAAGTAGCCCCGGAATTCGCAGCCAAAGTCTCGCTGCCCAAAGCGACCGATCCCGTTGCCGATGACCAGACGCGCGCCGATGCGGTGCGCCTCTACGTCGCGGGCCGCTCGGCGCTGCTCGCCGGAGACGCGAATCAGGCGCAAACGCTTCTGACCGATGCCGCCGGCAAGGACCCGGCGGAGGGCGCGGTCTGGCGTGAACTGGCCGAAGCGCAGTACAAACTTGGACGCCGAACGCTGGCCACATCTTCGTACACGCAGGCGGCGCGGCGCGGGCTGGATGAGGCTCGCGTGTGGTGGATGCTCGGCAAGGACGCGGCCCAAAAGTCGGATCTGAACCGCGCTGCCGCGTATCTCGCAAAGGCCGCGAGCGCGCCCGATCTTTCCTCCGACGCCGCGCTGCCGTTCATCGTCGCCTCGGATCTCGGAGAAACCCTGGCAAAGCTCGGGTACCAGACCGCCGCGTCCGAGGCGCTGATCGAAGCGGTCGCACTTCCCGAGACATTTTCCGAGAATACGAATTACCGAACGGAACTGGGTGAGGTCTACCGCCGGCGCGGCGAATTGCTCGAGCAGGCCGGCGATATAGAGATGCGACTCGGCCATCCAGAGATCGCGCTCCAGTACTACGCGAAGGCGATCGAGTATCCATCGGTGGATCCCGGCGCCACACTTGTCCGGTATATCTATGCCTCCGCACTGCGGGGCGAACCTCTCAAGGCCGCCGAATTGCTCGCCGATCGGATTCTCGAAGCCGACGGGTGGATCGAAGATCGCCAGTTGCTTCTTATCCGATATCTTGCGGAGAACACCGACGCCGGACCGGCACTCGCACGCGCTCTGGCGGCGCTGCCCGAAGATCTGCAAAGCCCGCTCGCCCCCACGCTCGAATCGCGACTCATCCGGGCCCGCGCCGCGGCCGACCCGAACGGCGCGGCATTGCTCCGCACCTATCTCGAACAGAATCCACAGGACGCCGACGCTGCGACCGACCTCATCGCAATCTCCTCAAAGTCCGGCGCGGGCAAAGCGGCCCTTGAAATCGCCGATGCCTCGCCGACCTCGGCGGTGCGCATCGCCGACGCAGTCGCTCGCAATGGTCGCCTGCTTGATTCTTCGTTCTCCGTGATTGAACGCGGGGCCAAATCGCCCGGCCAACGCGCTCTCGCGGCGTGGCTGCTCTCCCGGCTGGGCTTTTCCGATCGCTCGCTCGCGATGGCAGCTGAGATTGATTCAAACAAGGTCACCGATCCAACCTCTCGTGCCGTTCTGCTCGGCGTTCAGTTGCATTCAGCGCTCGATGCCGGAAACTTTGATCTCGCGCGGGAGCTGGTCGAGCGACTCAAGAGCGGCGACGATCTCCCTTTCGCGATCCGCTGCGGTTCGTTGCTCGAAGCGGGCGAAGACTCCTTCGTGATCGATGCGGCGACGGCGCTCGATATTTCTTCTCTCCCCTCCGACCCCGTGGAGCGGATCGCAACCGCGGAGATTCTGGCCCGCACCGGTCGGGCGAAGGACGCGGAGTCCATTCTGGAAGCGGTGATCGCCGACGATCGCTTCGACGAGCGTGCATACCAGTCGCTGATCGCGCTTTACCTGCCCACGGGTCCACTCAAGGACGAAGCGAAGCTCGGGACGATTTCGAGAAGGCTGCGGGATTCGATTCCTTCCAGCCGCGTGATCCGCTGGCTCGTCGCCGGTGAACTCGCGAAACGCCAACTCTGGTCGCAGGCGGAGTCCTCACTGATTTCAATCGCGGAAGAGGGCGAGCCCGATCCGGTTTTGATTGAGCAGCTGGTGATCGCCTGGGAGCGTCAGACCACCGGTGACTCTGATTCGAAGGCAGCCGTGCTGGAGAGAGCCGACGCCTGGCTCCGCGGAAAACTGAAGGAATACCCCGGGAGCGTCGCCCTCGTAGCCGCACGAGCCCGGGTGCTCGAACTCTCAGGTCAGGCCACTGAGGCCGAGAAAGCGCTCGCGGACCTTCTCGCCCGCTATCCGATCGACTCGGTTGCGCGCCAACGAGAGCGCCTCGTGAGTACGACGCTCAAAGAACCGGAACGTGCCCTTGCCCTTGCTACGGCCCGCCTGAGCCGCACTCCGCGCTCCGCGGACGATTCGATCGAACTGGCCGAACTTCTGGCTGCGCAGGGCGATTCGCGCGGCACCGCCGACGCGATCGTGCAGGGCCTGCCCTCCGGTGCGATTCTCAACACTCCCCAGCGTCAGCGTCTGATCGCCCTGCTCAATCAGCAGATCGGTGCCGCCGTCACCGACGAATCGGGCCAGTCGGCCGCAGCGGCCCTTTCACTCATCGGTCACTCGGTCGCACTGGGGGTCGAACTCACCCGGCCGTTGCAGGAAGCAAGACTCGCGCTGCTCGCAACCTATACACCAACCGATACCGACTCGCTGATCCAGGCGGCACGTCAGACCGTCCGCCAGTTTCCCGATGGCTCGACACTATTGCTCGCGCGAACAGCCGACCGGATCAGCAAGTCGTCGTCGCCCGAGTCTGCGCCGCGTTTTCTTCGCGAAGCGATCGCGTTCGTTCCCGAACCGACCACTGAACTCTACCGCTACCTCGTCTACTACCTCACCGCCCGATACGGCGACCTGAACGACGTTCGCGCCCTCATCCCGCTGCTCGATGATCCCGCGAAAGCGGTCATCGTGTCCGATCTCGCGAGCGATGGAGGAATGGAAGTACCCGCGGCACAGGCAGATCGCATCACATTGGTGCTCCACAACGTCGCATCTTCCGCGACGCTGCGCGATCGCTCACCCTTTGCGATGGATATCTATCGCATCGTGCTCGAGCGCGACCCCCATCACGCCATGTCTTGCAACAATCTCGCTTATTACATGATGGAGCACGGAGGAGACCTGGCCGAAGCGGAGCGACTGCTGTTGATCGCCTTCGCGGACCGCCCCGACACCGCGAGCATTCTCGACTCGCTGGGTTGGCTCCGGTTCAAGCAGGGGAAGTTGCTCGACATCCGGGACAGCGCCGGAAATACGACCGAGGCGGGGGCCGTCTCGCTGCTCTCCCGCGCCCTTGAAGCCCGCGACGGCAACGACAACGCCGTTATTACCGACCATCTCGGCGACGCACTCTGGGCAGCCGGCGAAACGCAAAAAGCCAAGGAACATTGGGAATTGGCCCGCGTCTCGGCTCGGCGCGCCATCGACCAGATTCTCGCGGCGCGCTCCCAGCGGAATCTCGGCGACGACGATGAAACCTACAAAGTCGAACTCGCGGAACTTCGAACCGTTCTGGCGCAGACCGAACTGAAACTCAAGGCTGTGGCCGACGGCAAGGAGCCGAAGATCGCGGAGACCGCCGCCCCGACCCATTCCACAAAATAAGCAGCGAGCACCCCGATGGCCGGCCATAACAAATGGAGCAAAATCAAGCACCGCAAGGCCGTGGTGGACAAGCGCCGGGGCAAGGTGTGGACAAAAGTAGCCAAGGCGATCATCGTCGCTGCAAAGAACGGCGGGCCCGATCCGGATTCGAACCTCTCGCTCCGCTACGCGATCGATGAGGCCCGTTACGCGAACATGCCGCGGGACACCATCGAGCGCGCCATTCAGAAAGGTGCCGGCGGCGCCGCGGGCGACAACTACGAGCCCGTCCGATACGAGGGCTACGGCCCCGGAGGCGTAGCGATCATCGTGGACTCCCTTACCGACAACCGCGCCCGCACGGTGGGCGACCTGCGCCTCGCGTTCGGCAACCACGGGGGCAATCTGGGCAACAACGGCTGCGTCGCCTATATGTTCGCCCCAAAGGGACAGATCGTTTTCAGTGCTCCGGGCTTGTCCGAAGAACGCATCATGGAACTGGCGGTCAATGCCGGGGCCGACGACGTGCTCTCGCCCGACGATCCGTCCGACCCGGCCGAACCCTGGACGATTCTCGCCGCCGTGCCGGCCTTCCAGCAGGTGAAAGAGGCCATCGAAAAGTCCGGCGCCGTCATCGCGGAAGCCGGGATCGCAATGGTGCCTGCCGAAAACGTGGTGGTCAGCGGCCAAACCGCCTCCACCGTGATCAGCCTCATCGACGCCATCGAAGACCTCGACGACGTGCAGAAGGTCTACACCAACGCCGACATCACCGATGAAGGCTGATCAAACGCCAGCGCTCGGCAGCGGGAAGTCTCATTCCTTCTTGCCGACATTCCGGACATTTCCACGCTTGAGTTTGTTGTGTAGCGCAGGCGTCACGTGAAACGTGGCCTGACACTGCCCCACTTTCCGCTGCTTCGCGGCCATCCGTGACATCAACGAGCGTTTGTCTTTCGAGCGGCCACCGATCGCCTGAGGAATCACTGCCTGCTGCACAATCTCCAGCTCCAGCGTGACGTTGAACTCGCGCCCGGAAGCCACCAGCGCCTTCAAATCCTCCCGCGGCAGCACGTGATACAGCGCGGGGCCGTAGCAGGGCCTTAGAAACCGGTATGTCAGTTCCTTACAGACGATCGTGAAATCACCGCCGGTGATACCGAAAATGTACATGCCCCCCGCGATCTCGCTGTTGGCGAGCAGGGCGGCACCCGCCATGGCGTTGTACCAGTTCTTGTTGAAACGCCGGAACGGCAGTTCAGCGGTAAAAGTCTCGGAGTCCACCCGCTTCATTCGGATGCCGCTCTTGAATGCGTACGGCAGCCATATGAGCGAGCAGACCCGATGCCAGAAGTTATTGCGTGTCGAGAGCCGCCCGATGAAATCCTCGATGCGGTCGCGGAAACTCAGCCGTGTTCCGGCCGTCGGCCCCGATTCACCGGAGTCCGACTCATCGCCCGGAAACTCACCACCTTCGACGTCTGATTCGGCCACAACCGCTTCGGGAATCTCGTCTTCCGCGCGCACCTTGGGCTCGCGAATCTCGGGCTGATTATGAGCGGAGGGGGCGGCTGACATGCGGTAGAGCGATTGTAGACGAACGCCGGGGCGCTCTTCCCTCGCCCCTCTCACACGCCGTCGGGCAGCAATTCGTACCACTGGTCCTTCCGGCGCACCCGCTGCACCGGATTTCCGGGTTCGTGGTCAAGCACCAAAAGCCACTGGTTTTCAACCGCCGCTTCCAGAAACCAGTGCCTCGAAATCATGCTGGTGTACGGCTCGACGTCGTACGCGAGGCTGTACGCCGCTCCGACGTGGTGCACGGTGGGCATGACATCGGGCGTGAACACCACGGTCCGCCCCTTATCGTCGCGGAAAATCACTGCTTGCTGGCCCCACGTATGACCCGGCACCAGCAGCACACCGACTCCCGGCACGCCGGCCGCACCATTGAGCCCGTGCAGCCAGGTGATCCGCTGCGTCGCCGGTGTTCTGGGCGATTCGTCGCGGGTGGGCGTGAACCCCGTCGCAAACGGCCGCGCCGAATCGATCAGGTGCATCTGATTCTCCACCGGCAGCAGATGATCCCGGAAATAGGTCCTGGTCATCACGCTGGTGTTCGCCATCGCGTCGTTCCATTCGCGCAGTTGGGCGTAGATTTCGGCGTTGGGAAATGTCGGCACGGCGTTCAACTCGCTCGAGACGCGCTCGCCCGCCCGGGGAAGGCGTGTTAGCCCTCCGGCGTGATCAAAGTGCAGGTGCGTCACCAGCACCGCATCCACATCTTCCGGGCGGCAGTTCTCTTCCTGCAGGGCGTCGAGTATCGACCGATCTTCCAACGCGAAAATGTCCCGGCTCTTGGCGTCGAGTTTGTTCCCGCTGCCAACCTCAATCACCACCACCTTCGGTCCGGGCGGGTCGCCCGGATCGGAAGAGGCCCGCTCCAGCAGCAGGCAATTGTGCTGCACGTCGATCCGTCCACGTTCGTCGGTGGGCACTGTCTTGCTCCACACCACCCGCGGCACAAGCCCGAACATCGAGCCCCCGTCAAGCCTGAACTTCGCGGCCCGGAGCAATTTCCATCGATACGTCACGGTCATGCGTTGAGGGTACCCCGCTCGCGCCGCGACCGGGCACACATCATCCGCCGGTCCGCAGATTCAACCGCCTCGCGCCACTTTCGGTTTACTACACTCGCGCCCATGTCGGAGTCGCCCGCCCGCGCCAACTTGTCCAATCCGCTCCTTTGGGCCGTCTTTCTCGCGGTTTCCTGGACATGGTGCATCGGGATGTTCCTCCCGGTCTTGCTGCTCCGCGACTACGGCATCTGGGGCTTTGTGGTCTTCGGCGTTCCCAACGTCGTCGGTGCCGCGGCCATGGGCTGGGTGATCCGAACGCGCGATGCGAGCCGCTGGTGCGTTGCGCAACACGAAACCGCCGTCCGACTCTTCTCGGCAGTCACGGTGGGATTCCATATGTGGTTTGCCTGGTATCTCGCCCACGCGGGTTGGGTGAGCGGCGACTGGTGGCCTTGGATCACCGTGAGCGTCTTCGGGCTGGCTCTGTTTTCCGGGCTGATGACGGAGAAGCCATCGGAGGCGCTGACGCCGTTCCTGATCAGCATCGTGGTCATCTGTTTCGCCCTCTTCGCCGGGTTGGAAGTGAGGATTCCTTCTCCTGCACAACGCGTGTTCGAGGGCATTCCCGCTGTCGTGTGGGTCGCTCCGGTTTGCATCTTTGGTTTCCTGCTCTGCCCGTACCTCGACGCGACGTTTCACCGGGCACGCCAGAATCTCGAAGCGACGGGCTCAAAGGTTGCCTTCACCGTCGGCTTCGGCCTGTTCTTTTCCGCCATGATCCTCTTCACCCTCGCGTACTCGGGGCTGCTGCTCGGAATAGGCGCCGCTGGCCCGCGCGTGCTCACGGCGATCGTGCTCCACATGCTTATCCAATCCGGTTTCACTTGCGGCTTGCATATCCGCGAGATGACGAGTTCGCTCGAAGCCGCCCATCCAGTTCGGGTGCGCGGCCTGTACGTGAGCGCGGGCGTCGTGACGCTGCTCGGCGGTGCCGTGACGCTGCTGCAATTGCCGGTCACAGCAAACATCGCGCCACGCTTCGAGATCGGCTACCGCGTGCTCCTTTCAGCGTACGGATTGCTGTTTCCGGCCTACGTGTGGCTTGTCATGATTCCGCTTCGGGTCTCCGGGCGGGCGCCGTCGGTGCGCCACACCTTCGTCTGGCTCGGTGCGAGCGCGGTCGCGGCCCCCGCGTTCTGGATGGGATTCATTCAACACCGGGAGTGGTGGCTGCTGCCCGGCCTGCTGGTTGTGCTGGCGGCGCGCGCATTTATCCGGCGTTCAGACGGGACAGAGTTGCCGCCGCCAGGCTTGCCAGTTCCGGCGATTCCTCGGGATCCGCTGCCAGTTCTCTCAGCCGAATCAGAAGTTTCGAACGATCAGGCTCCGGGCAGCCGTTCCTGATTGCGTTTCCGGCAACGATCACGGCGTTGCGTTTCATCATCGCGAGTGTGGCTCGCGTCAGCGCCGTACCGGCGAACTCGCGACGGCGATCCTCCTCCGTCCACCCGATCACCTCGAGCAGGCCAAAGGATTCGCGCCGAGGCGTGTACTCCGGGTTTGGCTCGGCGCACTCAACACCGGCGGGGCGTGCGGAATTGTGCGGGCAGACCTCCTGACAGATGTCACAACCGTACAGCCAGTCGCCGATTGCTTCGTGAAAGCCCGGATCGATGGGTCCGCGGTTCTCAATTGTGAGGTAACTGATGCAGCGCGAGGCATCCACGCTGTAGGGCGTGATGGCACCGGTCGGGCACGCGTCGATGCACCTCGTGCAGGTGCCGCAGTGATCGGCGACCGGCTGCGCTGTTCTTTCGATCTCGAGCGTGGTGAGGATCCCTCCGAGCAGGACGTAACTCCCGACACGGGGATGAATAAGGAGCGTGTGTTTCCCGATCCAGCCCAGACCCGCGAGTTGCGCGATCTCCCGCTCCATCAGGGGCGCGGTATCGACGAAGGTGCGAAATCCCGAGTCCGGATGCTTCGCTTGGAGTTCATCGCTTAATTGGTGTAACCGCTTTTTTATGACCTTGTGATAGTCGCGGCCGCGCGCATATCGAGCGATTTTCCCGGGCCCCGGTGCGATGGTCGTCCGATCGGCATCGTTGTGGCGCCTTGAGTGATAAAGATCCGCGACCATGATGGCGGAGCGCGCGCCGGGCAGGAGCAATTCGGGCTCCGCACGCAGTTTCGTATTGCGCGCCAGGTATTCCATGGTCCCGTGCTTTCCGACTCTGAGCCACTCGCGAAAATGCTCCGCCCACGCGCTCGGGCGGATGTCGCACACTCCGGAAAGTTCAAAGCCGAGTGCGCGGCAGGCGGCTTGAATGTCGGATTCGCGGATCATCGCACGCAAAGGCTAGCGGACCCGAGGACGGACGTGCCGGAGGCCCTTCTTTTTGGAATTGCCTGTGAGACGCCGATGAGTGCTCATGGTCGGACACCTGCGAGGATCCGGAATGGGCAAAGGCAGACTCGAAGCATTCAGCGACGGAGTCATCGCCATCATCATCACGATCATGGTGCTCGAAATGAAGGTGCCGGCACACGCCGACCACTTTGGCGATTTAATGCCCCTGATCCCTGTCTTTCTCAGTTACGTCCTCAGTTTCGTCTACGTCGGGATCTATTGGAACAACCATCATCACATGCTGCACGCGACCAAGCATGTCAACGGCGCCGTGCTGTGGACGAATCTGCTTCTGCTCTTCTGGCTCTCGCTGATCCCGTTTGTCACCGGCTGGATGGGAGAGAATCACTTTGCCGCAGCGCCAACCGCGTTGTACGGCATGGTGCTTCTTTGCGCCGCCATTTCGTATGCGGTCCTTCAGCGCGCGATCGTGGCGTGCCACGGCAAAGATTCAGAACTTGCACGCGCGGTCGGCCGCGATTTAAAGGGCCGCATTTCGGTTGTGCTTTACATCATCGCAATCGGCGCGGCGTTCTGGGATCACCGAATCTCGTGGGCCCTTTACGTCCTCGTTGCGATTGTCTGGTTTGTCCCCGATCGCCGGATCGAAAAAACACTGCACGCTCAGACCTGATCGACTAAGGCGTCAGCGCACGCTCATCACGCCTCGCGCGGTGCCGTCGGGGGTCGATGCGCCACCGGACCACTCAAAGTAACGCTTCGCGCTGTTGCGGAGCACCTGCGACGCATCCACCGCCGTGGTGATCCACGCGCGGTCGTACTCGTACACCACCCAGCCCGGGAACCCGCGGTCCGCGAGCACCCGAACGGTCGCTTCCGGGTGCGATTCTCCCCGGCCGAGTTCGCAAGGTTTGCCCGACGCGTAATCCTTCAGTTTCACCGAGAAAAGTCGATCCGCCAGAACATTGATGCCTCCGGCGGCATCTTCCCCCGAAAGCGCGGCAACCGAAGGCGAGTAGGCCGCGCCGAGAAGGGGATTGCTGATCCGATCCAGCAATTCACTGAGCGTTGCCGCCGTGGGGAACGACCCGCCATTTTCAATCGCCAGGCGAACGCCGGTGTTCCGGGCGGTCGCAACGGCAAGTTCAAGACGTTCCACAATCCGCGCGATTCCGCTGGAGCGCGATTCGCTCGCCGGAATCTGGTACGCGAAGACCCGAACCAGCGGCGCTTCCAGACGTGCTGCAAGATCGACCGCCCAGCCGGTGTCGATCACGCCTCGGGGCGTTCCGCCCAGCACGTGCCCGACAAGAGGCGGCGTCACCGCGTCATCGAAGCGGGCCGACGTCGCGACGCACGTTACCTGGCAACCTGTGGGCGCGAACAGCCGCCGGGTCTTCTCGGGGTCGGTCAGAGCGGGGTCGCACGCAAAGCGCGTCGTTCCGCTGCCAAATGTCCGCAGTTCGACGCCCTGATACCCGGCCTCTTCGGCGAATTGAGCGACGCGCTCAAGAGTCCATTCCGGGCAGGCGACGGTGCTGAATGCGAGTTTCATCGAAATCCTTTTCGGAGTGGCAACCGACCCCAATGCCGGACTGGCGGTCTGGGGCGCCGAAGCACCGGACATTATACGATCAGCCCTGCTAGTGCCCGGTAACTTGCGTGAAATCATCGATACCGGCTCAACGAGAAGCCGATTCGAAGCGAACGGATGCTCACTGGTGAGCGCTCCGTGGCGGGTCGGCGAGGGATTCGGAGCAGCCGCAGCATGGCGAACACGTTGCCCGGAATGGATCCCAGAGTGGCAAATAGCACGACGTCCGAGAACTACTCTGGCAGACCGAGTCCGGAGGCAGTACGATGCCGCCACTTGGTGCCCAACAGAATCTCCGATTTCCGCGTTGAGCGCCGCCTTCGTTTCGCGTGCTGCTGGCTGATGACGGGTGCAACCGCACTGGTCGGCTTGGGGTGCGCCTGCTCACCTCGTGCTGAGTACATGGCCACTCGGACGATCGAAGTGCCACCAACCAGCAACGGCGACGGCACGACGCTGGCTCAGCGTGACGACGTGATGCGGGGTCGATTTGCCGGGGCTACTGCCGTGGTGCCCATCGCCGCGGTCAAGACCGACACGGACGACGCCCGCCAGTAGTTCCGACCGCCAATTGTCACAAGTTAACGTCTCCATTCGATTCCCGCTTGCGGAAGCGGCGTGGAGTGGCCACACTTCCGGCGTGAACCCTCATTCCCCATCAAACCCACCCCACTCGGACCAAACCACCGGCACATCGGGATTGGTCACCGACCTGCACGGCAAGCTCGACTACGCCACGTATCTCAGCCTGAACCAACTGCTGACCTCTCAGCGGCCTCTGAGTTCTCCCCAGCACCACGACGAACTGCTGTTCATCATCCAGCATCAGACCACAGAACTCTGGTTCAAGCTGGTGATTCACGAATTGCGTGCTGCGATGGCGATGGTCGCGGCGGATCAGTTGGAGCCCAGTTTCAAGATTCTCGCCCGCGTAAAGCACATCCAGCAGCAACTGCTCGGGCAGTGGAGCGTGCTGGCGACGCTGACCCCCACGGAATACGTTCAATTCCGTCACGTGCTCGGCCCTGCCAGCGGCATCCAATCGCATCAGAACCGCATGATCGAATACATGCTGGGCAATCGCGAGGCTCGCTTCCTTGAGGTGTTCCGCCACAATCCGCCGGTCTACCAGGCCTTGGATGCCGCCCTGAAAGCGCCAAGCCTCTACGACGAATTCCTCCGCCATCTCTCCCGGCGCGGAATGGCAATCCCGCGCGAAGTGCTGGAGCGCGACTTGACGAAGCAGCACGAGCCGCACGACGGCGTGCTCGCGGTTTTCAAGAAAATCTACGACGATCCGCACAAGTGCTGGGATGCCTACGAGATGTGCGAAAAACTGGTGGATGTCGACGAGGCGGCGATGCTCTGGCGCTACCGCCATCTCAAGGTGGTGCAGAGAGTCATCGGCATGAAGCGCGGCACTGGCGGTACAGCGGGGGCGGGTTACTTGCGGAACATCTTCGACCACCCGTTCTTCCCTGAATTGTGGGATGTCCGAACCGTGGTCGGACCGGAGATTCAGCCGTCATGAGCGCGACCGGCACGAATGCGCCGATCGGCTCGTCCACGTTGCTCGCACCGATCATCGGCGCCGAGATCAATCGCGCGGTAGCGCCAATGCACGGGCAGGTGCTGAGCGAAGCGTTGCTCCAGAAGCACATCGCGCCGCTCTTTTCCCGAGTCCGTCAGCGCTCCGAGATCTATCTCGCCAACCACAGTCTTGGTCGCCCGCTGGACCTGATGGCAGGTGACGTGCGCGAGGCGCTCGATGCCTGGTACACCGACATGGACGGAGCGTGGGACATCTGGATGAAGGAGATGACCACCTTCCGCCACAACATTGCGTGCCTGATCGGACTGCACCGGGCCGACGGCGTCGTCCCGAAGATCAGCGCCGGACAGGGACTTCGCGCCGTTCTCAATGCGGTTCCAAAGGAAAATCCGCGTGTCATCGCGACCCGCGGCGAATTTGATTCCATTGACTTCATACTCAAGACATACCACACGCGGGCTCGTGCATCGGTGCAGTGGGTCGAAACCCGCTCGTCGCCGGAGCGCCCGCCGGAAGTTGATCCTTCCGACATCCTTGCCGCAATCCAGGCCGGCTCGCCCGATCTGGTCGTGATCTCGCACATCTACTACGCAACCGGTCAACGCCTCGAGCGGCTCGAAGAAATCGTGGCCGCGGCCCACGCGAAGGGAGCGCTCGTCGTGCTGGATGCATTCCACAGCGCGGGCGTCATCCCCGTCGAGTTCGAGGCGCTCGGTGCGGATTTTGCGATCGGCGGATCGTACAAGTACACGCGAGGCGGGCCGGGTGCGGCGTGGCTAGCAATTCATCCTCGTCACCTCAACAACAACCGCCTGCGAACGCTTGATACTGGCTGGTTTGCCAAACGCGATACCTTCGGCTTTGAAAGGCCCGATCAACCCCTGCTTGCAGATGGTGGCGACGCCTGGCTCGAAGCGACACCCGCCCCGCTGCCACTTTTTCAGGCTCGTTCGGGACTGCAGTTGGTGCTCGCGCTGGGCGTAGACCGACTGCGCCGCTACTCGTTGGAGCAGCTTGATTCGCTCGGAGCCGTCCTGTCCGCCCGAGGCGTCAAATCCTGCCGGGGCGGGCGAACGCCCGGGCAATCGGGGGCGTTCCTGCTCATCCCGCGTCGGGATGCGCACGCCGCGTGCGATGCTCTGAAGCACGCGGGCGTCAACGTGGATGCGCGGCTTGGGCACCTGCGCCTTTGCCCGGATGTGGTGACAACGCACGCGGAAATGGAACGTGCCGCCGAAATTATTTCGCGCGTGCTGTCGAATCCGTCATCGGAAGCGTGAGACAAAAATCGGTGCCCCGACCGGTCTCGCTATGCACCTCCAGCCGGCCATCGTGCGCTTCGATGATGCGGCGCGCGGTTGGAAGCCCTAATCCCGTGCCGCCCGATTTGGTCGTGAAATAGGGCTGAAAAATCTTCGCGATTGTTTCCGAGGACATACCCGGACCAGTGTCGATGACGTGAATCTGCGCGACAGATCGCTTTTCGGCGTCGGTGGCGCGATTCGTCCGAACGATCAGTTCACGCGGTCGCGCGGCCTCCACCGGACTCGAAGCCATCGCCTGAGTCGCGTTCAACAGAAGATTGAGCACGGCCTGCTTGACATGCGCCACATCGACTTCGGCCTTCAGTGCCTCGGGCACCAGATCCGAACGCAGCCGCACGCCGCTCTTTTCCGCCTGCGGCAGAAAAAAGTCGACCAACTCTTCAACGGCGGTATTGAGATCGGCCGGCTTGCGGTCCAGCCGGAGTTCGCCGGCAAACTGCAGAAAATCGGTGAGGATGCCCCGTAGCCGCTCGACTTCGCGCCGGAGTGAATGCACCCGGCGCACCAAACGCCCCTTTTCCTCCTCGGAGATTGCGAGTTCCTCGATCCCTTCGCTGAGCAGCTGCGCATTGAGCCCAACGGTCGAAAGTGGGTTCTTAATCTCGTGCGCCAGTCCTCCGGTCATCGCGCCCAGTTCGGCGAGGCGCTCGGCGGACCGAGCCCTGCGCTCCGCCGAGCGGATCCGGGCCGATTGAATCTTGAACACCAGGAAAGCGATCGCGCCGGCGCACATCGCACCGATGATCAGGCCGAGCAACAGATATGACATCCCGGACACGCTTGGAGTTTAGAGATCGGCACACCGATCCGCACTGCCATCACCTGACAATCGCGCGCCGAGGCAGCAGGAAGGGAACCGGCGACCAATTGGAGCGCTCATCGACGCGGTGATCGCGTGTATCCGCGCCGGGGCACGACCACTTCCATGCTGTCGGGCGAGCGCATGACCTTGGTGGCCTTCCACCCTTTGTCCGTTTTCTGCGCGTCGTAGATCACCTGGGAGCCGTCTTTCAACACGCGGAACCCGTCCCCCTGAATGACGCTGTAGTGCGCAAAGATGTCCTGACCCTCGGGCCCGACAATAAAACCGAAGCCCTTCCGCGGATCGAACCACTTCACCAGGCCTTCCACATTGGTTAGTTGGGTTGCGCCTGTGCCACCCGTGCCTTCGGTCATCGCCGGCCCCTTTTCATCTGCGTCCGGTGCGATCCACCGAAACGCGTCGGATGGCGTCGAGGTCAATGTCGCAAAACCCTGACGGCTCCGTCCCCGCGATGCAGCAAGCCGCCGCATCCTGCGCAGGCAAGAGCGGCCCGAGTGGTGACCCGTCCGCCAGAGGCAGCTTATCAGACCCACGGGGTGTGTCAACCGAGGGAATTGCTCGACGCCCATCCCTCCACCCGGTCCTCAGACCGGCTGGGGGTCGGCCGGTGCCGCAGGGGCCGCAGGAGCGTTCTTCTTGGCTTCTTCCACCAAAACGGCCTTTCGGCTCAATTTGATGCGGCCCTGGTCGTCCACCAGGATGACCTTGACCTTCACCATGTCTCCGACCTTGACAACGTCGGTCACGCTCTTGACGTAACCCTCTGCCAATTCAGAGATATGGCACATGCCATCGGTACCCGGGGCCAATTCCACGAAGGCTCCAAAGTCCTTCACGCTGACGATCTTGCCGGTGTAGATCGCGCCAACCTTGACCTCTTCGCAAAGCGCTTCGATCTCTGTCCGCGCGCCCTCAATGGAGGGACCGTCGTTGCCGGCGAGCTGCACGGTGCCGTCGTCGTCCACATCGATGGTCACGCCGTAGCGATCCTGGAGTCCGCGGATCATCTTGCCGCCCGGTCCGATCAGCTTGCCGATCTTTTCCGGGTCGATGCGCAGTGTGATGATGCGCGGGGCGAGCGGAGAGATCTCCGCCCGCGGCTTGGCGATGATGCGTTCCATGATGTCGATGATCTCAAGCCGGCCCTGCTTGGCCTGCTGGAGGATCTTTTCGATCTGAGAAATTACCAGACCACGGGCCTTGAGGTCGAGTTGGATGCCCGTGATGCCTTCGCGGGTGCCGCTGACCTTGAAGTCCATGTCGCCGAAGAAATCCTCCTCGCCGATGATGTCGGTGACGAAGAGTTCGTTCTGGTCGTTGTCATCGCTGAAGCGGCCGACGCTGATGCCGGCGACGGTGGCCTTGATCGGCACGCCCGCGTCCATGAGAGCGAGGCAGCCGCCGCAGACCGATGCCATCGACGACGAACCATTTGATTCGGTGATGTCGCTCACGACTCGGATGGTGTAGGGGAACTCATCGGGGCCGGGAATCACGCCCATGAGCGAACGCTCGGCGAGTGCGCCGTGGCCGATTTCACGCCGGCCGGGCGCGCTCAGCCGCTTCACTTCACCCGTCGAGAACGGCGGGAAGTTGTAGTGCAGCATGAACTTCTTGCTGTACTCGGGAATCAGCCCATCGACGATCTGCTCGTCCTTGCCGGTGCCGAGCGTGACGCTGATGATGCTCTGCGTTTCTCCCCGCTGGAAGAGCGCCGAACCATGGGTGCGCTGGAGGATTCCGACTGCACCGGTGATCTGACGCAGCTGCGTCGGCTTGCGACCGTCGGCGCGGATCTGCTGCTCGACGATGAGGCGACGCGTCACCTTCTCTTCGAGCCGGCGGAAAGCCTCTTTCGCCATCACACGGTTCTTGAGGCTCGCCGAGTAGTCCCCGTATGTCCCGTCGGTCTTGAGGGCAAAGTGCCCATCGAGCGTGGTCTTGCGGAGCGCATCGACCTTTGCGTTGCGCTCGGCCTTGGAGTTGATCTGGCGGGCGGCGGTCATTTCCTTCTCGGCGATCGACCGCACCTTTTCGGTGATCTCGGGCGTCGGAAGGATCGATTCGCCGTCGCGCTTGGGCTTGCCGACTTTGGCGGCCAGTTCATTGATCAGGCCGAGCAGTTCTTTGATCTGACCTTCGCCGAAGCGGATGGCCTCGATCATGCTCGCCTCATCGACTTCGGCAGCGCCGACCTCGATCATGTTCATGCCGTCCTTGTGGCCCGAAAGGACCAGATCAAGGTCGGAATAGTCGAGTTGGCTGACGGTGGGATTGATGACGAACTGCGGGCCGGTATCGGTGTGGATGCGACCGACACGGACCGTGGCGATCGGCCCTTCGAAGGGCACGTCGCTGATCGCGAGAGCCGCGGAGGAAGCCACGCCGGCGACCACGTCGGCATCGTTCTCGGTATCGTGGCTCAGCACCATGCACTGGATGAGCACTTCGTCCACGAAGCCGTCCGGAAAGAGCGGGCGGATCGGACGATCGATCATGCGCATCGTCAGGATTTCTTTTTCGCTGGGCGGACCTTCGCGCTTCTTGAAGCCGCCGGGGAACTTGCCGGCCGCCGGAGTCTTCTCGCGGTAGTCAACCGTCAGAGGGAAGAAGTCGATGCCCTCGCGGGGGTTGGCGCGGACGACCGATGCGAGCACCGTGGTGCCGCCGAACGTCGCAATCACCGTGCCGCCGGCGAGCTTTCCGACGACGCCGGTTTCGAGCGTAAAGACGCGCCCGCCGATTTCCTTGCGGACGACAACTGCACCCGGCAGATCGGCAAGACCTGTGGAAGCGTGAGAAGCCTGAGTCATGATTTTCTATTCCTTCTTCTGCGGATCGATGACATCCACGCCTCATACATGCTTTGGCATGCAGGCGGGTGGACGTACGACCCTGGGCTTGTTCGCCCCCCGGTCTTCCCGTTGAGTGGCAGAAGGCAAAGGGCAGAGCCGGAGCGATCCCGGTGTGCTGCCGTTTGCCCACTGCCGCGTCCGAGAGAGGCCGGTGGGGCTAGAAAACGAAAACGGCCCGGTGTTCTTTCGAGCACCGGGCCGGGTGATTTACTTGCGGAGGCCGAGGCGAGCGATCAACTTCTGGTATTCCTCGGGTTGTGTCGTCGCGAGGTAACGCAGTAGTCGGTTTCGCCGGCCGACCATCAGCACCAGCCCGCGGCGGCTGTGGTGGTCCTTATCGTGCGATTTGAGGTGATCAGAAACTTCTTTGATCTTCTCGGTGAGCATCGCGATCTGGACCTGGGGCGAGCCCGTGTCCTTCTCGTGAGTTTTGTAGTCCGAGACAATCTTTTTGCGTCGTTCAGCGACCAGTGCCATGGGTTCTTTTCTTTCCTTCGTTCACAGTTCTTTCGGGTGCCAATGCTAGGCCGCAGCCGCCAGAGGATCAAAGACCGGCGGGGGGCAAAAGTGCCTCAGCCAGCATACCCGATTCGCGGTTCGGTGGTTGTGGGGAGCGCTCCCGCCCGCCTTCACACTCGGCCGGACGCGAGCAGGCCTCTCAGGAGGGTACATTTCGGGCATGTCAACCGCTGCCGCCAATCCGGCCTCCCCGACCATCCCCTCCGGCACGAGCCCAAAGCCGTCCGGGCTTTCCATTTCCCGTCGCGTCGCGGAATTGAAGCCCTCGGTCACAGTGGCTTTCATGAACCGCGCCAAGACGATGAAGGCCCAAGGCCTCGATGTTCTCAGTTTCGCCGCGGGCGAACCCGATTTCGATACACCCCAGATTGTGAAAGACGCCGCGATCGAGGCGCTCAACAAGGGCATGACCAAGTACATGCCGACGCTGGGCGACCCCGAAACACGCAAGGTGCTCGCCGACAAACTCGTGAAGGAAAATGGGATTCCGACCACGGCGGACCACATCGCCATTAGCGCGGGCGGCAAGCACTCGCTGTATGTAGCCTGTCAGTGCCTCTTTGATTTCCCCGCGCCGGGCGAAGCGCCGCAGGAGGGCATTTTGCCTGTGCCCGCGTGGGTGAGTTACGCTCCGATCATCGATATCGCCGGTGGCAAGGTGACCGAAATCCAGACCGATGCGTCGAGCGACTTCAAGATCACGCCGGAGCAGCTCAAGAAGGCCATCAACCCCCGCTCGCGCGCGTTCTTCATCAATTCGCCCAGCAACCCGTGCGGCACGATGTACACGCCGGCGGAGCTCAAGGCCCTGGCTCAAGTAATCGCCGAGGCCGCCAAGACCACGGCGCCCAATCTCGTCGTCGTCTCGGACGAGTTGTACGAGAAGATCGTTTACGGCGGCATCGAGCACTTTTCGATCGGCAGCGTGCCGGAAATCGCGGAGCGCACGCTCACGATCAACGGCCTCTCGAAGGCCTACGCGATGACCGGCTGGCGCATCGGCTACGCCTCGGGCAGCGGCGCGTTCGGCAAGAAACTGATCGATGCGATGGGCGTGTTGCAGGGCCAGATGACCACCAACATCACGAGCTTTACCTATCCGGCGATCCGCACCGCGATCACCAAGACCGCGGGCGATGTCGAGAAGATGCGCCAGGCTTTCGCCGAGCGCGCGGGCGTGATCCATGCGCGGCTGGTCAAGGTGCCGGGTTTGAAGTGCCCGAAACCCACCGGCGCGTTCTACGCGTTTCCCGATGTCTCGGCGCACTTCGGCAAGACCTCCGCGGGCGGCAACGGAACCGCGGGCCGCAAGATCAACAGCGCGATGGACTTCAGCGAGGCGCTGCTGGCGGAGCAGCACGTCGCGTTCGTGCCCGGCGAGGATTTCGGGGGGTGCGGGAAGAACTGCGTGCGGATCTCCTTTGCGTGCTCGATCGATCAGATCAACAAGGGCATCGACCGGGTGGAGAAGTTTGTGGCGGGGCTGCACTAGCGCACGCGGGCACTGCCCCTGCATGGCGTTGTCAATCGCTTCGGTAACCGTCATGCAGCGCCTGAGTACTCGGCTGATTCACGCTCGCGCTGAACGGACACACGCACCGGTGCTCACACAATCTTCACAATTTTCCGGATCCGCGAAACCGTTTTCAGGGTTCCGCGAATGGCAGACTGATTGATTCTCTGGGGTGCGTTGGGTTTTCACAATCTGCGGTTTGCTTCTTTGACCCGCCCGCTCTCGGTGCGGGGTCTTGTGTGTTTCGGTCTTTCTTTTTGGAGGTTTCGCGCACAATCGGAGGTGTCCAGTGTTTCGCTGTCTCATGTCTCAATCGGCACATTGGCAGTCGGCTCGCTTCGGCGGCACGACGGTCCGGACGGCTCGCGTGAACCAGGGCGCTCTTTGCGTTCTTGTTACGACGACGGTCCGCACGCCGGTTACGACGTCGGGCAACAAGACGCCGGGCATTCCTTGTTGTTGATGCCGGCTCGGTGATCCCCGAGTTCTGAATTCTCCCTCTTGTCCAGACCGATCGCTCTTCACCACAATTTTTCTACTGCACGCCAAAGGGTGTGCCGCGGCTTCCCCGCGCTCGCACATCAACGGGCGAGGCCTTCGCACTTTTCGAGAGAGAGTCTTATCTGCGCGATCGTGTCCCCAACCGTGTCTCGTTCTTCAGCGCCGCCCTTTCCTCGTTGGACTGGGCGGTGTTTTCATTTAGAAACGGTCTTGCTAAAACTCAGCCCATTCGAGAGGCGATGGCAATGCGTCCTTTGCGGCAAACTCGAGGTGCAGCACCCGCCGATGCCCGGGGGTTGCAGCTCGCCGAGAAGCATGAAGCGCGAGCGGGCGCATCAGCACCGCGCCGCCCGCCGTGGTTGAACACTCCGCGGCCCGCCCATCGCACGCCTCAGCGTGAATTGATTCCTCGGCGAGAATTCCCATTGTGTGAGAAGCGGGCACTACCAGCAGCGGTCCGTTCGCGACGCCAGAGTCATCGAGGTGAACTCGAAGCGTCAGCATTCTCTCCAATACGTGAGACGGCGGACGCACGTGAGGAACGCCGTCCTTCACAGACCATGGGCCGTAATCCGACACGTCGTGGCGGGTCCGTACAGCAATCGTGGTGTCCTGATGCCATGGGACCAGCCAATTGCTCGCCACCGTTTTGTCAAACAAGATCGAACGAACCACGCGGCAGCCCGCACCAAGCAGCGATTCCATCAATTGGCGTAGAGGGTCGGCTCGAACGAATTCGCGGAACACCTCTGAGTTTCTGACTACGCCACGGAGGCCGCCACGCCGCAAACCGTCACCTGCCAGCAACCGCTTGCTCTCGTCACGAAGCCGTTCGCACGCAAACGGTTCGATGAATTCAGGGATGACGGCAAAGCCGTTGAGCGCAACTTGCTCGCGATCCAAAGCAATCTGTCGGAATACACCGTGCATTCAAATTCATGCCGGACTTGCGGTTGCATCGGCAACAGAAGGCGCTTCATCCGGATCCCGAAGCACCAGCGTGATCTCCGACGACTGCTTGTCCTGCTCCACCCCCACCACGCGCCGGCGCACCAGATCGAGCACGGCGAGGAAGAGACCGATCATCTCGCTGCGGGTGCGGTTGGTCAGTAAGGCGCGGAAGGTGAGTTTTGGGCGTGATCCGTCCGCGCCTTCCGGCAACTCGCCCTTGATGCGATCGACGATGTCCGCGGCGTGAAGTTCGATCGGAGTGTCGTCGTACACGACCTGGTGATCGCCAAGACGCTCAAAGTTGACCGTCGCGACGATCTTCTTGAAGGCCTCGAGCAGATCGGTCAGTTCCAAGTCTTCCACATCGAGTGCCGCGACTTCGTCCTGAATCGCCTGCGCGTCGGTCGCCGGCGTCGCCTCGTCGGCGCCGCCCGCCGGGAATCGTGCCTGCCATTGCTTGCCCCGCAGTTCCAGCGCGTCCGCGGCATCACGATATTGCTTGTACGCGAGCAACTGGCGCACGAGGTCGGCACGCGGATCGGTGCCGTTGGCGCCGGTGTCGTCGGACGCGAGCGCCACGTTTGGGTCGGTGCCGCGCGCCAGCCATCGGCTCTTGATCTCCATGAGCGTCGCGGCCATAACAAGAAACTCGCCGGCGACTTCGATGTCCACAGGAGTGCCGTCTTTGTCAAGGTCACGCAGGAACGCGATGTATTGATCCGCGATCGGCGCGATCGGGATGTCGGTGACATCGACCTCGTTCTTGCGGATCAGGAAAAGCAGGAGGTCGAGCGGGCCCTCGAACGATTCCAGGCGTACCCGATAGTCTTCGGTGAGCATCCGTGCCTCCGGCGCAAGGCATCGCGGAATTCAGCGGCTCCGCCGCGGAAAGCGATGGCTTCTGTGGACAGTGTACGCACTTTCGGCCAAAGCCCGAACTACCCTTCAGTGATGCCATCAAAGGCCGCGCCGGGATCCAAGACGGTCCGAATGACAGAGCCCAAAGTGAAGGGCTCGGAAAACACTGCGCGCCCGCCGGTGAGCGCGACGACCCGGATGCCGAAGGTCACGCCCGAGGCCATTCAGGCGGGGAAGCGACTGCTTCGTGCCGAGGCGAAGGCGGTTGCAAGCCTCGCGGAATCCATCGGCGATCCGTTTGAGCGGGCAGTTGAACTCATCGTCGCGTGCGCGGATGCGGGGGGCACGGTGCTGATCACCGGCCTGGGCAAGTCGGGGCTGATCGGGGCCAAGATTTCGGCGACGCTCTCCTCACTCGGCATCCCTTCCCACTGCGTGCACCCTTCGGAAGCGGCGCACGGCGACCTGGGCCGATTCCGAAAGTGCGATACGGTGATCTGCATCTC
>JAHBXG010000020.1 GCA_019636565.1 Phycisphaeraceae bacterium
ACTCAAGCCCTTGCCTCACTTTCCCCCGACGATCAACTCCTCCTCCGTCTTCGCGCCGATTCATCCGCATCCTTCGAACAACTCGCCTCCTCCCTCGGAGGTACGCCCGACTCCCTCTACGGCCGCGCCCACCGAGCCCTCGCCCGCCTTCGCACCCTCCTCTCCGAGGAGGCGTCCGATGCCTGACCAAATCCCATTCCCCCCGCACGAAGAGCTCACGCCTCTGGCCCGCGAGCGCCGCGATGCCATGCTTCCGGCCCTTCTCTCTGAAGTTCGCCGTGTTCGCCGCCGGCGCACCGCGACACGGATCGCATCGGTCGGCGGCGCCTGCGCGCTGGCCTTCGGCGTTCTCGCACTCGCCCTGCTCCGCACTTCGCCGCTCGCCACCAGCCAGCCGCTTGCCAAAGTGCCCACACTTCCCACGCTGGACACGCCACACTCCGAATCACAAACCGTCCACATCGAAATCGTCCAATCCTCCCCCGACGTTCTCGAACGCCTCTCTCTGCGAGCACCCTCGCTCGTCCAAGTCGAGTACATCAATACCGACCAGGCTCTGGCTCTCCTTGAATCCACCGGCGACCGTTACGGCATCATCGAGATCGCAGGGCGCGTCGAGTTTCAACTCATTGCCCAACGCTGATTCGGCCTGTCTATTCGCGGAGGCACCCGGGCCGGTGCGTTCTACTCTTCCCCGCGAATGTCCGAGCGTCCGCCCCAAACTCCGGCCCTGCTTTTCACCGCCTTTGAACCCAGCGGCGACGATCACGCGGCGATCGTCATCGAAGAACTTCGGAGGCGCCATCCGGGGCTTCCGATCTACGCGTGGGGTGGTCCGCACATGGCCGCGGCGGGCGCGACGATCGTTGAACGCACGGGCGACGATGCGGTCATGGGCATGCCGGGCCTGAACAAGATCCGCGAGCACCAGAAGATCAACGCCCGCATCGCTGCGTGGCTGGATTCGTTCGAGCCCGGGGGCGAGAACGCGCACCTGCCTCACCGGCCGTACGTCCACGTGCCGGTCGACTCGCCCGCGGCGAATTTTCCGATCTGCGCCATCGCGAAGCAGCGGGGGCTGAAAGTTGTCCACATGGTCGCGCCGCAGTTGTGGGCGTGGGGACCGTGGCGCATCCGGAAATTGCGCCGGCTCACCGATCAGGTGCTGTGCATCCTTCCGTTTGAGGAGGAGTACTTCACCAAGCGGGGCGTGCCGGCGCGGTTCATCGGGCACCCGTTGTTCGATGTTCGGCTTGACACCGAGCGGCTCGACGTGATCGGATCGGGCTTTGGAGAGGGCAGTCCGCGCGTCGCTCTCATGCCGGGTTCGCGACCGGGAGAGATCGACGGGAACTTCGCATTGCTGCTCGAGGCGTTTGTGCGCCTTTCGGCCGAGTTTCCGGGTCTGCGGGGCGTTGTCGCGGCGACCAAGCCGAGCGTGGAATCACGTCTGCACGAGATCGCGGCCCGGCACCGGCGCCGGTTGGGTCCGTGGCCCGACAACCTGATCACCGTGCACGGCCAGACCGATGCGGTGATCCGATGGTGCGATCTCGCGCTGGTGGTTTCTGGAACCGTCACGCTCCAGATCGCGCGGCAGGTGAAGCCGATGGTGGTGGTGTACAAATCGAACCCGATCCTGTACCACGGCTTTGCACGCTGGCTGCTGACGACCAAGTTCTTCACGCTGCCGAATCTGATCTCGGGCGAAGAGGTGATACCGGAATTTGTGCCGCACTTTGGGGGCGCCGAGCCCATCGCCCGTGCCGCGGGCGCCATCCTTCGGGAGCCCAAGGCGCTCGCAGCGCAGCAGCAGGAGTTGCGACGAGTCCTAGAGCGGTTCGAGGGCCTGCACGCCGGCCCCCTCGCGGCGGATCAGATCGAGCGCATCGCGGGGATTCCGCGTCGCACCACCGATGTTCCGCGCACGAAGACCGGGATGCCCACGCTCATGCCGGGTTAGAGCCTTTGGTGGACCGCCTCTCGGAGGCGGGTGGTTCGACGTCAACCTTGCCCAACCTCAAACACCGCTGCCGTCATCAGGCGATTTCCGATTCGATCGGCAATTGGTGCATGCTCCATTTGAACCGCTTTGATCGGCACGCCGCGATCGAGCGCGCGGTTGCCGGCGATACCAAGATCGTGCTCCGCCACTTCGCGCGATTCGGAAAAGAGCAGCACTAAGGCAACGCCGTGACGGATCAGCGGATCGCCGGAGAGTTTCGCGACGTCTCTCCTGACGGCTCCGGTCAGTTCCGCCGTGTACGAGCGATTCGGCCCCGGCACGCCCTGCGTGTATGTGAATTGCCCAACGCACTTGATTTCGAGCCAAAGGCAATCTTCGGGCGGGGCATCTACATCGCCGGTATCGGGTGCGAACAACAGACCCTCTGCCGCGGCCCGAGCTCTCCGGCCTCGGATTGCATCCTGAACACGCTGCCCCTGGCGAGGCGTCAGCACGATATCGCAACGCTTGCGCTGCGGATCGCGTTTTTGCTCGGGCGACAGCGAAGGAAACGGCACCTCGCGGAGCACGCCGAATCCGGTTGTTTCCAGGGCGCCGGCGATCGCGGCGTGCAGGCTCACTTCATCACGAGCATCCAGCCCCGCGACAGCCTGTTCGGCGAGCAACTGATCCTCATCCTGCGCGAGCCCATCCAGCACGACTCTTGGAATATCCACACCCTGCCACATGCGGCGCGACTCTACGCGTCGTGGGGCGCAGCCGCGATGGCGCCACCGACTTCCGCAGCGATGCGCTCGATCAATTCCCGCCCGGACTCCTGGGCCGCGGTCCGCGACCGGTTCATCGCGGTTTTCCAAACCCAGGGGATGGGCAGAATGGAGAGGGGCAGATACCACACGCAGGTTTTCCAGAACTCGGTGGGATACCAGTCGAAATAAATGGCGAGCATCGAATCGGTGATCCAGACGCCGGGAAAAACGGACAGGGCGAGGACTGCCGCGATGATCCAGGGCATTTTCGGCTTCACTCTCAAAGAAAAACCGATGCGATTTGATCCGTTCGAGGAGGAGATCGCCCCGACCAGATCGAAGTCGTAAACCCAGCCATAGGCGAGGGCCACGAAGCCGTCCGGAACGCGTTCAAAGCCGGGTAGTTTTCCCCGTTGCGACATGGCGAGGAGTTTTTCTTCGATCTTGGCGGGCGGGAGCGGCGTAAGAATGCACGTCTGTTCCACCGGCAGGGGACTTGCATCTTCCGCCGGAGCAGCGGATTCACTCTGTCCGGTCTCGGGCAAGAGTTCGGATTGTGGGCTTGATGGAGTCAGGCTCGTTTCCCCTCACCTTCCTTCGGCCACGCGGAGTCGTGGAGAACAACATACCGAGTTCTCGGCTCCGGGTTCAACGATTGGCACGCAATGTGCCAAAGGCCAAGGCATATGAAGAGCAGCAAACACACGGGCGATAACGCCCCCGGCGCGGCGTCACAAGGGCCACCCCCCCGACTTCGGTATGTAGACGTGGTGGAGTTGAGCCACCGCCAGCCGTCGGCTCCACGCCGCATGCCGGCACAACCGTCACAGACTGTCCAGCCGGCCCGCAGGCCTTCGGGACTTCGGGTCTCGGCACCTGTGCAGGCCGAGGCTCCAGCCGCGCCGGAACAGACGGTCGAAGAGATACGCGAGGCGATCGCTCAGGCCAACCGGGAGGCAAGCCGCATCGGCCTTGGGCCCCGGTTCTTTGACACGCTCGAGCAGACCAGGCGTGCAACCCCGGCCCTGCTTTCGGATGATGCCCGCTGGGTCTTTGCCGTGAGAGTGAAGCGGGAGATTCAGGGTGGGCAGGCCGCGATCATCGCTCCAGAGTCGAGGAAGCGGCTGCTCCGCCTTGCCAACCGCTTGGGGCTGCGGAACTTCGATGCGAATCTAGTGATTGCCATTGTGCAGGACGATGCCCGGTTGCACGGCACAGCCCTTCCGATCCCGTCGGATGCCGCCAAAGGGCCGCTTTCGCTGATCAGGCCGGCGGATGCCGAGCCCTCACGGGCCGTCAGTGGGGTGTGGGTGATGCTGGGCGCGAGCGTGGGCCTTGCTTCCGTCGGCTGCTATTGGCTCGTCATGTGGTTCTTGCGTTAGCGACTGGAAAGCGCAACGAAGAGACCTGCCAGAGCGTGGCTTTGCTATCTCTCGACGGCACAAAGGCTTGTGCCGGGAGGTTTCTTCGCGATTCAATCTCCCTCGGCCGCCCGCCGCGTCCACTCAAACTCAAGGGGCTCGAGCTGCTCCATGGAGGCGGTGCGCTCGGCGGTGAGGCGTGTGGCTTTGGCGTGATCCTTCCAGACATTGGGATCGCCCATCAGGCCGTCGATCTCTTTGATACGGATTTGGAGTTTTTCGATCTTTTCCTCGATCTGCTCGGTCCTCATGCGGGCGAGAGCGTTGACGGAAGGAGCGCTTGATTTCGGACCGGCTTTCTCGGCCTTCTTCCGGTCTTCCGCGTTTTTGCGCTGCTTCTCGGCATCGTCGCGGCGGTTTTTTTCGTCCGACTGGGCCCGATCGCGCTCGCGTTTTCGCTGCACGTCCTTTTCGTGCCACTCCGTGTAGCTGCCGTGGAAGACTTCGACGCCTCCGGCTCCGTCCATGACCAGCAGGTGATCGCAGGTGCCGTCGATGAGCGCGCGATCGTGGCTGATGAGGAGCATCGTGCCCTCAAACCCGCCTTCGTCGCACAGGGCTTCTTCGAGACGCTCGGCGCTCATCAGGTCAAGGTGGTTTGTGGGCTCGTCGAGCACGAGGAGGTTTTTCGCGGAGCAGAGCAAGGCGGCGATCGCGGCGCGACTGCGCTCGCCACCCGACAACTGGCCCAGCGGCCGATCCTGATCTGTTCCTGAGAACAGGAACGCGCCGGCCAGATCGCGGGCCGCCTGCTCGCTCATCTGCACGCCCGGAACTTCTTTCTTGATCGTGTCCTGCAGGTACTGAAAGACCGGCTTGTCCGCGGGAAGGTGTTCATGCGTTTGACGGTAATAACCCACGAACACGTTCGATCCCATCCTGATCGTTCCGGTGTCCGATTTGATCTCACCGAGGAGAGTTCGAACCAGCGTCGTCTTGCCGGTGCCGTTGGGCCCGATGATGCCCCAGCGCTCGCCGCGCGAGAGGACCATGTCGAGGTTCTTGAACAACACCTTCTCGCCGCCACCTTCGAGCGGGTAACTCTTGGAGACCTCGCGAGCCGCAAAAACCATGTCGCCACTGCGTGGCGCCGGGGGCAGCCGCACTTCAAACGAGTGTGCCTCCGGCGGCTTCTCCAGCGAATTCAGTTCCTTCTGACGCTCGAGCTTGGTTTCGCGTCCCTTCGCCTGCGCTGCCCGCCGCCCCGCCTTGTACTTGCGGATGTACGCCTCTTCCTGCCGGAAGCGGCCCTGCTGATTTTCGTAGGCGCGGAGCATGGCCATGCGGCGCTCGGCGCGGAGCTCGCGGAAAGTCTCGTAGTTGCCCGGATAGTCGATCAGGCGGCCGTCTTCGGTTTCGACGATGCGATTGACGACGTTGTCGAGCAAGTATCGATCGTGGCTGATCAGCAGCACGGCGCCCGGAAACTCGTTCTTCAAAAAGTTTTCGAGCCAGAGTCGCCCCTCGATATCGAGGTGGTTCGTCGGCTCGTCCAGCAGCAGCACATCCGGGTTCTCAAGCAGCAACTTCGCGAGCGCGAGTCGTCCCTTCTGGCCGCCCGAAAGCCCGCTCACCTTTACCGTGAACTGCGCATCCGTGAATCCAAGTCCGTGCAGAATCTCTGCGATCTTGTGATCGATCGTGTATCCACCCGCCGCTTCCATCGCTTCGGTCAGGCGCTGCTGCTCATCCATCAATTTTTCGAGCTTCGTGCCTTCTGCTGTTGCCATCTCCTCATAGAGGTGATCCAGTTTTTGGTGGAGTTCGTGCAGCCGCGCAAACGCGCTCTCGGCTTCACCCCAGAGCGTCTCGTCCGGATTCAGTTTCGGATCCTGATGCAGGTACCCGGCTCGTGCCCCGCGCTGGAGCGCGACGTCGCCCGAATCCGCCTGCATCAGGCCGGCGAGCATTTTCAGGAAGGTGCTCTTTCCGACGCCGTTGCGGCCGACGACGCCCACCCGCTCTCCGGGCTCGATGGAAAACGAAACCCCGTCCAAGATGATCCGGAGCCCGAACGCGTGTTTGAGATTGGTGGCTGTAAGTACTGGCAAGCCGCGATTCTAGAAGCAGGAACCGGTTCTTCAACACCTTCGCAAAGTCTGTCATGCATCGCCGGTGGGCCGGGCCTCGATATTCCTTGTATTTCCCGGCCTTTCCCTCTGCGGCTCGCTGTGACTGTCCGTGTTGAAATGTGTTGCCAACCGCGTACTCTCTCCCCGGTCAAGCCCTGACTCCACCGGAGTCCGGCGCGTTCGCGCGCCCGCCCAGTCCTAAAGGCACGCCATGCTTGACCGCCTCACCGAATCCTTTTCCGGCCTTTTCCGCAAACTCAGCGGCAACGCCACCCTGAGCGAAAAAAACGTCCGTGACGCTATCGACGAGGTTCGAACCAATCTTCTCGATGCCGACGTGCATCTCGATGTTGTGAACGCCTTCACCGAAGCCGTGTTGAAAGACGCCCTCGGCCGCGACGTCACCAAGTCGCTCAAGCCGGGCGAAGAGATGATCGGCATCGTCCACGCCCGTCTCGTGCAGTTTCTCGGTGGAACACCGGAACAGGCCGATCCGCGCGCCGCGCTCGAATCCACTGCCGATCAGACGATCATGAAGATCAGCCCCGGGCCCACCATCATCATGATGTGCGGGCTTCAGGGTTCGGGCAAAACGACTACTTGCGGCAAGCTGGCTGCGATGCTGAAGAAACGGGGCAGGTCGGTCATGGTTGCCGCGGCGGATCTTCAGCGCCCGGCAGCGGTGGAGCAGTTGCACACGGTTGCGACACAGGTGGAGCGGGATTTCCCCGGCGGCTCGCAGGTGCACTTCTACGGCGAACCCGAGCGGGTTGCGGAATACGGCAAGGCGGTGGGCGTCGCGGTGCAGGTGTGCCAGCGGGCGCTCGCCGCAGCACGGCAGAAGGGCGTGGATGTTCTCATTCTGGATACGGCCGGCCGCCTCCACATCAACGACGAACTGATGGGCGAACTCACGCAGGTGAAGCGCCTGCTTCAGCCTCATCACATCTTTCTCGTTGTTGACGCAATGAGCGGGCAGGATGCGCTCAACTCCGCAAGGAACTTCCACGAGAAGCTCGATATCGACGGCGTCATTCTGACCAAGTTTGATTCCGACACGCGGGGCGGCGCTGCGATGTCCGTCAAGCACGTGACCGGCGCACCGATCAAGTTCGTGGGTGTGGGCGAGAAGCTCGATGCGCTCGAGGATTTCCATCCGACCCGCTTCGCCGGGCGCATCCTCGGCATGGGCGATGTGGTCGCGCTGGTCGAGAAGGCTCAGGAGCAGGTCAACGAGGACGATGCGAAGAAACTCGAAGAAAAGCTCGCCAAGGGCGAGTTGACGATGGACGATTTCCTATCGCAGCTCAAGATGCTTCGCCGCATGGGCCCGCTCAAGCAGTTGTTTTCGCTGCTGCCCGGCGTGGGGTCGATGCTGAAAGATGTGCAGATCGAGGACAAGCAACTCGACAAGATCGAGGCGATGATCGGTTCGATGAACAAGGCCGAGCGAAAGAAACCCGACATCATCGACAACAGCCGGCGCAAGCGCATCGCCAGCGGCTCGGGAGTCGATCAGAATGATGTGGGCCAGATGGTCAAGCAGTTCGCGATGGTGAGCAAACTCAGCAAGGGCATGGCGGGCATGAGCGCCGCGCAGAAATCCGCCGCGGCCCGCGAACTCGGCTCGGGAGGTATGGGCGGCATGATGCCCGGTCTGAAGGGCCTGCCCGGCTTTGCTTCCAAGGGCAGCAGTTTCTCGTCGAGCAAGGACCGGTTTAAGAAGCGCAAGAAGTGAATATCACTTCGGCCAGAGCCAGGCCATGACCGCGCCGGTGATCAGGCCCATGATCACGCCGTCGATGATGCCGCTGACGACCGCGGTCTTGTTCGCCTGGAACCAGATCGCGTTGGGCAAGCAGCCGACTGTAAAGGTGAGAATCCCGACCGTGCCAAGGACCTGGAAGACCTTGGCGAAAGGCTCGCCGCGGCCGAATCCCGCCGCAACTCCGACATACGCGATCAAGAACGCGGCGATGAGTTCGACGATGAACGTGAGCAGCATGTTTCTGCCCATGCTCACCTTGTTCCACACCGAGAGAATCCCCATCGGCCCTGTTTCCCAGAGTTTCTTGATCCGTTCGCGGTCTTCGCCTTCGCAGTGCATGTTGGGATAGCCGTAGACGCCGGGCGGAAGCCCGAGGCCGCGCACGAAATCCAGTACTTTGGTGTCATCGGGCAACTTCTTGAAGTCTTTCTTGTGATGAGGCAGCGCCATCCACGCGAGTGCGCCGTAGAACCACAATGCAATCGGGGTCGCGATGATGGCAAGCCAGCAAGCCGTGAGCAGTTCCATATGAAGCCTCCTTTGTGCCTATGAGCAGAACGAAGGCGCCCGGGAGTGTTCCGGCTGGCGCGCCGAGGTTCCGTATCGACTTGCGCTCGGGCGAAAGTTTGGAATTTGATCGCCCCGCCGGGGTTTGGGGCGGCGACCTCACATGTTTGGGGTCCGCCAGAGAGCGCTACGGATGCCGGAGTTGCTTCTCGATTTCCGCAATGTTTTCAGCGAATCGCCGGCGCACTTCCGCGGCAAAGGGATTCTCGTTTTCGATCGTTTTGAAGAGTTCCCAGGAGTCGCCGGTTAGGCTTTCGCTCATCTCGGCGAAGCGGCGATACGCAAGTGTCGCGAGTTCGGTCCGGGGCAGGTTGAGCGCCGCCGAGGCTCGGGCGACGAGGTGAGTCAGGCCCTGTACGTACGCCATCTGCCGATCATGCTCTTCAGGCGAGACGTCAAGAACGCGGAGCTTGAGCGTGTCGCCGAGAAAGGATCGCACGCAGGCGATGCGCTCTTGGCTGGCGCGGACGGGGCAGAACGCGATGGGCAGACCTTCGATCCCGTTCTTGCCGCTCTGGGGGCCAAAGAGCGGGTGGGTTCCGATGATTTCGGTTTCGGGCGGGAGCAGATCGCGCATGAGGGCGATGGGTTTGACTTTGACGGAGGCGACGTCGATAACGAGTGGAGTTCGTTTGGCGAGGAGTGGGGCGAGTTGCCGGAGCAGTGGCTCCATTCGCTGGACGGGAATCGCGAGGACGATGATGTCGGCATGTGCGGCATCGGAAAGCGACGTGTAGGTCACGTTGGCCGAAGCGGCTTCGGCCGTCCGATCCATAGCGTCGCACGTCACCATGTCAAAATGCGTGTGGAGATGCGAGGACGCGAAGCGTCCGAAAGCGCCGAAGCCGAAGATGGAGAGCGAATGCGAGTGCATTTACGAACCCGAAGCGCAAGCGAGGGCGCTGTTGCGAGCAAATAGCAAACTGTTTTCATTGTCCATGCAGCACATAGTCAACTGCTCCCCGGTACCCCTCTTCATTATTCAGCCACCGTGTACTTCCGTGCTCAACCCAAACGCGTGCATCTGATGAAACGAGCTTGGCCTCGCGAAGGCGGCGCGTTGACCATGCTTTGAACTGTGACATTGCTTCTTCCGGAGAAACGCTTTCCGGGCAGGAAACAACGACGTGGACGTGGTTGGTGCGAACGTTGATGGCCCGGAGCGTCCAATGTCGGATTTCGCAGTGGTTGCGAATTGTTTGTTCGACGATTTGGCGACCTTCGTCTGAGAGAGAAATGGCTTCGTTTGAAAGCTTTTTCTCCATCAGCCTTTGCCGGCGTTGGTCGGGAGGAAGAAACGGAGTGTCTAGTACGTTGTGGGACTTATCGACGGCGCCGCGCTCATCGCCATGTAGCCATGTGCCGTGGCATCGCCAGGTGAGAAAATAAGCGAGAGGAGGAAGATGCATTGAAAGGTGTTGAAAGTGCGGGGCGTTTTGGTTTCTGTATGCAACTGCGCCCTCGCTTGCGCTTCGGGTTCGTAAAGGCATGCGGGATTCACCACTCTGGCCCGCCGCTGTAGCGCCCGTACACATCCGCCATCGCCTGCACCATTTCGCCCATCGTGCAGCCGCAGAGCGCGCCGTCGATGAGGGCCGGCATGACATTGGTTTCGTGGAGGTTGCCAGCCTTTCCGGGGGCGCTTGGGAGATCGTGTTGGAGTTTGAAGGTCTTGCCTTGGCAGGAAGACCGGATGTTGTCGAGAGCTTGTTTGACCTTGCTCGCGTCGCGAGCCTTCTTGAACTTCGCCAACCGGTCGCACTGATTCACTTCAACGTCGTGTCCGATCTGGAGGATATCGATCGGGCGTTCGCCGGCGTTGTCGGTGTACGCGTTGACGCCGACGATGATGCGGTCGCCGGCTTCGCATTCTTCGGAGTACCGGTAGGAAGCCTCCGCAATCTGGCGGCGGAAGTAGCCTCGGTTGATGCCGTTGATCACGCCTCGGCCGTAGCCGACGAGGCGCTCGTACGCGGGGTGCTTGCTCAGGTCCGCTTCCTCCGCCCCTTTGTCCCTCTGCCCTTTCGCCCCTTGCTTGTAGGTGCCCATGTGATCGACATCGTCGATGTAGTTGAGGGCTTCGCGCTCCATTGTGTCGGTGAGTTGCTCCACGTACCACGAGCCGCCGAGCGGGTCGGTGACGCGGGTGACGCCGGTTTCGTGGGCGAGGATCTGCTGGGTGCGGAGCGCGACGGTGACGGCTTGTTCGGTCGGAAGACCAAGCGTCTCGTCCATGCTGTCGGTGTGGAGGCTCTGGCATCCACCGAGAACCGCGGCCATCGCCTGATAGCCGACGCGGACGATGTTGTTCAGGGGCTGCTGCTCCGTCAACGAACAACCCGCAGTCTGTACGTGCGTCTTCATGTACCACGAGCGCTCGTTCTTCGCGCCGTAGCGGTGCTTCATGGCGCGGGCCCAGATGCGGCGGGCGGCGCGGAGTTTGCAGATCTCTTCGAAGAACTCGTTGTGGCTGTTGAAAAAGAAGGAGAGGCGCGGGGCGAAGGAGTCGATGTCGAGCCCGCGCTCGACGCAGGCTTCGACGTACTCCATTCCGTCGCGGAGCGTGAACGCCAGTTCCTGCGTCGCGGTGCTGCCCGCTTCGCGGATGTGGTAGCCACTGATGCTGACGCTGTTCCACTTGGGGACGTACGCCGACTGGAATTCGATCGTGTCTACGACCAGCTTCACGCTTGCTTCCGGCGGATATATGAATTCATTCTGACTGTGGAACTCTTTGAGGATGTCGTTTTGGAGCGTCCCGCCGAGAGTGTTCCACGGGATGTTGCGCTGGACAGCCATGGCGAGGTACATCGCCCAGATGACGCACGCCGGCCCGTTGATTGTCTGACTCACCGTCACGTTTCCGACCGGGATGTCGGCGTAGAGCCGGTGCATGTCCTCGATGGTGTCGATCGCGACGCCGCACCGACCGACTTCACCCACGGAGAGTTCATCGTCGCTGTCGCGCCCCATGAGGGTCGGAAGGTCGAACGCCGTGCTCAGCCCCGTGTTCGCCGCCGTCCCCTTCGCAGCACCCAGCAGGTATTTGAACCGCTTGTTCGTATCGTCCGCGCTGCCGAATCCCGCAAACTGCCTCATCGTCCACAAGCGTGTCCGGTACCCCTGTGGGAACAGACCCCGCGTGTACGGGTATTGCCCCGGTGCCGCGATATCGCGCGGGATGTGCTTCAGGCTTTCCGGGGGCGCCTCCGGGGTGTAGACCGGGTCCACGACGATCCCGGAGATCGTGACGGCATGAGGGTCCACCGGCTTTTGCAAGGCTGATGGGGCAACGGCGGGGCGTGGTGCGCTGGTCATACAGGAGGCTCCCTTGAGACACCCGATTCTACAGCCAATCGGTTACCTTCTCCCGTTTTCGCGGAGCCCGGCCTTTCGATAAGCTCCGTCCGTGGACCTGCCCGGTGTATTTCTGGACCTTGCCATCGCCGTTGCCGGCGGCCTGCTGGTCGGGCTCCAGCGCGAGCGGAGCAAGAGCGAACTTGCCGGAATCCGCACCTTTCCGCTGATCGCCATTCTCGGGGCGTTGTGTGCTTTGCTCGCAAGGGCCACGGCGTCGTTCCCGACCGACGCCGCGGCGGTGGGTGTGCCGGGTGTCATGCTCATCGCAAGCGGATTCGTCGCCATTTCCATTGTCATTCTCACCGGCAATCTGGTGCGGGCAGCGCCTTCCAGCAAGCACCCGGAGTCGCACGGGGTCACCACGGAAGTTGCGATCCTGGTCATCTTTTCCAGCGGCGTGCTGATCGGGCTCCACATGCACGCTGTGGGTGTTGCGGTCGCTGCGATGACGGCGGTGCTGCTCCATCTCAAGGCATCGCTGCACCGATTCACAAAGTCGTTGACCGACGACGATGTTCGGGCGGTCATGCAATTCGCCGTGATCGCCCTGATCATCTTTCCCGTCATTCCCGATCGCGCCATGGGCCCGTACGACGCCATCAACCCTTACAAACTTTGGCTCATGGTGGTGCTGGTCACGGGCATCAGCCTCTGCGGGTACGTGGCGCTTCGCATCTTCGGATCCCGGGCGGGCACGTTGCTCGCGGCGTTCCTGGGCGGTCTGGTTTCGAGTACGGCGACCACGGTCAGTCTGTCACGCCTGGCAAAGTCCGACGGCAGACTTGCCGGATCCGCAGCGCCCGCCATTGCCATCTCGAATTCGGTCATGCTTGCCCGCGTGATGGTGCTGGTCTTTGTCGCGGCCCGCGAGAGCGCGATGGCAATACTGCCCGCTCTGGGTGCGTTGCTTGGGGCTTCTATTGTCGGCGCCGCCGCGGGCGTGCTGGCGTCGCGCAGGAACGTGGCCTCGGGTGAGGCAATCCCCACCGAGAATCAGAAAAATCCGACCGAACTGAAATCGGCGCTGATCTTCGCGGCGTTGTTCGCCGCGGTCCAAATCCTGGTCATTGGCGGAAAAGAACAGTTTGGACGAGCGGGAATCTTCGCGATCGCCGCGCTCAGCGGCCTGACCGATATGGACGCCATCACTCTTTCCACCGCCGGCCTCGCACGAAGCGGCGAACTCCTGGCAACCAACGCCGCGATCGCCATTGTCATTGCGGCCCTTGTGAATACCGTCGTCAAACTTGCGATCGCCGGTGCGATGGGCGGCCGATCGCTGGCGATTCGGCTTTCAGCGATTCTTCTGCTCCCGCTCGTCACGGGGGTCGCGGTCATCGTGTACTTCTTCATCGCCGGCGCGAATCCCGGCATCTCCTAGTGTCGGGTATCGCGGTCCGGACAAAGGATGTAGTCTGTGGAGATGGAGATTCCCGGCGCTTCAATTGAAACCATGGTTGAGGGAGGAAACGTATTCCTCGACCTTGCGACCGCCCTGGGTGCGGGGTTGCTGGTCGGATTGCAGCGCCAGCGGGCAAACTCCGATCTCGCGGGCATCCGAACCTTCCCGCTCATCGCGCTGTTCGGGGCGATGTGCGCGATGCTGGCGCGCCTGTTCGAGCCATCCGGCGTTTGGGTGGTCGCCTCGGGCTTTGTTGCGCTCGCGCTGATCATCCACGCGGGTCAAGTCGGACGTGCGCCGGCGGAGCGAGATGGGAAAGCACCGCGCGGCATTGTGACCGAGATGGCGATTCTCGTGGTTTTCGGGGCCGGCGTTCTGATCGTGATGAAACACGCAGCGCTCGGCGTTTCGATCGCCGCGGCCACGGCCGTGCTGCTGCATCTCAAGCCCTCGCTCCACAAGTTCACCGCCGCACTCTCGGATACGGATGTTCGGGCGATCATGCAGTTCGCCGCGATCTCCCTGATCATTCTGCCCGTCGTGCCCAACCGGGTCATGGGGCCTTTCGAGGCAATCAATCCGTACAACCTGTGGCTGATGGTGGTGCTGGTCACCGGGATCAGCCTTTCGGGGTACGTGGCGATCCGACTCTTCGGTTCGGGCGCGGGGACGCTGCTGGCGGGCTTGCTGGGCGGCCTGGTCTCGAGCACGGCGACGACGGTCAGTTTTTCGCGGATGGCCAAACTGCGACAAGGCAAGTGCGCGGCATCCACGGCGGCGATCGCGATCGCGAGCGGAGTCATGGCGGTTCGAACGGTGATCTTCGCGTACGCAGCGGCGCGGGAGAAATCGGGTGAGTTAGTCGCGTGGCTGATGGTGTTCCTGGTCGCATCGGTGATCGCCGCGGGCATCGCGCTGCTGCTGGCGTGGCGAGATGAACCCAAGGGAACCGAAGCACAAACGCAGCTGTCGAATCAGAAAAATCCGACCGAACTAAAGGCGGCCCTCTTCTTTGCACTGATGTTCGCGGTGGTGCAAGTGCTGGTGATCGCGGGGAACAAGTACTTCGGGAATTCGGGCTTGTTCGTCGTGGCAGCGATCAGCGGATTAACGGACATGGGCGCGATCACACTTTCGACGGCCGCGATGGTGCTGCGCGAGCAGGTCGACGGCGCGACGGCAGCCGCGACTATCACCTTGGCCGCGGTGGTGAACACGATTGTCAAGATCGGAATTGCGTGGTCGCTGGGCGGGGTGACGCTGGCGAAGCGAATCGGTGCGATTCTTCTCATTCCGATCGTCGCCGGCGTGGTCGTCGTGGTGTATCTCGCGATATAACCGCGTGGCGCAAAGGCGGCCGGTTTCAACATCGAATTCGCGATACAGCCTCACTCGGCGCGGAGATGCATCAATCGTCCCCGCCGCCGTCTCCGGAGCCGAGTTTGAACGCGCTTCCGACGGCGAAGAGAGCAAAGAGCAAATCAAAGAAAGAAAAGCTCTCGAAGAATGCCTTCGATTCGACCTCGCCGATTGCGTTATCCAGTTGGGCGTGCACATGCTGTTCGTAATCGCGCTTATATGTCTCCTGTGCAGATGGGCTCATGGCGTTCCAGCGGGCCTTCGCGTCGGCCCATAAAGCCGCTGGGAATTCACTTTCTTCGGAGGCTTCTTCGCGGGACGAGCCCTTCGGCCAATCGAGTTTCTTGCCTGCGCTTTCGGCTTCTTCGGCGAGCTGGTCGGCGATGCCGACGATTGCCTCGTTTTCTCCGATATGCACCTTGGCGTGAACCGTCGTCTTCACCTGACCCGCCAGGGCGTGAATGACGGCGAATTTGCCCCCGGCGATGGAGCCCAGAGCGATCACCGCCGCGGCCGCACCGGTGAGAGGAGAGACATCGTTTCCGGCAAAGAGCGAGGTGCCAACGCCGACGAGGACTCCCACACCCCACGCGACGATTCCAAACTCTCGATCGGTGTAGTGTGCAATGGCCGCCCAGATCACGGCCCCGATGATGCCCCCGATCAACCCGCCGATGATTCCCTTCACCATGAAACTGTCTCCCGGAAGTTATTGCCGCGCCCCCCTCGAATGCGGCGGGGCGGAGTCTAATGAATGAATCAGGATTGCACAAGTGGGGGAGGAAGGAAAACGCCGGCGGCATCCACAGGGTTGTGGAAATCGGGAGCGGGCGCGGGTTGGCGCGCCCAAATGATGGCTGTTTGTGTGTTTTCGGCCCAAGGCCGTTCCATTTTTTTATGCAAGAGTGTGCGGGTATCAGCCGGAGGCATCGTCCGTTAGATCGGAATCATTTCAAGTGGAACGTTCAACGAGAAGTCGCTCAAACCACCGGCGACGTGCCTGACGAGCCCGGAGCGCAGCGACGGGCACCTTTGCAATCGATGTGGCATACGCGCCAAGCGACCTCCCGACACCCGTGAAGTCGAACCGCTCAAGAGTGCGGCGAGAGTCCCCCGAAAGCACAAAGAAGCGGATCAGAGCGGTCATCGCCAAGGTATCTTGTGGTATGCGGATTCCGGGCCGGAAAATCTGGCGAGCCTTTCGGGAACTCGATGAGTTTTCGGATGAGCAGTGCCGCCGGTTTGTGAAGCGGGCGTGGGGTGGGTGGGTGATACGAGTGCTGGCGTCGGTGTTGGTGATCGGGACGTTTGCGGCGACATTTCTAATCGTTGCGAGCGTGATGATCTGGGTGCACCGGTCGCTCGACTTGGACAATCGCAGGACGTTTTCGGATCTGCAGATCACGTTCTCGACGGCGGTCGTGGTGGTGGTTGTGTGCACGGCGGCGCCGCTGATGGCGCTCCTGGCCCGCGATTTTGTTCTGCGCGCGTTCATCTGGCGGGTGCTCAACATAGGCGGAGTGTGTTCTGAGTGCGGCTATGCGTTGTACGGGCTGGCGGTTTCGGAAGGGATGGCGTGCTCGTGTCCGGAGTGCGGCGCGGTCACGCAGGTTGATCCCGCGCTGGTGGAATTGGTTCGCAATAAGAGGGGTGTGACAGTGGCGCAGCGGAAGCGGAGCGCAGGGAGGGATCCGGGATATTTCTGGACACCTCGGAAGCTGAAGATTGCGGCACGGGTTTTTCTTACGGCGTTTGTCGTGTTGTTCGTGATACCGGCGGGGGTACTCGGCGTGAATGAGCTGATTGTGCGCATTGAAGCACGCCGTGCCAAGGGGCGCTTCACGAGTGCCAAGACGCTTTCTGGCGTGCTCGGACTATCGACGGCGGTGGTGCTATTCGAGGATCAGACGGAATTGACCGGGGTCCGGAAGATCGATCTTGAACTGCAGAAGTTGTACAACACCAAGGGCCTCGAGGTGGCTGCGCAGAGCAATCTGCCCCAGTCGATCGTGATGAATGAATCTCCGGCGGCATGGGAGTTTGCAGCACGCGCGAAGGCACCTGCGAGCGACGCGACAGCGGCACAGGTTGGGCAGTACGAGGCCGATCGCAAGCGGGACATTTGGAGGTCCGCCGTGGTCGCAGCCATGGAGGGGAAAGACCTGCGTGATGCGATGCGTGCGATCGGCGCTTCGGATCCGATCCATGAGCCGGTGCCCGTGATCGGTTCGCGCGATGGAGGTCAGGTCCGCCTCCAATTCACATGGGGGGTTGAGTTCGCTGGGAAGTTGGCGATCGAGCGGATGCGTCTTGCGGCGGAAGAGGGAAATCACGCACGGTTCGAGGAATCGCTCCGGGCCGCGCTGTCGGTGATCGGTCACAATTCTTCCATTCCGGTTCTGGGCGGTTGGTGGAGCGTTTCGCGGCTGGAGGCTTTTTTGTGGAGCTCTCTGCGTGAAGCGATCGTCGTTCGCCCGGAATGGGCGGCAGGAGCGCGTGCGATCGTGGAGGCGAAGCCCTTCCAGCCGGACCTTGTGAAGATGATCGAGGTTGAGCGGCTCGTGGAGCGGGACTCAATTCTGAGCATCCTTTCCAATCCCGATATGGTGCGGTTCAACCGATTCACGCCAGAATTGGTTCGAACGGTGGGTGGCGGCGGGCCGCTGCCGCCGGGACGAGTGGGTTGGGTGGGCGAGAACATCGCAATGAACGACAGGCTGTTTGATATCGCTCGGGCTCAGGCGGAGGCTCCACCGTGGAATCGGCCGGCTGTTCCGGCGCTTGCTTCGGACCTGGTGCTTGCGCCGGTTACGCGGATGGCATGGGGCTGGTTTCTGCCGAGTTTCGATTGGTCGGCGGTCAATCGAGCCGGAATGCGGGTGTGGCTGGCGATTGAGCAGTTCCGCGTGAAGGAGGGTCGGCTGCCTCGAGACCTGCAGGAAGTGGAATTGTCGCAGGCAGATCGTGTCGATCCGTTGTCTGGAAAAGCGTGGGTGTACGTGGTCAACGTGAACGCGAAAACCTTGGGTGAAGCGAAGCCCTCGGGAGGCTATCTGCTGTATTCGAAGAGCACAGATGGCGTTGATGATTTTGGACGAACCGGCGATCCGACAATTCTTGTATCAGGCGGGTGGGGCTGGCGAATGCCGGCGTTGGCGGGACGCGATGTGCTGATCAACGCGGAATTGAAGTGAGCGGGTGCGTCGTTGTGCGGGGGATGGGAAAACGAACCGAATGGTTCGATTTGAAGCAATGTGCGGCCCGGGTCGCGCGTTTTCAGCGTGCGGGGATTGTGCGTGCGCGGACCGAGGATGTCGTTCGGGGACTCGTTCCATTCTCGGCTCGAATCTGTCGGCCTTGCCCGGCCGAAATGCGTCGCTGCTTCGGCGCACGAATCGGCTTGGCTTGCTGCAGGCAAGCGGGCTCAGCGTGGGAGAGGCTTGGGAATGGAGTTCGCTACGCTGTAGGTGAATGACACCATTTTCACCCGTTGCTCGTCGGCTTCGCAATGCTCAGCGGTCTGTGCGCGTGCTGGAGGTATTGGCGCGGCACGGGTTTGCTGATTTTGCGGAACAGATCGGGCTGGTGTCGCTGATCGAGCGTGGGAGGGAGATTCTGGGGGCGGAGCCGCGGAAGGTGAGCGATCTGCCCCGGGCGGTGCGGGTGCGCAGGGTGCTCGAAGAATTGGGGCCGACGTATGTGAAACTGGGACAGATACTGAGCACGCGGCCGGATCTGATTCCGGTTGAGTGGGCCGAAGAGTTCAAATCACTTCAGAACAGCGTGCCGGGCGTCGAGTACGAGTTGATCGAGAAGATCTTCGAGGAGGAGTTCGGCCCGCGTCTGCACACCCTTTTTCGCTCAATTCAAAAAAAGCCGCTGGCCGCGGCATCGATCGCACAGGTGCACAAGGCCGTGCTGCATGATGGCGCGCGGATCGTGCTGAAGGTGCTCCGGCCCGGGATTCGCGATGTTGTCGAATCGGACATGGAAATCCTTCGGCAGATCGCCGAAATCGCGGAGGGACACTTCAAAGACCTTGGGTACAGCCCGGTCGCGGTGGTGGATGAGTTTTCGCGCGAGATCGCGAAGGAAATGGATCTTGCGCACGAGGGGCGATCGACGGACCGGCTTCGCGGGTTCTTTGAGGGTGATCCGGACGTTGTCTTCCCCAAGGTGTACTGGGAAGCGACGACGCGGAATGTGCTCGCGCTGCAGGAGATTCGCGGGAAGGTGCTCACGCACCTTGACCCCGAGAAACTCGAACCGGACGTGAGGCGGACGCTGGTCGAGAACGGGACGCGAGCCGTCTTCCGGCAGTGTCTTGAGTTCGGCTTCTTCCACGCTGATCCGCACCCGGGAAACCTGATCGCTTTGCCGAAGGGTCGGATCGCGTTCATCGACTGTGGGATGACCGGCGAAATCGACGCCCGTACGGCGCGGCAATTAGCGGATCTGGTTTCGGGCGTGGTCGGGGGTGACCTTGATCGCGTCATGGGCGTGGTCGGAGAGCTTGGCGACTTGGCGGCGGAGAGGCTCGAGGATCGCGTCTTGCGAAACGACGTGCACACGATCGTTTCGCAGTTTCAGAACAGCTCGCTCGATCAATTGGATCTCGGACGCCTGCTGGACGACTTCTTCGGCGCGCTGCGGGCAAACAAAATCAGTTGTCCGGCGGACCTTGTTTTCCTGATCAAGGCACTGACGACGATTGAATCGGTAGGGCGCGCGGTCGATCCGTCGTTTCCTCTGGCAGAGTTTGTGAGGCCCTATGTTGAGAAACTCGTGGAGAAGCGGTACAGCTTTTCGGCTCTCAGGGGCCGTGCACAGAAGAGCCTGCTGAACTACATCGAATTGGCCGAAGACCTACCGGCGGAGTTGCGGTCGTTGCTGACGCAAGTGCGACGAAACCGGTTTGCGATCAATATCGAACATCGCGGGTTGACGAAATTGACGCACACGATCGAGCATGCAAGCCGGAATATTTCGTTTGCGTTAATCATTGCTTCGATGTTGGTGGGCTCGTCGATTCTGATTCTTGCAGCGCGGAATGCGGGGATGGGCGCGCTGACCGCGATCGGAGTCGCGGGGTTTCTGGCCGCCGGAATCCTCGTCGTTCTGATGATCATTACGAATCGCAGATTGCGCGACGAGTAAGTTACTTGGCGTGCTTCGGCGCCTTTGCCCGAGCTTTTTTCGCCGTCCTTTTTCCCGCCTTCTTCGACGCCTTCTTGCCGGTGCGGCGGGTCGCGGGCTTTTTCAAGGACTCTTCATTCATTTTCTTCGGGGCGAGCAGTTGGCCGATGCCTTCGAGCAGGCCGCTCGCTGCAAGGGCGACCTGCTCGGCTGCCTTGCGGGCGAGGGACCATCCGGCACGGCCGGCATCACTTGCGATCGGACCGGCGTTCTTCGCGGCAACCTTGCCTGCGGTAGAGGCAGAGTTCGATACAGTGCGGCCTGCCTTGCGGGCACGGCGTACGAGCGCCTCGAGTTCTTCGCCGAGTTCGGTGGAAGTCTTTTTGGCGAAGGAACTGACGGCGCCAAGGAACTCGTCGTTCGCTGCGATAATTTTGCGCTTCGCGCTCGGGAGAGTGTGATCGGCGATGTGCTTGCCCCGGCGTCTGGCGCTTTTGCCGGTATTGGTGCCAGCGGAGGCCACGGCATTGAAGGCATCGCGAAGGCCTTCGAAGGCCTCACGCATCGCCTTGCGGCGGGCAGCAGGTACTTCATGGTTGATTGTTTTTGCGGCCCCGTTCAGAGAATCGTGGACTAGCTTGCGGATATCGGAAGCACTGAGATCTCGGTCACGCATCGCGTGCACAGCCATGTTGCGGATGCGCTGACGGGTGTTCTCTGCCGGTTTCTTCTTCGCCATGAAAGATTCCTTAAAATTCGACTCGGTGTAGACGAACAGGATACACGCGCAATCAACGCGCTGCGCAATGAGCGGCAACCGCACGAAAATGTGGGATCGCAAAAGTTTTTTCCCGATCGACTTACCGCGAGCGCCGCGAAGTTATATGGCGGGCTGGCGCGTGACGCGCAACAGCGCAGTTGTCGGAATTGTCGCAACTTGCGAACTTGGTGAGGCTATGTCCTCCCCCCACAGGGGAAACGCGCAAGTTCGATTGTCCGCGCACTGATAACACCAGATGCGCACAAGTCCGGCTCGAACTGCATGGACACGCCGGCGTATGAATGTGCGTGCGGAGAACGATTTTGTTTTCGCTCAGCGCACGTGCGGATTTGTATGGGGAAAAAGATGAAAACAGAAATGAAAGACGCTCCTGTGGGAGAGCGATTGGCGCGTGCGGAGACGGCGCGAGAGATTCGCGTGCTCGACCAAATCCTTGAGGACATCAAGTCGCTTGATGAAGTAGAGCCGCCTCAGGTGGAAAGCGCGCGGCCCAGGCTCGTGCTGGTGCGCTAAGACCGGGCGCGTGCGTTTGGCTTAAGGCCCTTGCGCAGCCTAGACGCCGACTGCAGTCTTGCTGGATGTCAAACCGGCTTGGCTTGCGCCGCTCAGGTTTGCACCGGAAGCGGTCTGAGCCATGTAGTCATAAACGCCCTTTCCGGTCTTGTCTCCGAGGCGCCCCGCCGCGACCAACTGCCGCAGCAGTGGGCAAGGACGGTATCGATCGCTCCCGAGCCCTTCCGCCAGCACGTTCATGATGTGCACGCAGGTATCGAGTCCGATGAAATCGGCCAGGCGCAGCGGTCCCATGGGGAAGTTGCAACCCAGTTTCATGATCTCGTCGATGTGCTGGGGCTCCGCCACGCCTTCCATCCAGGCGTAAAACGCCTCGTTGATCAGAGGCATGAGCACGCGGTTGGAGACGAACCCGGCCCGGTCGTTCGCCGGAATGGGCGTTTTGCCCAGTTGAGTCGAAAGGTTGGTCACGCGCTGCACCGTCTCGCTAGAGGTTTGCAGGCCGCGGATCACCTCGACCAATTTCATGACCGGCACGGGATTGAAAAAATGCATGCCGATGACGCGTTCGGGGTGTCCCTGCGGGCCGACGCTCGCACATATTTCGGTAATGCTGATCGAACTGGTATTGCTCGCCAGAATCTGGGTCGGAAACAACCCCGCGAGTTTCGAAAAGAGCTCGCGTTTGACTTTGGAGTCCTCCACGACCGCTTCGACCACGATGTCGGCGCCCTTGAGCATCTCCAGGCTTTCGACGTAATGCAGCCGGCCCAGGGCGGTCTGCACGTCGGTGTCCTTCATGCGCCCTTTTTCGACCTCTCGGGCCAGGCGTTTGGTGTGAGCATCCCGGCAGCGTCCGAGCGCCGACGACGAGGCGTCGCAAACCAGCGTCTTGAAACCGGAGACGGCCGCCACCTGGGCGATTCCCCCTCCCATTTGCCCTGCGCCAATGACCGCGACGGTGTGGATGGATTGGGTAGCCATGCCCTGAGCATACCGCAGAATCCGGCATCAGGAAAGGCAAGAGTCCGGCATGGCTCTTGCCTGCTCCGATCCCCCGCCTTTACTTGATCAATGCCCAGCGTCGATCAACTCCAGAAACTGCTCGCGGCGAGTCCGGCGGACGCCTTTCTGTTGTACGCGATTGCACAGGAATACGCCAAGTCGGGCGATCACGTCAAGGCGATCGAGTTCTACGACCGCGCCATCGCTGTCGCCCCGGATGATGGGTATACCTACTTTCACAAGGCCCGATCTCTCGGCGCAATCGGGCGAACCGAGGCGCAGGTCGGGGCGCTGAAGGCGGGCGTCAATGCGGCCAAGCGCTCGAGTGACGCCAAGGCATTGGGGGAATTGCAGGCCGTATTGGACGAGTTGGAGTAGGTGCCGCGGCACCATCAATAGGAGTCTCAGCAATGGCGGGCGGAACAATCAACGAGCAGGGATTGCCAACGAACTACAACTTCAAGCCCGATTGGGAGGTTTCGCCTCGCGAAACCAAGAAGATGCTCGACGAGGGCGCCAACGTCATGGTGATCGACGTACGGCTGAAGCCCGAGTGGGATTTCGCGCACGTGAAAGGAAGCATCCTCGTGCCGCTCGACGAGTTGGAGGCCCGGGGCGGTGAGATCTGCGCGATGGTGGAAGAGAACCCGGGCTGCGTTGTTTTGACCCTGTGTCACCACGGGATTCGTTCGCTGAAGGCGGCGGCGATTTTGCGCGAGCAGGGGATTGCGAACGTGAAGTCGATCGCGGGTGGGATTGAGTTGTGGTCGCTGGGCGCGGATAAATCCGTGCCGCGGTATGAGCGGCAAGGGGCGAGAGTTTGGGCAGCGGGTGCGAAGCCGCCGGGGTAACTTCTGCGATTACTTAGAAGCGGGCGGCGGCGTAATCGAGATCCGTTTCGGCGTGGCAGAGGAGACCCATTGCGTATTTTGCGAGCTGCCACCGACGGTTGAAGGGTCGAAGAACCAAAACGGCTTCAAGGCCTGCTCGAAGGGTAATGCAGCGATCTCGTTCAAGAACCGTTCGTACTCGGGCTTCAGATCGTCGGCATCCATGTTGAGTTCACTCACATGTTTGAAGCCGGTCAGACTTGAGAAGTACGTTAGGAAATTCGGCTGGCAACCGATTAGATCGCATCCGTACGGGTTGGTATACGGTCCGCTTCCGAGAAAGGGAACCGTGACGAGTGCATTGGGGAATGGCCAAGCGGTGTCCGAAATCGGAACGGCCTGCGAGATCGGATCGCGGATCGGAAGATTCGGGCCGTTGTCCCATTTGTAGCGACCACCAGCCAGAGGTGCGTACGCCTTTCGAATGACATAAGGAGCGGGGCAAAGCAAGTCGTTGTAGCCCATGAGGAAAATGACAAAGTCGGAGTCGTCGACGAAGCCATCGAAGTTGAGATCTGCCGAGCAAAACTCGGGCATGGTTTCATCGGCGCAGTCGAGGATGTTGTACTGCGCAAGGAAGAGAACAAAGTCCGCGTCCTCCACCAATCCGTCCTCGTTGAGATCGCCTTCGCAAACCGGTGCCAGCGACAGTTTCATCCAGTGAGTGAGGACGAGCCCGTCGCCTTTGATTGTCAGGGGCGGGTCAAAACCCGAGAGGTCGAACTGGAACGGGGACTCGACGGTTTGGTACGCGAAACTCACAAAGGCGAACGATAATTGCAAGTCGAGGTTGTAACGATTATTAAATGGATTGAATGGCTGCGTTACATCTTCCAGCGAAAAGAAATAGATGCGGCAGATTCGAATTTCGAATTGTTCCGAGTACGAAGCGACGACGCTTGTGTACTCGCTGATCGACTGAAAATCGTTTAGATCTGAAGTTGGCCAAGTGTCGGCGTGGTACGGCTCAAACATCAAGCACAGCGTTTCGCCGTTATAGAGATCATCCTGTACGTCCGGATCCGAAGCATCCGACGCGATATTGATGAGGCCAAACCTGAGAAAGTCGCTTGGCGGCGGTGGAGGGATGAAGTCTTTGTTTGAGTACGCCTCTGGGTAATTCCATTCAAGATTGATGCCTGCAACGCCCGCAGGATTGTCGTAGTTGTTGAAAATCGTGACTGGCTCGGGAGTGTCGGCGCTCTTTCTTCCGGTGGTCGCGCCTGGTGTGACGACCTGGCCGGTCTTGTCGTTTCTGATCCAGAGAATGCGAGGCGGTTGTGCCGCGAAATCGGCGTCTGGACTGCGCGCGGCACTTTGCACCGCACGCACGGCGCGTGCAGAGCTCGGCTGCTTTGGCTGGGCAAAAACAGATACAGAAAGACTGGTGGCCGCAAGAGCCGCGAAGACAAATCCACGAGAAATCATGCTGTCGTGCTCCGAATAGTTCTACAGAGACCTACGAACGCCTGCCTGAAAGGGTTGCCCCGGCAAGCCTGAATCGCGTGAATCGTTGGCGTACGGGCCACCTCGCGAGATACCACGTCAGTATCGGCCCCTCACCCGGACCGATTGGGTTAGTCAGCAAAAGTCCCCGTTGCGAAGCCCGATAATTCGAGCGGTTCAGCGCTGGTCCTTGGCCATGGATTCGACGAATTGGTCAAACAGGTACGAGGCGTCGTGAGGCCCGGGGGAGGCCTCTGGGTGGTACTGGACGCTGAAAATGGGCTTGGATTTCATCCGGAAGCCCGCGAGCGTCTGGTCGTTCAGGTGCGTGTGGGTGGCTTCGGCTCCGGCCTTTTCCAGCGAATCGCGATCGACCGCAAAGCCGTGGTTCTGGCTCGTGATCTCGACCTTGCCGTTGGTCGTGTTCAGAATCGGCTGGTTGATGCCGCGATGTCCGAACTTCAGTTTGTACGTGGTCGCGCCCACCGCCAGCGCGAGCAACTGGTGGCCGAGGCAAATGCCAAAGGTCGGAATGGACACGGCTGGATCGGTAACCACACCCCGGAGGGTGGCGATCGTCTTTTCGACCGCCGCGGGGTCGCCGGGCCCGTTCGAGATGAACAGACCATCGATTCTCTTCTCGCGGTATTGCTGCTTGATCTCGTCGGCAGAAATGTCGTGCGGGACGAGCGTGACCTCGCACCCACGATCGGTCAGATTGCGGAGAATGTTGCGCTTGGCTCCGCAGTCCAGCGCGAGGACTTTGAAACGGCGCGGTGCGTCCATCGCGGCGGGGCTCCAGTCTCCCAAATCTTCGTTCCACGAAGACCTGGTCGCACAGCCCACAAGCGGCACCAGGTTTTGCCCGGCCATGGAGGGATTGGCCTTGGCCATCTCGACGAGTTGCTGATCGGTGCGGGCACCGGTGCCTGCGAGCGGGGCATCGGTCAGAACGCCCTGGATCGAGCCTGTGGTTCGCAGTCTCTTGGTAAGCGAACGGGTGTCGATCCCCTCGATGCCAATTACGTTGTGCCGTGCGAGATAGGTGGAGAGATCTTCGTTGGCGCGGTAGTTCGAGTGCAGCCGCGCGAGTTCACGCACCACGAAGCCCGAAACCTGCACCTTGCCGGACTCGACATCTTCCGGGTTGACGCCGGTGTTGCCGATGAGCGGGAACGTCTGGACCAGAATCTGTCCGGTGTACGACGGGTCGGTGAGCGACTCTTGATATCCACAGACGGCGGTATTGAAGACCACTTCCGCGCGGGCGGTGACGCCCTTGCCTGCGGCACCGAAGCCTCGGCCTCGAAATACCGTGCCGTCGGCGAGTGCGAGTCTGGCCAGAATTTCGGAGGAAGAGCGGGGAGTTGGCATCAAAGTGGAGTTTAGCGCGGGTGCGAGGCGATGTCGGCTCGGGAACGAAGAAACGGTTGCCGGCCTCCAGATTTTGGAGGCCAATTCGGGCTGGGCAGTCGGCGGCGCGAGCGACACTTGATATCAGGCCCTTCCCTCGGGGAAGGGCTTTTTGAGTACAGTCGAGGCGTGGGACGGATGTCACTCTTTTCCGGGAGCCTTGATGCGTCGCGCCGTTATGCGCAGGTCGCGGTCGAGCGTGGCATCGAGCGGGTGGGCGAAGACGGCGCTGAATTGCTCTATGAAATCCCAGCTGCGATGGAGACCCCGGGCGGGATGCAGGTTGGCGAGCGCGTCGAGGTGCCCTTGGGGAAGAAAAAAGTCGGGGGCGTGGTGGTGGGGGTGGGTGGGCCCGAACTGCTGGGCGATATCGATCCGCTGAAGATACGGGTCATCGGGAAGCGCTCTGGTGCGATGCTGCCCGGGCCGCTGGTTGAACTTGCCAAGTGGATTGCCGGGTACTACGTGTGCCCGCTCGGAATGGTGCTCGCGACGATGGTGCCCAGTGCGGTGAAGCGAGATGTGGGCAAGCGCGAGGAGGTGGTGCTGGTACGCGGGGAAGCAGCGCTTCCTGAAAGACCGACTGCGAATTTCCGCGAACTATGTGAAAAGGCGCTGGCGTTGCCGGCGGATGGGTTTCCGATGACTCCGGTGGCGCTCAAGATCGCGCTCGCTGAATCGTCGCTACGGGGCGTCAACAAGATGGTGAAGTTGGGTCTCCTTCGCGAAGAGACGCGCGAAATCATCCGCGCCCACGGGGCCGCCCCTTCGGAGCAGGCATTCGGCGTCGATAAATCTGTGACGCTTTCGGATGAACAAGCCAAAGCGGTTGAAGGCATCCTGCCCGATCTTGGCCCCATCGGCAAGTTTGCTGTTCACCTCCTCTACGGCGTGACAGGTTCGGGAAAGACCGAGGTGTATCTGCGGCTGATCCGTTCGATGCTGGCGGTTCGTCCGGAAGCGAGCGCGATCGTGCTGGTTCCGGAGATTGCGCTGACACCGCAAACTTCGGAGCGCTTCGCACAGCGCTTTGCGGATCTTGGGGTGGCGGTCTTGCATTCGGGTTTGAGCGCATCGAGGCGGCACAGCGAATGGGCCCGCGTCGCCAGCGGCGATGCGCGGGTGGTGGTGGGGGCACGCAGCGCGGTGTTTGCTCCGGTGCCGCGGCTGGGGCTTGTCGTTGTGGATGAAGAGCACGACACCTCGTACAAGCAGGATCAGTTGCCTCGGTATCACGCGAGGGATGTTGCGATCAAGCGGGCGCAGATTGAGGCGTGCGCGGTTGTGCTGGGGAGCGCGACGCCTTCGTTGGAAAGTTGGGCGAATGCAGGGGGAGAAGACTCCACACGAAAGGACACTGCGGGCGGCGGAGACGAGACACGGACGGTTAAGACGGAGGGCGAGAAGCAGAATCGCGGGAAGCAGAGTCGGTATCGGATGTGGAAACTGACGAAGCGGGTTGGCGGCGGCGAGTTGCCCCGCATCCGGATCGTGGACATGTATCAGGAGCGCCAGGAAGCGCGTCAACTCGGGCTGCGTGACCCAAGCGTGTTGCCAACGCTCCGGCGTGCGCTGCTTGGGACGCTCCAGGAAGGCTCGCAGGCAATCCTGCTGCTGAACCGGCGGGGCTTTGCGACGTATGTCGGCTGCGCAGGTGGGGCCTCGTGCGGCTGGGTGCTTGGGTGCGAGCGGTGCGACGCAAGGATGATCCTGCACCGCGATGCGGCGCTCAAGAGCGGTGAACTTGTCCGGTGCCATCACTGTCTATCCGAGTGCGTAGTTCCTCGCGTGTGTCCGAACTGCTCGCGCGGCCTGGTGCGGCTGGGTGCGGGCACGCAGCGCGTCGAGGAGGAACTGCGTCCGCTACTCGATGAGTTGTCGCTCGGTGCCGATGCGCTCATCCGGGTGGATCGCGACACCATGCGGACGGCGCAAGACTATTTCGGTGCCCTGGCGAAGTTCGCGAGCGGGCGCGCCCGGCTGCTGCTCGGCACGCAGATGATCGCCAAGGGACTGGATTTTCCGGGCGTAAGACTCGTCGGTGTTGTGAGCGCAGACACCGGGTTGAATCTGCCGGACTTCCGCGCCGGCGAGCGGACCTTTCAATTGATCAGCCAGGTTTCGGGCCGCGCGGGCCGCGCCGATGCACGGGGTGTCGTGATCATCCAGACGATGGAACCTCAGAACCCGGCGATCGTGCTCGCGGCGGAGCACGCCTTCGAGCGATTCGCGGCCACCGAGATCGCGGCGCGCCGGAAATTTGGTTTGCCTCCCGCAACGCGGATGGCGCGGGTCGTCTGCCGCGATGAAAAGCAGGCCGCATTGCGGACGCGTGCTGTGGCGCTTGCCGAGTGGCTCCGGGCGTGGTCGAGCCGACACAACGCCGGAGTGAAGGTGCGCGGGCCCGCAGAGCCCCCGGTGGCCCGGATCGCTGATCAATATCGACTCGGCATTGAACTCGTTGCGCCGCGTGCCGGTCTTGTGCAGGAAGCGCTGCGAGCCGCGCGCACCGAAGGGCTTGTGAAGAGCGATTCCAAGACGGCGGTCGATGTTGATCCCGTCAGCCTGATGTGAGCGTTCGTCAGGGATGCAGCGCGGCGGCGGCTGCCGCCGTTACCTTGGAGATCCACCCGCCCCCCAGCACGAGATCGGGAGATTCTCGCGAGTAGAGAACGAGTGCCTGTCCCGGCGCGACGGCTTCCTGAGGGGAATCGAACCTCACTTCGAATGCGCCGGCGCGCCCCGAGGGCGAAGGAGAGATTGTGTCGTTCGGGAGAATTCGCGCGTGTGCGAGCGCGGCCGGAGTGTTGTACCGGTATTTGGCGAGCACGGGAAACCAGTCCTCGTCCACTTCCAAACTCTTCGCGGACTCGGGTCCGGGGCTCGTAGACAGCATCGAGACATCGACCAGCCAATTGGCTTCGGCACAGGTGCACGACTCGCACCCGAGCGCTTCCTTGGGGCCGACAACGACCGTGTTGGTCGAAGCATCCTTGTTGACGACGTAAACCGGGTAGCCCAGCGCGAGGTTCAGACCCCGGCGCTGTCCGATCGTGAACTGGTGCTGGCCTTCGTGTGTGCCCACAGCGCGACCGGACGTATCAACAAACTTTCCCTCGCGAGCCAAAGCGGGATCGCGCTTTTCCAGCAACCCCGCGTAGTCGTTGTCGGGAACGAAGCAGATTTCCTGGCTGTCGGGCTTATCGAAGACAGGGAGACCAAAGGCCTTGGCGAGTTCGCGAACACGCGGCTTTTCAAGCCCACCGATCGGCAGCATCATGTGCTGCAGCCGATCACGCGAGGCGCCGAAGAGCACATACGACTGATCCTTGTCGCCGTCGATTCCCTTCAGCAGCGTGGCGTGGCCTTGTGCGTCGCGTCCGATGCGGGCGTAATGCCCGCTCGCGACAAAATCGGCCCCGATCTGCTTCGCGTAATCGTGGAGTTTCCCGAACTTCAGCCAGTCGTTGCAGCGCACGCAGGGATTGGGAGTCCGCCCGCTCGCGTATTCGCCTGCGAAGTAGTCGATGATGCGCCCAAAGTCCTTCTTGAAGTTACAAACGTAGAAAGCAACGCCCAGTTGGGCCGCAACGGCGCGGGCGTCGGCGGCGTCGTTGATCGAGCAGCAGCCCTGGTGACCGATTCGAATGGTGCGGCCTTCCGAAGTGCACGTGGAAGAGGTAGAGGTCGAGTTGGGAGCGGGACACGCCGCGGCTTCTTCGTAAGGAATCAGCGCGTCGAGCGATTCGCCGGGCGATCCGAGGCGCATAAAGCAACCAACTACCTCGTACCCGTCCCGCTGGAGCAGCGCGGCCGCGACGGAGGAATCAACGCCGCCGGACATGGCGACGAGCACTTTGCCTTTGGTTGGGCGCGCGATCACAGGGAATCGTAGGGAAAAGCCGCGTTGGGAGAATGGCTATCTTGCTGCGATTGCCATCGTGTGGTTGACGGCGTTCTGGAAGACCCGCAACCCTGGGGTGGCCGATGTCGTTACACGCTTATCGAGCCGCGTCCAGTATGGGTGACGCGTCCAATCGAGAAAGCGCTCCGGATGGGGCATCAAGCCGAAAACAAGCCCGGAGTCATCGCAGATTCCCGCGATCGCACTTTGTGAGCCGTTGTAGTTGTCGGCGTACCGAAGGGCGATGCGCCCGCTGGACTCCAGTTCACGCAGCACCGCATCGTCCTTGCAGATGAATCGACCTTCGCCGTGAGCGACCGGGAACATCCAGACGTCATTGATATCTTGAGGGTGGATCGATTGCTCGATGTCCCTGGTCCAGATGCACCTGCTGTTGGGTTCTGCGACCATGCCCACCCAGCGATCGCAGAAGCGGCCGTTTTCGTTGTCGGTAAGCGCGACAGTCTGTTCCGGCGGATGGTCCGCCGGCCAAGGTTGCCCGGTGGCGGGACCGGGAAGCAGGCCGATTTGGACGAGAACCTGAAAGCCGTTGCATGCGCCGATCATCGGTACGCCGCGTTCGACCGCGGCACGGAGTGCCGGATACAACTTCTCGCGGCAGCGCATCGCGAAGATGCGACCGGACGCAATGTCGTCGCCGTATGAAAAGCCGCCGGGGAACCCGATCAGTTGGAAGCGCTCGAACTGGGCCGGGTCTTTCACGAGTGCATCGAGGTGCAGGAGCTGCGGCGTTGCACCGGCCAGTTGAAAAGCGCGGCACATTTCCTGATCGCAGTTCGTTCCTGGGGCGCGAATCACGAGAGCGTTCGGCATGGCGTAGGGTAGAGCGAAGAGGCGGAAGAGGAGTGGCGAGCCCGCTCCTCCCCCCGCGCTCACATTCATTGTGAAGGAGAGGAGATGACGATGCGAATGAACTATCCGAAGGCGGCTCCGGACGTTTACAAGGCCATGCTGGGTGTCGAGGCGACGCTCCACGCCAGCGGCGTGGAAGCGGGCCTTTTGCATCTGGTGAAACTGCGTGCATCGCAAATCAACGGGTGTGCCTTTTGCATCGATATGCACTGGAAGGATGCGAAATCACTCGGGGAAACCGATATTCGCCTCTATTCACTGGATGCCTGGGAAGAGTCGCCGTTCTACTCGGAAAAGGAGCGGGCGGCGCTCGAGTGGACCGAGGCGTTGACGCGCATCTCGGAAACGCACGCCCCGGACGGGGCATTCGAAGAGCTCAAGAAGCACTTCGATGAGAAGCAGATCGCGGAACTGAGCTGGGCGATCTCGCTGATCAATGCGTGGAACCGCATTGCGATCGGATTCCGCGCGACTCCGGGGGTGTATCAGGCGAAGAAGCCGGTCCAGTAGCGATGCAATGTTCGTATAGTGCGGCCCAAAATTCGGAGAGTCACGGATGCCGCAGGTCTTTCCATTTCGTGCTGTGCAGTTCACGTTGGGTTCGGACGTGTCGGCGGTGGTAGCGCCGCCGTATGACGTGCTGGACGTGAAGGCGAAACAGCGGTTGCTCGGGCGAAGCGCAGAGAACATCGTTGGGGTGGATCTGCCTCACGTGCCGCCGAAGGAGCTCGGGCCCGCTTCCAGTTACGAGGAGGCCGGGCGGCGATATAGGCACATGCTGGAGGCGGGAAAGCTTGCGCGGCGCGGCAAACCAGCGATGTTCGCGAATCGGCAGACTTTCGAGTTTGAGGGCGCGACGCACCAGCGCTGCGGCATGGCGGCGACGGTAAACGCGGTTTCGTTCGGCACGCGGGAAGGCGGCGGAATTCTGCCACACGAAGAAACCTTTTCAGGGCCCAAGGAAGATCGGCTTGCGCTCATGAATGCGACAAGGGCCCAACTCTCGCCGATTTTCGGTCTGCACGCGGACGAATCTGGTGCGGCGACGACGTTGGTGCGATCGATCATGGCATCACGAAAGCCCGATACCACGGCACGGATGGACTACGACAAGGTACTGCACGAGGTCTGGGCGATCGAGGATGAGGCGACCATCGGCGCGTATCAGAACGCGCTCGCGGGCGAGGACATCTTTATTGCCGACGGACATCACCGGTACAACACGCAGCTCAACTATCTCAAGCAGCTCGAAAGCAAGGGCGCAGTTGGCGCGGATCACGCAGCACGCAGGTGCATGATGGTGCTGATCGGCATGTCCGATCCCGGGCTCGTCATCGGGCCCACTCACCGGGTGCTGGGCGGCATGAAGGGATATTCGCTCGATGCGTTCCGCGCCGCGGCAGCGGACCAATTGCGATTTGAAGCAGTCGCGGGCGATGCGAACGCGCTGAACGCCGCGGTGAAGGGGTCGAAGACGGAAAACAGCATCGGCTTCTACGACTTCGCCAGCCGGCAGGCGTTTCTCGTCACGCCATTGACGGCCGATCCGCTGGCGCACCGATTCTCGGCGAAGCCACGCGAGTGGAGGACGCTCGATGTCGCAATTATCCAGTATCTGATCGTGGAAGGAATCTGTCAGCCGAGGCTGAACGGCGGTGACGAGGTGAAGTGGGCATTTCCGCACTCCGTGGCGGAGGTGCTGGAAATTGCTCGAGGATCGGAAACTGGCGCGGGAGGCGGGAAGGGTTTTGTGCCCCAGATGGCGTTGATTGTGAAGCCGACGCCGCTGGACGCCGTGCGGGCGGTGAGCCGCGCGAACGAGTTGATGCCGCAGAAGAGCACATTTTTCTATCCCAAACTGGCAACGGGGCTGTTTGTGAATCCGCTGGAGTAAGCTGGTGGGTCTTGGGCCACGCGGCGGGTTGGCGTGCTTCAATTGCCCGGAGTTTTGACGTCTTGCGTTGACGTCTTGGCAGCCCGACACCTGTTCGATCGATCCGAATGAAAACTCTTCGCCCCATCGCAATCGTTCTGACCTTCGCCGTCACGGTAATCGTGATTCAGCGTCTGTCCGGGATGGGCACGGCCCCGGTTCCGGAAGTATTCGCGGCGGGCTTGTCGTTGGATGGCGCGATCGAACGCGGACGAGCAGAGAAGAAGCCGGTGCTGGTGTTCGCGACCGCAGATTGGTGCGGGCCATGCCAGGTGATGAAACGCACAGTTCTTTCGGAACCGGGGATTGAGCAGCAGATCGCGCGCGACTTCGTGCCGGCGTATGTAGATCTGGACAAAGAAAAGGCTGCCGCGGAAAGGCTGAAGGTGTTTTCCATTCCGGCGACCCTTATCCTGTGGGATGGGCGGCAGGTGGCGAGGATGGAGGGGGTGGTCCCGCACGATTCATACCAGACCTGGCTGGAGGCAGCCCATGCCCAAGCGGTCAGCGATACGCCGTTCATTGAGCGGGCCAGCGACGAATTCATTCGAAATCTGAATGCCAGCACAGAGGCGAACGCCACGGCCGCGCCGACTGAAACGCCGGGCCCTGCGGAATCTCCAAGTGGCGTTCCCCATGCTCCGCCGCATTAGGCTGGGTAAATCGACCGTTCGCTGGTTTCAGCGGGGGGTATCGGGTGGAAGCCCGATGCCCGATGCTCGAATCTCGCTGGCAACTCCCCATATTCATTGGTCCGCGCGTGGTTCTCGGGGGTGGAAGCAACTTTCTTCCGCCGTTGGGCGACCATTATCTTTTCTTATCCGGACCGCTGCGGTATGTTTGTTGAGACCTCGGAGGAGCCCTTCATGATGCGTCGTTCATCTCGCGCGGCTGCGCTGCTTTCTCTGTCCTGCGGCCTTGCCGCGTCATTTGTAACGAGCGTCTGGGCGCACCCCGACGATCACGCCGTGCAGACGGACGAAGATGTGTGCGTTCCGCCGCTCGGACCCGAGGGTTGCGGGAAGGCAGCGGCGCTCCGCCAGCGATTCCTGGCGGGTCTCGAGCCGTTCGAAGCGAAGGACGCGACATTCAATCCGTTCGCCGATCGCGACTATCTGTCGGATACGGACGTACTGAACAACTTCCTCGATATCGCCGTCGACCCGACGGCTGGCACCATTAGCGGCAGCAACACAATCACAATGAAGAGCCTTGTGAACGGACTGACGACGTTCAACTTCGCGCTGCGGAGCAATTTCGCTGTGACGGCCGTGCAGGTGAACGGCGTGAACGTGGCGCTGCCGACCGGGCCGGGCGTGAACTCGTATTTACGGACCGTCACGCTGAACCGTCCGTACGCGCTAGACGAAGTCTTTACGGTCAAGATTTTCTACAACGGCGTGCCGGTCTCGCGCGGGTTCGGCTCGATCGAGTTCACGACCCAGGCGGGCGTGCCCTTGATTTCCTCGCTGAGCGAGCCGTACTACGCAGCGACCTGGTGGCCCGCGAAGGACGGCGACGTTTTTATGCCGGGCGACAACGCGGACAAAGCGACGTGGAATCTGGCGTTAACGACGCCCGGCAACCTGATGGGCGTTTCCAACGGCGTGATGACGTCCGTTGAAACGCTCGGTGACGGACGCAAGCGATGGAATTGGCAATCGAGCTATCAGATGGCGACGTACCTCGCCTGTTTCAGCATCACCAATTACAACGCCTATTCGGTGCCGTACACGTATAACCCGCCGGGAGGCGGCGCGCCGGTTTCATTCCCGTTCCGCTACTTCATGTATCCGGGAAGCGACACCGCCGCGAACCGTGCGGCTTGGGAAAAAGTGCTGCCGATGATGGACGCGGTTCAGCCGGTGTACGGCGTGTATCCGTTTGCCAATGAAGGCTACGGGATGTACCAGTTCCCGTTCGGCGGTGGCATGGAACACCAGACGATGACGGGGCAGGATGGTTACACCGAGTCGCTGACGGTGCACGAAATGGGACATCAGTGGTGGGGCGACAACGTGACCTGCCGCACTTGGCACGACATCTGGTTTAACGAGGGGATGGCGACATATACCGAAGCCATCTGGTCCGAGCGAAAGATCGGCTCGACGGGTCAGGCGGCGCTGGTCAGTGCGATGAATGCCAGGAAGCCAAGCAGTTCGGCGGTGGCCGGCACCGTGTACGTTTACGACACTTCCGACAATAATGCGATTTTCAATAGTTCTCTGGTGTACAACAAAGCCGGCTGGGTGTGGCACATGCTCCGGGGCGTGATGGGCGATCAGACGTTCTGGAACTTCATGGGGCAGATTCGTTCGCAGTACACCGGGTCGGGGGTGACGACCGATGACATCCGCGCCGTCGCGGACGCGGTGACGGGCAAAGACTTTGCGCCGTTCTTCAACGAGTGGGTGTACCTTGGCGGCGCGCCGACGTACGTGAAGGGTTACGCGCCGCTCACGGTGAACGGCAAGACGTACGCCAAGTTCCATATCCGCCAGTCGCAGAGCACGAGCTACCCCACGTTCACGACGCCTATTGATTCGCAATTCACCAGCGGCGGCGGGAGCGTGACGTACAAGGTGGCGCCGGTGGCGAGGACGAGTTGGTTCGTGCGTCCAACGCCAGCGACTCCCACCGCGTTCAATCTCGACCCCAACACGTGGATTCTGAACTACGGGAAAACGACGGAATCGTATATTTCGGCGGGTTCCCCTCCTGTGATTCTTGAGGGATCACCCGTCCCTGGCGCGGCACCTGAGTTTCAGACTTCACCCGCCAGCGTCGCCCTCACATTCAGCGAGAACATGAACCTCTCCGCGGCAAATTTCCAGGTACTGCGAAACGGCTCGCCGGTTGCGTTCACCTATTCGTGGAACCTCGCGACGCTTACTGCAACTCTGCAGTTCGAGTCGAAACTGAGCCCGGCTTCGTATTCAGTGCAGACACTTGGAACACCCACTTCGGTCGCAACGTCGGTGGCGCTCGACGGTGACATCGCGAACGCGAATCTCGCCTCTAGCCTGCCCAGTGGCAATGGGGCTCCCGGCGGCGGTGCCTCGTACAACTTCACCGTGGTCGCAGGCTCGTGCCCGGCCGATCTGAACAACGACAACATGGTGGACGATGCCGACTTCGTGCTCTTCGCGTCGGCGTACGACGCGCTGGCGACGATGGCGGCTGATTTCAACGGCGACGCTCAGACGGACGACGTTGATTTTGTCCTCTTTGCCGCGGCGTACGACGCACTAAATTGCCCGTGATCATCGCTCCTTCGGCGTCGCGGAGCCGAGTTGCTCGAGCAGGCGCTCGAAGTATCGCCATTCGTTGAGCGTGATGCGGATCGTCTTGAGCGCATCGGCGCCCGGCGGCGAGCCGAGGGCGGCGAATTGGCTTCGGACGCGATCGTTGTATTGGGCACGCTGTTCAGTGCCCCACTTGGTCCACTTTTCACGCTCGCTTGGGTTGCCGGAGTCGAGAGCGGCCTCGATGGCCTCGCGTTTGTCCATGATCTCCATCAGGAAGGCAGGAGGAAGTGACTTGTCCGCTTCTCTCGATGGACCTCCCCGCAGTGCCAACAGCAGATTGGCGCGGGTCTCCGGGTTGCTGAGCGATTCTCTGGCGCGGTTCAATTCCGCGGATTCGCCCTGCGATTCGTCGCCGGAGGCTAGATCGGGATGGATGGCCGCCACGCGGGCGAGATAAGCGCGCCGGATGTCCGCCTCATCGAGATCGAATTGTTCGGGGAGCCCAAGGATTTGGAAAGGATCGGGCATCGAGATCGTCGCTTAGCGCTGCTCGACGGCGAACTTCATGGCGCCCTCGGCGAGAATATCGACGGCGTCGTAGAGCCGGACGGGGGAGGAATCCTGCGTGAGCACCAGCGGTACTTCACTGCACGCGATGACAACGCCTTCACATCCCCGCTTGCAGAGGTTGTTGATGATGGAATGGATCGCGGCCCGGCTCTCGGGCCGGGCGGTGCCGTAGATCAGTTCGCCGAAGATGATCTCGTCCAAGAGTTCGACTTCCTGCTCTTCGGGCGCGAGAACCTGAATGCCCTTCAGCCCGAGCTTGGTCTGGTAGGTGGACGCCATCGTCACCAGTTTGGTGCCGATGATCCCGACTTTCTTCCGCTGGTCGGCTGCGATGGCGGAAGCGACCAGATCGGTCATCGTGATCCACGGTATTGGCGAGCCAGCCTCGGCGAGATAGACACCGTGTTGAACGATGTTGTCGGGCGTCATGCACACGCGGGCGCCGCACCGGGCCAGCATCTCGGCGGAGCGACGCAGGAGACTGCCAACAGCGTGCCAGTCGTCTTTGCGGATGGCATCGATGTACTGGGCCAGCGGCTCGTTGTGCAGTGTAAAGACCGGCTGCTCGTTGGGGGGCAGAACGTGCGAGGCCGCCCGGGAGAGCTGGCGGTAGAAGAGTGCCGCGCCCTCAGGACTGACTCCGACGATGCCGATGTGCTTGAGCATGTGCGAGGACTGTAGAAACCCCCAGGCGCAGCGTGTGCAATCGGGCTTACGGCGAGAGCGTGTCCTTGGCCCACTCGCCGGCCTTCTTGACGGCGGCATGGGCCGCGGCTTTGTCCGGGAAATCCGCGGAAAAATAGATGAGATTGGTGTTTCCGATGCGGATACGGTCGCCGTCATTGAGGATGACATCCAGGAGGACCTGCTTGCCGTTGACGAAGACCCCGTTGGCGCTGCGGTAGTCGCCCGCGAAATGAAGTTTGGTGGCTGGGTCGAAGCGGATCTGGAGGTGTTTGCGGCTGACCTGCTCGTCCAGCACCTGAATGGTGCAGGTGTCGTCCCGGCCGACAGAGGTGAGGGCTTCGGTGAGTTTGTAGAAGTCGCCGGTGTCGGCGCCGTGGGAGATGACAAGGGAGGCCATGGTGTGAATTCCTGAAAGGTGAACGGGCAGAATACCGCGCCGAAAGGGTTTCGCGGGCTAAAATGTCCCGATAGCCGGAGTGGCGGAACTGGCAGACGCAGCGGATTCAAAATCCGCCGCCCTTAACAGGCGTGTGGGTTCAACTCCCTCCTCCGGCATTGAATGGAAAGTAGCGAGGCGCGAAGGTGTCGAGGTGCAGAGAAAAAGGCACCCGATGCCGCAGCGCGGATCAGTTTTTCCCACAGGCCCAGTCCATACGAGCCAGGGCTCAAGCCCGCGTCCCGCCGGCGTCGATCTAGCAGGCATGACATCCACCATGGAGCCCGCGTTGACCGACCGCTGTGCAAGTGTGCTGGCGGAGGCGTACGAATCGAAGAAATTGGTTGGCCGTTCGGGCACATCAATCGATGTGTTTCCGACCGGCATGACCCGCGCTTCGGGAGATGCCCTGACGGATCTGATCGCGAATGAGAAAGCAGCGAACTTTTTGGAAGTTGGTCTGGGACTTGGCCTCTCGACCGTTTTTCTAAGCCTTGGCATTCTGCGCCACCGCGAGAAGTTCGATGCCCTCACGCTCGATCCGTTTCAAGAACGGGACTGGGACTCCGTCGGGCTGGAAACGATCGGCCGGGCGGGGCTGACCGAGCGCGTGAAGTTTGAAAAACAGTATTCCGAATATGTCCTGCCGCGGCTGGCCGAGGCGGGCGCGATCTTTGACTTTATCTTCGTGGATGGCGGCCATCTCTTCGACAACGCGTTCGTGGACACGTTTTATGCAACTCGACTGGCTCGGCCGGGCTCGCTGATTGTGCTCGATGATCGGTGGATGTCTGCGGTTCAAAGAGTTGCAGCGTTCTTTACGAGCAATATCGGGTTGGTGGATGAATCAGCCGCGAAGGGCACACCGGGCCATCGGTTCATCTGTTTGCGCGTGCCGCAGGACCTGCCGACGCGGAAGTGGGATCACTATGTGGCGTTCTAAGCCGCTGTCCATTCCGGCTAGCCGTCGGTGACCTCGCCTCGGACAGTTTCAATTGCGTGGGGCAAGATGTCGAGAAGCGCTTCGAGCATCTCTGCCGCGCCGCGCGGAGAACCGGGGAGGGTAATGATGAGCGTGCGGTTGCGTGTGCCGGAGATGCCTCGAGAGAGGTAGGTCTTCGGGGTCTTGTCGTAGCAGCGGCGCCGAGCGAGTTCGAGGAGCCCGGGGTGTTCGCGCTCGATAATGCGCTTGGCGGCTTCGGGCGTGTTGTCGCGCGGGGCAAGGCCCGTGCCGCCGGTTGTGAGAATGAGGTCAATCCGCTGATCCGGGTGCGACCAGGCAATGAGTTGGGAAGCGATGGCGTCGGGATCGTCGGAAACGGTGTCGAACGCAGCAATCTCGGCCGAGACTTTACTGGCGAGAATGCTGCGTAGGGCGGGCCCGGAGAGGTCTTCGCGCTCGGCGCGGGAGCAGCGGTCGGAGATCGTCAGGACGGCGGCTCGGAAGGGCATGCGGGAAGGATACCGAAAGGGGCAAACGGGCAGGGAATTCGCGTTGCGCTCCCTCCCCCCGAAATCTTGAATCTTGGTGCAAGGAATCCGGGGGTTACGGCAAGACCTTGTATGAAGACTCGCAACGAACAAAACTCGGCCCGCTCGATTCTGTCCTCGGCTTCGGGTGAAAACCTGCTGCTTCTGGCAATTCTGTCGGGACGGAAGCAGCGGACAGAAATTGAAAGCGTGCTGGACAAGCGGGCTCTGGGATTCGGACAGGCAAAGAGTCAGAAGCGTCGTGCTGCCGCGGCATGAGATGGCGGAGACTGCAGTCATCGAATGGATGTCTGAACACGGACGAAATGGCGTGATGTTCCGGAAGCCCGCGGAGAGATTTCGCGGGCTTGTTTTTGGGAAGGCGCTTTTCCTCGCCGCCTTCTTTCCGACGACGGGCTTCACACCGCGGAATAGTCGCCCCGAGTGCCGCCCGATTTTCTGAGAAGACGAATGCCCGAGATGGTCATCGCGCGGTCGATCGCCTTTCCCATGTCGTAGATGGTCAGCGCGGCGACGCTGGCCGCGGTGAGCACTTCCATCTCGACGCCGGTACGAGATGTCGCACGGGCGGTCGCGGTAATGCGGACCTTGTCCGCTTCCAGCACAAGGTCGATGTCGATCGAATCGAGCGGAAGCGAATGGCAGAGCGGAATGAGTTCATCCGTGCGTTTCGCGGCCTGAATGCCGGCGAGACGAGCGGTGTCGAGGATGTTTCCTTTGGCGATCCGGTTCTCCGAGATCGCCGCAGCAAGTTCGCTCGAAATGTGAACGAAGGCTTCGGCAACGGCGGTGCGCTGGGTGACGGGCTTGGCGGAAACATCGACCATCTGAGCGCGGTTCTCGTCGTTGAGGTGGGAGAGTTTCTGATTTGCGTTCGTCACGGCGAATCCTATCGGTGCGAGGAGGATCGCCACCTGGAATACAAAGAGCCCGGAGGCGTGCAGTCATCGCCAGCCGAAGTAGGGCCACGGACCGCCGGCGCTGGTGTTGGGCGGAACCTCTATAAAACCGGTCGCGCGGGCGGCCGCGATCTGGTCTCCGCTGCCCTTGTTGTCGATCAACTCGGCGCGGCCGTCCGACGTGATTGCCACTATTCGGTGCCACCACAGCGGGATGGCCTGATTGTCGGGGTTGGCGACCGAGACGGCCGGTTGCGGACGAGGAGCGGCGAGACCCGCGATGTGCTCCAGAGCAGGGAGCGCGAAGCGGTGAGCCGTCACGAGCACGGAGACAGGGTTTCCCGGCAGGCCGAGAATCAACTGGTGGCGCGGGCCGATTGCCGCGAGGATCGGTTTGCCAGGACGCTGGGGGACTTTGTGGAAAATGGTGTTCGCGCCCAGGTTTGCCAATGCAGCCGGCACCAAATCCCGATGCCCCATCGAGACGCCGCCGGACAGGAAGAGCGCGTCGGAGCGAGAGAGAAGTTCGGAGGCGTTGGCGACAATGCGGCGCTGGTCGTCTGGCGCGTGCCGAACTTCAACGGATTCGACAAACGCAAGCGATGAGAAAAGCGCTCGGAGGGCGGCGGAATTGCCGTCGCGGAGCTGCCAAGGCTCCGGTGTTGCGTCTGCCTGAAGAACCTCGTCGCCGGTGCTGAGGACGCCGATCCGCAATCGACGAAAGACCAGTGGGGCGTGAATGCCGCATGATGCAAGCGCGGAAGCGACGGCTGGAGTGACAAGCGTGCCAGCAGGAAGGATTTCGGCCCCTTGAGGCGAATTCTCTCCCTGGCGACGTATGAAGTGATTGGCAGGGAGAGACTTGGCGACGGCGGTGTGAAAGGTGATCTCATCGCCAGCGACCACTACGTCTTCTACGCGTATCACGCAATCGGCACCATTGGGGATGGGTGCACCGGTGACGATTCGTGCGGCAGACCGCGGCGTGAGTGTTATCGGGGGGCTACCGATCCGCGCGTCGCCAGCGATCGGAAGCACACCCTCCGCCAGGTCGATTAAGCGTGCCGCAAAGCCGTCCATGACGCTGACATCAAGGGCGGGAGATGGGCGATCGGCAAGGACAGGATGCGCGAGAATGCGGCCGGCTGCCTCCGCGAGCGGAATCGTCTCGTGTGAGGCCCGCGGCAAATGAGAAAGCAACGCCGAGAGGGCGGCCGCGGGAGAATCGAAACGAAACTGGGGCTGCTCGGTAGACATCGCGATGCCGCGCGCCCGGCACGGGCCGCGGATGCAGACAATACACTGGCTCCATGAAGGTGAGAGTGTTGCTCTTTGGCGCGGAGGAGAAACGAGTGGGACATCCCAGTGTCGAAGTTGAAGTGAGCGAGCCAGCAGCGGCAAGCGACGTGCTACATGCGCTGCGGAAGCAGTGGCCCGAACTCAAGGGGGCGCGGCTCGCGGTGAATCACTCGTTCGCCACAGGAAACGAGAGAATCGGCGCGAAGGATGAACTGGCGCTGATCGGCATGGTGGGTGGCGGATGAGCGTTCTAGTCGAAATCGTGAGGGGGGCATTGAAACCGGCGCGGCTCGCCGCGGGCAAGGGGACGGGTGCGTTTGTGGTCTTTGAGGGGGTAGTGCGACCCGACGAAACTGGGGCGAGGATTCGCGCGCTCGATTATCAGGTTTACGAACCGATGGCCGGAAAGCAATTGCAACTGCTTGCCGATGCGATCGTGAAAGAATTCGGAGTTCTGGACGTCACGGTCTGGCACAGCAGAGGGCGGGTCGGTGTCGGAAAGGTTTCATTCAGGCTAGTAGTTGAGGGTGCGCACCGCGCCGAAGCGCTCGAGGCAACGGGGGCGTTCATAGAACGCATGAAAAGGGACGTGCCGATTTGGAAGAAGCCTGTCTTTGCCGAAGCAAAGAAAGCGAAGGCGAAACTCCCCGCCAAGCCCAGACGGAAAGCAAAGCTTTGAGCGCCGATGTATTGATTCTCGGCGTGCTGTTCCTGTTCGTCGGCTTTCTGTATTCGTCTGTCGGCCATGCGGGCGCATCGGGCTATCTCGCGGTCATGGGCTTGTGGGGGGTGTCGGCGGCGGTGATGAAGCCGACGTCGCTCACGCTGAACATAGTGGTCGCGGTGATCGGGACGATTCAATTCGTGAGCGCTGGGCATTTCCGCTGGCGGCTGTTCTGGCCGTTCGCCCTTGGCTCCGTTCCGATGGCCTTTCTGGGCGGCACGGTCAAATTGCCACCGGAGATCTTCAAGCCTCTGATCGGCTTGGTGCTGCTGTTCAGTGCGTGGCGGATGTGGTCGGATTCGCGGCAGCGGGTCGAGCCGAAGACAGAATTCCCTTCGGTGCCGGTGGGAGTTGGAGTCGGCGCGGTTCTTGGCTTTGGGTCGGTGTTGCTGGGGACCGGAGGCGGAATCTTTCTGAGTCCGCTGTTTTTGCTTTGTAAGTGGGCAAATCCGAAGGAGACAGCAGCGGCGAGCGTCGCGTTTATTCTGGTGAATTCGATGTCGGGCCTGACGGGCGCCGTGAACAACGGGGCAATCTTGCCCGCAGGGATCGGAGTTTGGTGTGTTGCGGTGGCGGTCGGCGGCGTGGCGGGGTCGTACCTGGGTGCACGGCGGTTTGGCGGCAAGACTCTGCGTCGATTGCTTGCGGTTGTACTTGTGTTCGCCGGGTGCGCGCTCGCTTGGGACGGGATTCGGTTGGCGCTCAAGCAGGGTGCCGAGGCACAACCGGTGCCGGCGACGAAGTGAACGACGCCATCGTCAAACGCTTTGGCGGTACTCATCCCCTCGCCCAAGGGTGAGATTCTGGAGAGCTCGTGCGGCAACGACTGGGCCGGTCGAGTGTTCTTGTCGCGTTTGCGACGGTTGGGACGAATTGGCTCTAGCCCCCGATCGCAGACATTGGCCGAGCGGGTTGCTCGAAATCCGGTGAACTGATTCCGTGGCCGGCTTGCTTCGTCCATGTCGCGTCGATCATGAATTGCTCGATGGTGGCGTCCTCGGCGTTTGAGCGTAGAAGCGGGCGAACATCAAACTCGCGAAGGCTGAAAAGGCACGGGCGCACCTTGCCGTCGGCCGTGATACGAAGGCGCGAGCAGTTTCCGCAGAACGAGCGCGAGACGGGTGCGATGATGCCCACCTTGCCGACGCTGCCCGGAGACCGGCGCGATGCGAACGAATAGATTTCGGCGGTGTCGCTGGCGCGTTCGCGGCACAGTTCGGTGACGTCACCGGCGCTCTGGAGCGCGGCGAGGATTTCCGACGCGGGGACGAGAAGTTGGGCATTCCAGGCGTGGCCGGAATCGAGGGGCATGAACTCGATGAAGCGCATCTCGAAGTTGTGGGAAGCAGCGAGTTCGGCGAGGAGCGGAATTTGATCGACGTTATGGTCCCGGATGACCACCGCGTTGACCTTGATGGGGCCGAGGCCCGCGGCGTGCGCCTCCTCGATGGCTTGGAGCACCGTCGAGGGCGTAGATCGTGATCGGGTCATCGAGGCAAAGGCTGTTTCATTGGCGCTGTCGAGGCTGAATGTAAGTCGCTTGAGACCGGCGGCCTTCCAAAGTCGGAGGCGGGCGGGCTCGATCAGCGAGCCGTTGGTGGTCATCGAGAGATCGCCGAAACCGAGTTCGCCAATCCGCTCGATGATCTCATCGAGCTCGGGGCGGAGTGTCGGTTCGCCTCCGGTGAGGCGGAGGCGCTGGATTCCGAGAGATTTCGAGATTGTGGCAAGACGGACCAGTTCATCGACGGAAAGCAGTTGTTCGCGCGGGAAGAAGCGGACGTCGGGCTCCATGCAATAGACGCAGCGGAAATTGCAGCGGTCGGTGATCGAGAGGCGAAGATCGCGGATTGTGCGGTTGTGGGAGTCGCGGAGCAGACGCGGGCTCGAACCGGGGGCTTCGGAAGCCCGAGGTGCGGAGAGTGGAGACTGTGTGCGTGCAGCAGCAGACCGCGAGGACAAGACCTGGAGTGGATGGGTACGCGACATTCCGAAGGAGTTTAGTGGCGTGGAGTGAGCGCGGATTCAGAAAGGAATGGGGAGAACGCGGAGCTTGCGGGCAGAGCAATTCGGCTTCCCTTCCCAAAATCCTTTCCCTGAGAAAGGGTGCCTTCGGGCGTCGTGTTATTGTGTGCCTGTGAGTGAAGACGCATTTGCCATATCGAGCGACCGAGTGGTGCAGGAGGGCACGATTGTGCCCGGGACTGTTGTGGTGCGCAACGGCAAAATCGCTGAGGCCCGGGCGGGACGAAGCAGGGTTGACGGCGTGCGAAACATTGACGTTGGCAAGCTCGTTGTGATGCCGGGCGTGGTTGATGTTCACGTCCATGTCAACGAGCCGGGGCGGACGGAGTGGGAGGGCTTTGCAACTGCAGGCAGAGCGGCGGTCGCGGGCGGGGTGACGACGACGGTGGTTATGCCGCTGAACTGTTCGCCGGTGGCGACGAGCGTGGAAGCGCTAAACGGAGAAGTGCGTGCCGCAGAAGGGGTGTGCGCGTGCGACTTTGGGTTTTGGGGCGGAGTGGTGCCCGGGAATGTCGGCGAGTTGAAGAAACTGTGGGACGCGGGTGTCCTGGGGTTCAAGTGCTTCACGGTGCATTCGGGGATTGACGAGTTTCCGAATGTGACTCGGAGCGATCTTGAAGAAGCGATGCCGATGATTGCATCGTTGCGCGGGGGCCGCGCGGTTCTGCTTGCGCACGCGGAAGACCCGGGCGCGATCGAGGCGGCGCGGGGGCGAAGCGGTCTGGATGGCGAGCCACGAGATTATCGCAAGTACCTTGCTTCGCGCCCACCCGAATCGGAGTTGCGGGCGATTCAAATGATGGTCGAGATGTGCCGCGCCACAGGCTGCCGCACGCACATTGTGCACGTGTCGTCGGGCGATTCGCTGCCCGTGATCGCGAAGGCGAAGCAAGCGTTGACGGGATTCAGCGCCGAGACCTGTCCGCACTATTTGGCGTTCGCCGCGGAAGAGATCAAGGACGGAGCGACGGAATTCAAGTGCGCGCCGCCGATCCGAGAGATGTGGCATCGAGAGGCCTTGTGGCGCGGGCTCAAGGACGGTGTTCTTGATCTGGTGGCGTCCGACCATTCTCCCGCACCGGCGGAGTTGAAGAGCTTGAAGGAAGGCAATCTCGCAAAGGCGTGGGGGGGCATCGCGGGGTTGCAGGTGCAATTGCCAGCGGTATGGTCGGGAGCGCACGCTCGTGGTTGCTCGCTTGCGGATATCGCGAGGTGGATGTGCGAGGCGCCGGCGAAACTGGCGGGGATTGAGGATCAAAAGGGGAAGATTGCGCCGGGAATGGATGCGGATCTACTCGTGCTCGATCCGGATGCGGAATGGACCGTTCGCGGCGGCGAACTGGAGCATCGGCACAAGGCCACGCCGTATGATGGGCGGAGCGTGCGCGGGGTGGTGCATGCGACGTTTGTGCGTGGAAAACAAGTGTTTTCGAGCGGAAAAGTTGCATTCGGCGCGGGTCTCGATGGAGAGCGTGCCTTCGCGAAAGAGGCGAGCGGCAGATGGGTCAAGCGATCGCGGGCGTGAAAGACTTTTCGGATCTGATCGACCTGGCGTCGGCGCGCATGGGCGGAAAGGCGCTCATTGCCAGCGATGAGTTCTTTGCCGGGAAGGAAAATCTGCTGAAGCCGGGGCGGGCGATCTGGATCGCGGACAAGTTCACAGAATTTGGCAAGTGGATGGACGGGTGGGAGAGCCGGCGCAAACGAGTGCCGGGGCACGATTGGTGCATCATCGCGCTGGGCAGGCCGGGGATTATCCGTGGTGTGAATGTCGATACGGGACATTTCAAAGGCAATCAACCCGAAACCTGCACGGTGGAGGCAGTCGAAATTGATGGCGACCCGGGTGTGGATAGATTGCTTTCGCCGGATGTGAAGTGGGTGCAGGTGACGGATCGCACCACGCTCAACTCCGACAGCGAGCATCTGATCCCGGCGAACGGCGTGGCTGCGCGCAAGCGTTTCACCCATGTGAGGCTGAACATCTTCCCGGATGGCGGGGTGGCGCGGTTCCGCGTACACGGAGAAGTGCTGCCGGATTGGAAGGCTTTGAAGGGGAAAGAGGTGGATCTTGCGGCGGCGGAAAGTGGCGCTCTGGTGATCGCTTGCAACGACATGCACTTTGGTTCGCGCCACAATCTGATTATGCCGGGACGAAGCGTGAATATGGGGGACGGGTGGGAGACGCGCCGCAAGCGAGGGCTCAAGGGCGGGGAGTTTGACTGGTGCATCGTGCAACTCGGACATCGCGGAGTGATCGAGAAGGTGGAAGTAGACACAAATCACTTCAAAGGAAACTTTCCGGAGAGTTGCGAGATCGAGGTTTGTGACGCGAGGTCAGGCGCAGAGGGATTTGAAGCGGAGAAGCAGAATTGGGTAACGCTCTTGCCGCGTACGAAATTGCGGGCGAGCGAGCAGCACTTCTATGAGAAGGAGTTAGGGGGTGCGGGCAAAGCATGGACACATGCGAGACTGAAGATTTTCCCGGATGGTGGCGTGAGCCGCTTGCGGCTATTTGGGGTTGCTGAAGTCTGAGATGCGGATTGCCCATGCAGGAAGGCACGATGAATCATGGCGAGAATCTCGATCGCTTGAATCGCGAGAGCGACCGGGAGGTACGCCAGCGGTTGCTGACGGTGTGCGGCTCGACGAAATGGGTGGAAGGAATGATGGCGCATCGGCCATTTGCAAGTGTCGACGCGTTGTGCGAAGTCGCCGACCGGGTCTGGTTTGGTCTCTCGAAGGACGACTGGCTCGAGGCGTTCTCGCACCACCCACGGATTGGCGAGCGGAACCTGGAGCAGGTCAAGTTTGCGGCAACGGCGGCGCAGAGCTCGAAAGAACAAAGCGGGATGGCGGGTGCAACCAAAACGGTGCGGGCGGCGTTCGCGGCCAAGAACGCGGAATATGAGCAAAGATTCGGGCATGTCTTCCTGATTTGTGCGACCGGGAAGACAGGGGAAGAGATGTTGAGTAGCCTGGGCGAGCGAATGCGCAACGACGCGGCGACGGAATTGCAAAACGCGGCGAACGAACAGAGCAAGATCGTCAGGATCCGGCTCGGAAAACTGGTGGAAGCATGAGCGGAATCAGCACGCACGTTCTGGATACTTCGAAGGGAACGCCGGGCGCAGATGTGCGCGTGGTGCTGGAGCGTGAGGGAGGTGCGGGGGCCTGGGACAAACTGTGCGAAGCGCGCACCGATGCGGACGGGAGGGTGAAAAATCTGCTGCCTCATGGCCGAGGGCTCGAGATGGCTGCGTACCGGCTGACGTTCGAGACTGAGCCGTACTTTGCGAAGTCGGGCGTGACGACGTTTTTTCCGAGTGTGACCGTCATATTCCGCGTAATGGATGCGGCAAAGCACCACCATGTTCCGCTGCTGGTAAGCCCGTTCGGGTACAGCACGTACCGGGGAACCTGAAAAGCATTCGGCGCAGGCGGCAAAGACGAAGACCGACGAATTGAATGGAGAGATATCGAATGGCAGTCGTGCTTGGACAGAACAATTACGGGAAGAGTCGAGTCCGAATGGTGAAGGTGGTTCGCGACGGCGCGCAGCACACGGTGAAGGAGATCAGCGTGGACATCGCGCTGGAAGGGGACTTCGGCGCGATTCACACATCGGGCGACAACGCGAACTGCCTGCCGACCGACACGATGAAGAACACCGTGTACGCGCTCGGAAAGAGCCATCCGCTCGATTCCATTGAGGGCTTTGCGCTGCACGTGGCGCGGCACTTTGTGGAAAAGACGGCTCCGGTGAGCGCGGCGAGCGTTCGCGTTTCTCAGGTTCCGTGGGAGCGGGTGGCGGTGGACGGAAAGGAACATCCGCACACGTTCACCAAGGGGAGCGAGGAACGCCAGACTTGCGAGGTGCGTTCGGACAAGCAAGGGGCTTCTATGGCGATCGGGGGGATCAAGGGACTGCTGATCTTGAAATCGGCCGATTCGGCGTTTTCGGGGTATTTGAAGGATTCGTATACCACGCTGCCGGAGACGCGCGATCGCATCATGGCGACAAGCGTGACAGCAACGTGGAAATATGGGTTGCCGAAGGCGGAATTTGCGGGCTGCCGCGGGCTGATTCGTGGTGCGCTCGTGAAAGCCTTTGCGGGGCACAAGAGTGAATCGGTGCAGCAGACGCTGTATGCGATGGGCGAGGCGGCGCTCAATGAGTGTGATGCGATTGAAAGCATTCGGCTGAGTTTGCCGAATATTCACTGCCTGCTAGTCAACCTGAAGCCGTTCGGGATAGAGAACGCAAACGAGATCTTCGTGCCGACGGATGAACCGTTCGGATTGATCGAGGCGACGATTACGCGGTCGTAATTGTGTGAGCGAGCGTGGTGCGACTCAAGGGCCGGTGCCGGCTGGGTCGGTGTCGTCGGAATCATCCGATCCTTCGGGTGCGATGGTGGAGAGGTACCGTTCCATCTCCGGTGGCGGCATGATTGAAATCCGTTCCGGGTCGGATTCGTACGGGATTTCGTGCCAGGTTCCGAGACGGTACCACCAGAGCCGGTGCGAGATCGACCCGGGCCCTTGCTCGAAGCAGTGGCGCGTAAAGCGGATCATGTGCGCGAGCAGCTGCAGATCAGCCATATTGTGGAACGCGAGCGCGAGCATTCCGCCCCTGGTTGGAATGGAAAAGAAGACGCCGTGAGGGCCGAGCAACTGGGGGAGACGATCGATCTGGAGCGCGATCGACGCGGTGTAGTACGAGTCTTCTTCAACGATCTGGATTGCGCCAAGATTCTCTGGAGAGAGGAATTTGGGTTTCGGCTTGACGGCATCCCAAGTGTTCTCGCGGGCGACGTCGAACAGTTCAACGGGGGTCTTATCCCACGAGCGTGCGAGATCGTGCGAAACGGTTTCGATCGACTCGGGTAGATCAATCGCCAAGGCGGTGATCAGGCCGGGAATCGTCTCACGAATGATCGAGTTCGCGAGGGCCTGGCGAGCGTCTTCATCCCAGAGTCGAATTCGAAGGCGGGGTCGGGCGTAATCCCAGTTGGCGAGTTTGGAAGCGAATTGCTGGTGCTGTACGGTGGCACGTTCGAGCAGGTCGAAGTGTGAGGCGATTAGGCCGGGGAACTCTGCCGCGCTTCGGTCGGCGCAGATTTGGAGAAGATTGGCGAGCCCCCACGTCTGTTCGACATTGTTGGGATCGGGATGGACGACGCCGGACGGGTGGATGTGGGCCGAGAGATTGCGCTTGGCAAAGTACGCTGAGACCCCGTCCAAAAAAGCTCGAAAGCGTTCTGGCGACTCCATGGGCGCGGCCCAATCGGGGAAATCGGAGTCCCACCAGCGCGCTTGCGGCGAAAAGGCCATCGGACGATTTGATGCACCGAGTTTTCTGAACCAGGAGATCATGCAGCGAGTTTCCCGTTACGAACCAGCCTTGGTGTGGCGCTGATGGAGGATGGCGATGAATGATCGCATTCGGATCTCATCCTGCGTCAAGCCGGTCGCCGCCAATTCCGCGGCGCTGATCGCGCCGCGTCGGACGCCTTGGATAAAGAAAGTGAGCAAGCCTTGCGCGGTTGCGGCATCGTCAAAGACCCCACCGCCTCCGGAGCCGCCCGCGCCACGAACCAGGGTGGCCCTGGCGGCTTTCTCAACGAAATTTCGCAGGCGCGCGGTTGCGTCGGGGAGGTATTCGAGGAAGTAGGAGTACACCGCGGCGTAGCGGATAGGAAGCTGCGCGGGGTTCAGGTCCCAGCCCTGATACCAGCCGTGCGCGAGCGAGCGGCGGACGTGGGTGAAGTTGAGTTTCCAGGCCGAGTGGACAGCGCTTCGGTTTTCGGTGATCTGCTGGGGCGAAAGCGTGCCGCCTTCGGGGGCGACGTGCAGAGCGCTGGGCATGATGTTGGTGGCGCCGTCGGAGAGATACAGGCCCGAAGCGCCGAGCGAGACCTGCATGACATGGCGGGCGAAGTCGCAGGCGCGATGATCGATCTTCTGTTCCTGCGCCGTCACGCCGACGGATGCAGTGTAGTCGTAGACGCCCAAGGCCGCGGCGATGCAGCGGCCCTTGGATGCTCGGACGAAATCTGGCAGCGGGCAGATGCCGCGGGCATCGATGACGGATTGCGTCGTCTCGACCATGAATTCCATCTTGAGAGAACCCTTGGGGAAGAGCCCCGCGGCTTCGAATTGTTCGAGCACCTCGACCATCGTCGCGACCTGCTGCGCCGAGACGAGCTTGGGGAGCATGACGACGAAATTGGCGGGTAGCTTCTTGCCGGAGGCGTTCGAAAGGGCTGTGAGGAAAATGTCGAGCGTGCGGATCCCGCGGGCATGCGTGTCGGGGCCGAAGTTTTTGATGCGTATGCCGAGAAAGGGCGGGAGCGATCCTTCCTTCATTCCCGCGGCGGTCTCGAGCGCGGCCTGATGAGCGTGGGCGTCTTCATCGGCGTCCGCGCGCACACCGTAACCGTCTTCGAAATCAATGCGGAAGTCTTCGGCGGGTTCGCGCGTGAGCTTGTCGACGACCCGGTTGTAGACGGTTCGAGCAAACGCGGCGTGCGGGTTGGCTTTCGACGCGGCGTTGGGATCGCGTTGAAACTCTGCGTCGATGGCTGCCGCGGCGGAGGAAGTGTCGGGCAGCGCTTCGTGGCCCCGCAGCCCAATAGCGTGGGCAAAGGTGGCAAAGTCCGGTGCGTAGTCGAGTAGTGATGCCAGGGCAACATCGCCAAGGCGGCGAGCGGTGTCCTTTTTGAAGAGATGCCCGCCGCCATAGATGGTGTGGACGGGCTGGCGGTCGATGGGCTCGCCGGGGTATACCTTGGCGTAGGCGGAGTTCGAAGTGGCCAGGTGGGAGAGCGTTGAGGCGAGAGAGGATTGAGCGAGAGTGGTTTTCATTGGTCGCGAGTTGGAATTGCGAAGAGAGGAAAACACCTTCCCCCATCCCTTCCCTCGGTGAGAGGGCTTCAAGGCACTTCGAGTGGTACGACTTTGAACTGATCGACATCCACAAGGCCGAGGTCGGAGAGTTTCAGAGATGGAATGACCGGGAGAGGCATGAAGGAGAGGGGCATGAAGGGATCGTGGTGCGGGCAGCCGAGCGATTGGGCAGCGGCCATAAGGGCGCGTTGCTGTGCAATGACCGTTGCCGCGGGCTGATCGGACATAAGGCCGGCGATAGGCAGCGGGAACAGCGCAAGGACGTTGCCGTCCTTAACGGCGCATTGTCCGCCGCCGCAGGCCTCGAGGGCGCGGGCTGCCGCGAGCATGTCGGTGTCGTTGGTTCCAAGGATGGCGAGGTTGTGCGAATCGTGGCCGACGGTGGAGGCGATGGCGCCGGCTTTGAGACCGAAACCGGTGATGAAACCGCGGCCGATGTTGCCGCTGGCCCGATGCCGCTCGATGACGCAGAGTTTGAGGAGATCTCGGGAAACATCGGAGACGTACTTGCCGTCCATGACCTTGGGCGGCATCGTCAGATTGGCGGTCAGCAACTGATGCGGGTCCATGCCGATGACGCGAATGTTTTTTGCTCCGGGTTTGGCGGGGACTGTGAAAGAAGATTCGGAGAGCGGGGGAAGGCGGAGAGGCGAGCGCGGCGGAGTCGGACGCTTGGCGGTCGGCATTGAAGATTCGAGGAACGCGCCGTCTTTGGCAGCGAGTTTGCCGTGGAAATAGGTGGCGCGTGGGTGCGGCGCGTTCAGATCCTCAAAGACAATGAGATCTGCGAAATAGCCCGGGGCAATCGCGCCCAGATCACGCCTCCGATAGTGCATGGCCGGGTTCAGCGTGGCAATGGTGATCGCGGTGATCGCATCGAGCCCCAGTCTGATCGCCTTGCGGACGATGTGATCGATGTGCCCTTCGTCCGCAAGGTCGCCGGGGTGGCGATCGTCGGTGCAGAAACAAAAGCGGCCGATCGTGCTGGGCGTGATCGCTGGCAGGAGGGCTTCGAGGTTGCGGGCTGCGCTGCCTTCGCGAATGTAAATGCGCATGCCGTGGGAGAGTTTTTCCAGGGCTTCTGCGGCATTCGTGCACTCGTGATCTGAAGAGATCCCCGCGGCGAGATACGCCTGGAGCGGCTTGCCCCGCAGCCCGGGAGAGTGGCCATCGACTATGCGCCGGGCGAGGCCGAGATTGACTTTGGCGAGAACATTCGGCTCGGCGTGGACGACTCCGGGAAAGTTCATCATTTCGGCGAGCGCGACGACGCGCGGATCGTCGAAGAGCGGAGCGAGATCGTCGGCCTCAAGGCGTGCGCCGGAAGTTTCGAGGTGCGAAGACGGGACGCAGGACGAGAGCGCAAACATCGCATTGATGGGAAGCCCATCGGCATCGTCCATGATGTAGCGAATGCCGGGCAGGCCCAGGACGTTGGCGATCTCGTGCGGGTCGAGGACGACGCCGGTCGTCCCGTGCGGGAGCGCGAGGCGAACAAACTGCGAGGGAGGCAGGCTGGTGGATTCAACGTGCATGTGCGCGTCGATGAAGCCCGGCGCGACGAAGGCGCCTCGAAGGTCGATGGACTGCGTGGCGCTCGTGTAGTCGCCGACGCCAGCGATGCGATCCCTGTGAATGGCGATGTTGCCGGGCTCGATCTGGCCGGTGAACACGTTGATGATCTTCGCGTTGGTAAGGAGTAGATCAGCGGGGGCGTCGCCCCGCGCGACGGCGAGAAGTTCCGGTGTGATCGGGCCGGTGGGAGGAATGGGCGTCGTTGAACTCAAGAATGCGCATCCGGTGCCGGAGATTCGACAAAGCGGCGAAAATCCTCCGGCGTATTCAGATTACACGCAACGACGGGGTCGCTCACCGGGATTCTCAGAACGGATGGGCGAAGCAATTCGTCCAGCCGGAGCGCGTCCGGATCGGATGCCGCGGCGAGTCTGGGATCCAGGGTTGAAGTGATCCACGACCAGGGAACAAAAATCGGGTGGCCGCGAATGCCTTCGAAAGTGGCGGCGGTGGGGACCTCGCTCGATCGCAGGGCGAGCCAGAGCGCGTGGTCGCGTGGCGCCGGGACGTCGATGGGGAGAATGTAAACGCCGCCGGGAGGATTGACGCGGAGCGAATCGATGCCTGCCCGGATGCTGGCAAACATGGGTCGCGAGGAGTCGGAGAGGACGAACTTGGCGGGAGCAAGGGAGCTGGCACCGATGATGGCGTGGACTTCTGGCGAGAGGACCCAGATCGACTCGATGCGGGCCTCGCGGAGGCGGTAGAGCTGCGTCTGCCACCACGGCTCGCGTCCCGCGTGCACGAGTGCCTTTGGCATTCCCATTCGAGAGCCTTTGCCGGCAGCGAGAATGAGGGCGGGAGAGAGGGGCATCGATCGGTAGGGGAATTCGTGAATGGGCCGCGCGGTTGGGCGTCGTTGTGCCCTTCAGTTCGGTGCGGGCTCGTTGTGGAAGTTGTCGGCGAGATTCGAAGATCAGTCTGTTTTGTTGGTTGCGGGGAGGCTTTGGCGTGCGGCGGCGCGAAGGGTGTTGGCTTCAATGAGCAATTGCGCGGCGACGGAAATGGCGACGGCGTGCGGTTCCTTGCCAGTATCGCCCACGCCGATCGGGCAGCGGATGGTCTGGACGAGATGTTCGTCAATTCCGGACGCGACGAGGCGACCAAAGAGGCAGACGCGTTTGCTCTTGGAGCCGATCAGGCCCACGAATGCCGGGGGCCTCTTTGCAAGGAGTTCGCGAAGAATCTCGAAGTCGGTGTCGTGCGAGCAGGTCATGACGAGCGCAAGGGTGGATGCCTGCTCCCGGGTCGCAACGGCGATGCCCTGTTTCCAATCGGCGACGCGCTGGGCCATCGGGTAGCGCTCGGCCGAATTCCATTCCGGGCGATCATCGACAATGGTGAGCGCGACAGGGGAGGGGGCAAGGATTTCGGAAAGCGATTGCGCGACGTGGCCGGCGCCGAAGAGGACGACATTCACCGGGCGGCCGTGGTATTCGAGGAAGACTTCCATGACGCCGCCGCAGCATTGCTCGGCTTCGGCGCCGAGGACGAAGCGTTCGACGGCGTGCGTCCGCTTCCGGACACACTCACGTGCGGCGTCGAGAACGAGGTGCTCGAACTGACCGCCCCCGATGGTTCCGAAGGAGTGATTCGGGAAGGCGCTGAATTCCCGTGCGGGCGCACCGGTGGGGGGTGGGCGCCAGATCATCTTGGCACCGGTGGCGCGGGGTGTGCTGCCCTGCGTGTGGGTGACGGTGATGAAGACGAACTCTTCACCGGCCTCGGCGAGTTCGGCAGCGGTGCGGAGAATGAGCCGGGATTCGTCCATGGAATCAGGTCACCGAAGGGCAAACGCCATTCAGTGAATGGTAGAGAAGCCGGGCAAGAACCGTGCGCCGGTAGTCGGCGGTGGACCGAATGTCGTCGATCGGGGTAACGTCAGCCGCGATTGCGGATGAAAAGTCATCGGGCTTCCGGATCGGTGAGGCAGACTGAAGCAGTTGCTCGATCGCGGGACAACGTTTGACGGTTGCGGCAACGCTGTTGGCGACGACACGCCAAGGCGCGGCAGCAGAAGCCTCGCGCGTGACCGCCAGGCCGATCTTTGTGATCGCCTGCGCGCGCCTCGCGCCGACCTTGTGGAAAACGGAAAAATCGTACTTGCGGAGCGGCATCGTGATCGTCGAAATGAGTTCGTCCGTGCGGCGGACGGACTTGCGATAGCCGGTGTAGTACTCGTGCAGAGGGACGGAACGCGCGCCGGACTTGGACGTCAATGTCACAGATGCGTCGTACGCCATGAGAACAGGGACGCCATCAGCAGCGGGAGAGCCATTGGCGATGTTGCCGGCCCACGTGCCGCGGGATTGGATCTGGATCGCGCCGACCTGACGGGCGGATTCGCAGAGCAGGGGGAACTCGGATTTCGCGCGCGAGTCTTGCAGGACATCCCAGTAGGTTGTGAGCGCGCCGAGAGTCAGAGAATCCGCAGCCCAGGTGATCTTGCGGAGTTCTCGGAGTTTGGAAAGATCAAGGTACGATTTGTCGTGCTCCGATTGGCGCAGTGGCCAGTGGACGAGCAGATCGGTCGCCCCCGCAAGTGGAATGAGATCCGGCTGCTTGGCGCAGAGATCGCATGCCTCGGCAAGGGTGTTCGGCATGAAGACGTTCATGAGCGTCCCCCCGGCGGCTTGCCGATCCACTTCTCGAGGCCGTCGATGATGCCGTCGTAGCCGGTGCAGCGACAGAGGTTGCCCGCCATCAACGCACGCATGGTGTTCGAAGCCAGAACGTCCGAATGTTCCTTGATCCAGTTTGCGGTGACGACCACCCCGGGAGTGCACGCGCCGCACTGTGTCGCGCCGGCTTCGAGCATGGGCTGAAGCGAAGAAGCCGGGATGGACTCGATTGTGCGGACTTTGCAGCCGCGCACCTGAAAAGTAGGAATAAGGCAGGCGTTTGCGGGCAGGTCATCGATGATCACCGTGCACGCGCCGCACTCGCCTTCGCCGCATCCTTCTTTGGAGCCAGGGAGCTTGAGCCGGTAGCGGAGGGTGTCGAGCAGGCGTTCAGTGGGGTCGATGGGGATATCGACGTCGCGTCCATTCAGATTGAAACGGATCGACACGGCTGCCGAACGATCATGGATTGGAGATGGAATGAAATGCTCTTGCATTAACAGTTCTGGGGCAGAAGAGAAAGAAGTTTTTCCGGCGTCAGCGGGATTGCTTTCGCATCTGCGCCGGTTGCATGCGCGACGGCGCTTAGGATCGCGGGAGCGGGACCGTCCATCGGAAGCTCGCCGACGCCCTTCGCGCCGCCGCCCCCGAACGGATACGGAGTCTCGTGGAATATCACGCGTATGGGCGGCACATCATCCGAAGTGGGGATGATGTAATTGGTGAGCGTGTTGTTGAGCATGCCGCCGTCTTTGAACTTGAATTCTTCACTGAGAGCCCACCCGATGGCCTGAACGACACCGCCCTGAACCTGTCCCTTCGCAAGGACCGGATTGATAACCTTGCCGATGTCCTGCATGGCGGTGAAATCAAGCACGCGGATCGCCGCGGTGCGAAGGTCAACTTCGACGTGAGCGATGCAAACGCCCCAGGCGTACGTCGCGTAGGCGTCGCCGACGTAGTTTTTGTCGTCGAACTTGACGTTTGGCGGGGGCGCGTATGTCGCGCGACCCTTGAGTTCTTTTCCCGGGTTCTTCTTGTGCCAGTCGGAAATTGCGGCCTTCAGTGCGCTGCCGCGGAGAGGCTTGCCGTTCTGGCCGAGTTGGACCGCGAGATCGTCGATCGCGCGCTCGATCAATTTGCCCACGACCATGACGGTGCGTGAAGCCACCGTGGGGCCGGAGTTGGGAACGCGGAAGGTATCCGGGACGCCGATCACGATGTCGGTCGCATTCAGACCAGCGGCCTCGGCGGCGATGGCTGTAAATGCGGTGTTGGTTCCCTGCCCCATCTCGGTGCTCGCGGCAAGCACTTCGATTTTGCCGTCGCTTCGTCCGCCGACATCAACTTTAGAATTGAGATACACCTCGCCGTTGCCGGTGAAACCCGCGCCGTGCAGGACGGTTGCCACGCCGATGCCGCGCCGCAGATAGGGGTGCGTCTTGTTGAAGGCTTCGGATTCGCGCTTGTGTTTGTCGTAATCGGATGCGCGAACGGCCGAGTCCAGAAGCGCATGGCGGTCGGTGCCGCCGGAGACGATCTGCTGCGTTGATGTGGTCTGGCCGTCCCTTAGCAGGTTGATGCGACGGACTTCGACGGGCTCAAGGCCGACGGCGTGCGCGATTCGGTCCATTTGCCGCTCGCAGGCGAAAATGGTCTGCGGCGCCCCGAATCCTCGGAACGCGCCGTAAGGAACGCAGTTCGTGAGAACGGCTTTGCTCTCGATGAGGACGTTCTCGCAGAAGTACGGCCCAGCGGCGTGGATGATGCCGCGGGAAAGGACGACGGGCGAAAGGGTGACATATGCGCCGCCATCGAGAATGACCTCGATGTGCTGGGCGAGCAGTCTTCCGTCCTTCGCGACCGCCGTTTTGTGACGGACTAAAGACGGATGGCGCTTGGGTGTCGCGGCCATGTCCTCGGAGCGGTCATAGATGATCTTGACTGGACGGCGGGCTTTGAGCGCGAGAAGGGCGCAATGCAGCGCGATGGTCGAGGGGTAGTCTTCTTTGCCGCCGAATCCGCCGCCGGTTGGGGCCTGGATCACGCGGACGCGAGTCTCATCGCGCTGGAGTGCGTGCTTCAACGCGTTCAGCACGTAGTACGGGCACTGCATCGATCCTCGGACCACAACGACATCGCCGTTGGGTCCCTCTTCCATCCACGCGGACATCGCGTTGTTCTCGATGTACACGTGTTCTTGCGCGCCGGTTTCGTACTCGCCTTCGACGATCTTGTAGGCGTTTGCGAAAGCGGCGTGGACGTCGCCCTTCTTGATCTGGAGCCTCTTGATGATGTTGTCGGTGCCACGCTGTATCTGATCGGGGCGAGGAGCAATTCGGAAATCGAGAACGGGGGGATCGGGGTCGATCTCGACCTGGATGGAAGCGACGGCGCGCCGGAGGAGATTCCGATCCTCGTGTGCGACGAGCGCAACGGCCTCGTGCATGTGGCGGACGTAGCCCGGCGCGAGCACGGGCTGGTCATTCTCGATCAGGTAGGTCTCGTTCGGGCCGGGGATATCGCGGGGCTCGACGACAACAAAATGGGACCAGTCGAAATCGGAGCCGTAGGAAATTTGTCGGATCTTGCCGCGAGAAGCCGGCGAGCGAACGGTCATTCCCCAGAGGCAACCCTTGAGCGTACCTTCGAGCGGCTCATCGTCGAGGTAGCGTTCGGCGCCGGAGAGTTTGGAAAGACCTTCGAGTCGTTGCATGGATCGGTGGCTTTGGCTGGCGCGAAAGAGCCGCGCGTGGCGGGATTAACTAGCAGATCATACTAGTTCCCGGTCGAGCCTTTGGTCGACTGAGCAACCGATTCCGAAGGAGCGTCGACTACTCTGCGCCACGAACCCTGCGAAGGGGTCATAGTTACCGTATAGAACCCCGGCGGAGGCGAGTTGTAAGGGTTGTTGTCGTATGCGAGCGTCAGCGTGCCGCCGACAGTGAGAGTTCCTTTGACGATCAAGACGCCAACGGTGGGTGCGTTGCTCGTGCTCACATTTCCTGAGGCGTAAACCAGACCAGAAATCGAGGACGGGTAGGAATCGCTGGTATCGGTGTCGGTGGAACCGGCCGGGTATCCATACGGCGTACCGGGCGGATTGAAGTTGGTGCTCAGGGTGCTTTCGCTGAGATTCGATGACGACATCTGGAGCGAAATACTGCCATTGACAAGCAGGCACGGATAGTTGCTCACGGCTGGAAACCACCGAACGCTTCCGCTCACGGCGGTTGAGAGTCCGGGGTTGAGCAGCACCAGGGTGCCGGCGATTCGACAGTTCGTGATCACCAGTGATTGGCCTTGGCAGTCGATCACGTAGACGCCATTTGCATTCGTCGGTCCGTAAGGATTCGAGGCGGGACTGAGTACGACTTTCTGGATCGTGGGCTTGAACGACACCAGCGGCAACGATCCAATCGAAATGGCCGTGCCCGACGCTACATAGGAATCAAAAACGCTTGAATTCGGCAGAACACGAGCCGCGGCCGAAGTCGTAGTTGTGCCGAAAAACCCGGTCCCGATGATCGACACTCCGGCCTCGACGTTCGGCCGAATCGTGGCGAGCACCGAGGTGATGCTGAGGTTGGTTGCAATCGTTGCGCCAGCTGGCGTAATAGTGGAAGAGGTCGCGTTGATTGCACCGCCCACGGTCAACGGAATCGCCAGGCAGTTCAGCGGCACGGTCTTTGCGTCAAGTTGCACAGAAAGGCGCTGGCGGGACAGGCCCACGGTTGCATCGGCCAGCACGACAACAGAGTCGAGTTCCGATCGATTGAGAGCGCCGGCTGAATTGGTTACCGAGAAATCAATAGAAGCATCCTGCAGGGAGCCGCCCGCGAGCCATGTTCCGTTGCTGTGGTTGGCGCGCCAGGACGAATCCGATTTGATTGTCGCCCGTGCCAGCTCGATCGCGGAACGCGCCACCGTGCGTGCCTGCACTTCATCCTTGCGGAGCTTGTTTGCCGCTGCTCTGGATCGAGCGACCGACATGCCGCCAAGCGCTATCGCTGCCACCATCAGCCCGATGCCCACCGCAACGACATAGGCTGTCCCGCGCCGGGTCGCGTTCCACCGGAACTGTCCGAGTTGGAAAGAGGTATTCACGGGTCGGCCGCTCTCAAAGAGGTGAGTTTGCAGACAACCTTACCCGCGTACGAAACCGTGACTTCGATTCGCTTCAGCCCCGATTCGACGACACTGTTCGAGTCCGGCGAAGCGATCTGAGCGCGATAGACGCGTACCGATCTCGACCACATTGTCATGTTTGCGATTGCGGAACCATCGGATGACTTGGGTGGGGATTCGGTCCAATTGTCGAAGTCGTCGACGTCATCAAAGGTCGTCTTATTGCTGGCGATCTCACCTGCATCGAGTCCCATCGTTGTCGCCCCGCCAGGCTCCACATAAGCACGCGACAGAATCTCGTTCGTGAGACCCTCTGCCAGCAATGAACCATTGAGCGATCGCGCGCTGATCGCTTGCGCAGCTCCCGCTCCTGCCGCGGCACGCAATCCGGCGGTGATCATCAAGCCCAGAATGATCGATGCGCCGGCGCACTCGATCAGGGTGACGCCTCGCCGCTCCGTGTTGATATTTGCTGGGTGCGGGTTCATCACATCTGAGGGATATTGGACGCTGGGATGTTCATGTGAATGGCGGCACCGGACGTCGGAACGGCGGTAATCTGGAGCGAACTCAGGCCGGTCGCGGTGGTGGTGGAGGTTGGCACGTTAGGAATTCCGTACACGGCGTAGATCATGTCTTCGCCCGAAACCATGGACCACGATGCGCCGGAGTTGGAAGAGCTGAAGTAGGCATTGCCCGCAACCGTGGCGCCGCCGGAACCCGTCGCCTGAAGGTCGCAGGGCTCGATGGAAGGGCTCAGGCGTGTAACCACGATCGCGATCGGATTGATCGGGCTGAGTTTGTCGAGTGTCGAGAACGTGACATCTTTCCAGGCATAGGACGAAGAAATATCCGATTCAGCGATACTGACTTCCTCAAGTACTTGGCCGCTCGGCGCTTGAGCATTGGTTGGTTGCACTTGGACCGAGAATGCGCCGACCACCGGCGGGTTCTGCCGAACCATGACCCGGACACGCGTGAGCTTCCATGAGGTGGTGCCAGCGGGCAAGTTCGCGGGAACGAATGAGCCCGCACGAAAGTTGCTCGCGGAAATTGTGGTCGTTTTGAGGCTCGAACTTGTTGAGTTTCCGCCGACCAGCCGTTCGGTGCTCTTCGCGGCCGGAGCGGGAACGGAGATGGTCTGTTGCGACGAAGCGATCGCGAACGACTGCAGCGATGCGACAAGCGTTTCCGGCGTACCTCCATTGATGCTTCGAATCAATGGAGCACCCGCCGCCCCCGACCACGAATACGTGATCAGATCATCCTCACCGTCTCCATTGCGATCGGGAACAAAGGCGGAAATCGATTTGGCTGTGACCGTCTGAATTTGCAGCGCACACCCGACGTCGTTGGTTAGGTCGTCCAGCGCCGCACTGAGTGAGATGCTGCGCTCGAGAACCGGGCTGCGAGCAGCGTTCTTTGCCAGGCCGATCGCACCTCGTCCCGCCGCGAGCAGAATCACGAGCAGCGCGCAAGCGAGCACGAGTTCCACCAGCGAAAAGCCGCGTCGATTCACGGGATTCAGCGCGCCGTGTGTCATTGAATCGTTGTCGCTCCTGATGCTCCGTCAACCACGATCGACTTCTTGTCGGATCCTCCGCGGAGCACGATGGTTCCGCCGTCAACCGGAAGGCCGTACCCACTGAACTGCAGGTCAGTCGAACCGGCGAAACTCGCGCTCTCAAGTGCGATCGAATACGGCGGAACGCTGAGCGACACCGTGTAGTCCGAACCGCGCGACGAACCGGTGCGTAGACCGACGATGGAGTACGTGCTGCTGGCCGGAACAAATCGGAGGATGCGATTGGAACCGGTGGCGCGCGCCAGCGCCCGTGACTGCTCAATATCCGCCGCAACCTTGCGTGCCGCAGATTCCAATCTGTAGCGAGCGACCGCGCTCGCGTACTTGGGCGCCGCGACCGAAGCCAAAACCGTGAGAATCGACAGCACCACGATCAGCTCAAAGAGCGTAAACGCGGACAGAGCGCGGCGGGGCAACCGCATCGCGGACATTGGCGGTGACGGGGCCATGGCTTCTGTTGTTTTCGGTCGTATCGGGAGTCGGATTGAGGCGTCCATATCGATTCGGCTGAATGGCGCCATGAGCCGATTCCTGTTCGGGCCGAACGGCCGTGCCCGCTTGAAGGTGGAGGGGAAAACTGCCGATGTGCCGAAGCGGTCCGCCGCGGATTATGAGCACCAAGACACTACTTATCGTGGACGACGAAGCCTGCATCACGTTCATGCTCGCCAGCCGCTTCCGCGAACTGGGGTATGGAGTCGTCACCGCCGGCAACGGCGAGGAAGCAATGAGCATCGTTCGGTCGATGCCGATCCCTCCGACCGCGGTGATCAGCGACTTTCAAATGCCGCGGAAGGACGGCCTGCAGCTCGCACGCGAACTCCGCGCCGATCCGCGCACCGAATTGGTGCCCGTCATCATGCTGACGGCGCGCGGGCACAGATTGTCGCCACGCGAATTGCAGGAAACCGGAATCCAGCACGTGATGCCCAAGCCTTTTAGCGCTCGCGAATTGCAGGCAATGATCGTCGAGGTTTGCGGTGCAGCAAGGGAGGCCGCGTGAGACCACCCAAAGAAGACAGAGTCGAGGGCACCGAGCAGCTCCTCGAGCACTTCAGCCAGCGCCTCATGCAGTCGTACGAGGAAACGTACTCGCTGTTCCGCATCCTCCGGCTGCTGGCCTGTGCGCCCGAGCCGGTGCAGCAGATCCGGTTGGTGTGCACCAATGTCCAGCAGGTGCTGCCGTTCGGCTGGGTCGCGGCCGTGTTCCGTACCGACGCCCACGTCGTGCCGGCCCTGCGCGGCCAGGCCGTCATTACCGGAAGTACCGGTAATGAAGCGGAATTCGAAAAGGCGCTACGCAGAGCGTGCGATTCGCTGCGCGGCAACGAGTGGACAAAGGTGCTCGTGGCCGGACAGCACGAGCTCGCCACGCTCTCCGGCTCCGAGGTTGTTTGCGATCCGATTACCTTCGATGAGCACGTGGTCGGCCTGCTCGTGGCGGGCGGAAAGCAAACCGAAAACGGCGAAATTGCCAGCCCCGAGATGCAGTTTCTCGATGCCGTCGCCGAGTTCATCGGAACCTTTCACGAGAACGCGGCCCGCTTCTTCGAACAGCGCGCAATGAGCATCGGAACAATCGAGGCGCTGACCGCCGCGATCGACGCGAAAGACCCATATACGCGAGGTCACTCCGAGCGCGTTGCCGCGCTCTCGAAGCAGGTTGCACTCGCATACGGAATCGATGAGACCGAAGCCGAGCGAATCCGCACGGCGGGTATCGTGCACGACGTCGGCAAGATCGGGGTTCCCGAGCGGGTGTTGTGCAAACCGGGCAAACTCGATGACGAGGAATTCGCGCTCATCAAGATGCATCCCGAAATCGGGCATCGGATCTTGAAGGGTGTGCTGCTTCTGGAGCACACCCTGCCGGGCGTGCTCCATCACCACGAACGGTTCGACGGGAAGGGGTATCCGCATCGGCTTGCAGGTGAGCAGATTCCGCTCCAGGCTCGCATTATCGGAATCGCAGACACCTTTGACGCTATGAGTTCCAGCCGGTCCTACCGACCGGCGATGCCGCGCGAGAAAGTGCTGGCCGAAATTGCGCGATGTGCTGGCAGTCAGTTCGATCCGAGTGTGGTCGAGGCGTTCAACCGCATCGATCTGAGCGCTTACGACAGGCTCATGGAGCGCCAGGCGGCCGCCGCCGAACCTTCCCAAGTTCGTGCCGCGGCCTGACAAGGTCCGGTTCAGCCCGACAACGCATCGGCCGATATCCACCCAGGGATGGGATTCTCAGTCCGCCCAGTCACGGGAGAGTTGCCACGTGCGCCGAATGCTCCGCCAGTTTTTCCCGCGTCAAACCTCGATGATCAGCGGCGTGCTCGTGATGAACACACTCATCGTCGCTTGCGCCATGGCCGCGCTGTGGATCGTCGTGGGCGAAGTTCGCCGGGAAGAGGCGACTCGAGCGGCCGACCGCAAAGCGATCGTTGTCGCAGAAATGCTCAGGCCAGATCTCGAAAGGGCATTTGCGGAGAAGGATTTGGCCGGGGCGCGACTGGCAATTGCCAAAGCGGCCCATGCCGGCGCTCTGAGCGGTTGCCGCGTCTCGCTGGGGGATGGCGCGGTGGTGGCCGATCTGGATGCCTCGGCCGTGACGGCGAAGGGCATTCCCGACGAGTTTCCTCCGCTCACGGCGGAACCCGACTCTCACCACTCATTCGCCATAGACATCCCGGGAAAAGGAAGGGTGCTGCTGGCAATCGAAGTCGCTGCGGCTACCGCGCGCTCCGAATGGCTGGAATACGGGTTCGGTGGCACTTGTCTTGGAGCGATCGTGTTGCTGGGCGTCGTTTCGGTGCGGGCGCAAAAGCGCGCCACGCCGGTCACGCTTGTTCAGTCGGCGTTGAGCTCGGTGCAAGCAGGCGAGAAGGAACTCGCCGCGCTCGAACTCGCGGATTCGTTCGGCGGGATTGCGGAGGCGTGGAACGGAATGCTGCGCGAACTGGCAACTCATCGCGCCCGCGCGCGGTTTGACTCCGTTCTTACGCGCCGTACCGAACCCGGGGAGCGCGACGAGGTAGTTGGCAAGATGGTCGATTCGCTCTGGCACGGCGTGGTTGCCGTTGATGAGGAAATGCGCATCCGCTACTGCAACGGGGCGGCGGCGGTCTTTCTGTCGGGCACGCGCGACGGCCTGATCGGGACGCCGCTGCTGGATCGAATCAGTGAACTCCAGGCAAAGGAAAAGCTCGCAGCTCTCGCGGCGGCGAAGGGCCGCGGCAAGATCGTTGTCGAAACTCGAATCGGTGAAGGAGACGGCAGCGCGGTTCTCCGGATCAGCGGCAAACCTGTTTCGGGTGGCGGCGGCGCGATGCTCCTTATCGAGGATGTGACGCAGCAGCGGGTCGCCGATCGGTCGCGCAATGCGTTTGTCGAACAGGCGACGCACGAGCTTCGCACACCGCTGACCAACGTTCGGTTGTACGTGGAGGCCCTTGTCGAAAAGCCGGACGCCGACGTGAGCACGCGATCGCAACACCTCAACATCATCAACCAGGAGGTTCGCCGTCTCGAGCGCATCGTTGGCGACATGCTATCGGTATCGGAGATCGAAGCCGGGACTCTCAAACTCGCCATCCACGACATCCGGCTTCCGGCGCTCTTCAGCGATCTTGAGGCGGAGTTTGCGGCGCCCGCGCGCTCCAAGAACATCACACTGCGCTTCGATCTCCCGCCCAAATTGCCGACCATCGTTGGCGATCGCGACAAGCTGGTCCTCGCACTCACGAATGTCATCGGTAACGCCATCAAGTACACCCCCGAGGGTGGAACCGTCAAGGTTGGAGTCCGTGCAGATGACGCGTTGGTTGTGGACGTTGCGGACTCTGGTATCGGCATCGCTGCGGACGATGCGGATCGAATTTTCGATCGTTTCTACCGGGCCAAGGACCCGCGCGTGGAGAAGATCGTTGGCACGGGTCTCGGCCTTGCTTTGGCGCGCGAAGTCATGCGGCTGCACGGGGGCGACGTAACGGTGCAGAGTGTTCCCGACCGTGGCTCGACGTTCTCGATCCGCATGCCGCTCAAGGCGCCGCTCTCAATGGCGGCGTAATCGGAGGTTCAAGTGGAAATCCGCGAACAACAGCACGGCGCAGTGAAGGCGATTTCGCCTCAGGGGCCGCTGTGCCAGGCCGACGCCGCCGAGTTTCAGAAAGTCGCCTCGGGCATGCTCTCTGCGACGATGGGACGCTGCGTGGTGGATCTCACTGCAACCCCGTACCTCGACAGCCAGGGGCTTGAGAGCCTCCTGTCGCTGAGCGAGACACTGAGCGACAGTGGGCAGCTCCTCAAACTCTGCGGCGTGTGCGAGACCGTTCGCGAGATTCTTGAACTTACCGATCTCGCTTCCTCCTTCGAGCAATTCGAGGACATCACCACCGCCGTGAGGAGCTTCCTTTGAGCGCTGAGGCCGCCAAACTCCGCATCGGAGATCAACTCCTCAAGGATGGTCTCATCACCGAGCCGCAGTTGGCCCGCGCGCTCGCCGATCAGGCCCGCACCAATCGCATGCTCGGCGAACTGCTGATTGAGCAGGGCGTGATTACCAGCACGGTTCTCGCGCAGACGCTGGCCAAATGCCTCGGCATCCGCTATTGCCAGTTGCGTCATGGGCTCATCGATCCGCAAGTGTTCTCACTGCTCGGGGCGGAAGAGTCGGAAAGACTCAAGTCGATCCCACTGTTCAAAGTCCGCGATTCGTTGACGGTCGCGATGGCGGAACCTCAATCTCTGCCGACGATCGACCGACTCCGAACTTTGACGGGTTGCCGCATCCGGCCCGTGTTGGCTGTCGAAGCCAATATTCTTGAGTTCGTCAAGAAATATGCCCACGGCGACGTCAATGTCGATGCGTTCCTGACGTCACTCTCGGAATCAAATCTCGAAGTCGTTGAGCGTGAATCCGTGGACGAAGGTCCGGCCACAGACCTCGACAAGCTGGTCGCCGGCAGTCCCATCATCAACCTCGTAAACGTTGCGCTTTTGACCGCGGTGCGCGACAAGGCGAGCGACATCCACATCGAGCCGGACAAGAAAGGTACCCGAATCCGCTACCGAGTGGATGGAGTCCTGCGCGACCTCATGAAGCCGCCCGCCGGGATGCACGCCTCCATTGTCTCCCGCATCAAGGTCATCGGAAAGATGGACATCGCCGAGAAGCGGCTCCCCCAGGAAGGCCGCGTTCGAATCGTCGCCGAGGGCCGCGAAATCGATCTGCGAGTGTCCTCCATGCCCACATTGCTTGGCGAGAAGATCGTGGTTCGCATTCTGGACAAGTCCAACCTGCGCGTCCGGCTCTCCGATCTGGGCTTCCGCGCAGAGACTCTCCAGGCGTTCACACGAATCCTCGAGCGTCCACACGGGCTGGTGCTCGTCACAGGCCCCACCGGCAGCGGCAAGACAACCACGCTCTATTCAGCTCTCGACCTGCTCCGCAGCCCCGACGTCAACATCGTCACCGTCGAAGACCCCGTGGAATACCAGCTTGACCTCATCAACCAGATCCAGGTCCAGGATTCGATCGGGTTCACATTCGCCCGCGCACTTCGCAGCATTCTCCGGCAAGACCCCGACATCATCATGGTGGGCGAAATCCGCGATCAGGAAACCGCTCGTGTTGCTGTGCAGGCCGCCCTGACCGGGCACCTCGTGCTCGCGACACTCCACACCAACGATGCTCCCGGCACCGTCGCCCGACTGACCGATATGTCCATCGAGAACTACCTGATCTCGAGCGCGCTGAACGGCGTCGTGGCGCAGCGCCTCGCGCGCACCATCTGCGAACAGTGCTCAACCAAGTACTACCCCGCCGAACACGTGCTGGCAGATGCCGGACTTAGCGACCACATCGGCCGCCCGTTCCGCAAGGGCGAAGGGTGCCCCCAGTGCCACGACACCGGATACAAGGGCCGACTGGGCATCTACGAAGTCATGGAAGTCTCGCCCGGGCTGAAGCGTTTGATCTACGGAGACGCGCCCACGCACGAACTTCGCGAGCAACTCCGCCTGGAGAAAGTGCTTTCGCTGCGCGAGGAGGGTGTCCTGCTCGCCAAGGAAGGCAAGACAAACCTCGAAGAAGTCCTGCGCGTCACCCACATCGATGAGCAGCCCAGTTCTCACGCACCCGCGACGAGGGCCGCCGCATGAGCTTCACCTACGAAGGCTTTGACATCGCCGGAAAAGCCGTCAGCGGTGCCATCGAAGCCTCCGCGCACGCAGAAGCGATCGAGTCACTCCGCCGCCGCGGCATCTTTGCCGTACAGGTTCAGGAAGATTCCGGGCGGGCAGCCGGCGCTCCCAATGCCAAGCGTTTCACCCGTGCGTCTTCCGGCAAAGTCACACTCCGAGAGCTCAGTCAGTTCTTTCGCCAACTTTCCATCTTGGTCGCAACCAAGACTCCTCTGGTCCAGGCGCTCGAAGCGATCGAAAAGCAGTCTCCAGATGGCGGCCTCCGCACAGTCCTCTCCGACGTCCGACTTCGCGTCGAGCAGGGAGAAACGTTCTCGTCGGCGCTCGCGGCACATCCCCGTGCCTTCGACCCGATCTGCCGCAGCATGATCGCCGCCGGAGAATCCGCCGGGCTTCTCGATCAGATGCTCAAGTCGCTCGCGGCGCTCGCACGCCAACGAATGAACGTTCGGCGCTCAGTCGTGGGTGCACTCACCTACCCCGGCATTCTGATCACGGTCTCCTTCGGCGTGGTGATCGTGCTGCTGGTTTCGGTGCTGCCCCAGTTCTCCGAACTCTTTGACTCACTCCAGACGCCGCTGCCGCCAACTACACAGTTTCTCATCGCTCTCTCCGAGATTCTGCGGGGATATTGGTTCGCGATCGCGCCCGGCGCGATCGTGCTGATCACCGCGATCGTGCTCTGGCTGAAATCCGATTCGGGTTGGGCGATATTCGACGCTTTTCTTCTGAAGACCCCCCGCTTCGGTCCAGTTCGACGCAGCTTCGCGCAGGCCGGGCTCACACGATTGCTCGGAACCTTGCTCGAGAGCCGCGTCAACCTGCTCGATGCGCTCCGCCTGACCCGTGAATCGCTCACCAGCGCCGCATACATCAACCTGCTGCTCCGCTGCGAAGCCGCCGTCGAAAAAGGGCAGCCTCTGGCCGAATCGATCGGCGACCCGAATCTGATCAGCCCGTCGGTCAAGGAAGCCATCGCCAGCGGCGAGCGCTCGGGGCAGATCGGCCCTGTGCTCATCCAGGTTGCCGATTTCCTCGATGAGGACAACGACCAATTCCTCAAGATCCTGTCTGCTCTGATCGAGCCCATCGTTCTCACCATCATGGGAGTCCTCGTCGGCGGCGTTGCCATCAGCATGTTCCTTCCCATGTTCGACCTTGCCGCCAACGCCGGTGGGGGGCCCGCGCAATGACGCGATTCCGAGACACGCCGGTTTGCATCGAGATCAACGGAAGATTCGTCCGCATGCTGCAGTTGCGCCGCTTCGGCTCGCAGTTTCGCGTGCACGCGTGGTCGGTCTTTCCTCGCCTCGATACCAAATCGGATCTCTCGCAGGAAGCCGCCCGGATCGCCGCGGTATTCGATCGACGGGGTTTCGCGGGTCGGGATGTCGCATTCTGCCTCCCGGACGACAGCGTGCTTTCCGCAGTGATCGATCTTCCTCCGCTCAAGTCCGGTGCTCCGATCGCCTCGATCGCGGCCGCCGAAATCGGTCGGATGTTCAAGCAGCCGCCCGATGCGCTCGAACTGGCTCACTGGGAACTGCCGATGACCGCTCGTCACGGCGGTGCCGTCGCGTCGATGGTGGTTGCCTGTCCTCACGCAACGGCGCAGCCCCTAATCGAGTCATTCGATCAGCACGATCTGAGGCTGAAGGCGATCGTCCCCCGAGCGACAGCGCTGATCCGAGCTTGTGTCAACGAGGCCGATGCTCCTGATTCGTTGGAGATAGTGATCTCCGTGGGGTGGACGCAGTCGCGTTTTTACGCCGTTTGCTCCGGACTGATCGTGCTCGACCGGGTGATCGAGAACGCCGGGCTCGAAACGCTGCATCGCGTCGTCGCCGGAACAATCGGTGTAGACACAGAGCTCGCCGCGATCGCTCTCAAAGACGCCCTTCGCGCCGAGCGCGAACTGCTCACCGACCCCGACGCCGCACGCGAAGTGCAGGAGCACATCCGTCACTACGCCGAGGCGATCTCGTCCGATGCGCTCACCGCCCTCTCCTACCTTGCACGCCGGTTCTCTGGTCGCAAGGCCGCTCGAATCCTGGTCGTTTGCGATGGAGACGAAGCACCGGACCTTGCTCGCGAATTGGCCTCGCGGCTTTCGTTTGAATCGCGGGTTTGCTCGATCGGAGACCTGCCGTTCGACGGAGTGGAGACGATCGATCTCGCCTCTCGCAGGGCTCTGCTGGCTGTGGCGGGCCTTTGCCTGAATCATCAGAAAGGTGACGCGTGGTAACGGCCAATCTCCTACCCAAATCCAGGCGACGCCTGCTCATTCGCCAGGATCGCACGGCTCGATGGGCCGTCGCGATCGCGATTTATGCCGCGTGCCTTGCGTGCCTTTGGATCGGGTCGCGCTCCTACATCGCCAGCGGGAGATCAGGTCTCGAGCGCCGCGTCGCCGCCAGTGCTGCCGAGAAGGCCGGTGTCGAATCGGCAATCTCGGGCCTGCGCGAAAAGTCAGCAAGAGTGCAGTCCGCACTCTCGACCGCCCGCTCGATCGCGGGGCACCCCGACTGGAGCGTGCTCCTGAGCCTCATCGCAAATCTGCGTGGAGCGGACATTGAAGTCGAGCGCATCGCGCTCGGCCCGAAAAAGGCCGAAGGCAAGCCGGCCGCCGGCAAGACCACAAAGGGAGTGTGGGTCCGCGTCACCGGTCTCGGAAAGGATCATCAGGCAATCGCTCAGTTTGCCCTGCGTCTGGAAGGCGCGGGCTTGTTCGATCGCGTTGCTCTCTCGGACGCGACCAAAAGCGCATCAGAGCCCGGCGGCCTCGTCGGATTTGAGATCGAAGCGCAGATTGACGAATCATCAGGAGCCGCACGATGAACAACAATCTCGCGCAACTCCGAGCAAATCTCTCCGTCGACCTCGCCGCGATCGGAGTACTTGTCGCGCTTACGGCAATTGTTGCGGCGGGCGGCGTGCTGCCCGTCTTGAGCGCCCGGGCCGCGCAGCGAGGCCTTCACGACCAACTGGAGTCCAACCGCGCGGCAACGCGCCAACTCCGCAGCAAGCAGGCCGAGTTCGAGCTCAATCTGGCTCGTCTCGAGGGCGAATTGAAAGCGACTCGGGTCGAGGTCGAGCCGGTCGGTCGTCTGAACTCTCGCCTTTCACGCCTCACCGAATCCGCTTCCCTGCGAAAACTTGCGCTTGACCGTGTGGCCCCCGAAGCGCCGCAAAGAGCGCCCAAGGCGACGCTTGTTCCCATCCGAATCGAAGGCCGCGGAGCATTCCTGGCCAGCCGCGACTGGATGGCGGACTTACGGGTCGAGTTTCCGGACGTCGAGATCGCCGGGTTCCAGATCGCCCGAGAACGCTTTGGGACCACGGACTCGTCGTCGTTCAGTTTCGATCTGGTGTGGTACGCCGCACCATCCGCGCCGGCGGAAAAGGCGGCCCCCAAAAAATAGCAATTCGCTGGCATCTCCCACGCGCGTTTCGCAATGTGGGTGTATGGCGATGTCACGGGAGAGAAAGATTTACGCGGCCGTTCTGCTCGTTGCCGGTGCCGGCTTGGCGGCCGATCGCGCCTTTCTCGGGATCTCCGGCGCTCGGCCAGTGCAGGCAGCCGAATTCCCGAGCGGCCAGCCGCCAGAACGCTCAGGCCCGATCGCGATCGCCACACCGACCCTCGCCTCTCGTTTGAAGTTGGTTGGCGATGTTCCACGCACCGTGGACTTGCTGGAGGCAACGCTCCAGCGTCTACCCGCTCCTGTTGAGGCCGAAGTCCAGCCGGTCCGGGACCAAGCCGCCGATCTTCGCGGCCAATTCGCGTCGTCCCATCATCTCAGCGCGCTCGCATCGAACGGGCGCGGCGCCAACGCCCTTATCAACGGAAGGGCTGTATCGATCGGTGAGGAAATCGGAGGGTACGTCCTCACGGAAGTTACACGCGAGGGCGCGGTTTTCTCCGGTCCGGGAGGAACGGTCGAATTGAAGTTGCCTCAGGCACGTTAACCGTGCCGCCCATCTCTTCCCCGCTCTCCCAGACGCTACAAACCGACATCGGCGAGCCGGTCCCGTTTTTCAATCCGTGCTACGCCTGAATTGTCCGGCAGAATCACACGATATTCCGGACATCACCGCCCCGGAAGAGCCGGGTCACCGACTACCACGGAGTACAGACGATGTCATTCGTTGCCCTGCGTTCCCGCCGTGCTTTCAGCCTTCTCGAACTCGTCATCGTCGTTGTGATCCTCGGGATCCTCGCGGCGATCGCCGTCCCGCGCATGAGCCGCAGCGCGACCGCTGCAGCCGACAACGCGGTCATGGCCGATCTGGCCGTTCTTCGCAACGCGCTCGACCTCTTTCAGACCGAGCACGGCGGCGCCTACCCGTCCGTGACCGATGTGACCAACGCCCTCACGCAGTATTCAGATGTCGCGGGGACGACGTTCAGCGCAACCAAGAACTCCGGCACCGGCGTCATCTATGGGCCGTACATCCGCGTCGTTCCGCCGCTTTCGGTCGGAGCCAACAAGGGCAAGAACACCTTCACCGCAACGCTCGGCGGCGCCTTTGGCTGGGTCTACGACGCCACCACCGGCAACGTAACGCCCAACTGCCCCGACACCGAACTCGACGCCCGAGGCGTGAAGTACAACACGTACTGAAGGGTAATCTCCACCGATGGCGGACTGACTGCCTCTGAAGACATGCTCGAAATCAACGACTGAGTCACCCATCTCCGAGGCCGCCGGATCTTCCGGCGGCCTTCGTTGTTTTTTGGATCAGTTTTTCCGCCGCTAGTCCTCCGGCAGTCGGGCAACCGAAAAGCGGGCGAAGGGATTTGAACC
>JAHBXG010000021.1 GCA_019636565.1 Phycisphaeraceae bacterium
GCGCCGGGGCGGTATTCGTATGTGCGGGGCGGTCCGGCGAGCGCCGCGATGACGGCGGAGGCGATGTTCGTGCAGCAGATCCTGGGGCACTCGCGCGATGAGGCGAGGATGAAGGAATCCGCGGCATTCATACTCCGCGAGCCGCCGAAGTGGGACGGCGCGGCCCCGACATACCACTGGTACTACGCGACGCTGGCGCTGTTTGAGCAGCAGGGTGAAGCGTGGGAAAAGTGGAATCGGGCGCTGTCGCCGATCCTGGTTGAGAATCAGCGGCGGGACGGGAGTGCCGCGGGAAGTTGGGATCCGCAGGATGAATGGTCAAGGTTGGGCGGGCGGCTGTATCAGACGGCGGTGTGCACGCTGAGTCTGGAGGTTTACTACCGGTACAAGCCCCGTTAGGTTCGGACTTGGCGCGATTGCGGTAGCGAGGGTTCGTACGCTTGCGGTGCACCGAGTGCCGAAAGCGAGGGACATGACAACCGCTGATCTTCAGAGTCGAATCGAGGCGTTTCTGGCGGGGTCGCCTTTTGCGGTGGTGGGTGCGTCGCAGGATCGGGCGAAGTATGGCAACAAGGTGCTGCGCTGCTATGTGCAGAACGGTCGGGCGGTGTATCCGGTGAACCCGAGCGCGACAGAAGTGGAAGGGCGGAAGGCGTATTCGAACTTGCGTTCGCTGCCGGAAGCGGTGCACGGCATCTCGATCATCACACCGCCCCGGGTGACGGAGCGCGTGATCGAGGAAGCGGGCGAATCGGGGATCCGGCACGTGTGGATGCAGCCGGGCGCGGAGAGCGCGAGAGCCGTGAGGCGTGCGGAAGAGTTGGGGATGAATGTGATTGCGGGCGGGGCGTGCGTTTTGGTGGTGCTTGGCTACTCGGAGCACTGATTGGATGGCGCGGAGTGATCGATACGCCGGCGCGTGCTACGGACAGAGCAGTTCGTTGTATGCCGCGAGGAAGATCTGGAAGTCCAGATCTTCGACGACGTTGTCGCCGTTGAAGTCGGCGGGGCAGCCGGCGGGCATGGAGGAATCGGCGCAATCGAGGGTGTTGTACGCGGCGAGGAAGATCTGGAAATCCTGATCCTCGACGATGCCATCGTGGTTCAGATCGCAGGGGCAGCCGTTTCCGAGCGCGACAAAGACGCTTGCGTTGTCAAGGTTGATCCAGCCGATGTTCTCTCCCCAGGCGTAGCCGCGAAGGCGGCCGGCGACGAAGTCGATGCGGGCGGGCTGCGCCGGCGTGGCGAGCGAGCCGCCACTGAAATTGATCCAGCCGACGTTTTCTCCCCAGGCGTAGCCGGTGAGATTGCCGGTGTTGTTGGCGTTGACGCCGAAGTTTGTGTTGTTGGCGTTGGCGTAGGGACCGTTGCTGTTTCCGAGGTTGATCCAGCCGACGTTTTCTCCCCAGACCATGCCCTTGAAGAAGCCGCCGGAGGGGCGGGTGTAGAAGCGGGCGGCTTGCGCACCCGCGGGGCTGCCGGCATCGGCCCAATTGAAGTAGCCGACGTTTTCACCCCAGCAGTATTTGTTGGGCGGGACGACGGAGAGAGATTGGGCCGACGCCGCGGTAGCGAAAGAACCGCAAACGGCCGCTGTCCTGATGATCTGTTGAGTTGAACGATTCATATTCGGCTCCGACCAGCATAAAGGTAAGACGGTGGATTTGCAAGAGAATCAGTTGCTCTCGTTCGCGCGGGAATGGGGCGACGGAACACCATTGCCACGGATTAATACAGAATGTTCGCATTGGGATCGGTGGTTCCCATGCCGTTGCCGCCCGTGTTCGTGTTGATCGCGGGCGAGAGTGGTCCGGTTGCGAGCGGCCCGACCCGATTGTTCACGGCAACATCGAAATGCTTTGTGTTGCTGGTCAATTCATTTGCGAATACGGCGTTGCCGCCGGACTGCAGGCGGATCCCGATATCGCAGTCGGCGACGCTGTTGTTACGAATTGAATTGCGTTCTTCGCCGGAATTTGAGAACAGACCCGCGGCATTCCCGCCCGTGCCGCGGACGGCGCGGATGGTGTTTCCGGCAATGAGGCAGTAGGATCCGCGGATCCAGATCCCCTGGCCCTTGCAGTCGCTGATGGTGTTCCCGACAATCCGGCAGCGAGAAGCGCCGGCGATTGCGGCTTGGGACGCACCGGTGATACGGCAATTCTCGAGAATGCCGTCGGCGTCACAACTGACGCCGGTCAGACCGCCGGATGTTGAGCAGTTTCGGACAGTCGATCCGTCGCCAAGGAAGGCGATGCAAACAGCGCTGGACAAGGCTCGGACCGTGCAATCTTCGACGATGGATTCGTTGTCCATTCCGATCCCCTGCGTGCTTGCGCCGGAAACGGTGCAACCCCGGACCACGGAGCCCTTTCCAACATAGATCGCGCTTTCGCAGTCCAGGAGCATGCAGGAATCCACCACCGAGGCCGGACCGATCTCAAGGCCGGTGATTGCACAGGCGGAGACTGTCAGGCGCTCGATCCTTGCGCCGGTGACATTGGACGCACCATCAAAGTCAATTCCTCGGTCCGGCCACGAAGAAATAGCGCCGTTTCGAATCACAACCCCGCGGCGCACACCGTCGCAGCTGATGCCGGAGAGCGCACCTGGCACACCGGTCAAGGCGAAGCCGGACAAATCGAGGGTGACGTTGCTCGCGGCGATCTCGATTGCCGCCTTTCCTGAGGCGCCCGTGATGTTTGCCGTCAGGTAATATGAGCCGGGCTGGGTGATCCTGAAAAGGCTGTCGGAGTCGCCGGGGGTGTTCGCGGCGTTGATCGCGATGCGCGGCTCAATTTCGGCCAGCGGTTTGGCGGTGGAAGCGATCGGGCCGGGCGGGGGCGAGAGCGGGCCGGCGAGAGCCGAACCTGCGAGAACGGAACCGGCGACGAGGGCGAGAACGAAAGCATTGATTGATGAGATGGGCTTTTTCATAACGAATCTTTTCTGCTCGTTTGCGTTACGAGGTGCTGACGGACCATGCGTGAAGGGATTGAACGAATAAGAACGCGAGGAGCGGGTTCGGAAGGGAGCGCGTTCTCAGTTCACGAAATTGGCGTGCGGGTTGGTGTTGGCGGTGGGGTTGCCGTTGCTGGCGGTTGGGCCGATGATGTTGCTGGGGAGGTTTGTGCCGCTGATCGCGGTGGTCGCGTTGATCAGGTGATTGCGGATGACGGTTGAGCCGGTTCCGGCGTTCAGGAATACTGCGGTGCCCGACGGGGCGCTCACGGAATTGTCGGAGATGAGGCAGTCGCCGGTGAAGCAATAGATTCCGGTGGCGCCGGAGTTCTGCATCGTGACGCGGTTTCGGCGGATCACGGCGAAGTCGTTGACGCGGATGCCGGAGGTCCCGCGGGAGAAGATGGTGCAGTCTTCGATCGTGACACCCGAGGCCGTCCAGATGGCACGATCGGGGCCCACGGATCCGGCGGAGACGCCATCGAGGATCGAAGTGTTTCGGACTGTGCTGCCCACGCCCACGTAGACGGCGTATCCGAGGATGCCGCCATTGTTGCCAACGTTTCGTATGTTGCAACCATCTACGACCGCGGCATTGCCGAGACCAAGCGCGGAGTTTGATTGGCCGCGGCACTCGACAGAGACAACCGTGACGGCGGTATCCGACCCGCTGATGGAGACGCCGAACTGGCCGCCGATGAGCGACGACTGGCGGATGGTGATGGGGCCAACCCCGGCCTGCGCCCGCACGCAATTCGATGGAGCGCTGATCTTCATGCTGAGCAATTCGATATCGTCCGCGCCGGTGAGAAGGTAGATCGCATCCGCCGAGCCCGCGGGGAGCGCGACCGAGCCATTGCGAATGGTGACCCGGTCACCCCCGATGCGGATTCCTTCTGCTGAGGGAGCGCGGACGGTGAAGCCGTTGAGGTCGAGCGTGACGTCGTTTGCGGTGATGAGGATGCAGGCGTTGCCGCCGGGCGATGCGGTCATATCGCCGGCGAGGTAGTAGGAGCCGGGCTGGGTGATCTTGAACTGGTTGGCGACGTCGCCGGGCGTGCTTGCCTGGCTCAGCGCGGTGCGGGGCTCGACTTCGGAGAGCGGCTTGCTTGTTGAAGATATCGGGCCTGCGGGCGGGGTGAGCGGTCCGGCGAACGACAGCCCGGAAAGCAGGATGAGCGATGCGATTGCGAGAGACTTTGCGTTGGCCGTCATAGTGGGATTCTCCGTTGGGGCCACGATCGGCCACGGTGCAGTGCGACGGGGGCGCGGCGGCGGCTAGCAATTCCGCAAAGAAAGGGCGGTCTTGCTGATGGGCTCGTCGCGGTTTACTCGTGGTGGTCGCGCGGGCGAGCGCTTCTAAACAGTCGGATGGCGCAGCATCCACCCAACCGATCATCCCGCGGCGAACCACCGACGTTCGACAAGGCGGGTCCTCGCGACACGATTTCGGATCGATTTCAGCGGCGTGCCTTAAGAGGCAAACGGGATGAGCAGGTGCAGATTCGGAAACCGGCGCGGACCGTGCGTGCCGGTCGCGATGTCGCAATCACCGTGTTGGAGCTGACTGGCTGGAACGGCCTACGAAGCGGATCGAAACCTGTAGGCAATTGACGAGCACTCTCAATCATGGACATATCAGAGCGTCATACTGTGCGACAAAGAGAGTGAAGTCCGCATCATCGACGAAATTGTCGGCGTTTAGATCGGCGGCGCAGGCCAGCGGACTGGCGGGGCAGAGGAAGTCGTTGTAGGCCATGACAAACAGGGTGAAGTCTGAGTCGTTGACGAAACCGTCTCGGTCAAGATCGGCTGCGCATTCGACCACAAGGAATACAGGGCCGCTGATCTTTGAATTGCCGCAGAGGTTGGATACTTGTACCCGGTAGCTGCCCGCGTCTGCCGCGGTCGGCGGACTGATCCAAAGGCTCGCTGTGGTGACGCCGGAGATGCGTCCACCGTTGGTCATTGGAATCCCGTTTTTCAACCATTGAAATATCGTGCCGTTGGAACTGGAAGCAACGAGGTTGGCAGGAATCGAGGGTTGAGCGCTTCCGCCGCCGGTCACGGAAAGTATCTGAATCATCGGGCAAGGGCCGCCCTCCACCACGATCGTGGCGTTCATGTCGGTGCGCACGTCGCCAATTGCCGGTGCCGCGGCTTGCTTGTTGATGGGTGACGCGCTGTTGTAGAACGTGAGGCCTGGAGTGTTGCCGGAACCGAATGTCTTGTTTCTGATAGTGATCGTGCGATTGGTGGGGTCGGCCCCGAGTTTTACTTCCCCGATGTAGATTTCCTTGTATGGCTCAAGCGGAACGTCGCTCAGAAAAAGTTGAGAACCAAAGCTCGTGACGGCCGTCGTGCCAATGGTCGATCCTAAGATTTGGATGATCGCTGCCGAGCCGCTTGAAATAGTCCTCACAACGTTCTGGAACACGTCGCCCGATGCGAAGCCGGTGGACTGGTTCGAACCCGTGAATCGGTTCAGTGCCATCGCGGTGCCGATGCCATCGGCCGTTGTGATCGATGGGGGCGAATTCGGATCGAAATACGCGCCGAACCGGAACTTCACCACCATGTTGGCTTCGGCGGGCACGGTGACGCTCTGAACCCATTCGGTACCGTCCCACACTTCAAACTTCAGGCCGTAATCAGCAAAGGCCCCGCTGGATGTGAGCAGGGCGGCCGTTGCCAGTCCGAACTGCCACACATGTCGCGAAATTGCTGCGTGCTGCACGAGGATCCCTCCCGGAGCCAACCCCCGCTGGCTACACCGAAAAGGGTACTGAAAACAGGGATTTCTGTCAATGGTGAAGTTCGAAGCGGATTGAGTGTGTGGGGTGTACGGGTCTCGAATCGGGCGGCTCTTGGAGGAGCGAAACGGCGCTACGCCGGAGGGGAGAAGCCTACAACGGGCCACGCGGGAGCGCGTGCTCGCGAGGGGGCGGCACTAAGCGAACAGCGTCCCGACGAACTCTTCGATAAGGTGACGAAGCTGGACATAGCCCAAAAAGCAGCGCAGTCCCCAGCGGAATCGGCTTGCCCGGAGGGTCCAAGCGCTTCGCCGCAAACGGTGAGCGCCGAACGGAAGTGCATCCCTGTCAATGGGATGCGCTCCCCGGCAAGCGATGACAAAAACGATCAAAAATGGAGCCGGGGGGAATTGAACCCCCGTGCCGTGACAGTCAGATGGTCGCCTCTACGCGTGTATCTGATGATTTGATCTCAACCTCGCGGCTGCCATCAGCAGCATCCGCTTTGGTCCAGCACCCGGAGTTTTCTCATCCTCGCGCCCGGGGGCGCCGCGTGAGGACCAGCCTGCTGTTTTCATCGCGGCGCCTAGCAGGCGTTGACGCCGGGATGCGAGGCCTAATTAGGCCGCGAGAGCGTAATTGCTATTAGCAATCAATTTTTTGCATACTTTTTACCAGGCCAGCATGCTCCTGGACGCGCCACGACCAACGGATCATGCACGGTCGAAACCGATCGGCCCCGGGTTGTCAAAGAGTGCGCATTCTACGAGGGCTGAGGGGGCGAAGTTCGCATCGTGTCCGAATCGGCAACGCGGGAAGTGAGTGAGGGCGGCGGGCGCATCACTGGGGCAGGTACAGTCTTTCGTGACCGAAACTGCCTCGACCGGCGTCAAGTTCAGCGCGAGTCCCCCGGCGGCAACCCGCATCGTGTTTTTCCTGTCCGGCGTCTGCGTTGCGGCGTGGGCGCCGTTGATTCCGTTTGTAAAGGACCGGTTTGCCCTCAGCGAGGGGCAACTTGGCTTGCTTCTGCTTTGTCTGGGGATTGGTTCCATTGCCGCGATGCCCTTGGCGGGCGCGTTGACGGGCAGGCTTGGGTGCCGGCGAGTGATCGTGGTGTCGCTGATTCTCGCGTGGTGCATGCTGCCGCTGGCGACGGTGATCGGACGGGTGGATGTGTTGGCTGTGGCGCTGCTTCTTTTCGGCGCGGGGCTTGGTGTTGTCGACGTTGCGATGAACATCCATGCCGTGCTGGTCGAGCGTGCCGCGGGGCGGGCGCTGATGTCGGGGTTCCACGGGCTTTGGAGCGTGGGCGGCATCGCGGGAGCCGGGCTCACGAGTCTGCTGATTTCGTCGGGAGTTTCACTCCTTGTGACTTCGCTTGTGGTCGTGGGGGTTTCGGTCTTGCTGCTGGCGGCCTGTTTTCGGGGACTTCTCGAAAGTGGCGGCGAACACGGTCCGGCGTTTGCCTGGCCTCACGGGCGGGTTGTGGTACTCGGCATCTGCTGCTTCGTGCTCTATCTGGCGGAAGGCTCGGTGCTGGAGTGGGGCGCGGTCTTCCTTAGCACAGTCCGGGGAATGAACGTGGCGCACGCGGGCGTGGGATTTGTCGCGTTCGCATCCGCGATGACGATGTGCAGACTCATTGGTGATCGCGTGGTGCATGCGATAGGACCGGCACGAGTCGTGCTCTTTGGCGGGTTATTGGCCGCGGCGGGGTTTCTTGTTGTGGTCGGTACGTCCTCGATATGGGCGTCGATCGCGGGGTTTGTGTTGGTGGGAATCGGGGCTTCGAATATTGTGCCGGTGATGTTTTCTGCCGCGGGAAGGCAAACGTCGATGCCGGCGCATCTTGCGCTTCCGGCGATGACGACGCTGGGTTATGCGGGAGGATTGATCGGTCCGCCGGTGATCGGGTTTGTTGCGCAGGCGTCGAGTTTGTCGGTGAGTTTGGGGCTGATCGGCGTGCTGATGGCGGCGATTGCGGTAGCGTCGATCAAGATGCGGCTATGAGGCGGCGGACGAACACGCGCCAACGCATGAACTTGATTACTTTGTTGAAACTGAAGCAATCACCTGCGCCGACCGTGCCGGCACATATACCTGAACGCTCTGCTCGAACTGATCCCACGACACCTTCTCAGACGGATACCGTGCATCGCCTTTGACGAGGGCGTGGCCTCCGAACGCCGCATCATCGGTGTCGAGAATCGTCTGGAATTGAGTTCCCACAGGGCCGAGCGGCGGCACGCCGACGCGCCAATCGGTACGGGAGTAGGAGGGGTTGAGGTTTGCCGCGACGACGAGGCCGGCGCGTTCGAACACGAGGCACTTGCCGAGTTCATCGAGCTGCATCGGGCGTGCTGCGGGCGAAGCGAGGATGCCGAAGCGGTCGTCGAGCGCCATGAGGGCCCGATCGAAGGCACCCAGATCCTGATATCGCAGAGCCGGGTTTTCGGCAAGGGACCACTGGCGCCGCGCGTACTTATATGAATATCCGTTGCCCTCGCGTGGAAAATCGATCCACTCGGGATGGCCGAATTCATTGCCCATGAAACTAAGCCAGCCTTCGCCGCCGAGAAAGAACGTGAGCAGCCGGATGAGCTTGTGGAGGGCGATGCCGCGGTCGATGAGGAGGTTGGACTCGGACTTCTTCATGTGGTAGTACATGGAGGCGTCCATCAGGCGGAACGCGATGGTCTTGTCGCCGACGAGGGCCTGATCGTGACTCTCGGCGTAGGCGATGTGGCCTTCGTGCGAGCGGCGGTTGGTGAGCGTGTGGAAGAGTTCGCCCATGTGCCAGTCTTCGTCGCGGCGTTCCTTGAGAAGTTTGATCCAGAAATCGGGGATGCCCATCGCGAGTCGGTAGTCGAAGCCCAGGCCGCCGTCGGCGATCGGGCGGGCCATGCCAGGCATGCCGGAGACATCCTCGGCGACCGTGACGACGCCGGGGCGAACTTCGTGCGCGACTTCGTTGGCGAGCTTGAGGTAGGTGACGGCATCTTCGTCGATGTTGCCACCGAAGTAATCGTGATAAGAGGAAAAGGCCTTTCCCAGGCCGTGATCGAGATAGAGCATGCTCGTCACGCCGTCGAAGCGGAAGCCGTCGATATTGAACTCTTCGAGCCAGAAACGGACATTGCTGAGCAGGAAGCGGAGGACTTCGTACTTGCTGTAATCAAAGAGCATGGAATCCCACGCGGGGTGCTGGCCCCGGGGTCCGGCGTGGAAGTACTGGTAGTCGGTGCCGTCGAAGTAATTCAGGCCTTCGACGGTGTTCTTGACGGCGTGGCTGTGCACGACGTCGAGATAGACGGCGAGGCCCAGCCCGTGCGCATCATCCACGAGACGTTTGAAATCATCGGGCGTGCCGAAGCGGGATGAGACCGCGAAGAAGTTGCTGACGTGATAGCCGAAGGAGCCGTAGTAGGGGTGCTCCTGCACGGCCATGAGCTGGACGGCGTTGTAACCATCGTTGGCGATGCGGGGCAGAATCGATTGACGAAACTCGTCGAACGTGCCGACGCGCTCCTGTTCGACGGCCATGCCGGTGTGGGCTTCGTAGATGCGGGGGCTGCTGGGTGCTGTGCCGCGTTTGCCGCGCGGATTGGAAGAGAAGATGGGGGGTGGCACGACGGGCTTTGGGTGTTTCCAGGCAAACGCCGGCGGGAGCCACAGGCGCCCGGTCGCATTGCTGCCGTTCGATTCGAAGGTCACGCGCTGGATGTACGCCGGAAGCCGATCGCTCGCGCCGTGGTCGGTCTCGACACGCACCTTGACTTTGCTGTCGTGGACCAACTTGGAGGCGTATTCGCGATCCGGGAGAAAGATGCTCCAGGTGCCGAACTGATCGCGGGTGAGCGGGTTGGCCTGATCGTTCCAGTTATTGAATTCGCCAACGAGCGCGAGGCGGCGCGCGCCGGGCGCCCACTCGCGGTACCAGATTCCGGATTGACCGTTGTGGCTGCCGCGGTTGAAGCCGAAATACTGGTAACCGCCGGAGAACGCCTTCAGGGAGGCGCTGGCGGCGTGGTCTTCGCTGGCGCCCAGGAGCGTGGCCTTGGTTTTCAAGTACTTCGCGTGCCGATAGCGCATGGCGTCGCGGAAGGGCTCGAGCCAGGAATCGAGTTCGATGAGTCGCGTGCCGGGCTGAGATGGCTTGAGCGTGTCTGTCAACGCAAGGAGCGTATCAACGCTGCTCGGCTTCGAGTTCGTGCCGGATTGCGCTGAGCAGGTATTCGTATTGCTGGAACGAGTTGTAGATCTGGGCGCTGATGCGCAAAACCCGCTGGGGTGTGCCCGGAACGCCCCAGATCGGCACCTGGATTTTCCAACGGTCGATGAGCCGCTCCTGCAGTGGATCACCGTATCGGCTGGTTGGCGGACGGGTGGATGGAGGCGCACCGTCGCGACGCGAGGGCAGCAGCATTGCGGCGATCGAGCCGATCATTTCGTCCGGCGCAACCGGTGCGGAGCCGACCGCGTGGTTGATGAGCGCACGAGCGCGAAGCGTCAAGTCGCGGTTGTGACGCATCACCGCGGAGAATCCACCGGGGAGGATCGCGCTCATGGCCTTGATGGCGGCGGGGATGGAGAGGACCGCGGAGTAATCGCTTGTGCCGATGTAATCAAATTCGGTGAGAAACTGGTGGCGGCCGGGCTTGGGAAGTTCGGCGTTGTTGCTCAGGACCAGCGGGCGGAATCTGTCGCGCCGTTCTTTGCGGACGTACAAGAACGCCGAGCCCTTCGGCGAGCAGATCCATTTGTGGCAGTTGGCGGTGTAGAAATCCGGATCGAGGCGGCGGACGGAGAGGCCATCGATCATGCCGGGCGCATGGGCGCCGTCGATGAGCGTGAGAATGCCGCGGGGCTTGAGCTCGGCAATCAGCCTTTCGACCGGCATCACAAGCCCGCTCGGGCTGGTGACGTGGCTGATGAGCGCGATGCGGGTGCGAGCGGAAACGCCTCGAATGATCGCATCAATCACCGATTGCTCGGCGTTGTCGCGAGGCAATGGCCACGGGAGCGTGACCTTGACGACCTTCGCGCCAATTCTCTGGGCGATCCGGCGCACGTTATTGAGGCACGCCGGGTATTCATGATCGTTGACGAGTATCTCGTCGCCGGGCTTGAGCGCGATGTTTTCGAGCGCGACCGCGACGCCGGTGGTTGCGTTGGGAAGAAGCGCCAGATCGTCCCAGTCGCAATCGACAAAGCCTGCGACGGCATCGCGGGTCTCGTCCATCAACCCCTGCAATTCTTCCACGAAGAACCGGACCGGCTCGGCTTCCATGCGGGCGCGGAAAGCGCTTTGTGCATCGAGAACCTCACGCGGGCAGCCACCGAAGGAACCGTGATTGAGGAACACCATCCCCGGTTCGTGCGTCCATTTGTCCGCGAATTCCGAGCCCTTTGGAGTCGAGCGCGATGAGTGCATCCCGGATTGTTGGAGACCGGGCTGCGCTTGGAGCCCGCTCCGCGCCATCTCCGTTGCGGGTACCATCGGCCCATCAGCGACACGGTCTTGCAATCTCCGGATTCAGGTTCAAAGTTGCGGTGGGCGCTCACCGCCGCGCTCGCCGCGGCATGCCTCGCCCCGTTCATGCGCCCGGAATACGCGTTGATTCTTGGGGTGGCCGTCGCGCTGCTGGGGCTGGCGCCGCACGGCGACATGGTGAAGAAGTTGTCCCGGATTACGATCCAAGTTTGCGTGGTCGGACTCGGCTTTGCGATGAATTTGCACGAACTGGTCCGGGCCGGATTGACCGGTCTTTGGTTCGGATTCGGGACCATCGTGGCCACATTTGCGCTCGGCTTTCTCCTCGCGAAATGGCTACGGATCGACCAGAAATTGTGCACCCTGATTTCCTCGGGCACCGCTATTTGCGGTGGTTCGGCGATCGCCGCGGTCGGTTCGACAATTCGTGCGAGCGGCACGCACATGTCGGTGGCAATCGGCGTGGTGTTCATCCTGAACGCGATCGGTCTCTGGGTTTTTCCGCCTCTGGGACACTCTCTCAACCTTTCGCAGCATCAGTTCGGTGTTTGGAGTGCCGTGGCGATCCATGATGTTTCGAGCGTGGTGGGGGCGGCGTCCGCCTACGGCAAGGAAGCGCTTGAAGTCGCAACGGCTGTCAAGCTCTCGCGCACGCTCTGGATCGTTCCGGTCGCCGTCGTTGCCGCTTGGTTCTTTCGCAAGGAACTCGAAGGAAAAGAAAGCCACTCTCGGCTTCCCGTTCCGTGGTTCATTCTGCTCTTCGTGCTCGCGAGCGTGGCGGGAACGTACTTTGTGGATCGGGACGTCGCGGCTGGGGTTTCTGCCGCGGCCCGGAGAGGTATGAACATCGCGTTGTTTCTTGTGGGTCTGGGCCTCAGCCGAAGGGCGCTGGCGAGTGTGGGAGTGCGCCCGCTGGTCTTGGCGGTTGCGCTCTGGATGTTTATCAGTATCGCGGCGCTCGTCGTCGTGCGGACGACGATTCAATAAGGATCGGTGGCCTGCCGGTCAGATCACATCGATATGCGAATACTGATCGAGATTGATCGTGACGATCTCGCCGCTGTCCTTTTTCATTTCTAGGCGATCAAGCCAGAGTTTGTCGTCCTTCGAGTGGGCGAACCACGAGCCGGTCTTGCCTTGGTAGAAGCGGAGAACTTCGCCCTCGATGGTGGTGGTCATGGTGCCGCCACCGAAGGATTGACGGGGAATCTGCTGCGTGACGCGCACGCGCTGACCGGGCTGGAATCGCTGAAAGGCGGCAAGCATGGGCGGAGTGTAGGAAAAGGGGCTGGGTTTGGCGAGCCGGTGAGCCGTAAGAGCGGCAGTTCCTAGACTGCTCCGGGTGATCTACGTCCCTCCCACGCGCTGGCCGTTCGCGCTCGCCGGATACACGATGGCGGGATTGATTCCCGCGGCACTCATCACGCCCGCATCGGCCCTGTTCGTTCGGATGCAGATCCACCCGGGCGCGGCAACGGCGATTCTGGTCAATTTGGTGCTGCCGCTGCTCTTTGTCGCGACGGCGGTGTATTACCCGCGACCGCTCTTTGCCTTGCTGGGTGTGCCGCTGGCGCTCGCGGCATTCACGACCGAACGCGTCTTTGAACTGAACCCCACGATCTGGCAATGGACCCCGGGGTTGTTCGCGACGCGCATCCACCCGATCGTGGTCGTCGGCGCGATCATTTCCGGCGGGATTGCAGTCGCGACGTGCTTTTCCACGATGCCGCTCCGGCGTGTTGGCGTGCCTCCAAAGCCCAATGCCTGCCACAACTGCGGCTACGACCTGAGCGAGGAAATACTGCAATGCCCCGAGTGCGGCGAGGTGCGGATGAGGCCGACGGTGGGATCAGATAGGGACTAAACCGCAACACCCTTGTCTTGATCTTCCGGCGGTTTCTCGTACCAGAATGGGCCGACGGCCAGCCCGCTCATTCGGGTGCGCTGGAAACACCCGATCGCGTGGGCCGGAGTGTGAACGATGGGCTCGTTCTCGTTGAAACTTGTGTTGAGCAAAACAGGCACGCCGGTGCGCGCTTTGAAAGCCGTGAGCAGGTCGTAGAAGAGTTCGTTCTGTTCGCGGCGCATGGTCTGCACGCGACCGGTGGAGTCTTCGTGAGTCGTGGCGCTCAGCCGCGCGCGCCATTCGGGGCGGACCTTGTACACCACGTTCATGAACGGAACATCGTGCGTTCCCTCGTACATTTCGCTCAGATGCTCTTCCATGCAAAGCGGCGCGAACGGGCGGAACGGTTCGCGGTTCTTAACGCGTGCGTTCAGGATTGCCTTCATGTCCGGCCAACCCGGATGGCAGATGATCGATCGGTTGCCCAGAGCGCGCGGTCCCCATTCCTCTCGGCCCTGGAACCAGCCGAGAATCTTGCCCTGGCTGAGCGCATCAGCCGCGGTATTGAGCAGTTGCTCACGCGTGAGTTTCTTGAAGGGCATTCCGCTTTCGCGTACGGCCTGTTCGCACTCGTCGTCGGTCCAGCCCGTGCCCCAATACCCGTGTATGACTTCGCCGAGGCGGGGCTTATTGAGAATGCTGTGCATCACGTACGCAGCTGCACCCGCCGCCGTGCCGTCATCGCCCGCCGCTGGGTGGATGTACACGCGGTCGAGGTGCTTCTCCATTACCAGCCGCCCGTTGGCGACGCCGTTGAGCGCGCACCCGCCCGCGAGCACCACATCGCGCAGGCCCCCGTTCATGCGGATGCCGTCCTGCACGTATTTGATATAGATGTCCTCGAAGCGTTTCTGCATCGAGAGCGACATGTCCTTGTGCTTCTGCTCGGTCGGGTCCTTGCGCCCCCTGGGCTGGCCAAAGAGTTCTTTCATCGCCTCCGACCACATCGGCTTGACGACGATCTCGCCCTCTTCGCTCTGGTTGTGGGTGTGAACGGTGTAGTGGTGGTTGTAGTACTTGAGGTTGAGGCGCATGCCCTGACCGGGGATGTAGTCCACCAGCGCCTTCATCTGGTCGGAGAAGGTGTCCTTGCCGTAGGCCGAAAGGCCCATCACCTTGTATTCCTCGCCGTACTTGTTGAAGCCGAGGAAATTGCAGACCGCCGTGTAGAACACCCCGAACGAGTGGGGCCAGAAGTTCTTGTGCAGGACTTCGATCTTGTTGCCTTCGCACTTGGCAATGAGGCCGGTGCAGAAGTCGCCCGCGCCGTCGGTCGTCAGCGCCGTGGCCCGCTCGAACTTGCTCCAGAAGAAACTGCTCGCGGCGTGGGTGATGTGGTGTTCAACGTTGTGGATCTTGGCCTTGAAATCGGCATGGGGTCGTCCGCAGGCCTCCGCGATGAGCTGATCAACCGTCGCGAGTTTGCCGTGCACTTTCTGCGACCACATGGCGAGCTTGATGCCGCTGATGGGGTGGCGGGCGATGAAACCGAGCTTGGCTCCGCGATTGGCGCCCGAATCACGGGCGATCGCCACATCGGTGATATCGCTCATGCTCGCCCCGCCCAGCCGCAGCACCTCGGCGATGGCCAGGCTGGGGAAGCCGGCGCAGTGCTTCTTGCGGTTGATCCGCTCCTCCGCGATCGCGGCGATCACGCCCTTTTTGTCGTCCATCAACACCGCGGCAGCGTCCGGGTGAATCGAGTTCAGTCCAAGCACGAGGGCCATAGCGCGTTCCTGATCCGCCGCATCGGTCGAAAAAACAGCATCCCTCCGGGCGGCGCGGCGGCCTCGCCCGGATGGGAAGGGCAAGGGTAGGGCTTGCCCCTCGCGCCGACCCGGATTCGGGGCGGGCGCAAAGGTTGTTTATCGACCGATTTGGGTGCGCAAAATCACACGTTTGCCATCACCGAGTTTCAAGAAAAGTTCAAGAAAAGACGGCGAGGGCGCGGTTGTACTCGCGGACGAAGATCGCAAAGTCCGCGTCGTCCACGTTGCCGTCGTGATTCAGGTCGGCGCTGCAGTCGTCCGGCATCGCTGCCGAGGAACATTCCATGACGTCGTACTGGAACGAGAAGAGCACGAAATCCGCGTCGCCAACGAAGCCGTCCAAGTCGATATCCGCGGCTTGAGCCGGGTCGATCCAAGTGCCGGTTCCGCGCTGCGGGCCGGGGGCAGCCATCGCACTGGGAATCACGCCGATGCCCGCAACGATCATGAACATCAGGATTGGTGCAATCTTTCTTCGCATGTCGGCAACCGGCTCGCGATCTGGTCTTCCCGAATACATACGCCCCCAACAGGCCCCCGTTCGTTCGATTCTCAATTGTTGGTCGCCGACGCCGATGGCGGCCCGGGGCGTCCGAAAACCGTGATACCCTCGGCCCGTGGCCGAAGTCGCGATCATCATGACCCTGTCCAACCGCGAGAAATTCGTGGAGGCCGCGGTTCGCAGTGTCCTGACGCAATCGTTCCGCGATCTCGAACTCTTCGTTGTAGATGATGCTTCCACGGACGAATCGGCGGCGATCGTCGAGAATCTTGCCGCAGCCGATTCACGCGTCCGCCTTTTTCGCGAGCCCAAGCGGGGCGTCGTCGGCACGCTGCGGCGAGCGCACGAACTGGTGCTGCAGGATCCCGCGGCCCGCCCCCGCTTCATCGGCTGGCTCGACAGTGATGATCTGCTGGTCCAGAGCGCCGTTGAAGAGTCACGCGGGATGCTTCTCGCCAACCCCGGCGCCGGGCTGGTGTATTCCGATCACATCGTCATGAACGAGAAGTCCGAGACGATCGCTCTGGGCGAATGCTCCAAGCGCCCTTTCTCTCCCGAGGCGCTGCTCACAAGCCTGATCTCGTTCCAGTTCCGCCTTTTCCGCACCGAGGTCTACGAGCACGGCGGCGGGATCAACCCCGATCTCACCGCAAGCCCCGACTACGACTTCTGCTTGCGCGCCAGCGAGGTCGCCCCTTTCGTCTACCTTCCCAAGCCGCTCTATTGCTATCGCGTTCACGGCCAATCGATCTCTACCTCGCGCCGGTTGGAACAGATCGAAAACTCCGCCCGCGCCGTGCGTGATGCGCTCAAACGCCGCGGCCTCGATGAGAAGTATCGCCTCAAGGTCACGCTCCTCAGCCGCTTCGAAATCAGGCCGGCCTCCGACTTATCAGACGCTTCGCCGCGAACCTGAATCGCACCTCATGCGGCACGTGTTTAGGGGTTTTTTCTTGTTTCATCCACGGCGGTTGCTAGGCTGGCTACCTCTGGAGGAAGAAGGATGCGATATGCAGATTTGGTCGCAGCATTGGCCGCGGCAGCCGGTTCAACACTCGCGCTCGCCCAATTTTCCGGCTTTGAGCGCCTGAACACCGCTGGCTCGACGCTTCGTTCCATCAACCCGACGGACCTGAACGCAGACGGATCGGTCGTTGTCGGTTATGGATACTCGCTCGAATCCTTCATAATTTACCGGCCATTCCGGCGCGTTTCTGGCAACGCGGTCGAAGAAATCGGCTTGTACCCGGGCGAGAACCGCGCCCGCGCGTACGCCGTCAACGCAAACGGCGCGTTTATTGTCGGTGGGGGAGATTCTCAGGGCTTTTGGTGGGTGCCTCCCGGCCCGAACATCGGGTCAGAAACGCCTCCGTTGCTCGACGTGAACGACGACGGCTCGGTCTTCATCAGCGAGACCACGCTCTACGAAGGACTCGGTTCTCCTTCTTCGTTCCCGAACATTCCCTCGTACACGTCGCTGAAGGCCGTGCGTCTGAACGCGGCGGGCGATATGGCGGCACTCACCTGCAACTTTTTTCAGCCAGGCAATGGCTACGGCTATCCGCCCGATCCGCCCATCAACATCGATCAGGCCGCGCGATGGACAGCCGGGGGCGGCACGCAGGGCCTTGGTTTCCTCCCTTCCGGTGACAGTTCGCATGCGATCGGAATCAGCGCGGACGGCGCAGTGGTTGTTGGAAGAGCAAACATCGAGCAGTCTCCCGGCGCGTTCGTCGAGCGGCCTTTCCGCTGGAACGCGCTCGAAGGCATGCAGCCGATCCCGATGCTCCCGGGTATCTCCTCGTTCGGCGAAGCCGTCGATGCAAGCGCGGATGGCGCAATCATCGTCGGGAATTCGGACAATCGCGCATTCATCTGGGATGCTGCGCACGGCACACGCGACCTGAAGCAAGTCCTCACATCAAACGGCAATGATCTGACGGGCTGGACACTCTTCAGCGCCGATGCGATCTCCGACGACGGCCTTGTCGTCGCCGGGTTCGGTACCGACCCATCCGGAAACTTCGAAGGCTGGATCGCAAACCTCGCGATCACTTGTACGCCCCCGCAATCGGTCGGCACGGTCACGCTCGACGTCATCGCGAGCGAGGGCGGGCCAGCCACCGGCACACCCCAGGTCTTCGGTTCATTCTTCACGCCAAGCGACCTGACCGCCGCCGGAACGGTCGTGTTCAACGCTTCGCTCGCCAACGGAATGCAATCGTGCTACACAGGCGTTCCGTCCACACTCTCGCTCATCGCGCTTGCCAACGGTGCGCCGTACTTCGAACCATTACTCCTCCGCGTGACCGCTTCCGGCCACGCCGCGCTCCGTGATACCCGCCAATATTTCCCGGGCCCGGTCGGGAAATACGTTTATTACTCCGGCCCGTCTAGTTCGCTCGCGGTTCTCGCCGAATCCGGAGCGGCCGCACCCGATACCGGTGGCGGCACATTTGACCCGCAATTCTCCAACTCCAGCAATCCGTTCCTGAACAACAACGATCTCTACGCGTTTCAATCGCAGGTGTCCGGCGGCACCACCGGCGTCGCAGCCTTCGCAACTGTCGGAGGCGTGCTCACGCGCTCGTTCGTGTCCCTTCCTCCGGGTATCACTTCCTTGGCCAATCCCACGCTGATCGCGCTCACCGATTCGGGCGCGCTGGTCCGACGTGGAAACCTCGGAGATGGAGCCGGCCCCGAGTCGATCCTGATCGGCGGCCCGCCGCCCGCCGTGGCTCAGATCGTCGCCAGCACGGGCATGCAGGTTCCCGGTGAATCCCCCGGCGTGATCTTCACCGATCTTCTCGACGCCGCGGCACAGGACAACTCCGTCGCGTTCTTTGCCCAGACCAGCAGCGGATCGCCCGTGTTCTGCAAGGGAACAACCTCCGCGATCGAGATGGTTGCGAAGATCGGGAGCGTGGTTGATAGCAACCCCGCTCTGACCATCCAGGGTTTCAGTTCAAGCAAAGGCTTTGCACTGCTGCCCGATGGCGACACGCTCTTCGTTGCGAATCTCACCGACCCGATTGAAACAACCAGAACCGCATTGGTGCGATCGTCCGCCTCCGGCCTTCGGACACTCGTGCTCGGCGGCACCACGAAACTGCCCGGCTACGACGTCTGCCGTGTTGTCAAAGACCTTTTCTTCTTCTCCGCCGACGGTGACCGGGCGCTGATTTCCGCGACCCCGACACTTGCTGCGGAACAGGGGATGTACCTGCTCACGGACGGCGGACTCACTCGCCTGGCCCAAGTCGGCCAGACCATCGATCTCGCTCCGGGCGTTGCCGGACCGATTTCGCAGATCATCCCGCCGCCATTCTCTGCCGCCGCGCGAACCGGCAGAGACGGCCGCGGCACGTTCCTCAACGGCAACGCCGCCGTTTTCGGCGCAGCCGTCAACACGGGCCCATCCGGGTTCAAGCGGGCCCTCTTGCGCGTCGCATTCCAGATCCCCGGCTCCTGCCCGGGCGACCTCAACAGCGATGGCTTGGTCGACGACTCCGACTTCACCATCTTTGTGGTGGCGTACAACATCCTTGATTGCGCCGACCCCGACATGCCCCCCGGCTGCCCGGCCGATCTGAATCAGGATGGCGTCGTCGAAGACACCGACTTCACCATTTTCGTCGCCGCGTACAACGAATTGCTGTGTCCGTGAGCAACGAGGGCATCCAAGGCGCGCGTCTGCATTCGTCTCTACAGCCGCTTCTTTTTCGCCTTCTCCTTCACCATCCTCAGGCACGCTTCAATCCGCCGCTCCCGCGTCTCGGGCTTCTTCGCCTGCTCGATAGCCTCGACATGCTCGCGTTGGTGCGTGTACGCAAGACCTGAAAAAACCTCCATCAGCTTCGCCGCCTTCAGTTCGCGTACGAGATCCTTCGGAGGCGTCACCGTGCGGGGCTGATCGTCCAGCGTGAGCGTCACCTTGATCCGCTGCCCCGCCTTCACCCCCGCCGCGTCGCGGTTGCTCTTGCGGAGCGGGATCATCCAGCACCCGCCCATGGCAGAGATAGTCGAGCGGTAGGAGTGCTTGCCGATTTCGACGACAACGGGCGCGCGCACTTTGCCAAAGACCGGTTTCGGATCGAACGGAACTTCGAATCCGGTCATCGTCGTATTGTCGTCTGCGAGAATTGTTGCGGTGAAAGTCTTCGAGGCCATGGGGAGAGCGTACTCGATCACCCAAAAGAGAATCGGGCCCGCGCTGGAGTTCATCCAGCACGGGCCCGAAGAGAAGATTCGCCGAACGGTGTTTCAGGCGCCCGTCGCGAGTATGACGTTGTACGCCGGAACAAACAACACGAAGTCCTGATCGTCCACGAAGCCGTCGCCGTTGAAGTCGGCGGAGCACCCGTCGGGCATCGCGGGGTCATTGCAAATCATGGTGTCGTATTGCACGACAAACAGAGCAAAGTCCGCATCGTCCACCAGCCCGTCGGCGTTGATGTCCGGCGAGATCATCCGGACTTTGAGCGTGCCGCTGTCCGAGAGTTGCGTGCCGCAGGCGCTGGTCGCGACCACGTCGTACGCGCCCGCGTCCGACGGCTGCACGCCGTAGATGTGCAGCGTCGCGCTGGTCGCCCCCTGCACCGTGCCGCCCCCGGCGGAAGCGCCGCCAACACCCTCACTGATCGGCACGCCGTCGTGCCGCCACTGGAAAGTCACAGCGCTCGGGCGCTCGGCGCCGGCCTCGAGCGAAGCCTGCATCAATCCGGAATGACCCACAGTGACGCACTGATCCGAAGGCTCTCCTTCGAATCGGGGTGAAGTGTCCTTTGAATACCGCGTGAGAATGATGCCGCTCGGAGACGACACACTGATGCCCTGGTAGTATTTGGTACCGAGAAACCCGGCTATGTAGAGCCGTCCATGAAATTCCGTCGCGCACGTAAACGTCGTTTGTGGCGTTGGCCTCTGGTTGTCCGGCGTGGTTCCGATCGCGCGCCAGGTCGTGCCATCGAGTTTGGAAATGTTGAGCGCATTCGTCGAGCTGTAGAAAGAACCTACGCCGTACAGGTGATTGTCGAACCGAACAAATGATTTCATATTCGGCGCGGGCTGCCGCACCCATTGCTCGCCAATCCATTTATAGACACTAGTTTCCGTGGCGACGTAGAGGTCGCCGGCATTAGTCTCGAAATCTATGACGTCCTTAATCCCGGCGTTTGCATCCGATCGCATTGCGATCCACTGCGATCCATCCCACCGATATGCATCACTGGAGGTGCCGGCGTAAAGCGTTCCTTCAATCACTTTTAGAACCCAGACCGTCGTTGGAAGTGTTCCCATGGAATGAAGTTGAGCTCCGTCCCAGCGCGCAATGTTGTTTGCCATGCCTTCGACAGTTGTTGCGCCACTGAAACTTCCTCCGATGACAAGAGTGCCATCAAAATTTGCGACCGAAAACAGCGAGGTGTTATCGGGCAATCCAGACGGAATGACGGCTTGCCAGTCCGTTCCATCGAATGCCGCAACGCAGCGCGCCGGGACTCCGTCAATGCTGTTGAATAAGCCGACAAATGTCAGTTTACCGTCGAAAACGGCCGTCGCACGCAAGCGCGCAATCCATGCGTCTTCCAAGCCCAGTGACGAGTGAGCGGGCGTCATTGCTCCGCCAATCAGGTTGATTGACGTTCCATCTACTCTTGCGAGCGACGGCGAATTCCAATTCGCACCAACTTGCGAGAACACGCCGTACAGATACAGCGTGTCGTTGTAGACAGCGAATCCGTCGGGCCAGGAGCCGGGAAGAGGCGTGAGCGGCTCCGGCTTGCCAGTCACATTCGATATGCGCCCGACATTCCTGACTTCGCGGGCGTAGTCGTATGCTCCGACCGACGAGAATGAGCCCGCAAAGTGGAAGGAGCCCTGGAAGGTTTCGAATGCCCTCACGCCTGCGAACGAACCACCGTTCGGATGGGTGGTCGAAGGCGGCGGCGACTCCCACGCGCTCCCATCCCAGAGTGCAAACGCCGACAGGATTTTCACGCCGCCAATAAACTTAAACGTGCCTCCGACAGTCAATTTCCCACCATGCTCGCCGAGAGCTTCAATATGATCGCTCGACAGCCCCGTCCCGAGCGCGTGAAAAGCCGATCCGTCCCAGGAGGCAATGCACGTCGCCGGTGTTCCGCCCGCCGATCCGAAGAATCCCGCGATGACGAGTCGATCCTGATAAGTTCGCATAGCCAAAACGGTTGGGCCAAAATAGTTGGGATCGGGCACTGTTCCGGTGACCCCAGGATTCGCGCCACCAAGCGTTTGCCACGCCGAACCGTCCCACCTCGCAACGTTGTTGAAAGCAACTCCGTTGACCGACGGGAAATAACCCCCGCCAAAGAGCTCTCCCCTGTGGACCGCGAAGCATGCAATCACAGTCGGGCTCTTTGCAGTGCCCAGGCCGCGCCAGGTCGAGCCATCAAAGCGCGCCGCCCCACCTACATTGGTCCCTCCGATGACGATGTCGCTCGAATTGGCCACAATCAATTCATCGTCAAAGACCGCAAGCGCTGTGACTTTGAAAGCAATCGGAGTTCCTGTAAGAGGCCGCCAGCGTGCCCCGTCCCAGCGTGCAATTCCTTGAAGCGCCGGTGCGCCCGAGTAGGACTCGGATGTAAACTGGCCACCCGCATACAACTCGCCACGAAAAACCGTGAGGGCCGTAACGTTACCCTTCATGCCGATGCCAATCGGTCGCCACGATTCGCCGTCCCAAGCCGCTATGCCAAAGCCAAAGCTACTAAAGCGTGTCCATCCTGCCATTGTGATGCCTCCCGCCGCAACGAGCAGCGGACGCGCTGGCCCGGTGCCATCCGGGTCCCATGCAACCATTGCCGAAACCGAACCGCTGCCCAAAACGATGCCGGGATATCCGATCCCTCCATCAAAAACGCCCTCGCACGGCGGCGGAACCCACGGCTGAGCCCGACCGCCGGAAGCCACGAACAGGGTTACTAGGAAGGCGAGCTTCCACGCCAATCGAATATTCATGTCACAACCCCAAATAGAGTCGAAGCGCGAATGCGCACCCGCCGCCCCGCACGATGCCACCGGTTGCCATCGTCCCGAAACGACCCCAAATCGTTTCCATTTTCCCCGAGCCGACCGGCTATTCGATCCTCCCCTTGCCGGGGTTCCGAAAGAATACCGGTTTTCACTGCCGCATGACGGGAGACCATGGGGACCGGCGCACCCAATTCGCCTCCGCTGATCGTGTCGCCTCGACGCCCTCGGCGCAAGTGAAACCGGGCGCATCTGATCTGGCACACAATCATCTTTCGTACACTCGGCGCATCCAATCGGAGGTCCCGCGTGAGTTCCCTGGCAATCAGTCTCATCGTTTGCGCATGCGTCTTCGGTGGCGCTGTTTTCGGCATGGTGCTTCGAAGCTTGCTTCCCGAGCACCACCTCTCGTCCGAGACCAAGGACGTCGTGAAACTCGGCGCGGGACTGATCGGCACGATGGCAGCCCTGGTGCTCGGGCTGCTCGTGGGTTCGGCCAAAGGCTCATATGACACGCAGAAGAACGAGGTCGTGGATCTCGCGGCAAGCGCCGTCATGCTCGATCGCACGCTCGCCCATTTCGGCCCCGAATCCGATGCCGCACGCGAATCGCTGCGACGAACCACCTCCGGCGTGATCGAACGATTGTGGAGCCGCAGCCCTAGCGGCCAAAGCACCCCGCCCGTTGTTCAACAGAGCGGCGATTCTCTGTACGATCAGATTCACCAGCTCGACGCGAAAAGCGATGAGCAGCGCGCCGCAAAAGCCGAAGCGCAGAACATCCTCTCCAGTCTGGCCCGAACACGCTTCCTGCTTTTCGCCCAGTCCGGCAGCTCGATTTCCATAACACTGCTGTCGGTTGTCTCCTTCTGGCTCGCGGCAGTCTTCACAAGCTTCGGGCTTTTCGCCCCGCGCAACGCGACGGTTGTCGCGACGCTCCTCGCCGCGGCAATGTCTGTTTCCGGCGCGGTCTTCCTCGTCCTCGAGTTGGACCGCCCCTTCACGGGCATGATCCGCATTTCGGACGAGCCGTTGCGGAACGCATTCGAACAACTCGGGCACTGATTCTGTTCCCCACCAACTTTGACACGGAACGAAAAAGGACGATCGCCGGGCGATCGTCCTTGTGGTGACCGAAATGTCAGGTCGAATCAGCGCCGGCGACGACGAACCAGCGTCAGGGGCAGCACCATCGCGAGCGTCGATGGGGCCGGGATGGCCGAAATCACCATGTGATTGAAGTCGATCCCCATCGCATCGTTCCCGCCGTCGTCGGTCGCGAAGCCGAAACTGGTGAGGCCGGTGAAGTCATAAAAGCCCACGGCATCCGCGATGTTCAGCGACGAAAGCGTGTTGCCCTCGTAGCCCACCGTGTAATAGACGCCGAACTGGCCAAATGCGCCGGGTTCACTCGTCGGCACCGGGAAGGGGTACGCCGTGCCAGTCGAAAGGAAGAATCCATCTACCGCCGGATCGTTGTTCCGGAGAACAAACATCGGTGTCTGCCCGGCCGGGAACGGATTCTGAATCCCCACCGTCACGCTGCCATAAGTCGCGGTGAACGAGCCCTGATTGATCGTGTACCCGCGCGTCGGCAATCCATCCGGATCGTTCAGATACAGGTTCGAGTCAAGCTGGAAGCTGATCACGGCCTTTGAGCCCGCCGGAACGTAGGTCCGGTCGAGCGGGCCGCCGTTGCGGATCCCGTTGTAATAGATGTCGCCGTGGATTTCAACTTGAAAGATCGCGGCGCCGGCGGCGAGCGAAAGCATCGATGCGAGCCCTGCGGAAACGAGTACCTGTCTCATGAGTCCTCCTCAAAAGTGAAATGAAAACGCGCCCAAGCAAGATCGGCAGCACGCCGATCGTCGTGAGTCCATCAGGGACAAACCAACTGGTCGTACGCCTGCGCGAAGAGCACAAAGTCCGCGTCTTCCACAACGCCGTCGTTGTTGATGTCGGCGCGGCAGTAGCCCGGCATCGCCGGATCCGCACAATCGAGCGCGTCGTACTGCGCCGCGAACGACACAAAATCTGAATCATCGACCTGCCCATCGTTGTTCAAATCGCCCGGGCAGGGCTGACGCAGGCGGATGATCGCCGAGTAGTAGTTGAAAGTCTCGTTGTCGATAATCGTCGCGTTAATGGTCGATCCGTCCGCGGAAACGTTGTAGCAATCCGCGATCGAATACCCATCCGGAAGCACCACGCCGACCATCGCAAAGTATGCCGACGCCGAGATGAGTCCGGTGCCTTGCGTCCACACCATGCCCTCGGTATTTCCCCACGAATACTGGTTGACACCGACGGCAATCGTCCCGTCGTTGGTGACGCTGAGCAGGATCGCCTGACCAAAGAATGCCGGCGTGTCCGGGAGCGCGCCGACCTGATCGGTGACATAATCAGACCCGTTCCAGCGCCAGATCGTCGCGACATTCAGTGCCTGATCCTCGTCTTGTGAACTCCCCACGATGATCGAGCCGTCGCCGTTCAATCCCTCAGCCGTGTTAACTCCGCCATCTCGATTGTCGAGCTCATACTTCACGCCGTCCCGCCAAGCCCGTGGCATCCACGAGCCGGTCTCGGTTTCCTCCCAGCCGCACGCGATCGTCCCGTTGTAATTCACCGAGTTCGCGCGAGCGCTGCGTCCGGCCGTCTGGCCGAGCGCGACGACTCCTCCCGCGGCCGTCCATGACGACGCGATCGCCCTGTAGCCGGCATTCCAGTAGAAGCCCGTCACGGTCAAGCCGTTACCCGAGAGTCCCCACGCCGATCCATAACCGTCATCCACAAGTGCGCCATCGGCCGGTGGCGGTGGCATCGTCTCGGTCCAGCCGCCGTTGATGTCCCACAGGCCCTGCGTCAACTGAAAGTCGGAACTCAGAATCGAAGCCGACACCTGATTGCCGTTGTAAGAAATGTCCGGCGTTCCGCTGCCCCGCCCGATCGGAATCACCGTGTCCAACCCAAGCCGGACGTTCCCGCCCGACGGGGTCCACCGAAACGTCTCGTACGATCCGTCCCAGACGATATTGCCGCACGCCGACGTGCCGTCATAGGAAAGACTCGACACGAATTCTCCCGATGGCAACAGCGTCACGGTCGGTGCGGCGAACGCAAATCCGCAGACAGAAATGGCGCAAACGAGCGAAATACGGCGCAAAGCGATTCGGCTTGACATGCTGGAGTTCCTTGTATCGCGGTCAACAGGATTGAAGTTCGGGCGAAAGAGGCGGGACGCCGTTGAGCGACGCACCTCGAGGAGAGAGAAGACGGATGCGCCCGTGCGGTTTTCCGCAGCACGGGCACGCCATCACGGGCAGAGCAACTGGTCGTACGCCGCCGCAAACATCACGAAGTCTGTGTCATCTACCAGACCGTCGTGGTTCAGATCCGCCGGGCAGCGCAGCGGCATGGTCGGGTCGGTGCAGTCGAGCACGTCGTAGCTGTTCGCGAAGACGACAAAGTCGGAGTCATCGACCTGCCAGTCGCTATTCGTGTCGGCCGGGCACGGATCGTGGAGGTGAATCAGGATCGTCTGAAATACGAAGTAGTCAAGATTCACGCCCGCCGCCGCAATGGTCGATCCGTCGGGCGAGATCGACTGGAAGTCGCGAAGATCAAAGTTCTCTGGGAGCGTCACGCCGATCGAGTCGAGGTAGTCGTAGCCTTCAACAAGGCCCGTCTCGGCCGTCCAGATGATCGCCTTCACACCCTGGTTCGGATTGAACGCGAGCCGATTGTTCCCAACCGCGATCTTGCCATCGTCCGAGATGCTGGTGAACTGCGCGTTGCCATAGGTGTAGACTGTCTCGGGCAGGTAACCCACGACTTGCGTGTCGTAGCCGGCACCGTTCCAATGCCAGACTGTCGCAGCCTGCTGCCCGCCGAATTCGTCCGGCCCATATCCCACCGCGAACGACCCGTCGATATTGACGCTGGTGACCTGCGTCGAGCCGAGCGCATCGGACAGGTAGTACTTGGTTCCGTCGCGCCAGACCGTCGGACTCCATGAACCGTGCCAGACGGCAGCGTTATCTTCCCAACCCGCAACGACCGAACCGTTGTAGCTCGCCGCGTTCACGCGGGCCCGTGGCGATGCGTAGTCGGTCAAACCGTCCGTGGGCGACCAGCCACAACCCTGCACTTTCGAGGAGAGGTTCGACGTGATGTAGTACCCGGTGACCATCCGGCCATCGCCGGAGAGCCCCCAGGCCGACCCGTACGTCTGGTCCTGAATTAGGACGAATTCCGGGGCGGGCGGAAATGCTTCCGACCATCCCTGGCCCTCGGTCCAAAGACCCAGCGTCAGGTTGTTGTCGCTGCTGAGTATCGAAGCCGAAACCCGCGTCCCGTCATACGAGATGTCCGGCGATCCGCCGCCGACGCCGATCGCCGGAACCGATGCCTGCCCCAGCGGCACAACACTTGTCGCCGCAGTCCACCGAAATGTTTCGTACGACCCGTCTCCCGTGATGTTGCCCGCCGCAGCGGTTCCGTCATACGACAGATCGGTGACATAGAACCCGACCGGAAGAGGTTCAATCCAAGGCGCGGCTTGCGCAGCGCCGCAAACGGCCAGAAGAAGAGAAGAGGCGACGGCGGCTGGAGAACGCTTCATGAGCTGGGTTCCTGATGGGCTTGGAGGGAAAGAGTGAAAAGAAGCGCGCCGCCGTTGAGCGGCGCGCGACGGGTTCGCAAGGAGTTGAATTAGGCGCGACGACGACGGGCGAGCAGCACGCCGCCAAACGCGAGCAGCGTGGCCGAAGCCGGGGTCGGGACCTTCGTCCACGAAACATTGTCGATGTACGCGTCAGCGGGGAAGCCGAAGCCGACGAAATCGATCTCATCGAACGTGCTGCCGCCGTCAGTGGTGATATTGAACCAGGACTGGCCGGTTGGGCCAAAAGCAGGATTGGTGATGAAAAGGCTGCCAACTTCCACGCCAGCCTTCTTCAGCACAAGTGCCGCGCCTCCGCCGAAGAAGGACGCCGGGCCCGAAGTGTCCCAATACTGGACCGAAAGCTGGGAAACCTGGCTGTCAAAAGTCATGTACAGGCCGAAACTGCCGTAGGCGACGTTGCCAGTGCCCAGCCAGCCAAAGCCCGGTGTCGCGTTCACTTGAGAGACAAACGCGCCCGGATCCGTACCCGTGACCAGCGACGAAACGCCGAAGCTCGCAAACGCATTGCCCGCGCATGCGCCTGTGGGGCTGCCCGGCGCATCGAAATTCAACACGTTCGCGTACGTCGGCTGGGCCGAGGCGGACTGGATAAACGAGTACCCGGCGTTCGCGGCATTCCCCGCAGCACAGGCGACAACGGCTGCCGCAGCAATCAATGAAATCTGACGCATGAAAACTCTCCTCTTGTTCGGACCTGATTTGCCCAAGAAACACGCGTCCTCGGGGGGTGGATGGATCAAGGCTAATCGATCTCGGACGTCACGTCAAGTGTCAATTTTGACAATTTCTTTGACAAACCACTTCTTGTCACGTTGGTCAGTTGGTATACTGAAACGTCTCGAACGAGGCCACGATGGCTCTCCTGCGCCCAGAAAGAGGATGCATGTCCACCGCCACGCCAGACCCTAAAGTCCGAGAACCAATTGAGCGGCTTTCCGAGGCACGTGGTGCCACGCTCGAAAGCGTGATTTCCGCGTTCCACCGAGCCCGAGCCGAGGTCGCATCGCTCTTTGCTTTGGTTGGAGTGGACCCCACCAAGACTCGTGAGTCCGCTCGTGAACTGGGGCTCAATAGAGGCCTCACCTGGCGACTGACCAGAATGGTTCAGGAATCGAATCCCGCATTGGCCGCGAGCGATGTTCCAGGTGGACAGAGCATGGCCAAATTCCTGGATGCGTGCCGCCAAAAGGGCGCTCCCGAAAAAGCCATTCATTCGGCTCACGCAGCGTTGGCGGAATTTGAAGCGGCGCTCGCCGCCTGCTCGGGTGACCGCAAGACACTCGCGATGCTGATGGCCAATCACGGCGACGTGAAGGCAACCGCCGAAGCCGAAAAGGCTCGCCGCAAACTCTTCGAGGGCGCATGCGGCGTCTGGGGCGTTCAGGCCCGAACCCGGTTTGTCTCGGTGTTTGTGTTCCCCTCCCCTGATGATCCCAACATGATGGACGCCGGACACGTGAACGGCTTTGTGGGGTTCCGCCGTCTGCGCACGCAGGCCGTGCCGCTCAGTTACGAAGCGGTGCACAAGTCAACCGGCGAGGCGATCAAGTTCTCGAAAGAGCCGCTTGATCCCAGCGGCCCGGGCGAGGGGCGATCGCAGGTCTACAAGGCCTTCTCAAGCCCGCCCGAGCCGGATATTCAAATGGTGGAATCGGGCGGATACCGCCGATTCGAACTCGCCTCGGGGCCCGTGGGCAATGAGGGGATGACAACCTGCGTCTTCGGAACCCGTTTGCGAAAGCTCTACGACCGCTACTCCGAAACACCCGAAACAGCCGGGTTCATGGTGCTGCTGAACCTGCCCGTCGAGCGCGTGATGTTCGACATGTTCATCCATCGCGACCTGGACGTGACAAAGGCGCCCAAAACGCAGTTGCTCGATCGACTCCTGTTTCCGCACGTGAACAACGAGGCAGACTTCGAGCGCCAATCGCTTCCCCTGGCGGAACCCACGCACCGATTGCCGCAAGGTCTGGCAGGCACGCTCTGTCCTTACATGTCGTGGTACTCGACGATGGTGTCGGACGTCACCGCCAAACTCGGCAAGCCGATCGATGAATTCACGGGCTGGCGCTTCGAGATGATGTACCCGCCCATCGCGACAACCCTGAGTCGCCGATTCGATTTGCATGCGGCGCCCAAGCCATAAGCGTCAATTAGAGGTGTACCTGCGGGGAAGGTCGAAACGCGGACGATGCGTTGCCGAAGAAGGCCTGCCAATCTCGCTACGGACACACCAACTGCTCGTAACCCGCCACGAAAGCGACGAAGTCGTGGTCCGCCACCAACCCGTCGAAGTCGAGATCGCAGAACGAATCAGCGAGAGGCGTGAAAAGCAGGTCGTAGTTCGCTGCAAAGATCACAAAGTCGGCGTCATCCACCAGGCCATCGAAGTTGAAATCGCCGGGGCACTCCGGATGTAAGTCGTAGACCGCCTCGTAGCGGCCGCTCAGTCCGTTGACGAACGCGTACCGCTCCCCTTTGAACGTGCGTCGTTCGAACGGAACCGGGTCGCCCTCGAATGTCACCGACCGCAGCGTGCCGGAGGCTGAATAGAACGGGAGCATGACGCGAAGGTTGCGAGCGCCGCTCGCCGGGTTCAAGGAGAACGACAAATCCGAGCCATTCCACGCGAGTCCATCGAAAGTAGTTCCGCCGCGTCCGTCGAGCCACGTAAGCATCTGACGCGCAGTCACAATTGGCACGCCGCGCGACTGCGCCGAAGCGACAATCGCGTCGGCTCCGGACGAAGAAGGGCTGTCGGTGTGCATGTTCGCGCAGAATACTCCGACAAACTGCTCCGGACCCAGAGCGCCGTCTAGCAGGGCATTGATGTGCAGCGGATACGATTGGGCGGACTCATCGGTCATCTGCGTCGCGACCTGGTACACATCGATCATCGTGCCGTCGAGGTCGGCAAAGCGCATCGGAAAGCCTGAGCCGGTGAACATCCCGGGCCGATCCTGCACCCACTCCGGCGGCCAGAAGTAGTAGTTCGTGTCGAGACGTATGCCATTTGCGCGAGACACCTTTGGCATCGTTGCCCAGTCGGCCCAGGCGATGCAGTGATTGCGGTTTGTCAACGGCACCGGAATGCTTGGAAATGCAGACCCAAACTGAACGAGTCCACTGGCGAGATCAGCGCTCACCGACGCCGGCGTCCAGACGCCGCAACCCGGCAGCGGATGCAGCGCGATTTCGAAGCCCTGTGCCACGAACGCCGCGGCCTGCGCGTCACCAATCGGTGTACTCGGGAACACATAGGAAGTAGATCTAACACACTCCCAGTCATCGACGGAGCAACCGGGCATGCTCTGTGACAGGTGCTGTTGAAAACGCCCCGTTGTTCCGCCGTTGCCGTGATCGTCGCCCGTCATGACCACTGCCGCCAAATGTCCCTTGGGTAAATACCACAGGCGAGGCATCGGAATCGAGCTTCGTGTGAAATCGGTGATCAAGTTGGCGAGGAGTCTCTGCTGCTCGTCGGCCTGAGGGATCGCGACCTTGCCGAGATTGATCCAATCGGGCTGCGGGTCGCCCGCCGCAGCTCCGAAAAACATGTCGCTTGAGCGCAGGGGCGAAATGCCGTCACGCTCCTGTCCCGCCCATTCGGGGTTCCCTTGTCTTGTGTAGACAATCGATCGGGCCAGATCGAACGCGAACGCCGCGACGCATCCCCCCGAAGCACCGACCTCGCGGATCGTGACGGCTGGCGCACCGGCAGGCACCTGCGGATCGGTGTAGAGCGAGGCAACCGCAAGAGCGCCGTTCAGCGAATTCAGATCCGCGACCGAGTGATACTGAATTGTCTCCGAAACAAGCCCGCGCCCCGGTGGCCGCGTCGTGTCGATCGCCAGATACCCATTCGAATACGTTGATCCCGAGGCACTCAAACCGGCCAGCGCGAGAATCGCGCCCCGCGGGCGCATCGCGATGAGACTTCCGCCGCTCTCGGTGATCCATTCGGTGAGAAGCGACTCCTGCGCTGCAGTCAAGGAGAAGTCGCCGAGGATCGCAACGGTGTGCTCGGAAAGCAGAGTCGGACTCAGCGAAGAAGCGTCGGTCACGAGAAATGCGCTCATTCCTTCGGCGCGGAGAATCTCCGAGTAGTACCGGCTGAAGCGATTGGCCTCGCTCGCGATGATGAGGATCGGCCCGCCCGGGCCTTCGTCCGGAGGAATCGAAGCCGTGACAAAGGACCATGTGCGATCCGTCGCGAGAGCGTTGCCGGAAGTGTCCGTCATCCCGTTGGGTCCGCCGCGAATGAATGCCGTGTAGGCCTTGAGATGAGACATCGGCGCATCGGGCAAAAAGATGGCGCGTCGGAGAGCCGGGTTGAAACTCACTGTGCCCGGCACCTCGGCACCAAATTCCTCGCGAAGTTCAAAGGTTGCGTTCGAGACACTCGCCGGATCCAGCGGCTCGTTGAAATTCGCGCTGATCGCGGCCGCGATGGGCACGCCGGTCGCCCCGCTGTTGGGGTCGAGGCTCGTGATCGATGGCGGCGTGATGTCGGGCGCGTCGCAGTCGCCATCGAACACGAGATCCACAAAGTAGCAGGCGGATTGATACGTATCGGTCGGAAAGCCGCCACCATATTTGTACAGGCCGTTGGGTCCGTCTTCGCCGCTGGCCAGTCCGCGCAGCGGCGGGCGAACCAGCGCGCCAGCGAAGAACCCGTCCTCGAATGCGTACCACCCCGAAGCCGACAGGCACGAGACCACATACGCCAGGTTCGCTTCGATCCCCACCGGTGTGTCGAACAGCACCGTCTGCCAGCCCGACGCAGTTTCGTTCACGAAGGGCTTCGATGCCAGCAGAGTCCCGTCGCGCGAATACAACCGGCCGGTGTGCGCTCCGGTACTCAGGGGGCCCTTAAAGAAGCGAACGCCCCGAACTTCTCCCCCGATGGCCGATACGAACTTCGTTCCCACTTCGATGGGAACGCCGTCATTCGCGTTGGGGTTCGGCGGCATCTGGCTGTCTTCGAAGAGCGTGGAATAGCACGGTTCACGCGGCAGCGGGTCTTGACTGGCGACGCCCGGATCGGGGCCGAGCCCGCCCGACGCAACCACTCCCAGAGCCAGGAACACCAAGTACGGGCGATGCGACGACGAACGGATCAACGTATCGAACGAAAATAAACGCATCGATCAGCCCCCGGTTCAGCACGCACCCGCGGAATGGAAAACCAGGCCCTCCCAATGAGCCGGGTTTGCCACCACCGTCAAATACACCCGGCCCCGAGTGCATCGGGGCCGGGTGCGAACTTCTTGATTTGATCGCGGCCGAAGATCAAGGACAGAGCAACTCGTTGTACGCATTGGCGAAGATCACAAAGTCCTCGTCGTTGACTTCCTGATCTCCGTTCAGATCACCCGGGCAATCCGGCGGCATCTCCGGTGCGTCGCAGAGCAGGATGTTGTACATGTTGGCGAAGAGCACAAAGTCTTCATCATCAACCAGGCCGTCGTCGTTGAAGTCGGCCGGGCACGTCGGGGCCGCGCCCGCCGCTCCCCAGTAGCCCCCCACGAGCGAGAAGTAGGGCGGGCCGGTCATGCGCCCCGCATCTGGCTGGCCCGAAGTCCCGCTCAGGAAGAACAGCCCGTTGGTGCTGGTTCCGCCGCCGCAGTCGATGGTGAACCAGGAGAGGTCGTACGGGCACTCGCTTTCGAGAACAACGTCAACCAGGTAGCTGCTGTTCAAGTAGCTGCTGGTCGGAAAGCCCCCACCGTAGCTGTAGACGCCGTTCGGACCATCTTCCCCGGCAGCAAGCCCGCGCAGTGGCGGATTGACAACGGCGGTGTCGAAGACGTTGTGAGTGGCCTCGTACCACCCATCGGGGGAATAGACGGAAATGACGTAGGTCTGATTTGCGTTGATTGGAATCGGACTTGAGAACGCAACCTCGTTCCACCCCGGCCCGACAAAGGCCGGAAGGAGCGCGGAACCCAGGGGCGTGCCCCCGGCCGTCCAGAGCGTCGCAGTGCACGCCCCGTTGTTGCTCGCGCCCATGTAGAAGCGAGCCGCAATCACATCGCCCGAGAACGTGGATTGGAATTTGGTCCCAACCTCGATGGCAGGCCCATCGTTGTTGTTCTGAAGGGCCGGAACCGTGTTGGGTGAAAAAATGCTGGTCGTACAAAGCGGAGGCGTTGCGAGAGCAGGTGAAACGCTTGCGGCGTTCGCGAGGATCAACCCCGCGGCCACCGTCAAGGCACCCTTGATTTTTTTTTCGGTCATGTTCAAAAACTCCTTTTCAGAGACACTCGGGCGTTCATCCCGCCGCCGGAGCGACGAGGACGAATCCCTTCAACCCAAACACTTCGATCCGCCTGTCGCCGAATACCGAAGGCCTCGGAAGCGGCAGGGCTATTAAGAGCGGCTCGACAGTGATTGGAACGGACTTCGGGTCCGGAACCCGAGCGAATCGCCGCGAAAGTAAACGGATTGAACTCGTTCAAACTCATGGCGAAACTTCAAGAGCAACCGGAAACCGAGTGAACATCACGGTGAGACAGGGAGAGGAGAAAATCTTCGGCCCGCAGTCGCGGGCCGAAGACCCCACCCAAATCGATGATTACTGATACTTCGCGGTCCAACGCACGGCGCGTCCAGTGGGCGTGCCCGATGGTGCTACCCGAATCGAAAGGACGTCGCCCGCTACAAAGGAAACCGAGTTCACGGTGTTCGATCCGGTGGAAGCATTCTCGGAAATGAGCACGCTCATCGCGTCCACGCCGTTCTTTCGAACGTAGATGGTGTAGCTCTGAGTGCCGCCTCCGCTGTTTGGAGTGCCGCTGAGTCGCACGTAGAAATCGGAGAGGGTGCCGGCAGTAGGCATGTCCGCGCTCGTCCAGTCTTCAGAAATAGTGCTATTGATGGCCTGGAACACGCCGACATAGGTAGTGGCCGAGGTAGAGATAGTGTTGGAGCCCGAGCCGCCGCCGATCATGCCGGCACCGGCGGCACCTGCCGGTCCAGTCGCGCCCGGGGCACCATCGTTTCCAGCGGGGCCCTGCGGACCAGTATCACCTTGTGGACCTGCGTCGCCTTGCGGACCTTGAGGCCCGACATCGCCCTGCGGACCTTGCGCGCCCGGGGCACCATCGTTTCCAGCGGGGCCCTGCGGACCAGTATCACCTTGTGGACCTGCGTCGCCTTGCGGACCTTGAGGCCCGACATCGCCCTGCGGACCTTGCGCGCCCGGAGCACCATCGTTTCCAGCGGGGCCCTGCGGACCGGTATCACCTTGTGGACCTGCGTCGCCTTGCGGACCTTGAGGCCCGACATCGCCCTGCGGACCCTGCGCGCCCGGAGCACCATCGTTTCCAGCGGGGCCCTGCGGACCGGTATCACCTTGTGGACCTGCGTCGCCTTGCGGACCTTGAGGCCCGACATCGCCCTGCGGACCCTGCGCGCCCGGAGCACCATCGTTTCCAGCGGGGCCCTGCGGACCGGTATCACCTTGTGGACCTGCGTCGCCTTGCGGACCTTGAGGCCCGACATCGCCCTGCGGACCCTGCGCGCCCGGAGCACCATCGTTTCCAGCGGGGCCCTGCGGACCGGTATCACCTTGTGGACCTGCGTCGCCTTGCGGACCTTGAGGCCCGACATCGCCCTGCGGACCCTGCGCGCCCGGAGCACCATCGTTTCCAGCGGGGCCCTGCGGACCGGTATCACCTTGTGGACCTGCGTCGCCTTGCGGACCTTGAGGCCCGACATCGCCCTGCGGACCCTGCGCGCCCGGAGCACCATCGTTTCCAGCGGGGCCCTGCGGACCGGTATCACCTTGTGGACCTGCGTCGCCTTGCGGACCTTGAGGCCCGACATCGCCCTGCGGACCCTGCGCGCCCGGAGCACCGTCGTTTCCAGCGGGGCCCTGCGGACCGGTATCACCTTGTGGACCTGCGTCGCCTTGCGGACCTTGAGGCCCGACATCGCCCTGCGGACCCTGCGCGCCCGGAGCACCATCGTTTCCAGCGGGGCCCTGCGGACCGGTATCACCTTGTGGACCTGCGTCGCCTTGCGGACCTTGAGGCCCGACATCGCCCTGCGGACCTTGCGCGCCCGGAGCACCATCGTTTCCAGCGGGGCCCTGCGGACCGGTATCACCTTGTGGACCTGCGTCGCCTTGCGGACCTTGAGGCCCGACATCGCCCTGCGGACCCTGCGCGCCCGGAGCACCATCGTTTCCAGCGGGGCCCTGCGGACCGGTATCACCTTGTGGACCTGCGTCGCCTTGCGGACCTTGAGGCCCGACATCGCCCTGCGGACCCTGCGCGCCCGGAGCACCATCGTTTCCAGCGGGGCCCTGCGGACCGGTATCACCTTGTGGACCTGCGTCGCCTTGCGGACCTTGAGGCCCGACATCGCCCTGCGGACCCTGCGCGCCCGGAGCACCATCGTTTCCAGCGGGGCCCTGCGGACCAGTATCACCTTGTGGACCTGCGTCGCCTTGCGGACCTTGAGGCCCGACATCGCCCTGCGGACCTTGCGCGCCCGGAGCACCATCGTTTCCAGCGGGGCCCTGCGGACCGGTATCACCTTGTGGACCTGCGTCGCCTTGCGGACCTTGAGGCCCGACATCGCCCTGCGGACCCTGCGCGCCCGGAGCACCATCGTTTCCAGCGGGGCCTTGCGGACCGGTATCACCTTGTGGACCCTGGGGTCCAACATCGCCTTGCGGGCCTGCGTCACCCTGCGGACCCTGCGGCCCGACATCGCCTTGTGCACCTTGTGGGCCGGCATCGCCTTGCGGGCCTTGAGGACCCTGCGGCCCTTCGGGGCCGGGGTTTCCGTTGAGGGCGTAGGCGGCATAAGGAGCGACGGCGATGCGCTGGCGTGGGAACAGGGTTGAGTACACGCCTGGACCACCGGCGGGAGAGCGGACGTCGATTTCGAGGTAGCGCTCATCACCGGCAAAAACGTTGCTGCCAAAATCGAGCGTGACGCTGAAGCGGCCGCGGATCAGCGTGAGGTTGTTGACGCCGAGTTCGACGCCGATCTGGTTGCCACCGACAGGGGAGTCGTACAGGCGGAAGTGCAAATCGGTCTGCGAGACGACGCTGGCGCCGCTTCGGAGTTCACCCTGATAGACAAAGCTTGATGTCACGGGAGTCTGTGCCGCGGCGGATCCGACAAATGCTCCACCCGCCCCGAGACCCAGCGCGAAACCGCATGCGAGAACGAGGGCGCGAACGCTACCTTTGGAACGCTTCATACTTCACCCACTCCTGAAATGAAAAGGATCACAAACGACGCATGCAAAGCCCCAAAGCCCGCATGGTTTTGCCGTAAAAAATGCCGCGAATGACCACGGCGCGCGAATGCGCGACGATCCGTTTTTGAATTGCACCCCAAACCCAGAATCCCCAGAATGATTTGAATTTCCCCGAACCCAGTTCGCACATTACCAGATTGGCCGCAGTTGCAACGAGACAAAACTGAAATTTTTTACTTTTTGAAACGCAGTCATGCATAAGGCGAACACCCCAGTGGATGCTTCGCTGAGTCTCCAATGACTGTGGAGAAATCGAACAGCAACTACATGTTGATCACGCACTTGCACTCGAGATCAAACGCGTTGTGTGGGGGAAGTCGAACTCGAGATCGGCGACGTACATCGCGAAGTGCGCGACAAAAAAATTGGCCGATTGCATTTGGAATGTTCGTTTCGGTCGCGCGAGAAATGCGATCCGATGCGTTCCTCGGGGTTTCTGGAGCCGAGGCACGCGCCCATAATGCTGGGCCGGATCTGGAATTGATTGATTGCGGCTGGTTTTCGGGCAAAGCCGCGGCGCGGGAGTGATCGATGCAGCGAAGCACGCTTGTATGGGATTGGCCGGTCCGGGTGTTTCACCTTTGTTTCGCGGCGGGCTGGCTGAGCGCTTTGGCGATCGCGCTTTGGAGTTCACACTCGGGGAGGCTTTTTCCCTATCACAGCCTGATCGGGCTTGGGCTTGGCTGGATTGTGGTGTTGCGGATCGGATGGGGGTTCTTTGGAACCCGGCCGGCGCGGTTCAGTGGGTTTGCTTTCGGGCCGCATCGCGTTCTGAGGTATTTGTGGCATGCGCTGCGGTGGAAGGAGACCCGATTCGCCGGTCACAACCCGGGTGCGGCGTGGGTGGTCTTCGGGATGCTCGGGCTGACGATCGCGCAGGTTACAACCGGCCTTTTCGTCGGTTCGGGCCGCAGAGATCTCCGCGAAATTCACGAGTGGATCGCGTACGCCATGATCGGCCTTATCGCGGCGCACCTGTTGGGGGTGGCGTTGCACACCCTTCGCCATCGCGAGTGGATCGGACTGAGCATGATCGACGGGAAGCGGATGGGGACGCCGGAAGAGTCGATCCGCTCGGCGCGGCCGCTGGTCGGTGTGGCGGGCGCGGTCCTTATCGCGGGGTTCTTGTACGGTGTGTATCGCAACTACAACCCGATTCGCCAGACAACCTGGCTGCCGATCGTGGGGATCGAAATCCGGATCGGCGAGAGCGAAGAGGAATACGACTAGCAAGCGGCGGCTCGGTGGCCTTGAGCGTGCGGCGACCCGGATGAGTCCGCTATTTCCTGCCAAACGGCCGGTAACCCTGAATTCGCCTGTGCATCGTGCCGAGTTCGGAGGCGAGTCCTTCTTCACGGGAGATCGCGATGGCTGCCATTCTCAAGTTGATGATGCGTTGTGTTGCCGCGGGCGCGTGCCTGGTTGTTGCATCGGTTTCGTACGCGGGACCGCAAACGACCTTCACGTTCCAAGGAGTGCTGGAGCAGGCCAAGGGCAGTTTCAGCGGGCCGACCCCGATGATGTTCACGCTTTGGGATGCGATCATCGAGGGAAACCAGCTCGGTCAAACCGTGGTCTACGACGGCAGCGAAGGAAACGGCGCACCGGTGAACATCGCCGATAGCGGCTCGTTCGCGGTGAGCCTGGATTTCGGAGTACCGGTGTGGGGCACGGGTCAGTCGCGTTACGTGGAGGTAACGGCTGACGGAGAATTGCAGCAGCCCCGGTTCATCATCGTGGGGAGTACTTTCTCGAGCAACACGCGCGGCCTGAATGTCATGCCGAACGGCAATGTCGGGATCGGTACCACCAACCCCGGTTCGTTCCTGCTTGCAGTCAACGGCGCGGCGGCGAACCGCACGGGCAGTTGGTCGGTGCTCTCGGATGCTCGCCTCAAGAAGGACATCCGCGATGTCCAGCGGGGCACGCTCGATCGGCTGCTCGAACTGCGCGGCGTGGAGTTTGAATACACCGAAGAGGCTCTCGCCGGGCACAATGTCGCGTCGGGCCCAATGGTCGGTTTTCTCGCGCAGGATGTCGAGTGTGTCTTCCCGGAATGGATCGAGTGCGACGAGAATGGGATGCGGTTTGTCACCGAGCGCGGCACCACGGCGCTGATGGTTGAGGCGCTGCGCGAACTGCGGAACGAGAAGGACCGGCAGATTGATGATCTGAAAGCGCAGCACCAGGCCGAGATCGATCGGATCGAGCGTGCGAAAGACACGAAGATTGCGGAACTCGAGGCTCGGCTCGAGAGGCTTGAGCAAGCCGCCGGAAAGTAAGGACGAAGACTGCAAAAGCCGGATCGTTTTACTTTGCCGGACCGTTCACCGCCGGCATGACCGATGCGATGTTGATGTCGACTAGCAGCGAGATCTGGTGTTCCACCTGCAGGAACTGGGCGGCACGAATCGGTGAAACTGCCGCGCCGACTTCCTTGTTGTACTTCTTCCACAGGTTCAAGCGGTCCTGAGCGACTTGCAGCCATTCGGTCGAAAGCGTGGCGGCGTTGTCGTTGGTCAGTTTGTCTTCGTTGGTGAGTTCGACAAACTGCTTGATCAGTGCGGCGCGACGATCGAGGACCGAATTTAGTTCGGTCTCGTACCGCTGATAGATCGGCCAGAATTTCGCGGCTTCTTCCGGGGTCATTTTCATGACCTGGTTCAGCGTGCGCACCTTGCTGGTGTTGAGATCGGAGCGGAAAGTATCGAGCAGTTGGCGGAGGTTGTCGGGCTTGGATTCGCCCGGAGCGGTTGCGGCGGGCTTGGATGTTGTATTCGGAGTGGCCGGCGCGGGCTCGCGGGAAGAGGCGACCGAAACGGCGATGGTCCCTGCGACGGCGAGAACGGCGAGATATCCGATGGTTCCGAGTTTCATGCTTCGATCCTTTAATGTTTGTTCGATTGTGCGAGAGTTGGTGCGTTGATTGCGTCGGGTCAGTTATTCAGCGTCGAATCAACCCAGTACTTTGTGCCGGAGATGGTTGCCTGGAGCGCGATGCCGCTCTCGGTGAACTGGTAGATCTGCATGCCGTTTCCGGCCGCGACGTTCTGGCCCGAAGAGTCGCCGTCGCCGGTGCCGCTGCCGACGCTCGATGAAGAAGTGCCGATCGCGGTGCCATCGCTGAAATCGACGTTGGCCTGGGTTGATTGGTTGGCGCCGACGCCGGCGTTGTCGTACTGCGCGTTGGCGTCGGCGTTGCCGCCGAATTGCCAGCCCTGCGTGACGAACTGTTGCATCACGGCGGGATCCGTGAACACAAAGACCACGCGCAGGTCGGTGACGCCAAGTCCGACGCCGCCTCCGAGCGAGGCGACATCCATGTAGGTGGTCTGGCCGGTCTGGTTGTTGACGAGCATGCCGTAGCCGTTGCCGGAAGCAACGAGAAAGAGGTGGATGTTGGTTTTCTTGAAGGTCGCGTATCCCGCGGCATTCTGAATTGTTTGCTGCAGATCCGGCCGCAGGGCGTACAACTGCTGGAGCATGTCGGCGCTCTGGCTCTGGATGTTGGCTTGTTTCTGGGCGGTGTCGTTGCCGCTGGGGCCGAGGATTCCAAAGCCGAGAAGATCGGCCTGCGAACCGGTGACGAAGAGCGTGGCGCACGTGAGCGCGACGGCAGTGAATCGCCTGCGCGACTTGGGGTTCGTTCGATTCTGAGATTGAGCGGGTTGCGTCGTCATCTGAACTCCTTTTCGATGATCGTGGTGGAGAGGTGGATCATTCGCCGGTGAACCGCCTCGGTAGCGAAGCGGGCGCACGAATCTTTGCTTGCTACGGAAAGTCTACTGCTGCGGGCGCGTCACGGCGCGGGAGAATGCGAACACGCGGGCCAGCGACTGCTAGAGAATCGGCCCGAGCATCGCCAGTGTGTTGTTCCAGAGGCGGCGGGCGAGCGACCAACGCCGGACCGCTTCCAGGGTCACAGGAGCTGAATTTGCGATGTACTGGCGTTGACGCGCTCGCACCTTTTCAGTCACGGATTCATCGCGGAAGAGGATGTTGTTCTCGTAATTGAGATCGAGGCTGCGTCGGTCCATGTTGGCGGAACCGATGAGGGTGATTTCGCCATCGAGAGTGAGGGACTTGGTGTGGAGCAGGCCTCCGGAGTACTCGTAGATGCTGACACCCGCCGCGAGCAGATCGGCGTAGTAGCTGCGGCTGGCGCCGGCGACGATCCACGAGTCGTTTCGAGCCGGGAGGATGAGCGTTGTCCGGACGCCTCGATAGGCTGAAGAGCAGAGCGTGCTCTGCAGCGATTCGTCCGGGACGTAGTAGGGGGTGGAGATTGTCAGTTCTCGCCGCGCCGCGAAGATGAGCGATTCGAAGACTTCCGGCATGGCGGAGAAACGCACGGTGGGGCCGGTTCCGATGACCTGCGCGACGAAACCGGCATTGGGCGCTCGGAGGGGTTGGCGCAGAAGGCTATCGATGTCTTCGCCGGTGGCGCTCATCCAGTCGATCGCGAAGAGGCGCTGATTTTGCTGCGCGATGGGGCCTTCGAAGCGGACGAGCGCATCCACCCACGGCGCGAACTTGGCTTTGACGCGGAATTCTGGGTCGGCGCAGTTCTGGCTGCCGCAGTAGGTGATGGCGTTATCGATCACGACGATCTTGCGGTGATTGCGGAGATCGAAGCGGCGGAAGGGCGCGAGCAGGATCGGGTGCTTGATACCCAGGGCGATTCCGAGCTTCACGCCTGCATCGCGCATCGCGTGCCATGTGGGAGATCGGAGGAGGAGTCGAGAACCCAGGCTGTCGACCATGGCGCGGCAGACGACGCCCCGTTTCGCGGCGCGAATCAGCGCTTCGGCCATGCGTTTACCGTTGCCGTCTTCGAGCCAGATGTAGAAAAGGACATGGACGTGATCCTGAGCGGCATCGATGTCGGCGATGATCGAAGCGACGGCGGAGTTCGAATCATCCATGAGGCGGGCGGAGTTGCCGGCGATGGGATCGAAGCCGGAGATGGACTTGCCGATGTTGAACAGATGCTCGCACCGATCGGGGATCTCTGCACGCATGTTGGCGAGATCGGCGGGAGCGCTCGGATCGGGCCGGGGCGTGCGTGCTTCGACGGCGCGCAGGTGTTTGAGGCGGGCGCGGCCGATGTTGACCTCGCCGAAGAAGATGTAGGCGATGATGCCCGCGAGGGGAAGTGCGAGGATGACGGCGATCCACGCGATGCGCGACGCGGGCTCGCGGTGGGGGCGGAGCATGACGCGGGCGAGAACGGCGATTTCGAGAGCCAGGCCCAGAGCGAGGATGAGGAGCGCGGGCGTCATAAAGGATTGTGGGTGTGCGGAGGGGGTTTGAGCGACATGTTCGAGTGACCTTGCACGCCACTGTTGTTCACATTTCTACCAAAAGACGAGGGCGGCTCCCGGGGGGCCACACTTGGTTCGAACGAGACTGCAATTGGTTGGACCGGTCCGCTTCTCGCGGCGAAGCGCAGCCCGCGTCTTTCGGCGCGGCCCGCGTGAAGGTTGCAAAGGACGGTTATTCGCTCGGGTGCCTGCTGCCCATCTCACGCACCTGCTGGAGTACCTGCTCGAGGTTGTAGCTTGCCGCCATCTGAAGTGGCGGGAAGTCAACGTACGACATCAGTTCCTTCTCCCACAGCAACTGACCGATAGGCAAAAGATTCCAGTCATAGATATACGCCGTGCTCGGTGAAGCGAGGGCTCCGCCGGCCGCGAAAGCGCCTTTCTGCTCCGCGCCAACGTTGTTCTCGAACGGATCGCGCATGATGTTCTGGAGCTGCGTCCAGTGATAGGTGACCGCCGGATCGAGAGCGGAGAGGCCGGTCGAACCCATCATCGTGTAGTAGAACTTCCAGTTCTTGTAGCGCACGGCCGAGGGCGTGCGGCCCTGGTAGTAAAAGAAGGTGTCGCGATTGCTTACGGATTTGCCCGTGAGGTAGGACAACTGGTTGGTCCCGTCGAGCTTGGTCTTGACGATGCCCTCGTACTTGCCCTCCATGATCTGCTTGTTCAGGTCGTTATCCTTGGGGCCGCCGGCGATTTCCACAAACGTGGGCAACCAGTCCAGCGACGAGAACATTTCCTTGTAGATGGTGCCCGGCTTGATCGCGCCCGGCCAGCGGATGACGCACGGGGCGCGCATGCCGCCCTCCCAGGTTGTCAGCTTTCCGGATTTGAAGGGGGTGACACCGCCATCGGGGAAAGTCTGCACCTCGGCGCCGTTGTCGGTGGTGAAGACAACGATGGTGTTATCGAGTTCGCCCATGTCCTCGAGTTTCTTGAGGACGACGCCGATGTTGTCGTCCATCTGCTTCATGCCGGCCTCGTTGGCGCCCCAGTCCTTGCCGCCTTTGGTGCCGATCATGTCCTCGTACTTCTTCGACAGCACGGTGGTGACGTGCATGCGGGCCGGGTTGTACCAGCAGAAGAACGGCTTGTTGGTCTTCTTCGGGTCGTTGCGATCGAGCCAGTCCACGACGTGCGATGAAATCTCCTCATCCACCGTCTTGGAGCGTTCGAGCGTGAGCGGGCCCTCGTCCTTACCCATCTGATTCTTTGCTGTCCCGTCCGAGGATTTCATCCACAGCACCGGGCGCGGCGGCGTCATGCACGTGCCGGTCTTGGGATCGATGGCACCGGCGACCGGCGGGATTCCCGGAATGGGCACCTGTTCGCACGGCGGCACCACGGCCTGCTTGTCCGGGCTGCTGTTGATATCCGGGAAACTCACCTGCTGCATCGCATCGAGGTGGTAGAGATAGCCCCAGAATTCCTGGAAGCCGTGCGCGGTCGGAAGCGAATCCGGATGGTCGCCGAGGTGGTTCTTGCCGAACTCGCCGGTGGAGTATCCGAGGTCGTAGAGGAACTGAGCAAGGCAGGGTGTTCCCGGGCGCAGGTACGAGATCGCGCCGGGCAACTGCGGCAGGACCATGCCCGCGCGGAACGGGTGCATGCCGGTGATGAACGCGGTGCGCCCCGCCGTGCAGCTCGACTCTGCGTAGTAGTGCATGAACAAACCGCCTTCACTGGCGAGGCGGTCGATGTTGGGCGTTTCGCCGACCATCAGGCCCCGGTGGTAGCAACTGGGCTGCATCCAACCGATGTCATCGCCCATGATGAACATGATGTTGGGTTTCTTAGCGGGTGCCTGGGCGTGAGCCCGTTCGGCAAAGCCGGAGAGGATGGCCGCGGCCGTCAGGACCGACATTACCGACACGATTCGTTTGAGATTCATCGATGCCTTTCGAATCAAAACCTGGGGGAGTGCCGCGGAACTCCACCAGCGGAGATCCGGCGGGAGCATACGTGCGCTGGAAAGGCTTGCGCACAAATGCAGATAAACGACCTCCGGAAGCTGACCGGCGCCTCTCCGCGGAAATTGCGCGAGCGGCGGTGGGCGCGCCCGTGAAATGAAATGGAGGTTCGTTCGGTTGATTGGATGAGGGCCGGCTCTCCGAATTCGGGTTCGCACGGGGTTTTGGGCCGAATCCAAGGCTGCAAAGCGGGGAGCGACGGCGGTGTACCACCGGGACTCTTAGTGTGTGGAGGGTGCGCCGTCCGGATCGCTGGACGCTTCGAGGCGTTTCATCACGACCGGCGCAATGCGCGAAGCGGTGAAGTGGGGGACCCCGAATCGTTCGCCGAAGAAGCGAACGCCGCCGCTGCCTCGCGTCAACGTTCCGACGACCGTGAACTCGCCCGTAAAGAAGTTGTACGTACCGACCGGCCCACCCGACATGCCGCGCATGTCGATCTCGGTCGTTGAAATTGCTTCGACTTCCTCATCAGGCCCGAAGTCGCCGACGGCGCATCCTTGAACGATCGTGAGTTCACGAGAGAATCCGGTCAAGCCTGGATAATCCCCTGGTGTCCGTGGAAAGCCAACGCAATAGAGAGGCGTGCCTTTGGCGATCGGCTTGCGGCCGTCGAAACGCGCACGTTGCATGAAGATGGAGTCGGGCGTTGGCGGAAGGACGGTCGGACTGGATTGCATCAACGAAAAGAGAACCCAATCGCCGTTCGAGGTGCGAGGCGGCTCGAAGTGAATTGCCGCGGCGAAGAGCGTTTTGTCTTGGATCAGAAATGGATAGACAACGCCCAGCTTGCCTTCCTCTGCAAGAGCGATGGGTTTGTGAAAAACGTGTGCGGCCGTCAGCATCTGGCCGTTTGGAAGCAGGGTTCCGGTTGCGCCGTTCTCAGCGTAGAGCGAAGCCTTCTCTTCGCCTATTTCGGTATGGAGTGGGTAAACCGGGGCTGCGACGGAACGAGCCACCTCGAAGAGGCCCATGGGAATCAGTTGAGCTTCCTGCTGACGAATCTCGATCGAGTTTGAGGCCTGCGTGCACGCGAGAAGAAACCAACTCATTCCGAGCAGCATGCCGCCGCAAGCGAGAAATGCACGCAATGGAGAAGTGCGAGGCAAGGGCAACACACTACACGAAACGATAGAGAAAGGATTTATCCCGCGACAGCGGCCACAACCTTCTTCGCCGCATCGGAGAGATCCGTCGCCGCCTGGAGCGTCGGGAGCGAGCCCTTCGCATCCTGCAGCAGCTTTCGACCCGCCTCCACGTTGGTTCCTTCGAGGCGGACGACGAGCGGCACCTTGAAGCCGGTGCTTCCGTCCTTGTTCTTGAAGCCCCGGGCGGCGTTGATGATGCCCTGCGCGATGACGTCGCACTTCATGATGCCGCCGAAGATGTTGACGAGAATTCCTTTCACGCGATCGTCGGAGAGGATGATGCTGAACGCTTCGGTGACGGCTTCTTCGGAGGCGCTGCCCCCGACATCGAGGAAGTTGGCGGGCTCGATGGTTTTGTCTTTTATTCCCTTGGACTCGAGGAGTTTCTGGCCCTCGAGTTTGATGATGTCCATCGTGGCCATGGCGAGGCCGGCGCCGTTGACGAGGCAGCCGATCTGGCCGTCGAGCGCGACGTAGGAGAGACCGTACTTTTGCGCGCGAGTCTCGGCGGGGTTTTCCTCGGCGGTGTCGGCGAGTGAGGCGATCTCGGGGTGGCGAAAAAGCCCGTTCTCATCAAAGGAGAACTTGGCATCGATGGCGATCACCTGGCCGTCGGGGTTTTCCTTTGTTGGCGGCGTCAGCACGAGCGGGTTGATCTCGGCGAGCGTGCAGTCCTTCTCGACGAAGAGTTTCGAGAGCGAAATCATCACACCGACGGCCTGATTGATCTGCTTGCCCTTGAAGCCGAGTTTGAAGGCGACTTCGCGTGCCTGGAAGGCTTGCAGGCCGAGGAGCGGGTGAAGAGGGACTTTGATGATCGCGTCGGGGCGTTCGTGCGCGACGGTCTCGATCTCGACGCCGCCTTCGCGTGAGGCGATCAAGATGTTGCGGCGGCTTTTGCGATCGGTGGTGATGGCGAGGTAGAACTCTTCGTGGCCCGATGCGCCCCGCTTGGCGATTTCGGCGGCCTGTGCGATCAGGACTTTCTTGACCTCGAGCCCTTCGGGCGGAGTCTGGGGCGACTTCATGCGGTTGGTCAGCATGAACTTTGCCGCGGCAACGGCATCGTCCTTGTTCTTGACGAGTTTGACAAAGCCGGCCTTTCCTCGGCCTCCGGCGTGGACCTGGGCTTTGATGACCACCTCACCTGTGGGGCTGCCGGCGACGGCTTCTGAGAAGGCGTCTGCGGCGTGCGAGACCGACGTGATCATGCGTCCGGGGGGGACGGGGATTTTGTAGGAGTGAAGGAGGTCGCGGGCCTGGTGCTCGTGGATCTTCATGGGGCTAGAGGATAAGACGTGCCCAGCGGGAGTGGAAACCGGAATGAGCCGGTACAGCGGGCCGATTGGGGGAAGTACGCAACTGCCGGTCGCTGCAGGCGAACCGAAGGGAGGCAGAAGACGGGGAGCGGCACTTTGAAGCGCACCTGCGTGCATTCCGACGAGTATCGCGAGGAGCGACCTCTCGCGGGATGGACTTGGCGCGGGTGGTGTCTGGTTCCGCTGCTGGGCGTTGCGATTGTGCTGTGCATCAATCGGGTCGATCTTTTGACGCCGTTGGTGCCGCTGCTCCACCGGCTGCTGGGTTGGACGGGCCTTCGGCTTGTGCTAAATTCGCTGTCATATCAGCGGTATGGGATCGGCGAAGCGGAGTTCAACATCATCGATTGGTCCTATCTGTTGGTGTTCGCTTGGCTTCGGCCTCGTCGCACCACTTGGTGGATATGGGTTGTGGTGGTGATTTGGACTCTCCTTGCCCAGCGCATTCGGCAGGAGTTCGACGGAACGCTCGAAATACTTCCCGGCGTCGAGGTTTTTACCAAGCATCTCACGTTCCTTGGGACGGCGGTTGTGTTGTGGGTGTTTTGGTGGGCGTGGCGTCCGTTGTGGCCGTTGCTTTTCATCGGCGCGGTCTCGGTCGCGGTGTGGCACGGGGTCAACATCTACGGCATCGCCATTCCGTGGAATGTTCCAGAGGTCATAGAAGTGCTGGCATTTCACGCGTCGATAGTCTGGGTTTGTGTTCGCGCATTGTCGCGGGAGCGTGCGACCGCACGGCTGCGAGGAACTGATCTCTGCGCTTGCTGCGGCTACAACCTTTGCGGATTAGGAGCGCCGGGAGAAAACGTCCGTTGTCCGGAGTGTGGTTCAATCAGAGCGATGCGGAGCGCTCCGGCTATCGTGGCGGTATGAAGTGGAACCTTGACTCATCTTCAAGGCCAGTGGTCGTTACAGATCGCCTCACGCTTCGAGCGCTTGAGATGTCCGATTGCCCGCGTGTGGCCGAGCTTGCCGGCGATAAGCGAATCTACGACATGACGTTGCTGATCCCGCATCCTTATTCGGCCAAGCAGGCGGAAGACTGGATCGGCACGCACGCGGCGCAGTGGGAGCGCTGGCGTGAGGATTGGACGATGAACTTCGCCATTCGGGCTCGGTCCGGGGGTGGCTTGGCGGGCGACCCGATCGGCGATCTGATCGGCGTCATCGGGCTGATCGGCAGGCCGGTGTACAAGCGCGCGGAAATGGGCTACTGGCTCGGGGTCCCGTTCTGGGGAAAGGGCTTCATGACGGAGGCGGTGGGGGCGGTCGTTGCATTTGCACACGGCGAACTGGGGGTGAACCGGATTGAGGCGGGGGTGTTCGAGGGGAATGCCGCGTCGATGAACGTGCTGCGGAAGGCGGGGTTTGTTGAGGAGGGGCTGCTACGTCAGCGTTTCCTGAAGGATGGAAAGTTCGTTGATGAGCGGATGTTTGCCAAAATCTCAGGCCTCCGTCCCGGGGGTTGAGCGTCTGGCGAGTGAACCCGCACACGGGCATCGACGCTTGATGCACATGATCAATCGCGCTCTTCTTGCCGTGGGCGTTGCGTGCGTGCTTCAGCCGCCCGCCCGATCGCAATCGACCTCAGGAGCGGTCGGCCAGCCCGTTCCGCAGGCGACCGCTCCGGCGGACGTTGCGTTGCCGGGCTCGGTTGCCTCGGAGCTGATCGCGCACGTCCGGAGCATCGCGCAGGACCAGCGGGGCAACATGTGGTTTGCGACCGACGGTCAGGGCCTCTGCCGCTGGGATGGGAAGTCGTTCACATTCTTCACCGAGAAGGAGGGATTGCCGAACGACTACGTGCGGACGGTGCAGATCGATAGCGCGGGAAATCTGTGGATCACAACGCGGGACGGGTTGTGCCGCTTCGACGGCAACATTTTCACACGCGTGCCGGTTCCGCCGGCGGCGGACCCGCCCCTGCTCACGCCGGATCTATTGTGGTTTGAGTCTGAGGGCGGCGCGATGCATTTCGACGGCGACCGAGTCGGGTTCCTGCGGCTGCCGGTGGAGGAAGCGGACAAGAACTGGCGATCCGAGGTGCCGGGCCTGAACCCGTATCGCCTCTACTCGGTGCACAAAGCCCGCGACGGGACGGTCTGGTTCGGGACAGAGACCCGGGGCGTCTGCCGCTGGGATGGGAAGTCGTTCACGTGGCTGCGAGAGGTGGACCTGGACAAGTCGGTGGTGCGATCGATTTTTCAGGACGCGCGCGGGCACACGTGGATGGGCAACAGCGGCGTGGGGCTCTTTCGGTATGACGGCAAGGAACTGCGGAATTTCGGCGACGACAACAACATCGGCAATCGCACGTGGCTCCAGGGTTCGCTCATCCGCATCCCCGGCACGATCGGCGACCCGCACGCGATCATGCAGGACAAGGACGAGAACGTCTGGATTGGCGCATTCGATTCGGGTGTGTGGCGGTACGACGGCGCGACGATGACCAACTTCACAACGAAGGACGGTCTGCCCGTGGACGCGGTCTCGGCGATCTACGAGGACCGGGCGGGGAAGCTCTGGTTCGGAACGCGTCGGGGCGTCTGCACGTTTGATGGAAAGGTGTTCGCGCCTGTGCGCGGGGCGGCGGACTCGAAATTCCGCTGAAGCGACGGGCTATTTCTTGGCTTCGTTGATCTTCTTGACAGCCGCGAGAAGGTCGTCGGGCGAGGCGCGCTTGGTGTAGTCGGCCTCAATAAACGCGTACTGGATGACGCCCTGCGGGTCGATGACGTACGAGGCAGTGAGGGGCAGCACATCGCCCTCGCCACCGTTGTACTTGCTGAGGTCGAGCTTGTACTTCTTGAGTTGTTCTTTCATCGCCTCGGGCATCTGGTACTTCACGCCGTACAACTCGCCGACTTTGAAGCCCTCATCGCTCAGCATGTGGAACTTGACGCTGTCCTTGGTGATGGTTGCCTCGGAATGCTCCATTGTCTGCGGGCTGATGGCGACCACGGTCGCGCCGGCGGCCTCGAAGTCGGGCAGACGCTCCTGAAGGCCGACGAGCTGCTTGTTGCAGAAGGGGCACCATTCGCCTCGGAACCACGTGAGGACGACGGGGCCTTTCGCGAGCGCCGCTTTGAGTTCGAAGGTGCCGCCTTGGGCGTCGGGGAGTGCGAAATCGGGCGCGGTATCGCCGACCTTCTTGGCGCGTTCGAGGACGCCGGTCGAGGTGATGATGGCGCCGGCACCGGAGGACTTGCCAGGTTTCGGAGCGGCGGTTTCGGCGGGGTTTGCCGGGCCGGTCGGGGCCGGCGAAGAAGAGCCCGGGGTGGGCGGCCGCGGAACGGGCGCATCGGGGGCGAAAGCGGCGAGGCCCGCGGTGCTGGCAAGGATTGAAATCAGGGCGAATCTGTTCAGGCTCGGCATAGGCGGCTCCGCAGGTGGTTCGAATTTGAGCAGTCTCGCGACTCAGATGCTGGCGGTTTGGTCCGGTGACGGGGGGATTCCGGGATTCGCGCGGTTTGGGACGAGTGGGGCCGCCAGATGTTCAGCCCCGTGAGAGCGTAACGAGAGCCTGGTAATAGAAGCGACTCTGGCAAGGCTGGAGGCCGGTTGGCACAGAGTCAGTCCGCCAGAGACTCAACTGGTTCTCACGGGGTTGAGATTCTGGCGGCTCTTTGCCGGGCGTTCGCGGGTGTGATGCTTGGTGCGTTTTTCGCCAATCAGTCTTTGCCCCATCCATGGGTGGAGAATCTGGGGCTTTTCGATCTTCCTGTCGGGACCTTGGGGCACTATTTTGCGTCCGCAGAGACTTCCCGGGAGGGGTGGCGTGCGCTATCCTTGCCTCCCCCTTTTCTGGCCCTTTGGTGGGCATGGAATACGGCAGAATCCGGTCTTGAGGAGCTTTCATGGCAGGCAACGGCACGATCACCCAGGTCATCGGTTCGACCTTTGACGCCCAGTTCGCGGAAGATCAGCTTCCGGCGATTTACAACGCTGTTGAGGTCAAGGCCCAGACCAAAGCCGGCGACCTCAACCTGACCGGCGAGGTGCAGCAGCACCTGGGCGGCGGCCGCGTGCGTGCGGTGGCCTTGGGGTCGACCGACGGCCTCCGGCGCGGCATGACCTGCACCGACATCGGCTCGCCCGTGACCGTTCCGGTTGGCGAGAAGGTGCTCGGGCGCGTGTTCAACCTGCTCGGCGATCCGATCGACAAATTGCCGGCCCCGGAAGGCGCGAAGCGCTCGCCGATCCACAAGGAGCCGCCGGAGTTCGCCAGCCTGAACCCCAAGACCGAAATCCTGCCCACGGGCATCAAGGTCATCGACCTGCTCTGCCCCTTCGTCCGAGGCGGCAAGATCGGTTTGTTCGGCGGTGCAGGCGTCGGCAAGACCGTCGTGATTCAGGAAATGATCGCCCGCGTCGCCAAGAACTTCGGCGGCTATTCGGTGTTCGCCGGCGTCGGCGAGCGCACCCGCGAAGGTAACGACCTGTGGCGCGAAATGAAGGAAGCCGCGTATACCGACGAGAACGGCAAGACCGCTCACGTTCTGGACAAGGTGGCGATGGTGTTCGGCCAGATGAACGAGCCTCCGGGCTCGCGTCTGCGCGTCGCGCTTTCGGCGCTGACGATGGCCGAAGAATTCCGTGATGCGTCGGGTAAGGAAACCCTGATGTTCGTGGACAACGTCTTCCGCTTCACGCAGGCGGGTTCGGAAGTGTCGGCTCTGCTCGGCCGTATGCCCAGCGCCGTGGGATACCAGCCCACGCTGAGCACCGAAATGGGCGAACTTCAGGAGCGCATTACCTCGACCAACAAGGGCGCCATTACGTCGGTGCAGGCCATTTACGTGCCCGCCGACGACTTGACCGACCCGGCCCCGGCCACGGCCTTCAGCCACTTGGACGCGTTCATCGTTCTCAGCCGCGGCATCGCCGAGAAGGGCATCTACCCGGCCGTCGATCCGCTGGCCTCGACCAGCCGAATCCTCGATCCGGGCATCGTCGGCGAGCGTCACTACCGCGTCGCAATGCGTGTGCAGCGCATCCTGCAGCGGTACAAGGACCTGCAGGACATCATCGCGATCCTGGGCGTTGACGAACTGAGCGAAGAAGACAAGCAGACCGTGAGCCGCGCCCGAAAGATCGAGCGCTTCCTCAGCCAGCCCTTCCACGTCGCCGAGCAGTTCACCGGCTTCAAAGGTGTGGACTCGAACCTGGAGCAGACAATTGACTCGTTCGAGCGTCTGTGCAACGGCGAGGGCGACAGCCTGCCGGAGGGCGCGTTCATGTACGTCGGAGCCCTCGAGGATGCCAAGGCCAAGGCCGCGAAGATGGCGGCGGGATAAGGCAGCGATCAGCGGTCGTCCGCAAGCAGATTCGGAATAATCAGCCCCCGGCAATTGCCGGGGGTTTTTCTTGGACGTTTGAGAAGCGGGGATTTTGTGTTAGGCTGGCGTGCACAGGGGTGACTTATGAGCCAAAGTGCATGGTGGTGGGGAGCTGTTTGCCTTCAGGTTGCTGCCGCGTCGGCATTCGGTACCGGGCGCGAGATGACCGAAAAGGAGCGGCTGAAGTCAGGCGGGGTCATCAAGATCATTCGAACCATCAAAGACGACACCAAAGCCCGAGGCATCGACGGCACGTTTATGGCCCCCTGGACCGACAGCCTGGTGATGGGAGCGTGGAATCCGTCGCCCGACGATCCGACCTTCGGAACTGCTTCCCTTCTCTTCGCCGTCACGCCTGATGCGCCCGCTTCGGGCACGTTCGGGTGCTCTACGTCCGCCGACGTCAACGGCGTCATCGCCCTGGAAACGAGAATCGAACTCATCATCACGTATTTCGAACCTGTCCTGACGAGCGCTCCCGCAACGCTTCGGTTCCGACCTCATTCCATCCCGGCGGACACGGCCTTCAAGGTGACCCTCACCGGGCAAGGCGGCGTGCTCGCGACAAAGGAATTGACCAACCCGAACGCGGATGTGCTGTTCTCGATCGCGACGCCCGGCCTGTACGGGTTCGAGACCGAATCGGTGTGGACGAGCGGCGCTCTGCCGATCGGTCTGTCGCACATCCAGTCGCCCGTCATGACCCTCGACGGTGCGCTCGACAGCGGCGCCAGCTGTCCGGCCGATCTCACGGTCGATCAGCAAGTAGATGACGCGGACTTCGTCGGCTTCTCGGGGGCGTACAACATCCTGGATTGCGCCGATCCGGCGATGCCGGCCGGATGCCCCGCTGATCTGAATCTCGACGGGTTCGTGGACGACACGGACTTTGTGATCTTTGCCGCGGCGTACGACGCGCTGCTTTGCGATTGACCGAAGCGAATTGTCCGTTCGAATTTGGCCGCAACTTTTTGCGTGCGCGCGTGGTATCGCAGGCGAAGCCGCTTCGTGTGTGCCCAACCGCGCACGATTGTGCAAGTTTCACGGGAGCCGTCGCATGAAAACAAGGGTGTCGATGGGTGTTCTGTTGGCAGCGGCGGGGACGTCGCTGGCGGTCGGGCTGATCGCGGGTGGAGCGGGACCAGGGGCAAACCCGGATGAAGTACTCGTACGAGAAGCCGTTCTCGATTACGTCGAGGCTTGCTACGACGTGCAGCCCGCACGAATCGAGAAGAGCGTCGATCCGAGTCTTGTGAAGCTCGGGTTCTTCCGGGGCAAGAAGGATGCCGACTACCGACCAGGCGAGTCAATGACGTACAAGGAACTCGTGGACATTGCCGGGACGTACAACAAGTCGGGCAAGTTGCCGAAAGACGCACCGAAAGAAATCGTGGTGTTCGAGGTGCTGGACAAGACAGCATGCGCCAAGTTGAAAGCGCAGTGGGGGATCGATTACTTCCATCTCGCGAAGGTGGACGGGAAGTGGAAGATCTATCAGGTGATGTGGCAGTCAAATCCGGCGTGAATTCAATGCGCGGCAGCATGAATGCGGACGGCGGTCCCGCATTCGGGACAGCAAGGAGCTTTTAATCCTGCAAGGGAGTATCCGCAGCCTGGGCAACAGGCTTTTTTCAGCCTCTGCCACGCACGAATGCCGCGGAGCGTGGCTCGGCCTCGGAATGCAAGAAACCACGCCGAACCGAAGACCGCAGTGTTTCCCACAAGGCCAACCGTCGGCGCGTAGGGCACGACCGTTACCTGGTCGAGGATCGGGAGATACTTTGCTTTGCTTGTGCGCTGGGCTTTCGGGACAAGAAACGCGCCGGCGGAACCAGTCCAGAAATCCACAGTCTTTGCGGGACGATTGGGATGAACGTCGTCGTATTCCCAGGCGGTGATGTGAGCCGCTTCTCCACGGAATGCCACGAGCGGCCATCCCAAGCCGTAGAGCCGCCATTCGCAGTTGCGGGTGGTGCGGTCGCCACAGAATGTGACGCTCCACATTCCTTCGAGACGTTTGCCGGCGTGACGCGCATAAAAGATCGGAGCCCAGGAATGGAGGTGCGAGCGATACGGGCCGATCTGGCCAGCTCGTAATTCCGCTGCGAGGGCATTCTGCATGTACTTGGCGGTGAAACTGGTCATTCCCGCGCGCCAGGTTTGGTCGACGGCACCGAACCCCGGCCGAACTCGATTTTGGAGCGGTGATGGCATCGCATAGCTGTAGTTCTTCGCCGGATAGGGTGCCGGCGCCCCCGGCGGCCGAGTGCAGTAGTAGTCCGCAGGGTCGGAGACGTTGATCGCGATAGCCGCGCCACAGATGGCCATTGTTGTACCGAGCCCGGCCAGCGTAAAGATCGCGAGGATTCGCTGCACGGACCACCTGCGGGATCGGCGCTTGAAACGCGGGGCAGCCATCGGTGACTCCGGGCAGCTCAACTTGGGAAGCGGATGCGTTGTGAGTCCCGTCGCAAGCTATAGCGGGTACGGAGCAAGCTCGGTTCGTTCGGTCTGAACGGAATCGGAGAATTCCAAAAAGCGAAGAGGAGTCGACGCCGCCAATCGCAAGCCGAAAAACGAATGAAAAATGGGCTCATACCGTGCCGACCTGTCAAGGGGATCTCACCACATGGGTTTTCAGATTTCGACCGACAAGGCACTTCTTGACGTCGATGCGGTCTTTGCGTTTCTGCGTGAGTGCTATTGGTCGCCTGGTATTGCTCGGGCGAGAGTGGAAAGGGCGATCGAGAACTCCATGTGCTTCGGGATTTATGGCTCAAGCTGCGGCACGCCGGGACGTCTGAAGCAAGTCGGCTTCGCCCGCGTCATCACCGATAAGGCCACTTACGGCTACATTGCGGACGTATTCGTGCTGGAGGAGTATCGCGGCCGCGGGCTTTCCAAGATGTTGATGAAAGCGATCGTGACGCATCCGGAATTGCAGGGCCTCCGCCGCCTGTGCCTGATGACACGCGACGCTCACGGCTTGTACGCTCAGTTCGGATTTGCACCGATGCCCGATCCGACCCGGTACATGGAAGTGGTGGATCGGGAGTCGTACAAGCAGGACTAGCACGGGGAGCGCAGCATTGCCGCAGTCGAAAAAGAAGCCGGCCAAGTCACGGGTCATGGCGCATGCAAAGTTCGGGCCAATGTCCAGGGGCGATCTGCCCGAAGTCGCACGCCTCATCACGCTCGCGTTCGCGGGCACGATGGAGAACAGCACCACGTGGGTGAAGGAGAACGGTTCGGAAAACATCCGCGTGCTCCGCGACGGCAAATCCATTCCCGCTTGCCTCCGCCGCATCGAGATGGGACAATTCTTTGGCGGGCGAAGCGTGCCGCTCTGCGGCATCGCGGGCGTTGCAACCGCGCCCGAAGCGCGGGGCAAAGGCCACGCGCGTCGGATGATGGAGGCATGCGTGCGCGAGATGCACGATCGGGGCGAGGCGATCGGCGGGCTGTACGCATCGACGCAGGCGCTCTACCGCCAGTCGGGCTTTGAGCAGGCGGGGCATCGGTGCATCGTCAAGGTGCCGGTTGCAAGACTGCTCGGCGGGCAGAAAGCGCGGAACGTGATCGTGCTGAAGGATGCGGATATGCCGCGGGTGGAGGCGTGTTACCGTCGGTTCGCATCCGCGTACAACGGCATGCTCGATCGGAGCGAGTACATCTGGAAGCGCGTCAAGGAACGGCCGGATTCGAAGTACCAGGGGTACGGTGTACTCGACGAGCGGGGCACGCTTTGCGGGTATCTGTTCATGTCTCAGCCCCGCGACAGCAACACCGGGCGGCAGGATCTGCAACTGTCCGACATCGCTTTCACCAGCGCGGACGCGGGACGCCAATTGATCGCCTTTCTCGCCGACTACGAACCGATGGCCGATTCGCTCCAACTCGGGGGCGGACCGCTCCACCCGCTGCTCACGCTTTTGCCTCAGCAGCGCTACGAAGTGAAACTCAAGGATTATTGGATGCTGCGGGTGGTGCATGTGAAGCGTGCCCTCGAAGCTCGCGGCTACTCGTCCGCAGTTCGCGGCACCGTAGATCTTGATATCACCGACGACGTGATCGACGCGAACACCGGCCGCTGGCAGGCGGAATTCGCGGACGGCAAAGCCCGGGTCATGAAGTGGAAGGGTGGCGGACGTGCAGGCGTCACATGCACTATCCGCGGCTTGGCGGCCATGTACAGCGGCCTGTATTCCCCCCGTCAGGCGGCGGCGATCGGCCTTTGCTCCGGCGATGAAACGGCGCTCGACCTGCTCGGGGGCGTGTTCGCGGGCGGCACGCCGTGGATGACCGACCACTACTGATCCCAATTCGGCTGGAACGGGCTCTGGAACCTATGCCCGGCTGGTCGGTACGCTTGGCTCATGCGCACACTCTTTCGTCGGGTGATCGTTCTGTTGAGTGCTTGCACGATCGCTTCCGTCACGCTTGCGAGGCAGAACATGAACCAACCCGGTTCGGGCGGCACGAATCAGCCCGACAAGTTCCTCGAACTCTTCGCCAAGACCAACCGCTTTCGGCTAGGCGAACCCGGCGCGTTCAAAGTCACGCCTGACGGCAGCGCCGTGCTGTTCCTGCGGAGCGAAGGCCCCGAGAGTTTCGTGCAGGAACTCTGGCTGTTCGACGCGGCAACCGGCAAGGAACGCAAGGTGCTGAGCGCCGCGGACCTGCTGGGAAAGGGCGATGAGAAACTGACGGCTGAAGAATTGGCGCGACGGGAGCGCATGCGGATGAGCAGCCGCGGCATCGCTTCTTTCGAGATCTCGAAGGACGGGAAGGTGCTGCTGGTGCCGCTCAGCGGGCGGCTGTTCCGCGTGCTGATGTCGAGCCTCGAATCAGAAGGCAAGATTCACGCGACGGAAGTGAGCACCGGCGGCTCGGCGATCGACCCGCGATTGTCGCCCGATGGCAATCACGTCGGATTCGCCCGCGACGGTGAACTGTGGGTCAGCCCCGCGGCAGTCGGCGACCCGCGCCGTATCAGCCCGCAGGCCAAGGAGAACGTGAGCTACGGCGAAGCCGAGTTCGTGGCGCAGGAAGAGATGAAACGCATGCACGGCTTCTGGTGGTCGCCGGATTCGCGCCGGATTCTGTATCAGCAGACGGACGTGGGTGCGCTCGAGACGTTCTACATCCCCGATCCGGCCGATCCGGCCAAGGTTCCGCAGCCGTGGAAGTATCCGAGGGCGGGAAAGGCGAACGCCGAGGTGACGCTGTGGATCTCGCCCGACATCAGTGAGGCCTCAAAGCCCGCGACGGCGGTGAAATGGGACCGTGCGAGATTTCCGTATGTCGCACGCGTCGTCTGGCCCCGCCAGGGCGTGCCGGCGATGATCGTGCAGAACCGCGAGCAAACCGAGCAGGTGCTGCTGCGGATCGATATTGAATCGGGCGAGACACGCCCGATGCTGACAGAGAAGGATGCCGCGTGGATCGGGCTGGAGCACGAGATTCCGGCGTGGTACGCGGACGGGAAGCGGTTTCTGTGGCTGAGCGAGCAGGGCGAGACCGACGGCTGGGAACTCCAATCCCGTGGCGCCGATGGCACACTTCAGAAGAAGTATCCATTGCAAGGTTGGGTGCTTGAGGGCTTGGCGAGGGTCTGCGACAAGGCCGATGTTGCGTTGGTGGAGGCGGCGCCCGCCGATGACAGCGCGCAGTTGCTGGGGCTTCGGGTGGATCTGAAGAGCGGCGACATTCGCCCTGTGACCGCGCCGGTTTCAAGGAGCCAAGGCGATGCGGGCGGCCAGTACAGCGTGATCTCGAACGACGCAATGACTCTGTGGGTCGTCGCAGGGCGCCAGCGCGACGGAAGCCAGGTGCTCGATGTGTTCAAGGGAAAACCGGGGCTGGAGGACGGCGCGCGCGTGGGGCAGATTCGATCGGTGGCCGCGGAACCGCCGTTTGTGCCCAAACCGGAATGGGTGCGGGTTGCCGCGAACGGACGGGAGTTCGCGGCGGTGATCATTCGCCCTCGCGACTTTGACCCGAAGAAAAAGTACCCGGTGCTTGACTTTGTCTATGGCGGACCGAGCGCGAATCAGGTGAATGCGAACGCTCGGGCGTACCTGCAGAACCAGTGGTTTGCCGACCAGGGCTTCATCGTGGTGAGCATTGATGGGCGGGGCACGCCCCGACGCGGGCGCGATTGGTCGCGCGTGCTGAAGAAGGACGGCGTGGGCAACTTCATCGATGTGCCGCTGGCGGATCAGTGCGACGCGATCGAGGCCCTGTGCAAGAAGTATCCGGAGATGGACCGCGACCGCATTGGTATTTTCGGCTGGTCGTTTGGTGGCTATTTCTCGTCGATGGCGACGATGCGACGGCCCGATGTGTTCAAGGCCGGTGTCGCGGGAGCGCCGGTAACGGATTGGCGCGACTACGACACACACTACACCGAGCGCTACATGGGCCTGCCAGATGCGAACAAGGCCGGGTATGACGCATCGGATGTGCTGACGTACTGCAAGGACCTGAGAGTGCCGCTGCTGGTAATTCAGGGAACGGCGGACGACAACGTGTACTTTGTCCACTCACTCAAGTTGACCGACCGGCTCTTCCGTGAAGGCAAGCAGTTCGAGTTCGTTCCGCTGGCGAGTCAGACGCACATGGTGACCAAGCCGGAGATGGTGCTCCGGCTCAACGAACGGATTGCGGATTTCTTCAAGCGGAATCTTGGTGGACCCAAATAGCGCGGGTACCGGCAACATCGAGCCTTTGCGGTGGGCAAGAAAACGCAAGGCCGAGTCAAGCCGAGCAGCAAAGATCCTCACGGAGCAGGCGTCAGGATGAACTGTTAGGAGATTTCCATGGCAACCGTCAACACCGCGAAAATCCGTGTTTCACCGGGTAGCGCCCGTGAGTTGCACTTCTCCAGTCTCGACGATGTTCTCGCCGAGATGGATCGGATTGCCGAAGCCGAGCGACAGGGGCGCGTGAAGCGCCTCGGCAATTGGACGGTCGGCCAGGTCTTCGGGCACCTCGCGACGTGGATCGACTATTCGTACGACGGCTTTCCGCCCAAACTCAACCCGCCGTGGATCATCCGGTTCATCCTGAAGTTTCAGAAGAACAAGTTCATGAAGGGGCCGATGCCGCGAGGAGTGAAGATCCCGGGGATTGAGAACGGGACTTTCGCAACCGAGGTGGTTTCGCTTGAAGACGGCGTTGCACATCTGCGGCGATCGATCGAGCGGCTCAAGCGGGAGAAGCCGACTCAAAAGAGCGTTCTCTTCGGCGAGATGACGCATCAGGAGTGGGTCACGGGGACGCTCCGGCACGCCGAATTGCACATGAGTTACCTGACGTATTGAGTGCGTTGGACCGATCCGAGCGGAGAATTGAACCATGCAGATTTTTGCGGTCGTTGCGGTTTCGTTGCTGGGTCTGTTTGCTGCTGATCCGGTAAAGACTGCTGCGCCTCCGAGTAGGCAAGACCCGATTGTGCTCGCGGTTGATCGACTCTCATTTCTTGTCGGGGATTGGAACGGCGACGGCATGCTCGCCAGCCCCGAGAAATCCGTTACCCAGAAGGGGCCGTGGAAAATCGAGAAAGCCTTCGGCGATCGGTTCATTCGTTTGGAGTTTGACGCCGTTGTCGATGGCGGTGCCGGGGGCAACAACCGGTTCGTCGGCTACTTTACGTTCGACCCGGAATCGAAGAAGTACCGCACGATCTGGTTGAATGTTGACAACAGCAACATGCAGTTCCAGGAAACCGGCGACCTCGACCCCGAAGGTCGCACGCTCACGCTGATCTCCGAACAGTCGCGCAAGGACGGGACCAGGGTCAAAGTCCGCTCGGTCTTTCATCGCGTGGACGAAAACCACGTCACGGTGGAGGACCATCCGCTGGACGAAGCCGGGAAGCCGATTCGAAAGTCGTTCGGATTTGATTTGACTCGCTAGCGAACTGTCAGGCCATGGTCATCCCGCCGTCGACGACGATTGTTTGACCAGTGAAAAACCCCGCCTCGTCGCTGGTGGCGTACGAAACCGCCGCGGCGATATCGTCGCCGGTGCCGAAGCGCTTCACGGCGATCATGCCCATCACGTGATCCTTCACCTGCTGAGGCAGGTTCTGGGTCATGTCGGTCTCGATATAGCCAGGCGCGACGACGTTGCAGGTGATGTTCTTGCCACCAAGCTCCCGCGCGATCGACTTGCTCAGGCCGATCAGGCCGCTCTTGGCCGCGGCGTAGTTCGCCTGGCCCGCGTTGCCGACGACGCCGCTGGTGGAGGAAATGTTGACGATGCGTCCGAACTTGCCCTTCATCATCGCCCGGGCCGCGGCGCGGATCGCGACAAAAGCGCTGGTGAGGTTGGTTCCGATCACGGCGTCCCAGTCTTCATCGCTCATGCGGAGCGCAAGGCCGTCTTTGGTGATGCCGGCGTTGTTGACGAGAATGTCGAGCCGCCCGTGCGTTTCGGCGACTTTCTCGATCGAGGCGGCAAACGCCTTTGCATCCGCGATGTCCGCCGCCATCACCGAGGCGCTGCCCCCGTTGGCCTCGATGCCGTGTTTCACATCGTTCAGAGCGCTCTCGGTCCGGGCGATCAGAACGACGTGACGACCGTCCTTCGCGAGACGTTGCGCGATGGAGCGGCCGATGCCGCGGGATGCTCCGGTGACGACGGCCAATCTCTTGGGTGTATCAGTCATGTTCAGTCTGTTGTTGGAAGTGGAACCGGGTTCCGAGCAATTCAGTCAAAGACGCCATCATCAAATTGGTTCGCCCGCGGATGCGTCTTGCGGCCGCCCGGCAAACCCGTGAACACGTACTTGCCGTTGTCGAGCGTTCCGGTGAATCGAACGAGGTAGGCGATGCCGGGCTCCTGGATGGCGAGAGAAACATTGAAGCTCTGCGGCCGTGCGCCGGGGGCGGAAAGTTCGACGACGCGAACCGCTTCGATCTTGGCCGTCGAGTCTTCCCACTGGCCGTTCGCCTGCAATTGATCGAGCACGTCTTTGCCCACATTGACCAGAAGCCCGCTCATGGCCTTGCCATCTCCCTTGGCGATAGCGCTGGCCAGATCGATCACGCTCACGGCAACCGCATCATCCGCTGGCGCTTTCTCCTGCGGAAACTGCACCCGCTTGTCCGCGCGACTGGTCTGCAGCAGAGTGCCAACGTCGATCGGCTTGGGGGCCGGTGGGGCGGGAGGGGGCGGCGGAGCGACGGGCTTGGGGGGTGCTTTCTTCTCGCCGCAGCCGGGCAGGATGGCCGCGCCGGCCACCAGCGTGAGAGAGAGGGGAATGACGGTCCAGAGGGAGTTCAATCGCATACGGGATCCTGCGGGAAAGTGATCAAGGCTCATCGTGACCGGCGACTTTGACGTTTTTGTCGATGCGACGATAGAGACCCGCGAGCGTGCGGCCGGGGGCAAGTTCGTGGAATTCGGCCTGTCCAGCGAGCGACGACGCGATCGTGGCGCACGATTGCGCCCAGCGCACGGGGCTTGTGAGTTGCTCCACAAGACGCTCGCGGATGCTCTGAGGAGTGGGGGTGTGCGGTGCCGCCGTGACGTTGGCATACACCGGGCAACGCGGAGCGCGAATCTCCACTTCGGACAGCGCCTTGGCGAGCCGTTCTGCGGCAGGTTTCATCAGCGGCGAATGGAACGCCCCGGCGACCACCAGCGCTGTGGCACGCAAACCGAGTTCTGCGGCGATCGGTCCTGCGCGATCGCACGCGGCCTTCGAGCCCGAAAGGACGATTTGTCCCGGAGCGTTGAAGTTGGCGCACACCAGCACATCCGCGCCTCGGGCCTTGTCGCATACCTGCTGCGCCTGTGCCTCATCAGCGCCAATCAATGCGACCATCCCACCTTCGCTTGCTTCCGCGGCATCCTGCATCGCTCGGCCGCGCAGCGTGACGAGTTTCAGCCCGTCCTCGAATGACATCGCACCGGCGATGGTGAGGGCGGTGTATTCGCCGAGCGAGAGCCCCGCCGCGGCGGCGATGGGCGCTTCGCCGTTGCCGAAGCTCCACGCGGCCTTCAGCGCGGCATAGCACGCCATGGAAGTGGCGAAGATCGCGGGCTGACTGGCGTCGGTCTTGTTGAGGCGTTCCGCCGGGCCTTCAAAGCACAGGCGGCTGAGTGGCAGCCCGAGCGAATCGCCCAGAATCTGGTCGGCCCGATCGAAAACTGCCTTGGATTCCGTGGATTTCTCGGCAAAGGCCCTGCCCATGCCGACGGTTTGCGCGCCCTGCCCCGGGCAAAGAATGACGAGCGGAGTGCTCATGGATTCATTGTAGGAAACGCCCGGTTCGCTCGGCGGCCGGAGTCGTTTCTATCATAGTTGCCAGAGGCTGCTGCCCCACGTCAGCCCGCCGCCGAATGCCACGAACATCACCTTGTACCCGTCGCGGATGCGACCCGATCGGCGCAGTTCATCGAGGCAGAGCGGGACCGAGGCCGCGACGGTGTTCCCGAAGCGATCGATGTTGACATACAGCTTGTCCTCGGCGAGCCCGAAGCGATCGCGTGCAGCGTGCAGGATGCGCTGGTTGCTCTGATGGCAGACGTACATGTCCACGTCGGTCGCGGCGATCTTGGCTTTGTCGAGCGTTTGCTGGATGAGTTCGGGGAACGTGCTGACCGCGAACTTGAAGACCGAAGCGCCGTTCATCTGGACGTGGTCGAACTTGGAAGGGTCGGGCTCGACGCCTGGCGGGAAATCCTGCGAGCAGCGGGGCACGTAGATCTCTTTCCAGCCCTTGCCGTCCGAGTGCATCGCCTGGGCGAGAATGCCCTTGCTGGTGTCGTCGGTGGCGTTGATCACGGTGGCCGCGGCGGCATCGCCGAAAATGATCGAGGTCGAACGGCCGGCATCGTTGTATTGCATCAGCGTCGAGAGCGCGTCGGCCCCAATCAAACCGATGTTGCGATAGGCGCCGCCCTTGATCAGATCGTGCGCGACGTTGAGGCCGTACACGAATCCTGAACACGCCGCGTTCAGGTCGAAGGCGCCGCAATTGCCGGCGCCGATCATGTTCGCCACAAGCGAAGCCGAGCCGGGGCACGACATTTCGGCTGTCATGGTCGCGACGATGATGAGGTCCAGATCGGCCGGCGCCAGGCGTGCCTGGGCGAGGGCGGCTTTGAGTGATTCGGCCGCCAACTGGCTGGTTGATTCGCCTTGGTCGCGATTCAGGATTCGCCGCTCGCGGATGCCGGTGCGCTGGACGATCCACTCGTCCGACGTCGCCATCATTTTCTCAAGATCGGCGTTGGTGAGCGTGCGTTTCGGCAGTGCCGACCCGGTCCCCGCGATTCGGACGCCGACGGGACGTCGGCCGGTTGTGGTTCCATTGGACATGAGTGCGAAAGTCTACGCGCCGTCATGGCCCCCGGCCCGGGCGGTCATGCGGTCTCGGCGCCCGCCTCGGTGAGGTTCGCGGCAACAAAGCTCACTTCCTCGAGGCGACGGGCGATGACATCGTTGACGCCGCTGCTGACAAACCGGCGGCAATTGCGGATCGCGTTCTTGATCGTCTTGGCTTCGCTGCTGCCGTGTGCGATGAACATCGCGCCGTTCACGCCCAGGAGCGGCGCGCCCCCGTATTCGTGGTAGTCGTTCTTCTTCCAGATCTGTTTGAACACCGGTTCGATCTGGAGCATCAGGCCCGGGTCCTGCGTCATGATCTCCGTCGCGAGCGCGGAAAAGATCGATTTCGCGAGGCCTTCGGCCATTTTCAGAAGGGTGTTGCCGACAAAGCCGTCTGTCACGATCACGTCCGCGTTGCCGTCGAATAGATCGCGGCCCTCGACATAGCCGACGTAGTTCAGCCCGGGCGTTGCCCTCAGGAGATCACGCGTCTGCTTCACCGTGTCGGTGCCCTTGGCCTCTTCGCTTCCGATGTTCATCTGCGCGACGCGCGGATTCTCGATACCGTGCACAATGCGTGCGAGTTCCGCCGCCATTACGCCGTACTGCCAGAGGTGCGTGGGCTTGGGCTCGGGGTTCGCGCCGCAATCGATCATCACGACCGGGCCCTTGAATGCCGGGACGGTCACCGCGATGCCTGGGCGGTGCACCTTGGGCAGACGCTTCATGTGCATGATGCCGGCGGAAACGCACGCTCCGGTATTGCCGGCGCTGAGCACCACATCGGCGCGGGCGCTGGGGCCGGATTCCGGCGCCTTCTCGCTGCCCAACAGCGCCATCTTGACGATTGAACTTTCCTTCTTCGAACGCACCGCCTTGGCGGGGCTTTCTTCCATGCCGATCATGTCGGGCGCATGTTCGATCTCGATCCGCTCGTCGTGGACCGCCCGGTCGGTCAGGTAATCCTGAATGAGATCGCGGGGTCCGACCAGAATGAGCCGGTCATCGCGCCCGAGATCTTCGAGTGCCGCCACGCAACCCTTCAATATCGCGTCCGGGGCGTGATCGCCACCCATGACGTCAACGGCGATTCGCATCGACCGGTTCCTGCTTCGTGGAAAGCCTTCTCAGACCCACCCACATCTGGCTGGTTGAATGGAAAGACGCGACCAGAAATCCGTGCATCAGTTCTTCGGAACGCCGATTCCCAGCTTGGGAACCTTGATCCGCAGACCGGCGCGCACGTATCCCGATTCCGCGCACGCTCGATGGTGCTGCTTGGGCATGCCTGAAAGCGGGCACACCGTCGGGGTCGAGCCCGTCAGGGCATGGTGGGTGCGCCGGCGGCGGGTGCGACCGTAGCTGACTCTTTGTGGAGGTAGCATTGTTCCGTTCTCCCAAACACTCGGTAGGGCCAAAGCCCCGCCGGTTTCGAATCCAAGGTTCCGCCCAACGCACCCCGCGGCAGGCTCTGACAGGTCGGGAGTTTAGGTTTCAAACCGCCAAGGGTCAACGATCGCGGAAAATCGCCCCTCGCGAGCACGGACGGCTCCAGAGCCGTCGCAATCCTTCGGTTTTACGAGGCTCCCGGGCTTTGCCACCGGCGATTCCGGGCGTACCATCCCGCCCTGATGCGGGCTTTGGCCCGCTGCC
>JAHBXG010000022.1 GCA_019636565.1 Phycisphaeraceae bacterium
CCCCATTCCCTCCACCCGTGAATCAGCACTTCGGTATCGCTGTGGTCAGTCGTAAATTTGTGCCCCGCACGCTGCAATTCGCGACGAAGTTCACGGTGGTTGTAGATACACCCATTGAACACCACCGCAACCCGATGCGATCGCTCACGCTCCGGGTATCCTGGCCCGCGTTCGGAGACCATGGGCTGATGCCCGTCCGCGAGATCGATGATCGCAAGCCGGCGGTGAACGAACGCAACATCAACAACCGAACCATCCGGCCTCGTCGCGCGATCCCGAAACCTTCCGTGGCCATCCGGCCCGCGGTGCTTGATCGATTCATCCAGAATGTCGAGCCACGCTTCCGGGATCGCCACCTCCGGCGGCGGGGGCGCCGCTCCCGGAGGGTGAACTTTCAGAATGCCGGCGATGCCGCACATGCGGAGGAGCGTAGCGAAGAGGGATCTGGTCTCGGATGGGGCCTTGCTAAGCCTGGGGTGACTGGCTTGCCACGTACTTCGCATGGCGCCGGCGCTCTTCGAGAAGCATCCAGATCGTGTGCACGACACGGGAAGTGCCGATGCCCAGCACGCCTCCGATCGCGGTGGCCCAGCCAGCCCCGACCGAGGACTCATCGATCAGGTAGTGCTGCACGGTGAGCCAGATGATGTAGAGCATCGGGCTCAGGATCGCCCGCTGCATCTGCACGAGCCCGGCGTCGTGCAGGAACGACATGCCTCGGTAGGCCGGGTTGTGGCTCACGAGTTTTCGGAACGGGCCGTGATTTGCGAGGTAGTGCAGGAAGAAATAGATCGAGAAATCGAAAACGATGTCGAGGACAAACGTGATCGCGGCGATCGCCTTGCCGTTCTCGATGAACTTGGTGGAGTGGATGAAGTGGACGGAAAGCGAAACAGGAATCAGCGCGAGGAAGCCCGCGGCGATGATGTTGATGTTGACGTTGACGATGCGACGGGCGTACCAGTGGGCAAGCGCCCGCACCATCGGATTGCGGATCGGGTGGACGTGCCCCGCTTCTGACGGCGATGGTGGAAGGGGCGGCGGCGTCGTGCCTGTTCGTGGCGGGCGCTCTGCGGATTGTGGGGTGGATGGGGCTTCACTCATGCCGCGGGGGATGGTACGGGGCGAAGGGTCGAAGACCAACATCACGCTGTGATCGGATTCATACTGCGTTGGAATCGCGATTATTTCCAGGATTGATTCGATGCCAGCCGACGCTTCGCGGTTCGCACGGCGGCGGACGATCGATCGCATCCGATTGGCCGCCTCCCCAGTTTTGCCGCCGCGACGAGCGTGGTCCCGCTGCCGCAGCAAGGGTCGAGGACCGCACCGCCCGGGGGTGAGCAGGCCTCGATGAGCAGTTCGAGCAGCGCGAGGGGCTTTTGCGTCGGATAGCCGGTGCGCTCGGTGGCCATGTTGTTCAGGGAAGGGATGTCGATGACGTCGGTGGCTTTTTTCGTCTGCCCGTGCATGCGGCGGCTGGTTGCCGGCACGCGGGGGGGCTTGAAGTAGTACTTCTTGGGGTCGAGGCAATAGAAGAGGATGTCGTCGTGCTTGCGGGCGAAGGAACGAGGCGAGGATCCGCCAAGGCCGTAGGTCCAGATGAGGTGGTTGACGAAGCGGTCGGGGCCGAGAAGATCGTCGAGGAGCAAGCGGACGTGGTGGGAGGTGCGGTAATCGACGTGCAGGAGGACGCTGGCGGTGGGTTTAAGTGCGGGCAGGGTCGCGACGAGGCGCTCGCGGAGCCACGCGATGTAGGAGGCGGTGGTCGGCCAGGAGTCGTGGTACTTGGCGGTGTGGCCTCGGGTGCCGGACTTGGCCTTGCCGGTGTTGAAGGGTGGGTCGGCGTAGAGGAGGTCGACGCTTCGCGGAGTAAGGGAAGGGGCAAAGTGAATCCAGTCCGCTCGAGATACTTTGCCGCTCATGATGCCGCTTTCGGACTGGCCAAGTTTTCGCTTGTCCGCCAAATCAGGAGAAACCCGGCGATGATGCAAACGGCCGCATTCGCAACCCATAGTCGAGAGTTTGTGCGAAGATTCGCGCTGGCAGACTTGACGAGGCCGTCCGCAATCCACCGCGACAACTCTATCTGGGATTCTCCGACGCTGGGATCGTACTCGCGAGCATTCTGAATTGCTTGTGCCCACATCTTCTGGCTGGCCTGTGACGACTGGTTAGTCTCTCCAAATGCTTGTCGCAGAGGGTACTCCACGTACGACCAGCCGATGTGCTGATACGCACCCGCCACGAAGAACGAGGAATAGGCAAAGTACAAACTGGCAGCAGCCCAGAAGAGCAAGGCGACGCCGAATATGTATCGCATGCGTGCAGTCTACTCGGTTGGCCAATTGGCGACGACACGACGATTCCGGGCGAACGCTGTTCATAGTCGATGCGTACCTTCCCCCCTCATGCCACGTACCAAGCTCCCCATCCGTACCCGCGCCAATTCTGACAAGCACGATCTTTACGAACGCTCCGTCCAATGCCCGGAAGCCGAGATCGAGTTTGTTGACACGACTTTCCGCAAGATCAGAGGGAGGCGTGCGACATCTTTCCGTGAGGACTTCTGCGGCACGGCGGCATCGGCCTGCGAATGGGTGCGACTCCGGGACACCAATACCGCCGTGGGTGTTGACCTCGATGGGCCGACGCTCGCGAACGGGGTGAAACGCCACGTTTCCAAGCTCACCGACGACCAGAAAAAGCGGATCACGCTCCAGCGAAGAAATGTTCTGCACCCGACGGGGCCCGGGCTGGGGGTTGACGTCGTGGTCGCGATGAATTTCAGCTACTGGATCTTCAAAACCCGCGAGCTGATGCTGAGCTACTTCAAGGCCGTGCGGAAGTCCCTTGTCCCCGACGGCATGTTGTTCATGGACCACTACGGAGGATCGGATTCGTACCTGGAGATCAAAGAGCGCCGGCGGATCGGCGGGGCACGCCGGGGGTTCACGTACATCTGGGATCAGGCGCACTACAACCCGATCACCAACGAAAAGACCAACCACATCCACTTCGAGTTCAAAAAGGGACCGGCCTGGAAAAAAGCCTTTACGTATACGTGGCGATTGTGGTCGCTCATCGAGATCCGCGAATTGCTGACCGAGGCCGGCTTCAAGAACATCACGGTCTATTGGGAAGGCGACGATGGACACGGCGGCGGTGACGGAGTGTTCAAAAAGACCACGCGGGGCGAGGCCTGCCGGTGCTACATCGCGTACATCTCTGCCGAGAAATGAATCGACTTCGGGCGTTCGTGCGAAAGCCAATTGGAGCCCGGAGAGCGTCGAGGGCGTCCCGCGATTCCTAGAGTTGGCCTGCATGCAGCAGATCCTGCACACCATCGGCGCCGGGGATGATCTTTCTGAGATCATCGGAGCGTTTTTGAACCGGGTGGGCGGGATATTCGATGCGCAACTCGAGTCGGATCTCGCCCCGGTCGCGGTTCTGGTGAAGCACGTTGAGGCCTACCGCGGCAAGATGCTCCGGCCCACGCTGGTCGGTTTGTGCGGGCTGGCCGTGAACCCCCGGACGGAACTGTTGCGCGAGCATGCGGTCATCGGCGCGGTGTGCGAGATGGTTCACATGGCCACACTGGTCCACGACGATGTGCTGGACGAGGCGGAGACGCGTCGCAAGGGTCTGACGGTCAATCGGTTGCGTGGCAACGAGCCCGCTGTGATTTTGGGCGATCTGCTCATCGCGGCTGCGTACCACCTTTGCTCTCAATTGCAGGATCAACGTGCGTCGCTCGCTGTCGGCCACGCCAGCATGGTGATGTGCGCCGGCGAATTGCTGCAATTGCACCACCGGGACGACTTTGCGCTCGATGAGGCAACGTACTTTGCGATCGTCGAGCGAAAGACCGCCGCCCTGATCGCGACAGCCTGCGAACTGGGTGCCATCCGGAGCGGCGCGACCGAAGAGATCGCCTCCAGACTGGCAAACTATGGTCGAAAACTGGGGGTCGCGTTCCAGATCCAGGACGATGTGCTCGACCTGACGGGTGAAGAAGAAGTGGTGGGAAAGACTCTGGGTAAGGACCTGGAAAAGGGCAAGTTGACGCTGCCGCTGATAAACCATCTTGCGAGCGTGACCGGAAAAGAGCGGGGCAAATCGCTGCTGCTTCTGGAAGAGGCTTGCGAGGGGCATGCCACTTCAGCCGACGCCGCAGCGGCGCTCCGGCGTTCGGTCGTCGAGACGGGATCACTCGATTACGCCCGCTCGGTCGCCCTGCGACTCGTCAGCGAGGCGAAAGCAGAGATCTCAACAATCCAGCAGTCTCCGGCCAAGAGCGGACTGCTTGCCGCGGCAGATGCAGTGGTCAACCGCAGCCTTTGAATTACAACCGACAGAAAAAACGCCGATCGTGCGATCGGCGTTGGCATTCGCAATTCAACTCAATTTGCTGTTCAGTCGCACAGCAGGGTGTCGTAGGCCGCGACGAAGAGCACGAAATCCGCGTCGTCGGTGACGGTGTCGCCATTGAGATCGCACCGTGCGTCGAGCAGTTCGTTGTATGCGTTGACGAAAATCACGAAGTCGGCATCGTCCACGACATTGTCGCCCGTGAAGTCGGCGTCGCATGTGACGGCGATCTGAAGATCGAGGGAAGGCGCGTAGCCCAATGCCGCCGCCGGGTTCTCCTTGGTGTAGATGCGGGGGTACGTCACGCCGCCGGTACCGCCTCCCGGGCCGCCGCTCGTCGGTTCAAGAGTGGTTACCAGCAGACGCAGGCGGCCGGTTTCCAGGGCGTTCTGAAGGTACACGTAGTTGGCAGACGAGGTGGTGCCGAGATCGAACCGCACGGCCGTCCCTTGAGGCACAAGGGTGCCCGGGGTCAATTCCGTCGCGGAGTCGTCGAACAGGCGGGCGAGCGCGAGAGGGCTTGCGGCGAGTTTCTGACGCACCTGCCGGGCCACATCGGTGGCGACCTGCGCGTTGTCGAGCGTGGCTGGGAATGCGTTCCGAGCCGCCTCGGCCGGTTGCACAAGGGGAGTGCCACCGAAGGTAGAGTCCTCTGCGAATGTTGCCGACGAGAATCCGTTGCGGTAGCCGACCGCCCAGACTTCGATGGGCTTGCTGGGATCCGAATCGGGGATGTAGTCGGGGTCGGAGGTCGGGTAACTGGATGCGAGCGGATCGGGCGTCGGGTCGTACCTGAACGCCAGATCGTTTTCGACAAAGACCGTGAGTGTGGCATTCAGAATCTTGTAACGGAGGCGGCCCTGCCCGGCCGGTACTGTGGCTGCGGTATCGAATCCGACCAGCATCTCTCCGTCGCGATCGTCGAAGCCGGGCTCGTTTGGTGCAGCGAAGAGCGAGGCACGAAATTCCGCACCGGCCGAGAAATTGAACGGGTACATCCAGCGGTCGAGGCTCGGGGCCTCGAACTGAGCGTTGAAGACCTGGGAGTTTGCGGGAGCAGCTGCCAGGGAAACAAGCGAGGCGGCGGTCAGAAGGGGGAGGTTCAAGCGGCTGAACATGCGTTGCTCCTAGCGAGACGTGGGTGAAAACCGGGGTACAATCCAATTCGCGTGTGGACGAAAAAAGTGCGGTTTGACAAGAAATAATGGCTTGGGGGAGTGGAAAGGCAAGTCTGAGAGCGGAAATATTGAGACACAGTCTCAGTTGGATCCGCGAAGTACCAAGGGTTTGAAGCGACGGAATCGAATGAAGAGCAGGACTCAACCCGGCCAATCTCTGCCCATGCCGCGGCGGTGCCCGCTGCGAAGGCTCTTTGGCGATCGTGCGTTCACGCTCATTGAACTGATGGTTGTTGTTGCCGTTGTGGCGGTGCTGATTTCGCTGCTGGCTCCGTCGCTTTCCCGAGCGAGAAATCTGGCGAAGCAAACCCGCGAAATGAACGCGGCGCGGCAACTCATGCTGGCCTTCACCTGCTATGCCGGTGACAACCGTGGTGGGGTGCTGGTTGGTTTCCCGAGCGACGCGATGGTCGGTGGACCCATGGCGGTAGTGGATGATCGAGGAAACCGGGTGTTCGGGCCGACGGCGCAGCGGTACCCATGGCGCATTGCTTCGTATTTTTCGGGAAGTTTCGGGGCGCTCTACGACAACGCGAAGTTGCTCTCCGAGCTTCGGGATGCGGATTCGCAGTACGAGCAGATGGGCATTCACTATCCGTACATCGTGAGCCTGTATCCGTCGCTCGGGATGAACATGGCCTTCGTGGGCGGGAGCGACAAACACGGAGCGAACGACAAACTGGTCCAGAAACTTTTGGGGACTCCGTACGTCACGAAGTTGGAAGAGCCGCGTCGGCCCAGCCGCCTGATGACCTTTGTGTCCGCCCGAGGCGACGAGCAGCCCACCCTGCCGGGAATGGGGAAACTGGAGGGCTATTTCTGGGTGAACCCGCCCTACTGGCAGAAGAGGCTTTGGGCGGATGTGTACCAGGCCGATCCGCGCGATCCGAAGAACCCCGGGGTGCCTCTGAGCGTGGAGGCGAACTCCGGGTATGTCTCGCTCCGATACGGCGGCAAAGCGGTTACCACCGCCTTTGACGGTCATGCCGAGATGCTCGGCTGGGCGGAACTGAACGACATGACTCGCTGGGCCGACAAGGCGACGACTCCGGATTGGATCGTTTCCAAATGAAGTGGAGTGACGGAGGCGGGCCGGAGTGAGTGGGGCGGCGCATATTCTCTGCCCGCATGAGCGAGGCGAAGACACAATCGTTTCTGGAAGAGATGCGTTGGCGTGGGCAACTGCACCAGTGCACCGATGAAGCCGGTCTGGAAAAGCATCTCGCCGGCGGTGTCCGGCGTGCGTACGCGGGTTTTGATCCGACTGCCGACTCGCTGACCATCGGAAACCTCGTCACCATCATGGCGCTGGCCCGGTTTCAGCGCGCCGGGCACGCCCCTGTGGCGGTGATGGGCGGCGGCACCGGGTTGATCGGCGATCCTTCGGGCAAGAGCGCCGAACGCCAGTTAATGACCGCGGAAACCGTTGCGAACAACGTCGCCAAAATAGAGACAATCTTCGATCGCATCCTTGATTTTTCGGGAAACGGTCCGACCAGGGCCACGATGATCAACAACATCGATTGGCTCGCGAAACTGAGCTACCTCGAAGCGCTGCGTGATATCGGCAAACACTTCTCGGTCAACATGATGATCCAGAAGGACTCGGTGCGCGACCGCCTGCACAACCGCGACCAGGGAATCAGTTACACCGAGTTCAGCTACATGATCCTACAAAGTTACGACTTTTTGCATCTCTTTCGCGCGAATGGCGTGACGATGCAGCTTGGAGGCAGCGACCAGTGGGGGAACATCGTCGGCGGGTGCGATCTGATCCGGAGAGTGGCTAGCGCACCCAACAACGAGAGTTTCGGCGCGACGTGGCCGCTCGTCACCAAATCTGATGGCGGCAAGTTTGGCAAGACTGAGTCCGGCGCGATCTGGCTGACGAAAGAGCGGACGAGTCCATTCGCGTACTACCAGTTCTGGTTGAACGCTGCGGACGCGGATGTTGGTCGGTTTCTGAAGACGTTTACGTTCCTGCCTCAGGATGAAATCGCGGCGCTCGAAGAAAAGGTGAAGACCGAACCCGGCGCGCGTGAAGCCCAGCGGGCGCTGGCACGCGAGGCGACGAAGATCGTGCACGGCGAGAGCGAGATGCAACAGGCGGAAAGCGCGGGCAAGGCTCTCTTTTCGGGCGACATCGCGGGATTGTCCGCGGCGCTGCTTCACGAGGTGTTCGCGAGCGCGCCGACCGTGACGCTTCCCAAAGCACGACTCGAAGGCGAAGGCGTGGCGTTGATGGACTTATTGGTGGAGGTGCAGGCCGTGGCGTCGAAACGCGAAGCCAAGGAATTCCTCGCGAATGGTTCGGTCACGGTCAACGGCCAGAAAGCGGGAGCGGAACACAAACTCAAGACGTCCGATCTGCTCCACGGATCGGTCATCGCTCTCCGCCGCGGCAAGAAGAACTGGCACGTCACGAAGTGGGAATAGGACTTACTCCCGGCTGACCATGCGTCGAATTGTGTCCGGGCTCTCGGGCTGGCCGGTGCGGGTGCTCAGAAGCGCCGCCTGAGCGGTAGACAGTACCGACAACATGTCCATCGGCGTTGGCGCGGGGATGTGCGAATCCAGCAATCGGTTGATCCCGTCGCCGAGAATCTCAACGCTATGAGGCGGACTCTTCACTGTTCTTCGGTGGCGTGCCTCATCGATCTTTTCTCCGGCTGGTCCGAGGAATTCGAACCCGTCGTCGTAAATGCGGAGTCGCCCGGCTGGACCAAGCAGCGTGAGCACGCGGTTCCATCGTCCGGCATGGTCGCTGGCGACAATGGTTGCGGTGCGCCCATCCGAGAATCTCATAACCGCAGTCAGGTCGCCTGAAAATCCGCGAAGGGTCTCCCCTGGCACGCTGTACACGCTCTGTCCCTGCGCGGGCGAGACGAACGAGGCGTCCACGGTTTCGGGAGTACCTAGATGCGACACGACGGCGTCCAGGGCAGAAACAAGTTGAGCGCCGAGCGAGCCTTGCTCGGGCGAGTTGTAGAACTCAAGCGAAAGCGTGCGAACATGCCCGAACTGTTCGATCACCTCGTGCGCGTCGCGGTAACGCTTGGAATGACGGAATAGCGTGAGCAGCCGGAACGACTCGGGCGAGCCGAGTTGCTCGTCAGAACTTGTGGTGTTCTGTAGCGCCAAAGCGCTGGCCGGGATCGGTTCGAGCGAGGCGATCCGAACACCCCTTGACTTTGCCGCTGCCAGTGCGCGATCATCCGCTGGTTCGCTTTCTTTGCCGAAGTCGCCGGGATCGAACAGCAGCACAACCGTTGCCTTGGTCTCCACCAGAACTGACCGCAGATCATCGGCGGGTTCTGTCAAGAGTTTTTGGGCAAGGGCGGTTGATTCGCCACGCGTTGGAGAACCCACCGCCTCGATCGTGAGGTTGCACGCCGCGGCAACGTCGTGAGCGAGCGAAACCTGATCCGGACGGAGCCAGACAACAGCCGTTTTCTTCGAAGCTTCCTTGCGCGAAGTGGACACCGGACCCATGGTACCCGATCGCGAAAGCCCCGCGGACAGGCGAACTTGCGATGGGCTGGGTCGATACAATGAGATCACGACGCGGCAAGGCGGCCGCGGAGGTCGGATGGTCCGGCCTCTGAGGAAAGTCCGAGCACGGCAGGACACGCTGGTGGGTAACGCCCACCCGATCGGGGACGGAGCAATTCGGAGCCCGGTCGAGGGAAAGTGCCACAGAGATCAAACCGCCGATGGCCTCGCGAAAGCGGGGATCAGGTAAGGGTGAAAAGGTGCGGTAAGAGCGCACCGGCCGGCCTGTGAGGGCCGGCGCATGGCAAACCCCAGCGCGTGCAAGGTCACGCAGCCTTCGCTTCCGCAAGGAAGGTGCCCGGTTCGGGCATGAGGCAACTCCGGGGGCGGGTGGACCGCTCGAGCTTCGCGGCAACGCGGGGCCCAGAGAAATGGTCGCCACGGTTGGAAGGTGCGCTGGGCTCCCGTCAAGGATCGAGCGCAAACCGCCAGCCGGACAGAACTCGGCTTAAAGCCGCGTCGAGCCGATCGCGGGCCTCCGGGATGACCGGGGGCCCGCGTCCTTTTTGGGGGCTCTCACACCCGTTCGCCGCGCTCGGGGAGGAGAAATACCGGGACGCTGAACAGCTCTCCGCCTCGACCTTCGAAAGAAATGATGTTCTGGCGGGTGAAGACGGCGAACGAGGCATATCCGCTTCGCGCAATCCGGATGACGAAATCGGCGTAACTGATTCTGTCGAGCCGGTTACGCTCAACGGCCTGCAAGGCACCGGAGCAAGATGGAGTCTTTCTAACTCGAACTCCGAAGAGCATTCCCAGCGTCGCGGTTGAGTATGTATCGTCCGGTCCAAAAATGCAGGACTCCCTGCGGACCAGGTCGACGCGAACGCGCGCGATATTCGCTCCCAGCCACAGGGACATCAAATCGGTGAGCGAGATTGCCCCGGCATTGCAGCGGAGATTGATTCTCGAAACCTCATGGTGATCCACCGCGCCCTCCCCCGCGGGTCAGATTACTGGCGAGCAACCACGTATACAACCCAATTTTCATCGACTGGATTGTCTTTTTTGTTCGGGTTCAAGTACAGATTGCCGGCGGAATCGACCGCATCCCCGAGGCGGTCGTGTACTTCGACGGCGCGGAACCCCGCTTCTCGAAGCGCGTCGTTCAATTCCGGGAGGGACCACAGGCGCCAGTGATAGACGAAGGCATCGCGGATTTCAGAGTCAGGTTTCTTACCTTTGTTGGTTTTCTTCCACACGCGGAAGTGCAGCGCGTCGAGCACAAGACCGGAAATGGGGTCGGCGGCACGCTGTTCGAATGTGTACTCGACCAGTTCGCCATTCCATGGTGCGATCCGTGGTGCCCGAAGCATCTGAACGATCTTGCCCGGCGAGAAGGCGTCGCGACCGCCGTAGAGGTCGCACACGAAGATGCCGCCCGGCTTCAGGGACTGCTTCGCGTTCTTCAGGTATTGGAGAAGCGCTGCACGCGTGTGCTGGTACCCGATCGGGAAATTGGTGGCCGCGACGATGTCGGCGCGGGACTTCGCACGTTTCGCGTCGGCGATTTCGGGGGTGACGCGTGGATGCGACGAAGCATGAACCAGCACGCCGGGGTCGATATCAACGGCAACGGCGCCGCGAGACCGATGCGAAGCGGCCCAGGCGCGTGCGAGTGCGCCCGAACCGGAGAAATCTTCGCGAAGCACTTTGGGCTTACGGCCGTGTGCGGCGTCGAGAAATCGAATCAGCCGTACCGGTTCGGTCACGCAAAGTTCGTACAGATCGAGCGCCGTGAAAGCCGGATCAGGCTTGGGCCGACTTCTGACCGCTGATCGCTGACGGCTGACGGCTTTCTTCCTCACGCCATCCGTACCCATTTGACGAGCGTTGCGAAGTTCGGCGGCTTGCCGTACATCAGGACGCCGATGCGGAAGATTTTCGCCGCGGCCCAGCACATGAAGGCCACCGTGAGCAACCCCACCAGGATGCTCGCAGGAATCTGCCAGGTGGGTATTGGTTCGCTGCCGCTGATCCGGAGAACCATGACGAAGGGATTGATCAGCGGCACGAATGAGCAGACCTGCGCGAACATCGAGTTGGGGTTGCGGAGGATGGGCATCCACAGCATCATCGGGATGATGAGCACCATCATCACCGGGCCCATGAGAGATTGGGCTTCGTTGATGTCATTGACAGCGGAGCCGATCGAGGCCATGAGGCACGCGATGACCATGTATGCGATCATGAAGAAGACGAAGAGGTAGATGAGGTTCTGCCAAGCCAGCAGATGGGCGTAGGCAAAGAAGATCATCGCGCTGATTCCGGCGCTCGAATAAAGCAACAGAATCAGGAGGCCCACCGCACCCTTGCCGAGGATCTTACCGAGCATGAGTTGCATCGGGCTGACGGCGGAAAGTATGACCTCCATGACACGGCTTGATTTTTCTTCGATCGTGCTCGTCAGCAGATACTGACCGGCGGTAAACGTACTGATCCAGAGCAGAAACATGAACGCTCCGGGGATCATCATTTTGGCGACCTTGTTGGTGGACCGGTCACCTTCTTTGGTGACCGACTTCTCTTCAACCTTTGGCCACGCGGTGAGCCCCCGAATCTTCTCGGGGTTTTGCCCGGCATCAGCGAGCCGAGCGTCGACGATCGCGCGATTTGTTTGATCGCGAATGTCCTGCTGCACCTCGATGTCCAGTAGCGGGGCAGTTAGCAACTGATATGCCTCGAAGTTTGGCCGGCCTTCGGCGTCCAATTCCGAGGTCCTGACGGTCTCTTCCGGGATGAACATGAGGGCGAGGCGAGCGCTGGTTCCTTCGGCGGATTGCTCGCGGCCGGTTGCTTTCAGGATCTCCTTTCTCGCTTCTTCGATCGAGGTCGTGGGCGGTAGCACCGTGACCGTGAGATTGGTTTCGGGAATGAGAGCGTTCGCCGCGGCCATCGGATTCGAATCGGCCTGCTCTTTCATCTGCTTTGCGGCATCTGGATCGATGCCCATCGCCTTGGATCCTGCCTCCATCACCTCGCGGAGTTTTTTGTCCTTGCGCTCCTTGATCTTTTCTGCGCTGAAGGCGTCCTGTATGCGAGGTGCAACCAACCCGCTCGGATCGATCACCGCGACGTGTCCATAGACCGTCGGCGCCTTCTTGTTCATAAGGATCGGCATCATCACGATCATCAATGTCATGATGAATGGCGGAAACAGCATGCCGAAAATGAAGCCCTTGGTTGCGACGGTCGCGAGGAATTCCTTCCACGCGACGATGAAGACCTTACCCACGGCTGACCTCCTGGAGAGAGGGCTTGACGTTGCTCCGAAGTTCTTTGCGGATCGCCGCGGCATCTCCGCCGACGAGTTCGATGAAAACGTCTTCGAGGCTTGGTCGCTTGAGTTCAAGCCGGCGGACCGGCGCCATCGACGCGGCTTGTCGCATCAGTTCTCCGACATCGGCGTTGTCGATGAGACGAAGTTCGATGATGCCGTCGGTCTCGACGACTTCCTTGACGCTGGGCAGCGAACCCCAGGATTTCTGGATATCCGAAGCGTCGATCGGCTCGACGACGACGGTCTTCGGGTCGTAGGTGCGCCAGATTTCTTCCATGGGCATATCGAGCACCTTCTCGCCGCTCCGGATCATGAAGAGGCGATCGCACAATTGCTCCGCCTCGAACATGGCGTGCGTTGAGAAGATGATGGTTCTTCCGGCGTCGTTCTGCTCGCGGATGAGTTCTCGCATCAGCCGGCGGTTTTCGGGATCGAGACCGGTGAACACCTCATCCAGGATCAGCAAATCGGGCTCGTGGATGACCGAGGCCACAAACTGAACTTTTTGCTGCATGCCCTTGGAAAGTTCTTCGCATTTCTTGCGATACGTGTCCGCCAGGCCGACGCGGACAAGCCATTCCTTCGTTCGTTTGTCTGCTTCGGCGGAATCAAGGCCCTTGAGCCGCGCGATGTACTTCAGAAACGCGCCGACCTTCATTTTCTTGTAGATGCCCCGTTCTTCGGGCAGGTAGCCGATTCGGTCTTTGCTCTCAACCGCCGACGACTTGCCGAGCACGCGCAGTTCGCCCGAGTCCGGGAAGATGATCGACATGATCATTCGGATGGTTGTGCTCTTGCCCGCGCCGTTCGGGCCAATGAAGCCGTAAAGCGAGCCCTCCGGGACGTCGAGGTCCAGATTCTGGACAGCCCGCTTGGGACCGAATGTCTTGTTTAAGCCCCGGATTTCGATGGCGTTGGTCACGAGTTGCCCTCCTGAATCCTTCGTGGCGTACCGATCTGATCTTTGGCAGCACGACGTCGGCTCTTTCGCGCTCGGCGTGCGGAATTTGCCCTCTCCCTGCCCTGCACGTCCGGCCAGAGACCAAGCAGAACCGTAAAAATTCGGTCTCCCGGCCGATCGTGGGCTGAGACCAGCACGGACTCCACCTGGGCGAACAAGGCATTTACCTTTGCAAGATCAGCGGGTCCGAGCCTCGCCGTGTGGACGCGGCACCACAGGTCCTTCTCCGGTCCGGCCTCCTTCAAGCCGCCCTTCGCGAGCGCCGCGGCGACTCCACGGTCCGCGCTGCGAAAGAGCGCGCCGGTGACATCACGCATCGTGCCGAGATCTCGACCGCTACGGGACTGAATCGGAAACCGGATTTCACCCGCGAGGCGATAGAGTGCTTGCGCGTGGGAACCGATGCGCTCCCATCCGTCGGCACGGATGATCCCGGCGCGGTCAAGCAGGCGGAAATGGTGGTAAAGGCCGTCGGGTCGGCGCCCGAGCGAGGCAGCGACGGCGGGGACAGCCGCGGCGCCGAGCATGCGCAGCCGATCGACGATCTGAATGCGGATGGGCGAAGCCATCGCGGCCCACTGGGCTTTGGTTTTGAGCACGATCTCGTTGGGACGAGTGGAGGTCACGCTCAATAATAGGCGAGTGAAAAAAAAGTAGCAATTTCACTCGATGAAAAAAAGCCACAACACTCACTGTCGCTCCGGAAACCCGGCGTTCGGGCGGGTATCGTTCGGCATGGCGTCGTCCGGTCCCAGTTCGGTTGTGCCCTTCGTGTCCCTTTCCGGCCTGCCCTTGCAGGTCTTGGAGAAGTTGGAAGCCATCCGGCGCGAGCACGACGATCTTGACCGCGCGCTCCAGGATCCAGACGTGCTGGTGGACCACAAAAAGGTGCGTTCGCTCTCGATGAAGAAGTCGGCGCTGGCGCCGGTCGCTTCGGCCGTATCCGAGTTTGAGAGATGTGCGAGAGAGATCGAGGAACTCGAATCCGCGGCGGCAGGATCGGATCGCGAACTCGCTTCCCTCGCCAAAGAGGAACTTCCGGCTCTTAAGGACCGCGCCCGCTCGGTTGTTCGCGAAGCGGTCCGAAACCTCGTAAACGCCGAAGACGCCAAGGTCGGCTCGGTGATCCTCGAAGTGCGAGGCGGCACCGGCGGCGACGAAGCAGCGCTGTGGTGCCGCGATCTGTTCGAGATGTACACCAAGTATGCCGGTAAGCGCGGGTGGAAATTCGAGGTGCTCGATTTTGTGCCCGAGACGGATGCCGGCGGTATCCGATCAGCGGTTGCCAACGTTCGAGGCGATGGTGTGTGGAGCGAGCTTGCCTTTGAAGCGGGGGTGCACAGCGTGAAGCGGGTGCCCGCGACCGAAGCCGCCGGCAGGATCCACACCAGCACGGCGACCGTGGCGGTGCTCCCGGAGCCCGAAGATGTGGATGTCAAGATCGATTGGGCCAACGACGTGGAAGAGTTTGCAACGCGAGCCCAGGGCCCGGGCGGGCAGAACGTCAATAAGGTCGAGACCGCCTGGCAGATCCATCACAAGCCCAGCGGCATCATCATCAAAATGATGGAAGCCAAGAGTCAGCAGCAGAATCGTGAACGCGCGCGGCGATTGCTGATGACAAAGCTCTACGAAGCCGAGCGTCAGAAGCAGCACGCGGAGCGCTCGCAAGCGCGCAAGTCTCAGATTCGGGGCGGCGATCGGAGCGAAAAGATTCGCACGTATCGCTGGAAGGAAGGAATTGTCGCCGATGAGCGTCTGCCCGGCGAATACCAACTCCGAGATGTGATCTCCGGCGATCTGAACAAACTGATGACCGATCTTGTGGAGCAGGAAACGGCCAAGCGCGTGGCGGAGCTGTAATCCGCGATGGCGCGCCATGCTGATATCGCGATCATCGGCGCGGGTGCGGGCGGGCTTTTCGCCTCCATTTGGGCGGGGCGAACTCTTCAAAGCCGCGGGCTTTCGTCCACGCGCCCATCCTCTCGAATCGTCGCTCTCGACGGCGCAAAGAAACTCGGCGCAAAGATCCTCGTTGCCGGCGGTGGTCGTTGCAATGTCACTCACCACGCTGTCGACGAGACTGCTTATGCGGGGAGCAGCCGCAACTCCATCCGCAATGTGCTGCGCCGCTTCGACGTGGCGCAGACAATCGAATTCTTCCGCGAGCGGGGCGTCGAACTCAAGCGCGAGGAAACCGGAAAACTTTTCCCTGTCACCGATGACGCGCAGACCGTGCTCGATGCGCTTCTGAACGCCGCGGCTGCTGCAGGCGTTCAAGTGATCAACCCTTGGCGTGTCGCGTCGGTCAAACGCACCGACCACGGCTTTGCAATTCAGCGCGATTTGCCCGCAGAGTCGCCTGGAGTGAGGGCGACGGTCGGGGGCGGGGTCGCCTTGGGGGTGGGCGTGGGGGTGGGCGTGGGGGTGGGGGACGTAGTTGTGCTGGCACGTCGAATCATCCTCGCCACCGGTGGCCGAAGTCTTCCCAAGACCGGATCCGACGGTCTGGGATTCGAGATCGCGAAGTCGCTCGGGCATTCGATCACGCCGCGCGTGTTTCCCGCGCTGGTTCCCCTCACGATTCCAAAGGACCACTGGCTGACCAGTCTGAGCGGAGTTACACTCCCGGCCACGCTCGAACTTCGCTCGGCGGGCGGCAAACGCCTTGCCGCCTTTACCAACTCGACGCTGATTACGCATTTCGGCCTTTCCGGTCCCGGAGTGCTCGACATGAGCCGCTACTACACCGAGGCGAAATTGGCTGCTGCTCCCGGTGCCGCGCCGGTTCTCGTTTTGAACTGGCTTCCGGAAGAAAACGTGGAATCAATGGACGCTGCTCTCGCTTCGGCGGGTCGAACCCGAGGCACTTCGATCCTTCGGGTGCTAGAGGCGAAACTTGCAGAGCGAGTGGTGCGTGCCATTTGCGAAGGTGCGGGAGTTGATCCGAGTGCGTCGTTAGCCGAATTGCCGAAGATCAAACGTCGCACCCTCGCGATTGCGCTGACCGAAATGCCGCTTCCCGTCACCGGCGATCGGGGCTATCTCTTTGCCGAAGCCACGGCTGGGGGCGTGCCCTTGGCCGAATTGAAGCTCGACACCATGGAAAGCCGCGTTTGCCCGGGACTGCATGTGTGTGGCGAACTCTGCGATGTCGATGGTCGTGTTGGCGGGTTCAATTTCCAATGGGCCTGGGCGAGCGGGTACGTCGCCGGGTGTGGTGCCGCGGCGGCCGTTACCACCAGCGCATGATGCCACCGACCCACCACACCACAATGACAAGCGTGGCGAGAAGCGAGAGATACACGAAGGCCTTCCGCCAGACGCTCCATTCAGTCATGGATCGGAAAAGGAAGAAATCAACGAGTGCGGAAATCGCTTCGCCTGTGACTTCAAGAAATGTGTCCAGCATCGGGCTCCTTGGTTCACCAACCAACGCCGGGCGCTTCGTACACTCGCACCGTGACACTTCTTTGCGTCCCCATCGTGGTTCGGGATCCGGCCCTGGCTCTTTCAGAAGCCGCGAATGCCAAGGCGGCCGGTGCCGACATTGTCGAATTTCGCATCGACGAGTTCTTTGATCCTGCCGCGGCAGAAGCCGACCCGGATCGGCAGGAACGCGAAATCGCAAAGCTCGTGCGAGAAAGCCCGCTGCCGTGCATCGTGACATGTCGCTCTTCGAAGGAAGGGGGCGGTTATGTGGGGAGCGAGGACGACCGACTATCGCTGTATGAGAGCTTGGCTTCGGGCGATCGCAAAGCAACGCTTCCGCCCCGTTATCTCGATATTGAGTTTGTGTCCGCCACATCTCGCGATGTGAGCGGGCGGATCGCGAAGATGATGACCGGTGCATCGCAGCGAGAGAACGCGAACGGGCTCATCGTCTCCGCACACGATTTCCGGGGACGCCCGAACGACCTCACGCGCCGAATACTCGCGATGCGCGCCGATGGATTCGCGTCGGTCATCAAAATGGCGTATCGCGCTCGGTCGCTCCGTGACAATCTGGAACTCTTCGAACTGCTCCGCGATTCCGATCGCCCGATGATCGCTCTGGGTATGGGCGAATTTGGATTGATGAGCCGCGTGCTTGCACCAAAGTTCGGCGGATTTCTGACCTTTGCGAGCCTGCGGCCAGAAACCGTGACCGCGCCGGGGCAGCCGACCGTGTCCGATTTGCTGGGGCTCTATCGCTTCCGATCGATCCGAAAGACGACCAAGGTCTACGGCGTAATCGGGTGGCCGGTCGGGCATTCGATGTCACCCCTAGTTCACAACGCGGTTTTCGCTGAGCACCAGATTGACGGTGTCTATCTGCCGCTCCCAGTGCCCAGTTCTGAAAACAACGATGAAGAAGCGACCTTCGCGAGTTTCAAAGCAACGCTCGGGGCGCTGATCGACGATCCGCGGCTCGATTTCTCCGGTGGCAGCGTGACGATTCCGCACAAGGAGAATCTCGTCCGATTCGCGCGCGAGCGACTCAAGAGCGACCCCGGTATCTGGTCCCTCGATTCGACTTCACTCGCAACCGGCGCTGCAAACTCGCTTCTCATCGAACGCGAGGGTGCGCGAGTGCAGCGTGCACGCGTCTTCAATACCGACGTTCCCGCGGCGGTTGGTCCACTCCGTGCGGCGCTGGGCGCGCTGGAAGGCAAGTCGATTGCCGTTGTCGGCGCGGGCGGTGTGGCGCGGGGGATCGCGTTCGGTCTCGTCCAAGCGGGCGCGACCGTAACCGTTTTCAATCGGTCGTTGGAAAAAGCCGCGGCCGTCGTTGCTGCGCTCGGTCGATACCTTGAAAAGCCCAAGAACCTCAGTTTTGCCAGCATCGAGTCGCTTTCCGGTTCATCCGGCTTCGAAGCCGTCGTCAATTGCACGCCCGTTGGAATGACCGGCGGGCCCGAACCAGCGGGAATCGCAGCGCCGATCGACAAGTTGCTGGATGCCGATGCAAACAGTGGAAACAAGTCGCAGTCTGGCGTCGTATTGGAAACTGTCTACAACCCGATTCAAACGCCGCTCATGCAGGCGGCAAAGAAGGCGGGTTGGATGGTGATCGATGGCGTCACGATGTTCATCGAACAAGCGGCGCTGCAATCGGAGGCGTGGACGGGCAAGTCCGCTCCACGCCAGTTGATGGATCGAATCGTTCGGGCAGAGTTGAACCAATCGCCTGACTAGGCGTTGAAGAACGAGAAGGGGTTTTCAAGACGATCAGAAGTTGAGAGGACTGGGAGGGAGTGGCATGCTGTACGCGCCGATCCTGTATCCAAAGACCTACGCAGCGTTCCTGATGGTGGCCGCGATGGACGTGATCTGCACGTGGGTGGTGCTCGCCCTCGGCGGCAGAGAGATCAACGCCTTCGCCGACATGTTCCTTCAAAGATGGGATGTGCAGGGCCTGCTCGCCTTGAAATTCGGCGTGTGCGTGATGTTCCTTGTCACGTGCGAATTCATCGGGCGCCGTCAGCCGCTGACGGCTGTGCGCCTCGCGACCGCCGCGATCGTGTTGAACTGTTTTCCGGTGATCGTCGGGTCGGCGCAAGTCGTTGGGTTTCTGATGGCTCAGCCCTAAGCCGGGTTCGGTGCCTTTACCACGCGCCCGCGACGCCGCTCGACCGGAGCAGCGTCTTGAACGACTCTCCGAACACGAAGTTGTGCTCGGGAAACTTTTCGCCGCTCATGTTGTTGTCCAAGTGGCTGAACATCAGGTCGATTCGCCCGACTATCGCCGCCGTGACCGTGCCACCCGCGCCATATTCGAGCAGTTCGATCGTGCCGACAGTCGCGGCGCCCACCTTATCCATCTGCTGAATGGTCGCGGAATACCGGAGCGTCTGTCCTGGGAACGCGTCGCGATCGAGTTCAAACTTGCCGACCTTGGCGAGAATCACTTTTTCCCGAAATTCCTCCGCGTGCCCCACCAGGATGCCCGCCGTCTGTGCGCACCCTTCCACAATCAGGCTTGCCGGCATCACCGGCAGCGCATCGCGACCCGCGGCGGCCGGGAAGTGTTCGTGGAGATGGTCTTCCGCGAGGCTGACATGCTTGATCGCCACCAGCTTCTGCCGGGGCACCAGCTCGACGACGCGATCGATCCACATCCAGCGCATGATTGAAGCAGGTTGGAGCCCGAGCAGATTACTTCGCGGCCAGTTTTCGTTCGACGAATGTCACCAGCGCATCCACCGTGAAGACCTCGGCGACCTTGGTGATCTGAGGGTCGGCCTCGAACTTCGAGAAATCCGCGTGTGGCAGGCGCGCCTTGAGCGCCGACAGACCCTTCGCCGTTACCTTGCCATCCTTGACGTACTCGGGGTCTTGAGCAACGTTTTCCGGAAAGAGTTCGCCCTGCGCGATCTTAAACCCGAATTGCTGCTCGAGTTTGAACACGATGTCGAGAAAGTCGATCGACTCCGCGCCCAGATCGGTGGTGAGCCGCGACGACGGCTTGACGTCTTCCTCGTCTACCGCCAGCGCGTCGACCAGCACATCCCGGACCTTCTCAAAGATTTCGTCTCGTGTCATTCGATTGAATTCCAACTCCGCGAGAATGCAATCCGCAAGCCCGGGGAGGCGATGATAGCCGCCGCGCTTCCGAAAAGGCCTACCGGCGAACCGGCCGCAGCACAAAGCGGCCCGAAACCGCGACCTTCGGTTCTTCCGTTGTATCAATCCCGGGCAGAAGCCTGGCTTCCCCCTTGAATTCGATCGCCTCTCCCTCCAGACGCTTATGGATTTCCACCGTGACGCGGAGCGTGCGCCCCGGTCGAACAAACGCCCCATACTTGAGCGCTCGGACCTGGCCCAACACCAAAGGAACAGGTGTCGACCCCGCAAGCCGCCGAGCCGCCTGCACCATCGCCTCGAGCATCATCACGCCCGGCAGCACCGGGTAGCCGGGAAAATGATCCTGCAGATACTCCTCCGCGTTGCTTACGTGTTTATGCGTCACGATCTGCTCGGTGCTCTGCTCGATCACGGCATCAACCAGGTCAAAGTGCATCCGTGAGCGTATTCGCCGGTGGAGGCGGGCGAGTTTGGCGTTGGCTTCGGCCGATCCGCACGCGGACTCGATCGGCAGCCCTATTTTTCGGCCTTGGCCGCGATTCACGACGAAGCCTTTTGCATCCGGGTCTGGGACTGGTCGGAAACGAGCCAGACCGTTTCGCTCTTTTGTCGTTCGCACGGTGTCGTTCGGGGTCTTGCAAAGGGCGCAAAGCGCGACGACGCACGGTTTTCCGGCGGCTTTGAACTTCTCACTCGAGGCCAGATCGGCATGATCGTGAAATCGTCAGACGCGATGGCGACCCTGACTTCGTGGGATCTCACTCGGGCGTTCCCCGGAGCGCGTTCCAGTCTTGGCGCGTTCTACACCGCCATGGCGCTACTGGACCTTGTGCACCACATGGTTCACGACCACGATCCGCACTCCGCACTCTTTGATGCGCTGACGCGATCCGCCGAAGCCCTGGGATCCTCCGAGCCAACCGTCCAGATACTTGCCGGCTTTCTGTGGAGCGTGCTTGTCGAAACCGGCTATCGCCCCGAACTTGAACGCGATGTGCGGACATCTCTCCCGCTTGATGCCGGTGCGCCGCTCGCATTCGATGCAAAGCTCGGGGGTTTTACGAGATGGAGCAACGACGCCTCGGAAGCCGCATGGCGAGCCCGACCGCAGACTCTCGATCTCCTGCGAAGATTGGCGGGAGGCTCACCCCCCGCCGGCGCACCGGAAGATTTTCTTCGCGCGGGCAAACTCCTGTACGCGTACGTCCGAGAAACGGCCGGTGCCCCGGTTCCTTCGGTCGAGCGTGCGCTCCAAGTGCTTGCAGATTGAGGACTTTCAATTTCGAAGGTTCAGTGATGGCCCGCTCCGGTCGATAGTTGGGTATTCCGGGCGGCCCCTTGGCCGGGTTCGGGGTGGCTCCGTTCAACCTCAGAAGTGCCATGGATCACGAGATTATCGAAGAAATCCTGAGCTGCACGTCGCTGCCTTCGCTGCCCGCAGTGGCATTGCGCGTGGTTGAACTGACTTCCAACGTCAACGTCAAACTACCGGAACTCGCGACAACCATCCAGAATGATCAGGGCCTTGCGTCCAAGGTGTTGCGAACAGTCAATTCGTCGTTCTACGGCCTTCCAAACCGTTGCGCGAGCATCAACAAGGCCCTCGTGCTGCTGGGCCTTGGGCCGGTGAAGTCACTGGCACTCAGTTTCTCTCTAATCGGCTCCCTCGGCGATCAGGACGACGGCTTCGACTATCAAACCTATTGGCGCCGGGGCCTGTACACCGCCGTGTCCGCCAAGGTCATCGCAGATCATCTCAAGCTGGCAATCGCGGACGAGGCGTTTCTTGCCGGTCTCTTACAGGATATCGGCGTCATCGCCATGCACCGCGCTCTCGGGTTTCGCTACGCGGAAGTCCTCGAAGCGGCGGGGGGTGACCATCGCCAACTCGTCAAGTGCGAACTCAGCGCCTTCGAAGTGCAGCACCCCGAGATCGGTGCCATGCTGGCGCAGCGTTGGAAGTTCCCGGATGAATTGATCATGCCGGTGCGCTACCACGAACGACCAACGGCGGCGCCTCAGGGGCACCACGAGATTGTGCGCCTCATCGGGCTCGGAAATCTTGCCCACGATGCCATGACCGATTCCGACCCCGGTCCCGCTCTTCGCAAGCTCTATCAGCGCACCGATCAGTGGTTCGGGATCAAGTCGGATGCGATGCAGGGAATCGTGAAGAAGATCGCCGAAGGCGCCAAGGACATGTCATCGCTTCTGCGGCTCGAAACCGGAGCGCATCCGGATGCCGAGTCCATCGTGCGTGAAGCCGAAAAGCAGTTGATGGATATGGCGAGCGCCACGACCAGTGCGGGCGGCGCACCGACGCAGACACTCGACAACCTTCTGATCGATTCCAAGCAGTTTGACCCACTCACCGGAGCGGTCGGTCGAGCCGGTTTCGATCTGGCGCTGAAAAAAGCCTTCGAGCTCTCGACCAGCACACAAGAGCCGGTCGCACTCGTGCAGGTGGCGCTTGATGGGCTGCAGCACGCCGCGGGAAAAATCGGTACATCGGCCGGTGACCAAACGGTCAACGCTTGTATCGTCCTGCTCAAGAAGCACTTTGCTTCTCTTGGCGGAGTCATCTGCAAGTTGGGCGGCGACTTGTTTGCCGTGGTCCTTTACGGGGCGAACGGCCGGTCTGCCCAGCGTTGCGCCGAAGAATTCCGTAACTCCTTTGACAAGGCCACCATGACCTGGCCGATCGGCGGCGGTTCGGTGAAGTCATCGATCGGCGTGGCTTCGCACGAGCCGGGCACTCCAGCGACCCACCCCGGGCTGCAGCAATTGGTGATCGCTTCGGTCAATGCGCTGAAGGCCGCCCGCGCGGCGGGACATCCCGCGGCCGCGGGTGGGATGGAACGGGCTGCGGCTTGAACTAACTGGCCGTCGCCGGCGTCAGAATGCCGATGGTGGCGGGCGCAAGCGGGAACTGCTCGGCCACTGAGCGCAGCTCCTGAAGCGTGACGCGCCCGATCCGGTCCACCTCATCATCGAGCGATTCATATCGGCCCAGTGCCGTCCACGAGCGCCCCAATCTCTGCATCCTGTCGCCCGGTCGTTCGCCCCCGACGGTCGCAGCGGTCCGCACTTTGTTGCGGAGTCGATCGAGGTCATCCTCGGTAAGACTTTGCGCCAGGGCCGCTATCTCCTTTTGGATGACCGAAAGGATTTCGGACATCCTTCCGGGTTCGCCGGCAGCAAAGATGTAGTAGTCGCCCGCGCCATCGTGCGCATCGAAACCCGATTGCGCGTCCTCTGCCAGCCCCGATTCCACCAGCGCCCAGTGCAACCGACTGTTGTCGGGCGCGCCCAGAATCTGAGAGAGCATCGCCGCGGCGTACCGGCGATCGTCGTCCGCTGCGGGTGCCGGTGCCATGCCGAGCAGATAGCCCCGGGCGACCTTCGCATCACTCAGCCGGACTTCGACCGGGTCTTGTCCGTAGCGAACCTCTGGCGCAAAGCGCCCGACCGGGGCGGTGGGGGCCCAGTCTCCGCATAGCGAGGCGAGATGTTCGCAAGCGTGGTCGAAATCGATTCGTCCCGCCAGCGAAACAATGGTGTTGTCGGCGGAGTAGCGCAAACCGAAGTAGCGGCGCATCTGCTCGCTTGTGAGGTCCTTGATGGTTTCGGCGGTGCCGAGCACCCGGTGTCCGAGCGGATGAGGCGAGTAGTGGCGGTCCGTGACGGCCTCAAAGAGTACAAAGAACGGATTGTCCTTGTACATCGCGATTTCTTCAAGTATCACGGATTTCTCCGTGTCAAAATCACTCTGGCGCAGCGCGGGTCTCATCATCCGGGCGAGCAATTCGATCGAGCGCTCGGAGTGCTCCGGCAACGACGAAGCGTAAAAGCATGTCAGTTCGCTTGTGGTGTAGGCGTTGTTCTTCGCGCCGATTTCATCGAACGCCCGATTCAATTGTTCGGCGGAGATCGTTTCGGTGCCCTTGAACATCATGTGTTCAAGGAAATGGCTGACCCCCATGACGGGCGATTCCTCGTCGCGGGCTCCGGTCTTGACAAAGAATCCCGCGGAAGTAGTTGCGGCTCTCGGATCAGTTTCCGCGATGATCGTCAGTCCGTTGGGCAAAACCCGCTGTTGAAACTCAATAGGCATGCCTCAGTCTAATCGCTTCGCGCGACGATTGCCGAGCGCTCATCCGACGTCCGTGAGGCCTTTGACCGCACGGGAAAGGCCGCGGCAGACCTCTTCCGGATTGGTGGAGCTGCAGACCGCGGCGCTGACTGCGACGCCTTGGCAGCCCACGTGGACGAGCTCGGCGATATTTGCCTGGGTGATGCCGCTGATTGCCAAGTGGGGGGTTCGCCGCGTCGCTTCGTCACCAACGTACTGGGCGAGAAGTGCCGGTCCGCTCAGGACAGGTTTGGCCTTCGTCGAAGACGAAAACATCGGCCCCAGTCCGCAGACGTCTGCGCCCTCCTGAACAGCGCGGCGAGCTTCATCCAGCGTGGCACACGAAACCCCGATTCGCAGGCTTCCTCCCACGATCTTTCGGACATCCTTTACCGAGAGGTCTGATTGACCAACGTGCACGCCGTCCGCTCCGGCGAGAAGCGCAAGATCGGGACGATCGTTGATTACGACCGCCGCAGTGTTCGTGTGGGCGAATTCGACAAGCGTGCGGGCGCGAGCGACGAGTTCGCGATCCGGGATGCCCTTCTCCCGCAGCTGAAGGCAGTCGGCGCCGCCGGCGACGGCGCGCCGGGCAACCTCTTCCCACCGGTGGTGCGTGCAGAGCGATTCGCTGATCAGAACGCAAAGCGTCCACTGCGGTCCACGCCCGCCCATGAGCGCCAGTTCCAGGTCGCGGCAGAGGTCGTACGCACGGTAGCGGAGCCGTTCGATGGAAGTGGCGACTTCCATCGCACCACCGATCGCTTTCGACGATTCTTCGAGAACCCGCAGCGACTCGCCGAGGCGGGAAGACGCGGCACTGGCAATCGCCGATTCCGATGCGCGGGCGGGTAGCGGCTCGGCACCGGCTTGCGCACCCACATCCGCGGCGGTATTGCGCCACGCCAGCATCTGGGCCCGATCGATCGGCAACTGGCCGAGCGCCGCCGTGAGATCGTGGCGGAGTCGCTTGAGTGATCGGCTGAGTTCGGAATGGTCGAGGCGCAGGCGCGCGAGATCTTCCAGAACGCGGAGCGCCTCGCGGGCGCGATTGGAATTCGCGTCGATGACGCGGGCAAGAGCGGCCATATCCCCCAGCCTATGCAGGATGCCTGTTCACCGAGAGTCTGCTACGGTTCTTCCAGACCATGCGCGATATCGAGCCCCGCGATTCACGCGAGTTTCCCCACAGCCCAAACGGGCGCCGCAAGCCGGCGTTGCCGAACGGATCGGTCGTCGTTCGCAGGAATGCCGATGAATTGATGGACGCGGTCGCGACCGACCTGTTTCTGCACGCCTGTGCCTGCGTGCGGGAGTTCGGCGATTTTCAACTTGCCCTGGGCGTCTGGCCCGATGCCGAGCCGCTTTTTCTTCGCCTGCTCTACGACCCGCGTTTTCGAGAATTGCCCTGGCGTCGTACCCACCTCTGGATCGTGGAAGAGCGGCTGGACGCTCCGCAACCAAACTTCGAGTTGCTCCGCGAAACCATCGTTGCCCAATCCGACATTCCAGAGGAGCAAGTCCACCAACCGAACGCAAATGAGGACTATGAAGAACAGTTCAAAGGTGTTCTTGGGTGGCGAGAGAAAGGGCAGGATCGTCCCGACTACATCCTGCTTCCGCTGCTGCCCGGCGGCTTGACCCAGGGATCTCCGGCTTCTGGCACCGGCGCACCGCTCATCGATTCGGCGGCCGGGGAAATCCGCATGACCCGGAGGCTGATCGAAGCGACCCGATTCATCTCGTATTTGGCGCTTGGCACCGAAATGAAGGCCGCGATTCGCGCCGTGCCGATGGCGCCGATGACCGCTGGGAAGCTCCTGGCGCGGGATGTCCGCCCGATCGGGGGCGAGTTGCGCTGGTACGTCGAAGAGGACAATTGTGAGGTCCAGCCCGGTCCGCCACCCATTCCGCTCGAATAACGTAGCGCGTGGCCAATTTCTCCATCGAACCCAATGAGCGTGTCGCCTTCAAAGTCCGTCACGCGGATGACGACGTGCTGGTGATCGAAAAGCCGGCGCACATCGTCTCGACGCCGGGCGCCGGGCACGAGAGAGGATCGTTGCTCAATGGGCTGTTCGCGACGTACGGAAAACAACTGCAGAACCTCGGCAAGGATCGGGATTTCGGCATGCTCCATCGGCTCGATCGAGAGACGAGCGGACTGCTCATCGTGGCGCTGCGCGCTGTCGCGTACGACAAACTTCGGTCGATGTTTGAGACTCGCGCGATCCGCAAGTTCTACTTTGCCGTTGTAGCGGGGGTCCCAAATCAGACTTCCGGTGTGATCCGCCGCCCGATCAACGAGGTTCGCGAGACTCGGGATCGCCGCGAGATGAAGATCGCCAAGATCTCCGGCAGCGGCAAGCCGGCGACGACCGCCTACCGCGTTCTCGATGCCTCCGCCGCGGCGAGTTTTCTCGAGTGCCGCGCCGTCTCCGGTCGCCTCCACCAACTCCGTGTCCACCTCGAATCAATCCGGTGCCCCATCTTCGGGGACGATCTGTACGCACCGCCGGCGATTGCCAAAGGCAGTCCGCGACTCGCCTTGCACGCGCACCGCGTGGCGTTCACGCACCCCGTGACGGGTTTGACCCTGGATGTGCTCTCGCCCATGCCTGCCGACATCAAGCGGCTGGTGACCAAACTGGGTATGGATCCGAAGAAAGCATCTGCCGCGAAGGAACCGGCCGCAAAGGCGGCGGGTAACGACGCCGACCTTGAGTGACATTCAGCCGTCGAGCGCCGCCATGAAGTCCACGACGATGGCGTCGGCGATCAGCATCCCGCGATCCGTCAACGTCCACCGATTGCCGGAATCTTCGAGCAAGCCCTCCCTATGAGCCTTGTCGGCAGCTGCACGCAGCCTGTCTACGCCCGACGCTTCCATAACGCGCACATCGTGCAGCAGTCGGGCGGCATCCAGGCCTTCTCGCAAGCGCAGCCCGGTCCACATCCGTTCCCGCAGCGCCCGAGCCGCGTCGGGCGGCTCCGAATCGGCCACATCCGGAAGTCCATCCGGCGCGGCGCGAAGATAGTCATCGAGGCGAGGCACGTTTTTCCAGCGCCATCCCGCGACGTGGCCCGACGCCGAAGGTCCCGCCGCGAGCCACTCCTCCTGGCGCCAGTAAGCGAGGTTGTGCAGCGACTCTTGCCCCGGTTTGGAGTAGTTGCTGACCTCGTATCGCCGGAGACCCGCCGCGGCAAGGTGCGCAACGGTCAACTCGTACATGTCCACTTCAAGGTCTTCGTCGGCGGGCGCAAAGTCTCCGCGCTGGAGGCGCGCCGTCATCGCGGTACCTTGCTCGTAAGTGAGGTTGTAGCAGGACAGGTGCTCCGTACCGAGCCCGAGCGCCGAATCGAGATCGCGGCACCAGTCGTCAAGCGATTGGCCGGGAATTCCGAAAATGAGATCCACGGACAATCGCTCAAATCCCGCATCGCGTGCCATCGCGATCGCGGGTCCCACAGTTTCGGGATTGTGCAGCCGCTCAAGTGTCTTCAGGTGCTGGAGATGAAACGATTGCGCGCCCATGCTCAGGCGATCGACTCCGCCCCGTCGCAGCGTTTCCAGAAGCCGGGCCGATACCGACTCGGGGTTGCATTCAACGGTGAACTCGCCTTCACCGGCGCGGATGGCAGAAAGATCGAATTGCCCCTCAATCTCAGCCAGAAGCGCCTCCCACAGGTCCACCCGAAGCAAGGAAGGCGTGCCCCCACCCACAAATACTGTCTTCAAAGGGCCACCCGCGGCGAACCGCGAAAGTCCGTGTAACTCCCGAATCAGACGTTCGGCGAATACTTCCTGCCGATCCTGCGTGTCTACGAGGCTATAGAAATCGCAATAGTGACATTTGTGGGAGCAGAACGGAACATGCAGGTAGAGCGATCGAACAGATCGGAGATGGGCTTCCGCGCCCCCGGTGCGCAACGGATGCGCCCGAGGCACCAACGATGGGGGGCGTTGCTGTTGAAGCGGAATTCGGGTATCGTCGTTTGCGGTCTTCACGGGAACGAGGTTGGGGATTGGTCGCGCGTGCCTCACGGTCTGGCGATACGGCTCTCCCGCGATCGCCACGAGGCCTGAACGGTTCTGCTCGGACGAGGTTCCAGTCGGGTTGGGTGACGCCGAAAGGATAGCGAGCTTTGGAAACGTCCCTCATTCTTGTGAATCGCGACGGCACGCAGCGCGAGATCCCGCTGAAGCGGGCCCGGTTCATCGTCGGTCGCCAGGCGGATTGCCAGATTCGCCTCCCCGATCCGGGCGTTTCGCGCCAGCACTGCGAAATCCAGATCGACGCCGCGAAGCCCACCATCAAGGACCTCGGGTCGAGCAACGGAACGTATGTGAATCGCCGGCGCGTCAGCCAGACAGAACTTGTCGCCGGCGACACGCTGAGCATCGGACCGTTCGTATTTGTGTTCCGCGTGGATGGAGAGCCCGCGAACATCGATGTCGACGAGGTGCTCGAAGACGCGGTCGAAGTCTCCGCTCCTTCCAAGCCGCCCAGCGCAGCGAAGAACCACGCGGATGAATCGCCGTCTCCCCTGGCGGGACACGAGCCGCCGACGCGCATCCCCGATCCGGATGACAGCGACGAGTTCGAGTTTGATTTCCTCGACGAAGGCGACTCGCCCAAACTGTGATTTGAACGCAGATCAGGCTGCGGGCGCGCTCGATTTCGCCTGGCCGTCGCCGCTCACATTTAATCCCGGAACGCGGATATTGGTGCCGCAGTTCTTGCAGCGCACCGTCTTGCCCCGTGCGTTGCCCGGCACCGCCAGGACTTTGCGGCAGGTGAGGTTCGGACACATGATGCGAACGGTATCTGCCGCCATGGGTTCACTCCCCGTGATCGTCACTTCTGACAGTCGTGTGGATCGGTTTCCGGGCATCGTGGTGTGAGCGTTCGCACGTGAATGTCCTCCGGCGGTTACCGTGTAGGCCGGGTATGCGGGTTGCCCCGACGCCTACCGTCTGCCTCATTACCCGATCCCCTCATCGGAACGCCTGAATGTCCGAGAACCACCCAAATCGTGGAAGTCCCTGCAGCGCGGTCGTCGGATTGCAGTGGGGGGATGAAGGCAAAGGGAAAATCGTCGACCTGATCGCGCCAGAGCACGATGCCGTGGCACGATACAACGGCGGCGCCAATGCGGGTCACAGCGTTGTCGTGAAGGGGCAGCGGTTCTCGCTCCATCTCATCCCGTCTGGCATTCTCTATCCGAGCAAACTCGCGGTCATCGGGAACGGTGTCGTGCTCGATCCCGACAAACTCCAGGAAGAGATCGATGGGCTGCGATCCCGTGGAATCGACGCGTCGGGTCTCATCGTCTCGAGCCGCGCACACGTTGTGATGCCATATCACAAGGCCGAAGATGCCGCACGGGAAGACTCGCTCAAAAACGAGCGATTAGCGCGCGAGGGTGATCAGACTTCCGCGGTGTCGGAAATCGGCACCACGCGTCGCGGCATCGGGCCGGCCTATGCCGAAAAGGTGCAGCGCGCCGGTGCAGTGCGTGTGGGCGATCTGCTCGACCCGGCATCCCTGCCGGAAAAGATTTCCATCGCGATCGCGACCAAGAGGGCCGCACTGGCCGACCAGCCCGGCGCCGCTGAGGTGCTCGACGAAGCGAAAGTCACACAATGGGCCCTGCGCGCGGGCGAGGCCATCCGGCCGTTGGTGCAGGACACCGCCTACCTGCTCAACAACCTGGTTCGCGCCGGCAAGAAGATTCTGTTCGAGAGCGCGAACGGAACGCTTCTGGATGTCGATCACGGCACCTATCCGTTCGTCACCGGCTCGTCGTGCTCCGTCGGAGGCATCGGACCGGGGACGGGCGTTCCGGTCCAACGGGTCGGGCGGGTCATCGGCGTCATGAAGGCGTACTCCACGCGTGTCGGTTCGGGTCCGATGCCCACCGAACTCGTCGGTCCCGGCCCTGACGGGCAAATCGGCGATCGCATTCGTACCCGCGGGCGCGAATTCGGAACGACGACCGGGCGTCCGAGACGGGTCGGCTGGCTCGATCTGGTTGCGGTCCGGTACGCGGCGATGATCAACGGCGCGACCGGCCTTGCACTGACAATGTTGGACGTCCTCGCAGGTTTCGACAGCGTTCGCGTCTGCACCAAATACGAATCCGACGGGAAGCAGTCCGACCGATTCCTGCCCGATTCGGCGACGCTTTCCGCCGTGCGTCCGGTCTACACCGAATTTCAAGGATTCTCAGAAGATGTCTCCGCCGCTAAAAGCCGGCGCGAACTGCCGGTACAGGCGCGGGCGTACATCGAGTTCATTGAGCAGGCCGTTGGAATCCCTGTTGAAATCGTGAGCGTCGGGCCCGATCGTGCCCAAACGATGACCACGTAGAACCGCCTTCCACCTGCTATGGTGCCAAATCTGTGACGCCACTTTCTGCCGCCAGCAATCCAGCCCCACCCGCGCCGCTTTCCGCGGCCGATCCCGAGGTGCTTGCGCGGGTAGCGGAAATGAGATCGAAGTACGCAAAGGCAGACCCGCTGGGTCGGCTCCCCGACGTCGATCCAAGGCGCATCCCGCGGCACATCGCCGTGATCATGGACGGGAACGGCCGCTGGGCCCGGCAGCGGGGTTTCCCCCGCATCTTCGGACATCGCAATGGCGCCAGGGCACTGCGCGAAACGGTGGAAGAGGCTGGGCGCCTCGGCGTCGAGGCGATGACTTTCTACTCGTTCAGCCTTGAGAATTGGCGTCGTCCTCCCGAAGAGGTAGAGGCTCTGATGTTGCTCTGCGTCGCGTACTGCGAGGGAGAGCGCGACGCGCTGGTGCGTGACGACATTCGCTTTCGCTGGATTGGCCGGCGCTCCGGCCTCCCGCCCGAAGTGCTCGCCGCACTCGATTCCGTGGTGAAGGCGACCAGCGCGTGCACGGGTCCGACGTTGTGCGTCGCTGTCAATTACGGCGCGCGAGCCGAACTCGCAGATGCCGCCCGAGCAATCGCGCACGAGATTCGCGCCGGAACGCTCAATCCAGAGGACGTTGACGAGAACACAGTGGCTTCACGCCTTTACGCACCGGACCTGCCGGATCCGGATTTGCTCATCCGCACCGCGGGTGAGATGCGAGTAAGTAACTATCTGCTCTGGCAGATCAGCTATGCCGAGATGTATGTGACCAGCACGCTCTGGCCGGATTTTGATGCCTCGTGCCTCCACGCCGCGATCCGCGATTTTGCCGGCAGGTCAAGGCGATTTGGCGGCCTCGACGCGTCGGGCTCGATGAAGCCCGATTCCGGGGCCGATCCCGTTGCCGATCCGGGAGACGCCCGTGCGTGATCGCCTGGTGCTCGGCCCGATCTTGATCGCGCTCTTGCTGGCGCTCCTCTGGCTGGATGGCTATCTCGATCGCATTCCCTGTCCGGCCTGGCTCGGCCAAATGGGCTATCCCCATCCGACCCTGCCGCCGGGAATCATTCTGTTCATCGTCATGCTCGGCCTGTCCATCATGGCGGCGAGGGAACTGGCCGACATCCTTCACGACAAGGCCATCGACGCTTCCAAGCGGATCACGACGATGGCCGCCTTCTTTGGGCTGTGCGTCTCGTCCTTCATTCCCCGCAATTTCAATCCGAGCACGAGCACGCTCGGCCCGCACTGGGATCCGGCGACGGGCGGGCTGATCGTCAGTTCGTCAGCGGTGCTGGTGCTCATCGTGGCGCTCCGGTTTTATTCTCGCCACAAGAACACCGAAGGTGTCATCGCCGCGGCCGGCGGGACGATGCTCGCGTTTGTGTACCTCGGTCTCATGTTCGGTTTCGTCCTGGCGATCCGGCGCGAGCACCCGGTTTGGACGGTTGCGTGGGTTCTGCTCATGGTGAAAGCCTGCGACACCGGCGCGTACTTCACCGGCCGCGCATTCGGTAAGCGCAAACTGATTCTCTGGCTCAGCCCGGGTAAGACCTGGGAGGGGCTGGTCGGGGGCGTAGTCGCTTCCATGGCGGTTGGGGTCATCGGGGTGATGCTGATCCAGTGGAAGGAACCTCCGAGCCACCCCCTGCTGGTGGGGGCGATCACGGGACTGCTGTTCGGCCTGATTGGGCAGGTCGGCGACCTCATGATGAGCCTGCTGAAGCGGGATGCGGGTATTAAGGACTCGGGAAAAACACTTCCCGGCTTTGGCGGAGTCCTCGATGTGCTCGATTCCCCGCTTTTGGTCGCCCCTTTCGCTTACTGGTGGCTTCGGCTCATGCTCCCCCTGCACGGTTGAGCCGGAATCTGGTCGCATGATGTTCCCCGCGTGTACGACATCCGATCGCAATTCGGGGTGGCATTCATTCATGCGACGGATTCATTTCTCCCGCGGGCGACCCGCGCCATCCTGCGCGACTACACTCCGGTTGTTGGCGGAGTGCACATGAACGTCACGTCGAAGCTTCTCAGCGTTTTCAAGGTTGACAAGCAGTATCGGGGTCTTCGCTCACGCCTGAGCGCGGCGGAGAAGTACCTCGCAGAGCAGACGCGACTGATCACCGAAATTGATGCGAAGAAGGCCTCGATTGACGCGCAGCTGCGCCAATTGACCGCCTCGGGCCTGAATTTCGAGGGCGAAGTAAAACGTCTCGACGCCCGGATGACCACCATCCGCGAGCAGATGAACTCGGCCCAGACCAACAAGGAATACAAGGCCTTCCTGACCGAAGTGAACACGATCAAGGCCGATCGCGATCGCCAGGAGACCTCGGCGCTCGAGCAGATGTCCAAAGCCGAAGATCTGCGCCGGCAAGTCGAAGAACTGGACAAGAACCGCGCCGAGCGTGAGCGGATTCAGGCCAAGGCCGTCAGCGACCGCGACCAGCGCGCCGCCGAGATCAAAGACAAACTCGCCGATCTCCAGAATCAGCGTGACACTCTCGCGAAAGAACTCTCCAAAGAAACCCTCACGGTCTTCGAGCGCCTGGTGCAAACCCGCGGCGACGAAGCGATGGCCCACATCGAAGAAGCGGATCGGCGCCGTCACGAATACCACTGCGGTTCGTGCATGATGGCGATCCCGGTTGAGGCTGTCAACGGATTGCTGGTGTCAGGCAAACTGACCCGCTGCGCATCGTGCCAGTGCATCCTCTACATCGAAGATGAACTCGCCAAGTCGATGCGTGAGCCCGCCGGCAAGCGCTAAACCCGACCCACAAGTGAGACATCATGGCCGGCTGGTTCTCGAATCCATCCGATCCTGCAGTCCGGCTCACGCTGTCGCGCATCGAGCGAAAACTCGATGCGCTTCTGGAACGCGCCGGGATTCAAGTGCCCGATGACGGGACCGACGAACTGAAAGAACTAGTCCGAGCAGGCCGAAAGATCGAAGCGATCAAAATCTATCGCGAGCGCACCGGCATGGGCTTGGCCGAGGCCAAAGAGTTTGTTGATTCGCTCTAGCTTCCAGGATCAAAGAGGTTCGCGCCATTCCACTTCACACCCAGGTGCGAGCACGCGGCCTGCGTGAGTTGTCTGCCGCGCCTGGTGCGCGCGAGAAATCCGATCTGCAGCAAGAACGGCTCGACAACATCCTCGAGCGTGCCCGAATCCTCATTCATCGTCGCCGCGACCGCTTCCAGCCCGACCGGCCCGCCCGAATACGTCGTCGCGATGACACGCAGGTATCCGCGATCCAGTTCATCCAGCCCCAGATCATCAACGCCTTCCAGCTTCAGCGCCAAAGCCACCGTCGCGGGCCGAATGACGCCGTCGCTCTTCACGCTCGCGTAATCGCGAATCCTTCTGAGCAAGCGGTTTGCAATCCGTGGAGTCCCCCGCGAGCGCGACGCAATGCTCTGAAGGCACCTTTCGTGCTCGACCTCAACCTCCAGCAACACACAGCTCCGACGCAGGATTCGAACCAGTTCGGCTTCTGAGTAGTAGCGGAGATGGTGCGTGATGCCAAATCGGGAGCGGAGCGGGCTCGAGATCAATCCCGCACGAGTGGTCGCGGCAATCAATGTGAAAGGCTTGCATCGGATCTGCACCGTTCGCGCCGAAAGGCCGCTGTCAACCGGCACATCGATCCTGTAGTCCTCCATCGCCGGGTACACAAACTCTTCAACCGACGGCGGTAGGCGGTGAACTTCATCGATAAACAACACGTCGCGTTCGCGGAGCGACGTCAGTGCCGCCACGAGATCCGTGCCTTTGCTCAACACCGGCCCGCTGGTCACGTGGATGCCCGAGCCCATCTCGGTGGCGATGAGATGCGCGAGCGTGGTCTTGCCCAATCCGGGCGGGCCATGGAACAGCCCGTGCTCGCAGGGCTCATTGCGCTTCTTGGCGGCGCTGATGGCAATTCGTAGACGCTCGATCAGGTCTTCCTGCCCGACGTATTCATCAATGCTGGTGGGGCGCAGGGCCCAGTTGCGCTGTTCCTCGCGCGGGTCCACGCTCGCGCCCGCGCCGATAAGACGATCCGTCGCCATGGCTACAAGGTAGCACCTTGGCGCACGACGCCTCGCCTCCAAATTCAGTCCGAGTTCAGTCGAACAGCCAAACTAATCGAGCGGAAGACCCTTGGATTTCCAGAGTTTCGCCAGTTTGTCGATCGACGATGGCTCCACCTTCACGCCCCCCGGAAGGTCGGCAAAAACCAGATCCCCGTTCTCGCGGCACATCGCGACCTGCGGCTGAGCGCCCTCGCCCACGCGGGTCGATATGCGGTAGAAAGTCGGCTTGTCGGGCGGCTGCTCCACGAGTTCACGCCGGATCTCGATCATGTCGGTTTCCGATGAATACGTGTTGAATCCGAATTCGGTCGTCAGACGCGCCGCGATAAGCATGCGCTGCACGAGAAAGGACTCGACACGCGAGAGATACGCACGCTCCGGAACGATCAGCGTCGTCGCCGGGCGGTCCGTCCGTTTCACGGTCAGTTGATTGCCCTTGCGCGTGCCCAGCTCGGTGCTGGTGCGATCGGTCTTGCCTTGGCGCACCCGCGTGCTCAGGCACCACATCTCTTCTTTGCGGTCAAGGGTCTCAAAGAAAATGCCCTGAGAGTCGGTGAGTGCATCGCTCGCGTCGCCGAGCACCCCTCGGAAGTCCACCTGCACCAGGATGCCTTCGTCGAGGTCGGCGCCGGTGAATTTCTTCGGATCTCGCGTCGGATCGAGCTGTCCCCGCTTGCCGATCGAAGTTCGGATGCGTCGATAGCCCACTTCTTTGGCATCGGCATCGGCCCCGGTCTTGGCGGGAATGTAGAGACGCCACCAGGTCTCTTTGGCTTCGAGCGCCGCCGAGCGCAGCGTCGCTTCGTCGAGCCCCTTCTGAAATCGATCTCCCGCATCGAGCAGCGCGCGGCGCGAACTCTCGAGGCTTGCCGCATCGATGAAACTCGCGGTTGCGATCATCGCTTCCATCTCGGGCTTGGCGCGATCAAGGTCGGCTTCGCCGCAACTGGCTTCGAAGCACGCGAATCGTCCCGGCCCCAGTTTGATGAACGTGACGCCGTAAACCAGCCGCGGCCGGCCTGCGTGCTTTGGGTCCTCGTCCTTTGGGCCAAGCACGTAGAAGCGCTCAGCGGGCAAATTGCCAATGACCAGGTTCTGCGATCGCTCGATCAGTTGCGCGCCCGATGGTCCGACGCCGCCCACCATCACGGTTTCCGCGCCCAGTTGCGTCTTGAGGTTTGTGTCGGCCACCTGCTGCAGGGTGAGGTTGAGATCGCTGCTCTCAAGCACTCTTGCGCCGGACATCCACTTGCTGTCCGGTCCGGTCACTTGCACCGCGGCCAAGTTGCCGATCGCCGTGGAACTCGCATTCGCGCCCACCGGGAGCGACATGGTGAGGCCCATCGTCTCCACCCGAAGCGGTTTTTCGTTAAACCGAACGGCGCCCATGGTCGGTCCGGAAGTTCGGACCGGGGGCGTGTCCGGATTACCCGATGGCGACAGCTTCACCCCGCTCTGGGCGAGCGCCGGCGCAAAGACACCCAACACGCACATGACGCCAACCAGATTCCGTCCGCTCTTCTTCATCCGTGGTTCCTTCCACGCTCGGGTTCAACTTGCTCGTACCGCACTATCATCGGCAATTCCGGCCGATCCCCACGGATTCAGAGAATCCCCTCCCAATCATCCGCCGCCCGAACCCATCCGGTTGCGGAGCGATCGCGGAGAGGGTTGCCTTGGTTGACCCGCCGTGGGCGGGGGCTATGCTTGTCCGCTACGCACCAGCCAAAAACCTGCTGCGGGAGCGCGACCGATCGCACTCCCAGGGTTTTTTGCCCGCGTGGTTCGGCCCAGAACACTTCATTCTTTGAAACGGAGCGATGTCTCGATGACCGGCGGCAAGATTCGAATTCGGATGGAAGCCTACGACCATATCGCCCTCGACGCTTCCGCCAAGGAAATCGTCGAGCACGCCAAGCGCACGAACGCCAAGGTTGCGGGCCCCGTGCCGCTGCCCACTCGTATCGAGCGTTACACCGTTCTCCGCTCGCCCTTCATCGATAAGAAGAGCCGTGAGCAGTTCGAGATCCGCACTCACAAACGCATCATCGACATCATCGAGCCCAACGCGCGCACCGTCGAGGCTCTCAATCGCCTTGTCGTTCCCGCCGGTGTGTTCATCAAGATCAAAGCGTAAGTTTGTTCACTCGGGGCCTGTTTTCAGGCCCTTTTTCGTTGTCTGAAAATCCGCGGCACGATGCTCCCCGATGGAGGAGCCTCTCGCAAAGAGCCGCACCCGCAAGGGCAAGCAAGGAAAGGTTTCCATGGCACTCTCACTGCTCGGTCGCAAAGTCGGCATGACCCGCGTCTTCAACGACGCAGGCGTCAACGTTCCTGTCACCGTTCTTCAACTCGGTCCCTGCGTCGTGACGCAGGTCCGCACAAAAGAGAAGGACGGCTACACCGCGGTTCAAATCGGCTTCGAAGAGGTCAAGGCCCGCCGCTCGACGATCCCCGTGATCGGTCACGATGCAAAGGCCGGCGTGGGCCCCCAGCGCGTCCACCGCGAGTTCCTCGTGGATGAAAAGGATGCCGCCAACTACACCCTGGGTCAGGCGCTCACCGTCAAGGACCTGGCCGGCACCCTGTACGTCGACGTGATCGGCACCAGCAAGGGCAAGGGGTTTGCCGGCACCATGAAGCGCTGGCACTTCAAGGGCCAGGCCGCTTCGCACGGTACCGAACGCAAGCACCGCTCTCCCGGATCGATCGGCTCCCTCTGCTCAAACCGCGGCTTCGGCGGCGGTCTGGCCAAGGGCAAGAAGATGGCGGGCCACATGGGCGCCGTCCGCCGCACCTGCCGCTCCCTCGACATCGTCCGCATTGATGAAGAAAACAATCTCCTGTTGGTGAAGGGCTCGGTTCCCGGTGCAAATACCGGAATCGTCCAGGTCCGTCCGGCCATTCGGCTGTATCGCGGCAAGGCCAAAAAGGTCGCCGCTGCCAGCAAATAAGCCGTTTGCATGAAAATACCGTCGGGAAGTAAGGATTCCGTCCGCTTCGCGACTCAAGAAACTTGTCCGGGCCTTTGGCGCGGGCAATAATCGCGACCCCCCATTTCACATTTGCGGGGGTGCAGAAGGAAAGTCGCCGCCGGTCTCTCAAAGGCAGAGGTCGGTGGGCTCGAGAGGTCAGAGGGGTTCGCCCCGCATGAAACCGCCGAGCGACGACAAATGAAGGGCTTGACAGGGTTCGCAGCCCCAAGCCCGGACGGCCGAGTCGATTCCGAGCCGACCCCCGCGAGTGCAAACTCGTGCTCCCTTGGAGGGAACTGGAGGCGGACGGATAGGCGAGTAAGTGCCGGCGCCCGCGACGCTCGTTCGAGCCCGCGGGACCGGTGAGGCGTCAGGACGAGAAACAGACAGATGGATGTCACCGTCTTCAACATGCAGGGTCAGTCGGTCGGAACTCTGACCATTGACGAAAAAGCCCTCGGAGGCGAGATCAACGCCGGTCTGATCAAACAGGCCTACGTGCGTTATCACTCGAATCTCCGCCAGGGTTCTTCCCGCACCAAGAACCGTCAAGAGGTCGAAGGTTCGACCCGCAAAATCTACAAGCAAAAAGGCACCGGCGGCGCTCGCCACGGTGACCGCAAGGCGAACATCTTCAAGGGCGGTGGCCACGGCCACTCCAAGAAGAAGACGCGCGAGGACTTCCGCCTCGACATGCCCAAGAAGATGCGGCGCAAGGCCAACCGCAACGCGCTGCTGGCCAAGTTGATGGACAACGAGGTCAAGATCGTCGATTCGATCGCTCTGAAAGAGCCCAAGACCAAGGACTTCAGCGCGTTCCTCGAAGCGATCAAGGTTGATGCGTCCGCACTCGTCGCGCTCGGTAGCGATGCTTCGCAGACGAAGAACGCTCGCCTGTCGGCCCGCAACATCGACGGCGTCTCGCTCGTTCACGCCACCGACATCAACGCGTTCAACATGCTGAATCACCGCTACCTGGTGATCACCAAGGCCGAGCTCGAGGCCTGGCTCACCGGCCCGTCTTCGCAGACCGGCAAGGACGCGAAGGTTGATCCCAAGGGCGCCGAAGCAGCCGCCAGCAAGAACCTGCGGAAGGATGAGCCCAAGGCCCCCAAGGCTGAGAAGCCCGCCAAGAAGGCACCCGCCGCCAAGACGAAGGAGGCCCGCTAAATGCCAGCCAACGTCGCAGCCCATCACATCATCAAGAAGCCCCTCGTCACCGAAAAGGGCACCTTCGCGATGAATGAACTCACCAAGTACACATTCCTCGTCGACCCCCGCGCGACCAAGACCGAAATCAAAGATGCGGTCCAGTCGCTCTACAAGGTCAACGTCACCGGCGTGAACACCGTGGTCAGCAAGGGCAAGTTTAAGCCCACGCGATTCGGTCTCCGCGTCGAACCCACTGTCAAGAAAGCCATCGTCACGCTCAAAAAGGGCGAGACTATCGAACTGTTCTGAACCCCCGGAGCTGAATCATGCCGATTCGCATCTACAACAAGACCAGCGCCGGGCGCCGCCACGCCTCGGTCAACATGCACACCGAGGTCACAAAGAAGAACCCCGAGAAGTCGCTGCTCGCGCCGATCAAGAAGTCGGGTGGCCGCAACAACCAGGGCGTCATCACGTCGCGTGGCATCGGCGGCGGAGCCAAGAAGAACTATCGCCTGATCGACTTCAAGCGCAAGGACCGTCACGGCATCGATGGCAAGATCATCGGTATCGAGTACGACCCCAACCGCTCCTGCCACATTGCTCTCGTGCAGTACACCGACGGCGTCAAGCGATACATCCCCGCCCCCGCGGGCCTCAAGGACGGCCAGGCCGTTCAGACTTCGATCAATTCCGCCGTGGAGCCCGAGATCGGCAACGCCATGCCGCTCGCGTTCATCCCGACCGGTCTCGAAGTCCACTGTGTTGAACTGGTCCCCGGTCGCGGCGCGCAGATGTGCCGCGGCGCGGGCACGTTCGCCCGTCTGTCGAACAAAGAAGGCGAATACGCGACGCTCGTGCTGCCCTCGGGCGAAGTGCGTCGCGTGCCCCAGACCTGCATGGCCACGATCGGCGCCGTCGGCAACGGTGATCACCGACTCCGCCGACTCGGCAAGGCCGGCCTCACTCGCCTGCTCGGCCGTCGGCCCATCACCCGCGGCGTCGCCAAGAGCCACCATGCCCACCCGCTCGGCGGAGGCTCGGGTCGCTCCAAGGGCAACCGTCCTCCTTGCGGACCCACCGGCGTTCATGCCAAGGGTGGCCGCACGCGAAACCGCAAGAAGCACTCCACCAAACTCATCATCCGTCGTCGCGTCACCAAGCGTCACGGTCAGCTCAAGTAATTCACTGTTCGAAAGTCACACGCTCAGTCAGTCCACCGAGGAAACGAGAACATGGGTCGCAGCCTGAAAAAGGGTCCGTACGTCGACGAGAAGATCTTTCGCAAGATCGAGAATCTCAACGCGCAGCGGAAGAAGGAGCCCATCAAGACCTGGGCTCGGCGTTGCACCATCGTTCCCGAGTTCGTCGGCCACACGTTCAAGGTCCACAACGGACGCATTTTCATCGACGTGTTCGTGACCGAAGACATGGTCGGACACAAGCTCGGCGAGTTCAGCAACACCCGCACCTTCCGCGGCCACACCAACAAGAAGGAAGGCGTGGACGAGGCTGGTCCGGCCAAGGGCTAAGCCGGCGAGTAGTGGGGCGGGGTTGATCGGAACAGACTGATCGGGTGGGACAGGTCAGACAGCAAGCGGATCGTTCGGAGGTTTTTCACGTGAGAATCAGAGCCGACAGAATCAAACAGCTCGCCGGAACCCGCAAGGTGACGCGCGCTCAACTCGCGCAGGCCATCGAGCGCGACGGACTCAAGGGTGATTCGGCCAAGTCCGCGCTCGCCAACTGGCTCCGCGGCCGCAACCATCCCCGGGCCCGCAAAGGCGATATCGAAAAGCTGGCAGGCGCCCTGGGCGTCGCCGGCAAGGACATCGCCAAGTTCACCAGCGAAGTCCGCTTCCATCGCGGCTCGCCCCGCAAGGCCGACCTCCTCGTCGACCTCGTCCGCGGCAAGTCGGTTGACGAGGCTCTGAACCTCCTCACCTTCACCACCAAGCGCGCCGCTGTCAACGTCAAGAAGTGCCTCGCCGCGGCCATCGCCGATGCCGAGCAGAACGAAGCCGATGTGACAAACCTCATCGTCTCCGAAGCCCGCATCGACGACGCGCCCCGCATCAAGCGGTTCAATCAGAAGGACCGCGGCCGGGCCCACCAGATTCTCAAACGACTCACGCACATCACCGTCAGCGTTCAGGAGCGCGCGTAAGCGCATCATCCATGGGACAAAAGACCAACCCATTCGGTTTCCGGCTCGGCATCACCGAGGCTCACAAGAGCCGCTGGTACGCCCCCAAGGCCCTCTACGGCGAGCTGCTTGTTGAAGACGCGAAGATCCGCGGCTACCTCGACAAGCGCCTCAACCGCAAGCCTCCGTACGCCGCCGTCAGCGATATCCACATCGAGCGCACGCGCGAGGAACTCAAGGTCATCATCAAGACCGCCCGCCCGGGTCTGGTGATCGGCCCCAAGGGCGCCGAAGTCGAGCGCATGACCGAAGAACTCCAGTACATGACGGGCCGAAAGGTCGCGATCTCGATCCTCGAGATCCGCAACCCGGACCTCGAAGCCAAGCTCATCGCCGAAGCCGTCGCCGAACAGCTCGTGAAGCGAGCCTCGTACCGGCGCGTGATCAAGATGCGTTGCGATGCCGCGATGCAGGCCGGCGCCAAGGGCGTCCGCATCCAGGTTGGTGGCCGCCTCGGCGGCGCCGAAATCAGCCGCGTCATGGCGATGCGTCTTGGTTCGCTCCCGCTCTCCACGCTCCAGGCTCACATCGACTACGGAACCGCCGAAGCGATGACCACCTACGGCGTGATCGGCGTGAAGTGCTGGGTCTACAAGGGCCTCTACACCACCGAACGTACCGAAGAAGAATCTGATGCAGCCGGTGGTCGCGCCCGCGCCCGCGGCCGTCGCTGATCCCGTCCGCAGTTGTTCGTTGACCGTTTTCCGTTTCCTGCCTTTCGGTTTCTGGAGTTCCGCTCATGGCCTTGATGCCCAAAAGAGTGAAGTTTCGCAAGGAGCAGCGCCGCGTGCGTCCGCGCAAGGCGACCAAGGGCAACTACGTCGCCTACGGCGACTACGGCCTGCAGTCGCTCGACGGCGCCTGGCTCCCCGGCAACGTGATCGAGGCCGGTCGCGTTGCGGCTCAGCACTTCCTCAAGCGCGAGGGCAAGCTGTTCATCCGCGTCTTCCCGGACAAGCCGATCAGCAAGAAACCGCTCGAAACGCGAATGGGAACCGGCAAGGCGGAAGTCGAGTACTGGGCCGCCCGCATCAAGCCCGGCACCGTTCTGTTCGAGATCGCCGGCGTGCCGGAAGCGACCGCCAAGCTCGCCTTCGTCCGCGTCGCGATGAAGATGCCCGTCAAGACCCGCTTTGTCGGCCGCCGAGTCCGCGTGTGATCCCGGAGAGCAGATTTCTGGAAGGCAGTTGTTGGAGTAAGCCATGAAGTCCGAAACCCTCGATGTCAAGAAATTCCAGGATCAGCAGCTCAAGGACGAGCTCGCGAGCCTTCAGAAGAAGCTCTTCGACCTGCGTTCGCAGACCGTGACCGAAAAGGTCAAGGACACGAGCCAGTTCGCCAAGACCCGTCGCAATATCGCCCGCCTGAATACCGAGCTCCGCACCCGGCAGCTCGCCAGCAAGAAGTAATCAGAGATTCCCGACCAGACTCCCACATTGGGAAAGACACGAATGCCCACCAGCACTGCCAAATCCGCTAAACCCGCCGCCAAGAACGAGGCCAAGTCCGAGGCCACCCCGCTCAAGGGCACGAAGATCGGCGTCGTCGAGTCCGACAAGCGCGACAAGACGCGCAAGGTCGTGATCGCGTACCAGGCGATGCACCCCAAGTACGGCAAGTACGTCCGCCAGCGCACCGTGCTGCACATCCACGACGAGAACAACGAGAGCAAACTCGGCGACCTCGTCGAAGTGGCGCAGTGCCGCCCCATGAGCAAGACCAAGTCGTGGCGCCTCGTCCGGGTGGTGGAGCGCCGCAGCGCCGCCGCCAGCGCCCTCGCCAGCGCCAAGGAAATCGTCTGACCGCGTTCGATCGCACCGTCCATATCCGAACCAGCCAAGAAGACTCACCATGCTCCAGCAAGAAACACGATGCGAAGTCGCGGATAACTCGGGCGCCAAAATCGCCTACGTGATCCGCGTGTACGGCGGCTCGACCGCCACCGGCGCGTTCACCCGCCGCATCGCCAATGTCGGCGACCGCGTGTTCGTCTCCATCAAGCGGGCCCTCGCGGGTTCGGACGTGAAGGAAGGCGACAAGTCCAAGGCCGTGGTTGTCCGCACCACCAAGGCCACGCGCCGCTCGGATGGCTCGTACGTCAAGTTTGATTCCAACGCCGTTGTGCTGATCCAGGACGACGGTAACCCCAAGGGCACCCGAATCTTCGGACCAGTCGCCCGTGAACTCCGCGAGAAGAACTACATGAAGATCGTTTCGCTCGCGACGGAGGTGGTCTGATATGCCAGCGCACGTTCGCAAAGGTGACACGGTGTTCGTCCGCTCCGGCGCTGCAAAGGGCCAGACCGGCGAAGTCGTCCGCGTCGATGTCAAGCACAGCCGCGTCTACATCAAGGGCGTCAACCTCCGCGTCAAGCACATGAAGCCCACGCAGGCCGCGCCCCAGGGCGGACTCGTGCAGCGCGAGGCGCCGATCCACATGTCCAACGTCAGCCCCGTTGCTGACGGCAAGCCCAGCCGCGTCCGCTTCGTGACCAAGTCGGACGGTTCCAAGGTTCGTGTCGCCGTCAAGGGCGGCGCGGAACTCTCCGTTCTTCACAAGGCCGGCCGCACCAAGTCCAAGAAGCCGCACTGATAGGCACTGACCAAGAGAACACTCATGTCGACCGAACAAGATAAACAGCAGAAGCAGGGCAAGCCGCAAGGTGGCGGTGGCGGCCGGCCCGACTCCAAATCCAAGAGCGGCGCGCCCAAGAAGGGCAAGTACGACAACGCCCCCGCCGAGACCGGCCCGAAGACGCCGCCGCGCCTCAAGGTCAAGTACGAGTCCGAGGTCCGCGCCAAGGTGGCCGAGAAGTTCGGCATCAAGAACCCCATGGCGATGCCCAAGCTCGAGAAGATCGTGCTGAACGTCAACATGGGTCGCCACATCGAAGGCACCAAGATCCCGCCGCACATCAAGGCGCAGGTGCTTGAGACGCTGGTCAAAGTCACCGGCCAGAAGCCCATCGTGATCAAGGCGAAGAAGAGCGTCGCGAACTTCAAACTCCGCGAAGGCTACGAGTCGTCCGCGATGGTCACGATCCGTCGCGACCGCATGTGGCACTTCCTCGATCGATTCATCAACCTCGCCACGCCCCGCATCAAGGACTTCCGCGGTCTTTCCGACACAGCGTTCGACCGCCAGGGCAATTACGCCACCGGCGTGACCGAGCAGGGCGTGTTCCCCGAAATCAACATGGCCGAGGCCCAGTTCACCCACGGCATGAACATCAACGTCTGCTTCGCCCGTTCCACCAAGGACCGCAGCCGCTTCGTTCTCGAGCAGCTCGGCATGCCGTTCAAGAAGCCGGAGGTCAAGTAAATGACTACCAAGGCACAGATGGCCAAAAGCCGTCGAACCCCCAAGTTCAGCACCCGCACCGTCCGGCGCTGCGAACTGACCGGCCGCGCACGCGGCGTCTATCGCAAGTTCCGCATCTCCCGCATCATGCTCCGCAAACTCGCCCTGGAAGGAAAGATCCCGGGCATGCGCAAGGCCAGCTGGTAAGCACGAAAGAGGTACTCACACAATGTCTATCGGCGACCCCATCGCGGACATGCTCACTCGGATCAGGAACGCGGTCCACATCAAGGCCAAGGGCGTCACTTGCCTCAACAGCAAGGTCTGCCGCGGCATCGCCAACGTCCTCAAGGACGAGGGCTATATCGATGGCTTCGATGTGATCGAAGACGGCCGCCAAGGCCTCATCAAGATCCGTCTCAAGTACACCACCGGAGGCGATCCCCTCATGCACTCGCTCGAGCGCATGAGCAAGCCCGGCCGGCGTATGTATCGAGGCGTCGATGTTCTCCCCAAGCCCATGCAGGGCCTGGGCATCGCCATCGTCTCCACCAGCAAGGGTGTGCTCAGCGACCGCATGGCCCGCGAGCAGCGCATCGGCGGCGAACTTCTCTGCACCATCGAGTAATCAACCACCACAGGCGGAAGCCGGAAAAACATTCCGCGAGCAACACGCCAAGGAGTCCTGACCATGTCCCGTATCGGTAAGAAACCATTGGAAGTCCCCGCCGGAGTCAAAGTCTCCGTCGGCGGTGGCAAGGTCGAACTCCAGGGCCCTAAAGGCAAGGACACGCTCAAGGTTCACCCCAAGATCAAGGTCACCTGGGCCGAGAGCGAAAAGTCGATCACGGTCGGACCCGCTGACGGTGTCAACCCCAGCGACGCCGATGCGTTGGCCCAGTGGGGAACCACCCGCGCTCTGATCCGCAACATGGTGGAAGGTGTCACCAAGGGCTACGAGAAGACCATGCAGGTCGTGGGCACGGGCTGGACCGCCTCTCTCGCCGGCAAGAACCTCAAGCTCTCCGTCGGTTTCGCCAATCCGATCCTGATGCCCGTCCCCGAAGGCCTCACGGTTGTGGTCGAGAAGCAGGTCGGCGAGTTGACCCCCATCAAGGTCTCCGGCGTCTCTCGCCAGTTGGTCGGCCAGTTCTCCTCCGCGATGCGGTCCAAGCGCAAGCCCGAGCCTTACAACGGCAAGGGAATCAAGTACGCCGAGGAAGTCATCAAGCGCAAGCAGGGCAAGCAGTTCGGAGCCTGATCCGTCATCCAGCGAAAGAAACAGTCATGAACAAGCAAGTCAACAAACAGGTTCGTCGGGCCCGCCGGCGTGTCGGGCTCCGCAAGCGGATCTCCGGCACCACGCAGCAGCCCCGCCTGAGCATCTACAAGTCGCTCAACCACATGTACGCCCAGATCATCGACGATCTCTCGGGCCGTACCCTCGCCGCCGCCTCGACGACCGACAAGTCGCTCAAGACGGAAAAAACCGGCAACTCCAAGGCCGCTGAGGCTGTTGGAACGCTCCTCGCCGAGCGTGCCAAGAGCAAGGGCGTGAGCGCCGTCGTGTTCGATCGTTCCGGCTTCCGCTTCCACGGCCGCGTCAAGGCCCTCGCCGATGCCGCCCGCAAAGCCGGCCTCAAATTCTGAATTGTCTTCTCTGATTGCTGATCGCTGAAAGCTGACCGCTAGGACTAAACCCATGCCCGAGATTCTCGACGAAGCAAGTTCAATCGAGTCCACCACCGTGGGCGTTTTCCGTACCTCCGCAACGGTCAAGGGCGGCCGGCGCTTCAGCTTCGGCGCGCTCGTGGTCGTCGGCGATCGCAAGGGTCGCGTCGGCTTCGGTTACGGCAAGAGCAACGAAGTGCCCCAGGCGGTCGAAAAGGCCCAAAAGTACGCCAAGCGTGCCATGTCCGACGTGCCGATGGCCGGCCGCACCCTCCCGCACCAGGTGGAAGGCTCCTTCGGCGCTTCCAAGGTCCGCCTCATCCCGGCCTCGCCCGGTACCGGCGTCGTCGCGGGCTCCACGATCCGCGCCATCCTCGAAATGGCCGGCATCACCGACTGCCTCACCAAGTGCTACGGCAACACCAACAAGTTCAACATCGTCAAGGCCTGCTTCGACGGCATCGATCGCCTCCGCAAGCGTGAAGAAGTCTCCGAGGCCCGCGGCATCAAGCTCGAAGTCACCGACATCGAAAAGAAGATCGAAAAGGGCAAGGCCTTCGCTTCCACCGCCAAAGGCGAAAAAATGAAGGGCCCCGTCAACACAATCGGCCAGGATCGCCGAGGCGGTCGTGGGGGAAGTGGTGGTGGCCGAGGCGGACGTGGAGGCCGTAGTGGTGGTGGCCATGGCGGCGCTGGTCGTGATGCCGGCCAGCAGGGCGGGGCTCCTGCGGCAGATGGCGCTTCCGGTGGCGCTCCGCAGGCCTGATTAAATCCAAGAATTTTCCGAGAGGGTTTCTCCCATGATGATTCACGACATCACAGTCAAAGCCGGACGCTATAAGAAGCGCAAGCGCGTCGGTCGGGGCGAAGGCTCCGGCCACGGCAAGCAGTCGGGCCGCGGCAACAAGGGCGCGTCTTCGCGCTCGGGCCACGCGTCCAAGCGTTCGTTCGAGGGTGGCCAGATGCCCTACTTCCGCCGTTTGGCGAAGTTCGGCTTCACCAATGCTCCTTTCCGCACTCACTTCTGGATCGTCAACCTGCGCGAGATCGTCGGCCATCCGTCGTTCGCAAAGGGCGGCACGGTGAATCTGAAGTCGTTGCAGGAAGCGGGCCTGGTCCGCGACGACAGCCGCGACCTCAAAATCCTCGGCGCCGTGGGTGAAGAGGGTCTGAAGGTCAAGTTGACCGTCGAGGCGGCACGGGTTTCCGACAAGGCTGCGGAACTGATCACGCAAGCCGGTGGCAGCGTGAAGCAGACCGGCACCCGTCGCGACAAGGTGCGAGGCGTCGACCTCACGAGCGACGACCGCACTCCCAAGAACCTCACCAAGAAACTCAAGCGTTCGTCCAAGCCCAAGAAGGTTGTGGACGACGAGGGTGACGAGGAAAGTGCAAAGGACGGCAAGGCCGCCAAGCCCGCCGGGGCGAAGGCAGAGGCCAAGCCGGACGAAAAGGCAGCTTCGAAGAAGCCGCCTGCCGCCGAGTGACCAATCCACGCTTCCAAGTTCTTTCCCGGCCCCGCGCATCCAGCGCGGGGTCGTTTGTTTCCGCGTGAAGTGAATCACGCGGAATACACTTGGCCTTCCAAGTCAGCACCGCCAAATTCGAGCCACGAATGTTCGCAACTCTCAAGAACATCTTCACCATCCGGGATCTTCGAAACAAGATCCTCTTCACCTTTGCCATGCTCCTGGTGTTCCGCATCGGGCATTGGATCCCGCTGCCCGGCATCAACCAGGAATTGCTCGCCAAGACGATGAAGAACGCGTCCGAAGGCGGCAGCGCGTTCGGACGGGTGGCCGAGTTTGTCTCGATGTTCTCCGGAGGCTCGCTCTCGCACTCGACGATCTTCGGCCTGGGCGTCATGCCCTACATCACGGCGGGCATCATCTTCCAGTTGGTTGCGACGGTTTCGCCTCGCCTGAAGAAACTTCAGGAGGAAGGCGCTTCTGGCCGCCAGAAGATCATGGAATGGACGCGCTACGTGACAGTCGCGCTGTGCGTGGTGCAGGGTGCCGGCTGGGTCGGCTATCTTCGCTCGCAGGATTTCATCCAGCCCCAGTACGTGAACAGCGGCCTGTGGTGGACCATGGCGGTAGCAACGCTGACGGCGGGAACTATTTTCCTGATGTGGATCGGCGAACAGATCGACAGGTTCGGCATCGGCAACGGTGTTTCGATGATCATCATGGCGGGCATCCTGGCCGGCATGCCCCAGGCCCTGATGGACGCCCGCAGCAACTTTGATCCCGGCAACGCCGACAAGATGGGCTGGATGGGCGTGATCATGTTGTGTATGGGCTTCCTGATCGTGGTGGGGGGCTCGGTGCTCATGACCGTCGCGCAGCGCCGCATTCCGGTGCAGCAGGCAAAGCACACCAGAGGACGTCGCGTCTTCGGCGGGCAAAAGAGCTATCTGCCCCTTCGCATCAACCACGGCGGCGTGATGCCGATCATCTTCGCCAGTTCGCTGATGATGTTCCCCAGCGTGCTTTTCGCCTGGACCCACGAGCAGGTCAATGCCTATCTGAACCGGCACGGCTCTTCACAAGGCTTCCTCTATCACCTGACGCAGTTCCTCTCGATCAACTTCTCGCAGGGTGAGTATCTCTACGTCGTGCTCTACATTGTGATGGTCTACTTCTTCAGTTACTTCTGGATCACGGTCCAGTTCAACCCGCAGGACATGAGCAAGCAACTCAAAGAGCACGGATCGTTCATTCCGGGTCTGCGGCCGGGCCCACGCACCGCCGAGTATCTCGAGACTGTCATCACCCGCGTCACCTTTGTCGGCGCGGCGTTCCTCTCCGTCATCGCGATCCTTCCGGTCGTGGTGAACAAGGCGTTCGGCGTGCCGCCGAGCGTCACACAGTTCCTGGGCGGCACCGGCCTGCTGATCGTGGTCTCGGTGTGCATGGACTTCCTGCAGAAAGTGGAAGCTCAGTTGCTCATGCGGAACTACTCGGGCTTCCTGTCCGAGGGTGAAGAGGGCGGCCCCAAGTTCCACGGCCCCCGGGGCTGATTCAAAGTTCGGTGTTTCGATTTCGCGCACGCAGGGAGATTCATGGGTAAGCAGGACGACAAGTTCACGTTCGAGGCCGAAGTCACAGAGGCGCTGCCGAACGCGATGTTCAAGGTCCGACTGCCCAACGAGCAGAAGACGGAAGTGCTGGCCTACGTCTCGGGCAAGATGCGCATGAACTACATCCGCATCCTGCCCGGCGACAAGGTCACCGTCGAGATGAGCCCGTACGACCTCTCGAAGGCGCGGATCACGTTCCGCCATTGATTTCACGTCCGCCCGGTGGGCTTTGGACGCGTCCTTTTGGGAATCTGGAACGGCGGAGCGGATTTCGCCGCCGGCTACTTTCGGGCGTGTTTTTGGCCCGCCGCTTCCAAAATCCGGCGCTTCCGAACAGTTTCCACCCCCCGCACCGGCTGACTTTTGCGGGGGCCCCGCCTAGTATTTCGGCCCGGCCGGGCTCGTCCCGAACCGAGATTGAATAAGCAAGCAGGAATGGGTGTCTTATGAAGGTTAAAGCGAGTGTTCGTCGCGTCTGCAACCAGTGTCAGGTTGTCCGCCGCAAAGGCAAGTTGCGCGTGATTTGCAAAGCAGAACCCAAGCACAAGCAGGTGCAAGGCTAATCGTTTGGTCCAGTCCGGCGCAAACGCCGGATCAGTTCGCGGCAACAACCGCGAAGCAGTGAGGAGTTCCGATGCCCCGTATCGCCGGCGTTGACGTGCCCGACAACAAGAAGATGCTCTTCGCGCTCCAGTACATCCACGGGATCGGGGCGCATTTCGCCAAGGCCATCCTGGATGAGGCCGGCGTGAGCGGCGACGTTCGCGCCCGCGAAGTCCCCGAGACTCAATTGGCGCAGATCAACGCCATCATCGACGCGACCTACCTCGTCGAGGGTGCGCTCCGCCGCCAGGTGCAGCAGAACATCCAGCGGCTCAAGGACATCCGCAGCTACCGCGGCGAGCGTCACCGCAAGGGCCTCCCGGTCCGCGGGCAGCGCACCCAGTCCAACGCACGTACCCGTAAGGGCAAGAAGAAGACAGTCGCCGGCAAGAAGGGCGTGAAGGCCAAGGCCTAACGCACGGTTTTTCAACGAGCGGGGACGACACTTCGTGTCGGATGATCCGCGGAGGATTGCATGTCGAAGAAGGGTAAAGTCCGCAAGAACGTCGTCCGTGGCATCGCTCACATCAAGGCGACTCAGAACAACACTCTCATCACGATCACTGACGCCAACGGCGAGACAGTCGCCTGGGATTCGGCCGGCACGATCGGGTTCAAGGGCGCCCGCAAGAGCACCCCGTTCGCCGCGACCCGCGCCGCCGAGACTTCGGGCCAGAAGGTCCGCAAGATGGGCATGAGCGAAGTCGAGATCCGCATCCGTGGCTCGGGCGCTGGCCGCGAGTCGGCCGTGAACGGCCTGGTTTCGACCGGACTTCGCGTTTCGGCGATCGAAGATCACACGCCAGTACCCCACAACGGTTGCCGCCCGGCGAAGCGCCGTCGCGTCTAACGCAATTTCACGTTGCGTGTTCGAAAGACCACGCAACGCTTTCTCGAATCGTGTCGCTCCTGTCGAACAGAAGAGGTGTTGTGAAGCGCGGCAGCTTCCTTCGTTCCTCGTGAATCGTCGGGCTCGCGACAAGTCAGTTTGGAATTGCGGGCCATCGGCTCGTGCTTCCTTGTCCCTGCCGCCGTTCTGGAGATTTCAAACATGCGATTCCGCTGGCGTGGCCTTGAGCTTCCCACCCGTATCGGCGCCGACTCCCGCTTCAACAGCAGCGTGTACGGCCGCTTCGTGATCGAACCCTTCGAGCGTGGCTTTGGCACGACGGTCGGCAACAGCCTCCGGCGCGTGCTGCTCAGCAGCCTCGAAGGCGCCGCCGTGACCCAGATCAAGGTCAAGGGCGCACCGCACGAGTTCAGCAGCCTTGCCGGCGTGATGGAAGACGCGACCGACATCGTCCTCAACGTCAAGAACCTGGTCGTCAAGCTCGAAGGCGACGAGTCCAAGACGATGCGCCTCGCGGCCCGAGGCCCCGGCGAGATCACGGCCGACATGATCGAAGCCGATACCGCCGTCACGATCGTGAACAAGGAGCTCGTCCTCGCGACGCTCACCGAAAAGGTGGACTTCGAGATGGAACTCACGGTCAGCCGCGGCCGTGGTTACGTGCCCGCCAGCGAGCAGATCGCGGCACAGGAAGAGGATCAGGAAATCGGACTCATCCCGATCGACGCGATCTACAGCCCCGTGCAGCGCGTCCGCTACAAGGTTGAAGATGCACGCGTCGGCCAGCGCACCGACTACGACAAGCTCACGCTCGAGATCTGGACCAACGGCACCGTCACGCCCGAGATGGCGATGGTCGAAGCCGCCAAGATTCTCCGCAAGCACCTCAATCCGTTCGTCCAATACTTCGAACTCGGACCCGACACGGTGAGCGAAGAAGCCGCGGCCGCCGCGAGCGTGGACGAGGAACTCATCCGCAAGCTCAACATGAGCACCAACGAACTCGAACTCTCGGTCCGCGCCAGCAACTGCCTGGAATCGGCCCGTATCGACACCGTTGCCCAGCTTGTGACCCAGACCGACGGCACCCTCCTGAAGCTCCGCTCCTTCGGTCGTACCAGCCTCCGCGAGGTGAAGCGCAAGCTCCAGGACATCGGCCTCGACCTTGGCATGACCCTTCCCGACGGCTTTGTCGTGAAGCAGACCGAGATCCCGGCCTGATTCTGCGGGAGCCCCCTCCCCGAGAGAGGGGTTGGGTGGGTTTGCTTTGTTGATTTCACTCTCAGGGCGGGCTGAAAAGCCCGCCCTTTGCTTCACCAGTGGACGAAATGACCGACGAAATTGAGTTTTTCGGCGGTCCAGCCTAGTATTTCGGCCCTGCATCGTGCGGCACTCGGCCGCCGGTCAAGGCCCTGTTTGGAGTTCCTGTTATGCGCCACCGTCGCGCCGGTTCACGTCTCACCCGCACCGCTTCGCATCGCGATTCGATGCTGCGCAATATGGCCGCCTCGCTCTTTGAGCACGGCCAGATCACGACCACGATCCCGAAGGCCAAGGCCGTGCAGCCGTTTGTCGAGAAGATCATCACCGACGCCAAGAAGGGTGATCTCGCCTCTCGTCGGCGCGTGATCTCGAAGCTCGGCCACGACCGCCTCGCGTTCGAGTGGATGTACCTCCCAAAGAACGCCACCGACGCTGAGAAGGAGCACGTCAAGAACCTCCGCGAGTTCCGCGAAGGCTTCTTCGATCTGCCCAAGTCCGAAGAAGTTGAGCGCAACCGTTACGGCGAACTGCGCAAGGCCCCGAAGCTGGTCAAGCACATCTTCGAGCGCGTCGCGCCCCGCTTTGCTGAACGCGCCGGTGGTTACACCCGCATTGTCAAGCTCGGCCGCCACCGCATCGGTGACGCCGCCGAGCTCTGCGTGCTCCAGTTCGTCGGCAACGAAGAAGGCCCGGAGATCGGCGGCAAGCCGAGCACCCGCCGTCGCACCGCCGACAAACGCACCGCGTTCGCCGCCAAAGTCCGCAAGGAAAAGGGCGAAGCCAAGGCCTGAATCAAGCAGTTGTTGACCCCGGGTCAATGAGAGTCTGAAGATTGAAAGACACAAACGCGGCCCGCCGAAAGGTGGGCCGTGTTCTTTGAGAGGACCGCTCGCTCCCGATACGATCTTTGCGCATGCTCGAACTCGCCGAACAACTTCAGACACAGGGTCTTGACGAACTCAGCAGGGTCTCGTCTGCAGACGCCCTCGAAGCCTGGCGCCTCGCCTATCTCGCTGGCAGCGGCAAGATCAAGTCGGTGATGGCCGGATTCAAAGATGTTCCCAAAGACCAGAAGCCGGCTGTCGGCGCGAAGATGAACCAGGTAAAGGCCGCGCTCGAGCAGGCATTTGAGGCGAAGAAATCGCTGATCGCCAGTTCCGCCAGCGCGACCGTGCAGCAACTCGATGTCACCGAACCGGGCTTCGTTTCCACCGAATCGGTCGGGCGCGCTCACATCATCACACGCGTTATCGAGGAACTCTGCGAAGTCTTCGGGCGCATGGGTTTCGAAGTCGCCGAAGGACCCGAACTCGAAGACGACGAACACAACTTCATCAAACTTAACATCCCCGCCGGCCACCCGGCACGCGACCCCGCCGACAATTTCTACGTGGACGATCCACGCGAAAGCGTGAGCCCGCGCATGATCCGCTCGCAGACCTCGACGGTGCAGGTGCGCGTCATGGAAGCCGCCGTGAAGGCCGGCGGCGGCAAACTCGCGCACCCGATCAAGATCATTTCGCCCGGTCGCGTCTACCGCCCCGACACTGTCGATGCCACGCACTCGTTCATGTTCCACCAGATCGAAGGCCTCTACCTCGATCGCGGCGTTTCCATGATCGATCTCAAGACCACGCTCCTCCAATTCGCCCGGGCCTACTTCGGCGAGGACGCCGAGGTCCGCCTCCGCCCTTCCTACTTCCCCTTCACCGAGCCCAGTGCGGAACTCGATATGAAAATCCGCCTCCGCCCCGATCAGCCCGCGCGCTGGATCGAACTCGGGGGCTGCGGCATGGTCGATCCGGCCGTGCTTCAGCATTGCGGTATCGACCCTGAGGAATGGACCGGATTCGCCTTCGGCTTCGGCATCGAGCGCATCGCGATGGGCCGGTACTCCATCCCCGACATTCGATTGCTCTTCGAGAACGACCTGCGATTCCTTCGGCAGGTGTGAGCCCGCAGCTCGCCTTGGCACAACTCGCAAGCGGTCACGGGGCGCGGCCGACTTCAGCGCGATCCGTCGGAGCCGCAGGATCGCCCGACCCCGATCTGGAGAATGTAAGCGATTCCGGACGCGCAAACCCCGCCGAACGGAGGGGTTTTTCGCCAGTCACAAGCCCCCACACAAAGACGGGACCCGTCCCGTCCGATTACACTTTCGGCCCTGCTCGCCCCACCCCAAACCGGGACGCACCCACCCCGCTTGCGCTTTCGTCCCACGGAAAGACCAATGGCCGAAGACCGCTACCAAACCATCCTTCTCTTCGGCGCTCCCGGCTCCGGCAAGGGGACGCAGGGCAAGATCCTCGCGGAGATCCCCGGTTTCTTCCACATGTCTACCGGCGAGATGTTCCGCAATATCGACATCAGTTCGGACATTGGCAAGATCTTCTATTCGTATTCGTCGCGCGGCGAGCTCGTCCCCGACGACGTCGTCATCCGCCTCTGGTCGCAGACCATCCACGCCTACACCACGCTCTCGATCTACAAGCCGCGTGCGGATCTGCTGATCCTCGACGGTCTGCCCCGCAACGTGGCGCAGGCACGGCTGATGCACAAATACATCAACGTGCTCCGCATCGTCCACCTCAAATGCGAAGACAAAGAGGAGATGATCAAGCGGCTCTCGCGCCGGGCCCTCAAGGAAAACCGTCCGGACGACGCTCGCGAAGAGGTCATCCGCCGACGTTGGGAAGTTTACGAGCGGGAGACCTTTCCCGTGCTCGAGTTCTATCCCAAGCATCTCGTCACCGAGGTCAACGCCGTCGGCGCACCCGCCAACGTGCTCTGCAAGGTGCTCGAGGCTGTCGCGCCGGTGCAGGACAAGCACTTCCGCAACCCGCTCGCTGGCGAGCGGTAGGCGCTCTCCCGATCGCCGTACTCTCCCCGGTGCGTCGCGCGTTCACCCTCATCGAACTGCTCGTTGTCATCGCGATCATCGCGGTGCTGATCGGTGTGCTGCTGCCGGGGCTCGCCCAGGCGCGGCTCACCGCTCGTTCGCTTTCCTGCCTCGCCAAGTTGAAGCAGATCGGCGTGGGCGTCACGCTCTATTTCAATGATTTCCGAGACACGCTTCCGCAGGCAAAGGGAGATCTTCCCGGTGGCGGCACCGCCGTGATCGGTGCCCTCTTCGCCGGTACCAGCGGCACGCTCCCCTTTTACGGCATCAACTCCACCGGCGCCGACAAGCGCCCGCTCAACAAGTACGTCGTTTCCGTAGATCTCCGTCCCGTTGCGAAGGGTGCACCCCGGCTCGAACTCGAGGCCTTCCGGTCGCCGCTCGATCGCGGCGCACGCAACACCGGAGTCCCGATCCCCGGCTTCGATTCCACCGAGTCCTATTACGACCTCGTCGGTTCCAGTTACACCCTCAACGACCACGCCCTCGAAGGCGACGATTTTCCCACGCTTGTGCCCCGCACCGAAACCGGCGACGGCGGGCCGATGCCCTTTGTGGGCAACACGGGCAAGACCTGGATGATCGGGACGCACCCGATCTACAACTTCGAGGGTGGGGGCGATCGGGGCAGCATCTGGTATCACCGCTCCCACGTCGAAGCGAACCTGCTCTTTGTGGACATGCACGCCGCCATGCGCGTGCGTGTGCCGCCGGGCGTGACCAACACCACTGACGAATACACATTCCTTCCGGTGCCCGAATAGGTCTCATGAGTCCCATAGGACCTATGCAACCCATTCGCGTTCGCTCACTCTGCGCCAGCGAACTCTACCGCACCTGATTCGGCGGATTGTTGCTTTCGCCCTTGTTTTTCGGCGCCGTCTTCGGCGAGGTGCCGGCATTGCTCGTGCTCACAGTCACCTGCTGCCCGAGGTTGACCGGCACACCGGGCATCAGCACCCAGCCCCACAGCGCGGGGTATCCGTATCCCATCACCGTTGTCGGGGGGAAGGCCTGCAGCGCGACGGGCACCATCGACTCCGCGTACGGAATCGTCCCGATGAAACTCCACGGCGCGTTCAGGTCTCCCATCGCGTTCGAAGTGAAACGGAACTGCTGGTAATCGATCGGAATCCAGTTGACCGTCTTCTTTTCCTCGTCGTACAGGCAGTATTCCACCCAGCACCGGAAGCGATCGTTGCGCGTAAACGTCACCACCTTGTTCCCGTCTTCCACTTCGCCTCGGGCCTGATACCCGTAGATCAAACGCGCCGGAAGCCCGGCCTCTCGCATGCACGCGACCAGCACCGTGCCCATGTCCTTCACGCCGATCTGGCGCGTCTGCATCGCCAGCGGTGCGCCGAGCAGATTCAGCCCCAGGATCGCCTGCGGCGCGTTGCCCAGGAACACATCCGGCCGCCCGGGGATCATCCCGTGCACCACCTTGTGCGTCAGAAACTTTGCCAGTTTGTGGGGCGAGATTGCCTTCGGGTTGCCGTTCGTCCATTCGCGGACGGCATCCTGAATCGGCTTCATGTTGTACATCTTCATCTCGAACGTGATCGGATCGACCCCGCAGTCGATGAACATCTGGGGCTGGAAGCACGCCGCCGCAATCTCCGGCCACGATCCCTTCGGCCACTCCACCTTGCAAGCCGCGGCATCATCGATGAACGTCCTCGATGATGTCGTCGGGATCTCGATCATCAACTGCACCGTCTTGGTGGTGGTCCTCGGCCGCTCCCAATACCACTTACCGAGCATCACGCCCGCCGGATACAACTGACCGCTCGCCATTTCCTTCAGAAGCACCGGCGCCGGATTTTCCGGTGTCCATTCCTTCGCAAACCCGCCCGTCATCACATCGTGCCCCTCGAAGCGCAGCCAACTGTTCACCCCCGACAGTCTCACCTGCGAATTTCCGGAGTCCGCCACGATCGGAAACACCATGGTCATCGAATCGAACACAAACGGTGTGGTGCTCTGCGCCCACAGCCCGGGGTTCACGCTGCCGTTGCTCGATAGATCGATGATGATCTGCAGCAGCCAGTCCCTGGGAACCGATCGCGTGAGATACGGGCCCTCGGTCACCTTCGGCCACTCCGGCGCGCCAGCGCCGGGCGCCATCGGCGCGCTTGGATTCACGGCCGGACCGCTGGGGGTTGTAGTCGGAGCCGTCGTCGGCGAGGTCGTTGGGTTCGGCGAGTTGGTCCCCGGGTTCACCGGCTGATTGGGGTTCGTGCCCGGGTTCGGGTTGTTGCGTGCCGGCGGCGTAGTCTGGGGGTTCGAACCCGGCTGAGGCCCAGTCGGCGCCTTTGGTGCGGTCGGAGTTCCGGGTGTCGGGGGTGTGGTGGACTGCGCCAACGCTCCGGCGGCACACACCAGCCCCAGAGCGAGCCCCAGTCTCATTCCCAGCACCGGAATCATCCCGCCCCGCAACTGCTTCAACATCATCGCATTGCTCCCGATCCGCCCACGAGCCACCCACGAGCCGCCCACAAGTCGTTTTTCGTCGCGTTTTCACACGCTTTTCCACTTCGCAAGTGGGCTGGCGGTGGGGGCACTGCGTGCCCTACTTCAACATTGTACCGTGGGAAGCCTTCACTTAGGCTCAGCCGCAATTCCGTCGCACCCGGCGCGGCCCCTGCCCTTCGCCGCTGGTCATCTTTCGGCCTCCGCGATGCGATGGTTCCTCCACGCACGCTTCTCAACTAGCGATGCTGCGATCACAGCCGAATGCATCGCCAAGACCGCCCGCGGCACACGCCCCCCCGACCAGTCCAGCCGGTCTTCCCCCAAAAAAAAGAAGGCCGTGCGACGCACGGCCCAATATCCCCGTCAAGCGGGGTTTGCCGAACAACTCGAATTGTCGTGCACCGGCCTCTCCCGGCGCTGTGATGTCGGTTTTTTCTGATGCCCGATGCCCGATGCCCGATGCCTTCTCCTACTTCTCTTCCATCCCGCAACCCGGGTAGAAGAACTTCGCCTCGCTGATCTTTCCGTTCTTGACGGTGTAGAGCGCCGTCTCCTGCATGTTCATCCGCATGCCTTTCATGGGGCCTTCGTTGAACGTGCTGTCGAGGCTCATGGGCAGAATGAACTGGTCGCCGTTGGTAATCGGCTTGCCCACAGTCGATCCGTGGATCGTGATGCTGTCGTGAAACTGCTGCGCCTTTTGCAGCACGGTGGCCTTCCCCTCGGTGATGCGGTCGCATCCGGGTCCGCCCATCACTTCGACGTGCTTCGCGTTGTCCGCGTACAGCTCCTTGATCGCATCGAGGTTCTTTCTCGCTCCGATCATCTCGACGAGCTTCTTCGCGACGGCTTCGGTCGCTTTGTGCTCGGCAGACATCGGGGGCATTTCAAACGCTGGTTTTGATGGGGTGGCAGTTGTGCTCATGCCCGCAGTTTATCACGCTGTCAAGCCCTTCGGAACACGCGGAAAGGCGGGGACTTACCACGGAGGCGGGGATTTACCACAGAGGCTCAGAGGCACAGAGAATCACTTTTTTTGGGGGCTCGCTTTCCATGCCTCCACCTGAACCTCCCGTCCACGCTCCCCGCGCCCTCCCCCGTGAATCGCCTTCCCTCTCCATCTCCTCCTCCGCGGCACTCCGTGGCCCCCTCTGTCGATCTGCCCTTTCCCGCCTCTCCAATCCGCACTCCAAACTCCGCACTCCGAATCCTCTCTTCCCACCATCCTTCCCCTCTGTGCCTCTGCGCCTTTGTGGTGATTGCCTTTCCGCACTCCGAATTTGGCCCTTTGGCAATTTGGCCCTTTGGCCCTTTCCAACTACCCTCCACACATGACCACCCCAGCCTCAGCTCAGTCCCGCACCGCCACACGAACAGAAAAAGACACCATGGGCGAGATGCAAGTCCCGCACGACGCCCTCTACGGCGCTTCCACCCAGCGTGCCGTCCTCAACTTCCCCGTCTCCGGCCGCCCCGTCCCCGAAGAAGTCATCAAGGCCTACGCCGTCCTCAAGGCCGCCTGCGCCGCCGTCAATCACAAACTCGGCCGCCTCCACGAGCACCGCACCAAGGCCATCATCGAAGCCTGCAACGAGATCCACGACGGCCTCCCTCGCTTCGGAGGCCTCGCCAAGCACTTCCCCATCGATATCTACCAAACCGGCTCTGGCACCTCCACCAACATGAACGCCAATGAGGTCATCGCCAACCTCATCTGCCTCCAAAAACACAAACCCATCGGCTCTTCCAAGGACACCGCCTACATCGACAACGAAGGCGGCGTTCATCCCAACGACCACGTCAACGCCGGCCAGTCTTCCAACGACACCTTCCCGACCGCGATGCACCTCGCCGCGGCAATCGCCATCCACACCCGCCTTCTCCCCTCCATCAAGGCAATGGCCACCGATCTCGAGTCCAAAGCCGCCGCCTGGGACAAGATCGTCAAAATCGGCCGCACCCACCTCGCCGATGCCACACCCATTCGCCTCGGCCAGGAATTCAGCGGCTTCGCCTCCCAGCTCCGTCACGCCGAAGAACGCCTGCACCGCGCCCTCCACGCACTCTCCGAACTCCCCATCGGCGGCACAGCCGTCGGCACCGGCATCAACGCCCACGAAAAGTTCGGCTCCATGGTCGCCGCCGAACTCACCGCGCGGGTGGGGGTCCACTTCCGCGAAGCCGCCAATCACTTCGAGGCCCAGGCCGCCAAAGACGCCATCGTCGAAACCAGCGGTCTGTTGAAGACCATCGCCGTCAGCCTCAGCAAAGTCGCCAACGACATCCGCTGGCTCGGCTCCGGCCCCCGCTGCGGCATAGGCGAGTTGGTCCTCCCCGCCGTCCAGCCCGGCTCCAGCATCATGCCCGGCAAGGTCAACCCCGTCATCGCCGAATCCCTCATCATGGTCTGCTGCACAGTCGTCGGCAACGACGCCGCAGTGACTTTGGGCGGCTTCGGCGGCGTCGGCTCCCTCCTCGACCTCAACGTCGCCATGCCCATGATGATCCATCACCTGCTCGACAGCATCAACCTCACCAGCCGCGCCTGCGACATGTTCACCGAGAACCTCTTGAAAGGCCTCAAGCCCGACGAAGCCCGCTGCAAGAGCCTGATCGAGGGTTCGCTCGCCATGTGCACAAGTCTGGTCCCCGTCATCGGTTACGACAAGTCCGCCGCGCTCGCGAAAGAGGCATTCAAGCAAGGCAAGACGGTGCGACAGCTCGCCCACGAAACCCTCGTCGGTGCCGCGGCACAGCCGGGGATGGGGAGTGGGGCTTCTGGTACGCTCACCAAAGCAGATATCGACAAGCATCTAGACCCTTGGGCCATGACGCTTCCAGGCGGAGAAGGCAGTGCAGGAGGATAATTAATTGGGGTATGAATCGTGTCTAAATCCATCGCGCATGCGATAATTCTGTTGAAGCGTGCAGGTCTTTGATTCCAGTGATCGTATTTCAACTTCGGAGTCATTTGAGTGAACCGTTCGACAGCCCCAGCTAGTAAACTGCAGCAAACGACTTTGGCTCCGGCGTTGCAGAACGCGGGCTCAGCTTGGAAAGTGCTGGACCTTTGTTGCGGGCTTGGCGGGATTTCATTTGCAGCACGTGAATTCGGATGCCTTGTCGTGGGTGGTGTCGACTTGTCTAGCCAAGCGATCGAGAGCTTCCAACACAATTTTCCGGATGCAACGGCGATCACTGGGAGTGTTGCTGAAAGGAAAACGCTGGATGCATGTCGACAAATAGTTAAAACCCAAAGTAGTCGTTCGAAATTGTTAATTGTTTCCGGCCCGCCATGCCAAGGATTTTCCGTAGCGGGCCCCCGCACCGGACGAGATCCAAGAAATAGAGTGTTGATGAGCGTGGCGCGGGCGATCGTTGCGCTCAGCCCTGACGCCGCGCTAATTGAAAATGTCGCCGCGTTAATGTCAAAGCGATACCAACGCCACTTTTCACGATTTAAGCGACTTTTGTCCGACGCTGGTTTTCATGTTGTTGTTTTGGCGCTTGATGCGGCACATTTTGGCGTTCCTCAGCATCGACATCGCATGATCTGTTTCGCCTCAAAAGCTCCGTTGAGCGAATTGGACATATCGAGCATGTTGCTAAGCATGCATTGCCCTAGCCCCAGCGTTCAACAAGCTCTCGCCGGATTGCGCAGGCCTCCGGTCTACAAAGGGCGCGACAAACTTCGCGGTCGACAAGTTGCAAATCATGTCGCAATGCGTCACTGTGTCGCCGTCAAGCAAAAGATCGCCGCAATCGCGCCAGGTAAGGGGCCGATGTCGTATCGTAAACTTCATCCAAGCAAGCCTTCGCGGACCTTGATTTCTGGCAATAGGGCACCACCGGCGCACCCGTTCCAAGCTCGAAGCATTACCGTACGCGAAGCAGCGCGTCTCCAAGGATTTCCGGATACTTTCGAGGTCAAAGGCCGATTTTCCAACCAGATGCTCCACGTCACCAATGCAGTTCCTCCACCCTTGGCGCTTGCGGTCATTCGTGCGTTCCTCACCGTTTTGGAGAAGGACCATGGCCGACGCACAACCCACCAACCCGCTTGAATTGGCTGAGCTAATTCGTAATGTAAAACCGGGCGGAAAGCCGGTTCGAACGCCATTGCGAACTTCGGAGCGCGTGATTCGGCGCGTTACGGATGGAATTTATCGGGAACCTTGGGCTGCGCTACGAGAGCTCATTTCGAACGCTTACGACGCGGACGCTACGAAAGTTGTTATCTCAACTGACGCGCCAAGGTTCGGTCGAGTTACCATTCGCGACAACGGCAATGGTTTTACTGCGGACTCTTTGGCATCGATGTGCAAGAGCATCGGCGGTAGCCAGAAACGGACTCAACACGGGGCCGACCTTGGAATCACGTCTGTGGAGGACCCGGATCTCAGTCCGGGAGGACGCCGATTGATTGGCAAGCTCGGAATCGGCCTCTTTGCCGTTTCGCAACTTACCCAAAAATTTCGGATCATTACCAAGGTTAAAGGCGAGCGCGAACGAACTGTTGCGGACATGATTCTGTTCCGGCACTCGGAACCAAAATCAAAGTTGCGAAAGCGCACAGATGACGAGATTGAAACCACTGGCGAAGTAGAGATAACCAAACTTCCTGCTGAGGATCTTAACGCTCAGGGAACGGATATTGTCATTGACGAACTCCTCCAGCGAACGCGAGATGAATTTCGAAGCCGTGATCTATGGGAATTGATTCGGAGTTCGCCTGAAGAAGTCGAGTCAGGAGGAGTCAATCGCCCGCCATTTCACATTGGCTTTCTTGACGTCGCAAAACCAGACAAATATATCGAAAAGCCCTCGGTTCCTTGGGATCCTGACGATGACGCGTTAGAACGATTCCGAAAGCTCGCCCGATCGATGTTCGATCGAGTGAATGGCGTCGGCGCAGACAGGAAGCCGAGTCTTGCTACAACGTTTGATAATTATTTTCGGTTCCTTTGGTTCTTGAGCCTGAGCGCGCCCATCGACTATATCGACAAGCACCCTTTTGATCTGGATAAGTCGGCAGGACTCCGGGTGTTCAAGTTCGGCAAAATTGGAAAGGGGCGTGCTGAGGAAATTGAGCTGAGGGCTGGTGAAACAATCAGAGAGCGATTAGATCTCAAAGCTCCGGAAAGAGGCGGAAACCCCGATTTTAATGTCATTATCGACGGGCTAGAACTCCGACGGCCGATTCGGTTCACGGGATTGCCGGAAACTTCCAACAAGCTCAAAACGCCTCTTCTGTTCGTTGGGACAGATGCGCCAGATATGGCAAAGTATGACGATCGAAAGACGGGCGGACCATTGCGATTTGAAGGCTATCTCCTTTGGTGTCCGCGCGTTGTGCCCGTCGAGCACAACGGCGTGCTGCTCAGAGTAGGCGATGCGAGTGGATCGTTATTTGACTCCACTTTCATGAAGTATCAAATCTCGGAGCAAACTCGCCGAGATCAAGTCACATCCGAGATTTTCGTTCACGAAGGAATGGACGCCGCGCTTAACGTCGACCGTGAGTCCTTTAATCACGCGCATCCGCACTATCAGTACATCGCCGCGTGGATGCACGATGCGTTCAAGCAGTTCGCCACAAAGCACAAGTCCCTCGGTGGCGAAGCTCGCAAGAAAGATTTGGTGACAGCCCATCATGCTACCAAGGAACGATTGTCGGCCGTCGTGGAAGAAATTATCGAAGAGTGGACGGGTGGTGACGAGTCTCCAGTAAAGGTCGAGTTTCTAGAAGACGGCCAATCCAGGCTGTTTAAGCCAAGGGAAAAAGAAACCGTATTGGTATTTTCGCAAAGCGAAGTATTTGCAAATTATCCATTGGGTGAGCGAACCGGAGCAAAGAAGGCATTGAGATTTAGCACGGATGAGGAAAAGCTGAAGGCAATTACGCAGGTGTTGTATGCTGCAGGGGTTTTTGATCGGATTGGACGCGAGCGGCAACAGCGTCTTCTCCGAGACCTCGCACGGGTTATCTTCTTTGTGGGCGGTCAATGACGGACGAAACACCACAAGACGAAGTTTTAGACACGATTCTTACCCAAGGCGACTTGGCCCATGAAACAGATGGGGAGTTACCGCTTGCAGAGTTCAAGCCGTGGCACCTACCTCGTAAACACTTGGTTCGAAAAGAGCAATGGGCTGCCGTGGTTGGCAGGTTGCTAGATGACTTGCCCGACCGGAGAATGATTAAGTATCTCTGCCTGCCGGGCGAGGACCTAATCGACGTTCAAGTCTTGGCGGAAGTGTGTCAGAACAAGGGCCGAGTGTTGCGCTATTTAGGTTTTGACGAGACATTGCCCACGGTTTCGCGCTCCACCCAGCGCGTTTCGGCTGAGCAAATCGTAAGACAAATGTCTGGCGTCGACCCTGCGTCGGAAGTTGTTCCCGATGCGTTTTCGAGTATTGCAAGAGTGGATTCGCGTGGTAACCAATACTTGCGAGATGGTGGATCCCATGACGTGGTAAATCTTGATATGTGTGACGCGTTCACGAGTGACGCACAAAAGCCGACGCATGACGCCATGGTCGAGTTAATCACTCATCAGTGCAATCGAAGAGGCGAACCATGGCTTCTATTCGTCACTACCAGAAGTGAACCCGAGCGAATTGCTTCCAATGAGCTCGCTGCATACATGGATCGAATCAAGGCAAATGCAAGCGCTTCAAAGACTTTTCAAGCCGATGTCGCGGCGTTGGCGGGCTGCGAGAATATCGACGAGGTTGACGCGTTCTGTGTTGAATTATCAGGGCGTATTTCAAATGATCCTCACCTTAGTGGAAGGTTGCTTGCACTGGGCATCGGGAAATGGTTGCTGGGAATTGTCGCGCAAGGCGATCCTTGGCGGGTAGATCTGATGTCAGTGTGGTGTTACCGCACGGGCCTTTTGTCCGGCAGCGGCCAGCAGTTTGCCTCTGAACCTCCGAATCTGTTTTCGCTTGCTTTTCGCTTCGAAAAGATCAAAACGGCCAGACTTGATCCTGCTGGACTTGCGGTGGAGCACGCGCCTGGGTCCGGCGCGGAAGAGCGATATGCTGCATTCAACGAATCTGCGCTAGCGGAGAAGATGGTTCGGGGTATCTTAAACAACACCCGAGATATCGATTGCGACGTTCAAGGACAAGCTGGTCTACACGAGCTGTTGATGGAAGAAAGCGCGGCTTTGCTGCGAGTGCGATACTACTCCGAAACGGCGTATAGGTTGTGGGCAGGAAGTGTGCCGAAGGTGTCCTGCTAAAATTGTTTGTGGACACGACACTGATTTGCCGCAGTGCTACTCCTCTCAATTAGGCTGGTGGCACTGACCTTCCCTCCTTCTGCGTCCCCCGAATCCCACCCCACGCGG
>JAHBXG010000023.1 GCA_019636565.1 Phycisphaeraceae bacterium
ATGCTCGACAATCGCGAACCGCTTTTTCCGCTTGCGCGAATCGCAACGGCGACAAGCACCGGCTGAGTTACCCGCGGCAGCTCACACGCCCCCACCGCGCCCCCGCAGTTTTCCTGCCCGGCCGCACAGCGCAAAGTACCCCGAAGCCGTTGCGTGCCGGCCACGAACCCTCCAGAATCCCACCCCTGTGCGGGAGGAATGAGTGCCTGGCGGTGAACGGCTCTTCTTGGTATTCCTCGCCCGGAATCCAGAATCTCATTCTCCCTTACGCAGGGTTGAGTGTCTGACAAACGGTTTTTACTCAGCCCTTTGAGCCCGTCGCGGCGGCGGCCTTCACAATGCCCGCGAATTCCGGGGCCTTGAGCGATGCTCCGCCGATCAATCCGCCATCAATATCAGGCTGGCGGAAGAGTTCCTCGGCGTTGCTGGCTTTCACGCTGCCCCCGTAGATGATGCGGGTGCGCTTGGCGACATCGGCGTTGTACATCTGCCCGAGCAGTTTGCGCAACTTGGCGTGAACGTCCTGTGCATCTTCGGGTGTCGCGGTCTTGCCGGTGCCGATGGCCCAGACCGGCTCGTAGGCGATGACGATTTTCTCGAGTGCATCGGCGGAAACGTCGGCAAGGCCCCCGCGCAACTGGCGCTGGTTGACCGGATCGGTATGCCCCGATTCGCGCTGATCGAGCGTCTCGCCGATGCACAGCACGCCTGTCAATCCGGCCTCGACGATCGCACGCAACTTGGTGTTGACGATCTCGTCGTCTTCACCGAGCACGTGCCGGCGCTCGCTGTGCCCGGCGAGCACGGTCTGCACGCCGCAGTCTTTGAGCATGTCGAGCGAGACTTCGCCGGTGAATGCGCCATCTGGCTTGTGGTAGCAATCCTGGGCGCCGAGTTGAATGGAACTCCCGCGATCGCGCAGAATGGATCGCACTGCGAGAAGGTACGGGAATGGCGGGAAGATCGCGATATCCGTCCCTGTCACCGGGGCGAGCGCATCCACGACGCCCCGCGTGAGTTCCGCACTGGTGGTGCGGTTGGTGTTCATCTTCCAGTTGCCGCCGACAAAGGGCTTTCGATCCCGCACGCTCACGCTCCTCATTTTCACCGAGTGATCGGACTTCGGGTTCTTGGCCCGAAAAGCGAGAGCATACCCATGCCAAATTGGATGGGAGCAGAAGGCCCGTATCTCCCCGGCGTCTTGGAACCGAGAATGGCGGGTTTTCTCGGACTTTTCGGCAATTGGTTTGCACAAACCGCGCTCTCCTGCGAAGATAGGAATGGGCTGGTTCGGCCCACTTGTCTCCCGCTTCAGGAGGATGGATGTTCAAAGCAGGATTTGTCGGGTGCGCCGGATTGGCGCTCATGGCTTTCTTCGCGGCACGCGTCTCCGCTGGCGTCCTCGGTGCGGATTCTCCTTCCGCTCTCATGCCGGATTCGCGACAGTCGCTCGACGGTTTCGAACCAGGGCTTGGCATCGCTTCGCGAGAGGCGATCGCGCGTGTTCCCGTCTTTCACCCCAGCCAAATACTGGTGCGGATGCAGCCGTTCACCGATCGCGCGGCACAAGATGCCACACTTCGCGATGCCGGCGCGGGAGCAACTCTTCGCACCATCGCACTCGTGCCCGGCTTGCGAGTCGTCGCGGTCGAGTCCGGCCGCGTGGAGGAAGTGTGCGCAAAGCTGAGGCAGCAGCCCGGCGTGATGTACGCTTCGCCGGACTATGTGCGGCGGGCTTTTGCGCAGAGCGTTCCGTACGGCATTTCGCTTGTGAAAGCCGACGTTGCCTGGTCTCAATATGGGCGCGGCGGAGGCGCCAAGGTTGCCGTTCTCGACACCGGCATCGATCTTGCGCATCCGGATCTTCCAACGCCGATTCTCGCCGAAACGTTTGTACCCGGCCTGCCGGTCGATGACTATGCCGAGCACGGCACGCACTGCTCGGGAACCGTTTTGGGACTGGACAACACCGTCGGCGTTGTCGGAGTTGCGCCGCAGGCGTCGCTGATCATCGGCAAGGTCTTGAACAACGGCGGATATGGACTCGACAGTTGGATCGCCACCGGCATCGATTGGGCCGTATCGCAGGGCGCGGATGTCATCAGCATGTCGCTGGGCGGAGACGAAATCGAACCGGCCTTGCAGGACGCCTGCCTGAATGCGTTCAACGCCGGCGTGCTCGTGGTTGCCGCGGCAGGCAACGACTCCTCTCCTCTTCCCCACTATCCCGCGGCATTTCCGGGCGTCATGTCGATCGCGGCGGTGGATTCGAACGAGCAGCTTGCGTCGTTTTCGAATTTCGGGCCGCTCATTTCGGTTTCCGCGCCCGGAGTGAATGTCCAATCCACGGTGCCGATCGTGAGCGATACCGTGACCTTCAGCAGTGTCGCGCACAATGCCGCGAATTTCACGGGTTCTCCGGGCGGCTCGGTGACCGGCACGGTGGTGAACTGCGGCACCGGCCTGGACTCTTCGGAGTTTCCGGCGGCCGTCGCGGGCAAGATCGCTCACATCCGGCGCGGTCCGAGCGGAAACCCGGCCGCGACCTTCCTGAACAAGGCAACAAATGCAGTGAACGCCGGAGCAATCGGCGTGATCATCTCGAACAACACGGGCGGGACATCTGTCGTTTCCGGAACCTTGAACGACACTTTCTTTATTCCGGTTTTCGGGATGAGCCAGAATGACGGGAACGCTCTCCAGACGCTCTCGCTTCCGACGGCGACACTGGCCGAAGCAACAACCGGGCACGACTACGCCTTCTTTAACGGTACTTCGATGGCCTGTCCTCACACTGCAGGTGCGGGCGGTCTGCTCATCGGCCTGTTTAAGTCCGTCGCGCAGCCGGCTCCGCTGCCCCCGGGAAGCGTGCGATGGATCCTCGAACAAACCGCCAAGGACTTGGGCACAGCCGGGCGCGACGACACCTTCGGGTGGGGCCTGATCAATGTCCAGGCGGGTGCGGGTTACCTGTACGGCCGCGCGATCTGCCGAGGCGATTTCAACACCGACGGACTTGTGGATGACACCGACTTTGTTCAGTTCGTCGCCTTCTACAACGACCTGATCTCGCCGGGTGGAGCATGGACCGGCGGCGACTTGAACGGAGATGGATTCGCCGACGACGCGGATTTCGTGGAGTTCGCGAATTCGTACAACAACTTGCTGTGCTCTTGAACCGGCCCGGAACGAAATCCCGGCTCCGACTCCCTGTAATTACAAGATCCAAACTCAAAGGAGATCCGCGATGAACGCTGGATGCAGGAACGTTTTTCTATCGGGATTGGCGATCGGCGCGTTCATGCTGCCCGCGCTTGGTGCGGAACCTCAGCCGGCCTCGGTCATGCGAAGTTCGCTTGATTCCCTTGCGGGATACCGCGCGGGCGACGGCGTGCGCGCACCAGGCACCATCAACGAGTGGCCCGAAAGGCATCCCTCGCGCGTCCTGGTTCGGTTCGAGGCGTTCGTTGACCGAGCCGCGGAGAACGATTTGTTCAAGGCGGCGGGGATTCGCGAAGTCGCCGAAGAGTTACCGCTCGTTCCCGGTCTCAAAGTAGTGCGGACCATTGGCGACAACGCGGAGCAAGTCATCGCGATCCTGAGGAAGATGCCTGGTGTGGTCTACGCCGAGCCCGACACGCTCATGGTCGCAGAGGCGCAGACCATCCCGTATGGCATCACAATGATCGGGGCGACCTCGGTATGGCCGAATTGGGGCCAGGGCGGCGCGAAGGTCGCCGTGCTGGACACGGGCGTGGATACCGCGCACATCGACCTTGCGGGGCCGGTGCAATCCATGTCGTTTGTCGATTCACCGGTCGAGGTCGTCGAAGACTACAACACGCACGGCACGCACGTTTCCGGCACGATTCTCGCTCTCGACAATACAGAAGGCGTTGTCGGCGTTGCGCCGCAGTGTCAGCTGCTCACGGGCAAGGTGCTCGCGAACAGCGGGTCTGGGTTCTCGTCATGGGGCATGGCCGGGATCAACTGGGCCGTCGCCAACGGCGCTCGTGCGATCAACATGTCGCTCAGCGGGTCGACGTTCTCGCAGGCGTATTCGGACACGGTTCAGGCCGCAGTCAACGCCGGGACGCTCGTCTGCTGCGCCATGGGTAACCAGTCGTCGGGCACCCCCCGATATCCCGCGGCGTACCCGGCGAGCATGGCGGTTTCAGCCGTCGATTCTTCCGGTGCGTTCGCGAGTTTCTCGAACTTCGGCGCCCATTGCTCGGTCGCAGCACCGGGCGTAAGCGTTCAGTCTTCCGTTCCGATTGTCACGTGGAGCGCGAAGTGGCTTTCGACCGACCACGAGGCGAACCCGCTGACAGGCAGCGTCATTCGCGCCGTGACCGCGCAGGTCGTGTACTGCGGCTTCGGCGAAAATGCCGCGGCATTCCCCGCCGGCGTCAACGGAAAGATCGCGCACATCCGCCGTGGTTCGCCCGACGCAACGTCCGTCTCCTTCAACACAAAGGCAACCAACGCTCTCAACGCCGGCGCAATCGGCGTGATTATCTCGAACAACATCGCCGGATCCCTCAACGGAACGCTCAACGTCAGCACGACTTTCGCGATCCCCGTCGTCGGCTGCCTGCAAACCGACGGCGACAATCTGCTCGCGAACAACGGAACCACCGTCAATCTGTATCAATTCAATACCGGCCACACCTACGCCAACTTCAACGGAACGTCGATGGCAACGCCCCATGTCGCGGGCGCGGCGGGACTGCTCTTCGGAAACTTCGTCCCCGGCAGCGGAAAGCCCGCCCTTCCTCCGGCCACCACCCGCTGGGTGCTCGAGCAGACCGCGACCGACGCGGGAACACCGGGCAAGGACGACAACTTCGGCTGGGGAATCATCAATGTCCGCAAGGCCGCGGAATACCTCCACGGGCGTATCCGATGCCCCGGCGACATGGTGTTCGACAACCTCGTTGACGACACCGACTTCGTCGCCTTCGCGATGGCGTACAACGATCTCGTCACTCCGGGCGGCCCCTACACCGGGGGCGATTTCGATGGCAACGGCCTGACCGACGATGACGACTTTGTTATTTTCGTTCAGTCGTACAACGACCTGCTCTGCCCGTAGCCCGAACCCCCGCCATATTCCGAACTTTGGGGTGCCGACCCGGCGCGGCGATGCCGGTCTGCCCGCACTCGCGATCCCGTCACGCCCGGGGAAAAGCACCCAGCCGCTGCAAAATCGCGGAATGATGTCTGTTCGCAGGATCGCCTTCAGAGGGGCCTGGTCGGTGCCGATAAGCGAAGTCTCAGGGGATGTTCGGGCACTCCGATTGGAGTGCCCCGTAGTCGTCGCGCCGGTATCGAGAGATAGTCATGAGCCAAGATCCGAGCCCTACCAGCGCTGCTCCCGAAGCCTCCGCCGCGCCGGGGTCCCATCAGCACGCGGCCGATGCACTCGGAGCGATCAGCGACTTCGAAAAGAGCATCCAGGGTCTGAAGAAGCTCTATGAAGAGCGTCGGGAAATCGAAGCCAAACTCGTCGATGCGCAATCGCGCCTGATCGAAAAAGAAACCGAACTCGCGCGGCGTGATCAGGAACTCGAACAGGCTCGCAGCGCACAGGCCGAGAGTGAAAAGACCGTTCAATTGCTCCGCTCTGAATCGGAAGCAAGCGAGGCCGCACGGCGCGATTCTGAGTCCGCTCTGCAATCCGCGCTGAGCGAGGTCGAAGACCGCAAGGCAAAGATCGATGCACAGGTGGCTCAGCAGGCCGCGGAAGCAGAAAAAGCCCAGACGCTCGCAAAGGAACTGGACGCCTTTGCGGCGGACCTCCACCGCCTCCAAAGCGATCTCGAAAAAGAGAAGGCCGATCTCGAAGCCACCCGGACCTCCCTGTTAGACAACGCCAAGGCCCTGAAAGATCAGGAATCCGAACTCGAATCCCGCAAGCAAGCCGCCGAAACGGATCTTGCACGTCGCATCGCGGAACTGGACGCTCGAGCCGGCGAGATCTCCGCTGCGCACGATGCCGCCGGCAAGATCAACGAGGCCGATGCCGAGCTCGCACGGCGGTTGGCCGCGGAAACAGAAGCGTGCGAGCAGCTCCGCCTCGATGTCGACGAGATCGCACGCCGCTGCGCCGCGCAAGAAGAAGTGCTCTCCGAGTATGAGCAATTACTGGCGGTCGAACGCACGCGGGTGCACGAGCTAGTCTCCGAAATCCATAGTTCCGGGGCAGAACCCGCCCAAACCAAGGCCCGAATCGACGAACTGAAGGTTTGCCTTTCGCACGAGCGGCAGGAGCGCGAGCGGCTGCATCGCACGCTCACCGAGTTGCAGAATGCCGCCAAGTCCGTCAAGCAGCCCCGCGAAGCCGGGTCGCACGCAACCACGGAGCTCCGTCGTCGCCGGCTCAAACGCTGCCGCGCGATCCTTCGCGAGCACGCGTCGAAGGTGCGCAAGGCCAGCGAAATCCTGGCCAAGCGCTTCGAGCAGTGCGAACAGGTCCTCTCGCAGCGCGCAAGCCTCGCCGCCGCGAAGCGCCAACTGGACGTCGCGAGCGCTTCGATGGCCCGACGCGCCGCGAGCAAACGCGCGGGCGTTCTGACACTCTGCTGCGTCTTCACACTGGCCCTCCTCTCCGCGCTCTCGTGGGCGGTCGTCGGACAGGCATGGCCCGGAGACTTCGCGGCCCGCACGGAAATAGCCGCTGATGGTCGGGGCCGTGAACTCTCCGATCCCGAACTCGATGAATGGCGCCGCTCGCTTGAAGCGACACTTGCCGATCCTCAATTTGTCGAAACTGTTGCCGGCCGCATGAAGCAGCGCGGCTACGAATCGCTCGGAACACCCGGGGCCGTCCGCACTCTTCTGACAAAATCGTTCTCCCACGACTCGCCGGCGCCGGGCGTTTTCGCGCTGGAAATCCGCGCCCCGGGAAGCGAAAAAGCCGCACGGACGCTCGATGTTCTGACCACCGCCCTCGCCAGCGATGCCAACGCCGCACGCGAGCGGCGCGCCGATGGCGCGGTCACGCTGATCAAATCTCCTGCAGTCGCCGGCACCAAGCCGGTCAACGACGAGCGTCTGGAGCGGGCCGGCATCGTCATGCTCTGTTCGGTGCTGCTTACCTGCGGCCTGGGCTTTGGTATCTGGAATCGACTCTCCCGAGCCAAGCAGGAATTCGAACTCGGTTCTCAGATCGACCAAGTGCTCGACGACGCCAAGTGGTCCGAGTTCACCGCCGCGACCACCGTGTCGCGGCCGGGGCAGCGGCAATAAAGAAGGCCCGGACAATCCGGGCCAATGGGAGAGAACGAGTTGGTTGAGAGGCCCCGACTCAGATGGTGGAAGCAATCATGACCAAGTGACCCTTTGCGGCTTCCGCACCCCGTGCCGCCACGTAAAGCGCGAGCTGCTTGGGGTTGTATCCGTTTGTCGAAACCGACTTGGTGATGATCTCACCCGCCGATGCAAACTCGGCAAGCTGCTCCGAAACCTTGCCGTTGTCGTCAAGAACCACAAGCCGGATCGTTTCGCCCGGCGCGGTCACGATTTTGTTGCAGAACAGCCGGGCAGTCTGCTTCGACGAGTTGTGCCAGACCGCCGCTTCGCCCTTGAAATCGGGCTGCGCAGCGACGAGTGGAATCTTCTTGGTTTCCGGGCTGAGGAGGAACGAAGTCAGGTCGGCCGCGCCGAACATGTCTACCAGCTTGTTCAGCGTCGCATCGCTGCCGTTCACGTTGGCGAATCGCTGCACTTGGGCATTCTGCTGCATGACAAGCACCGAGAGCACCACCGCCGCCGTCGCACAGGCAAGTGTCGCCACGCGCCATGCACGGCTGACGCGCCGCACCGGGTGCACCGTCGGGAGTTCGCGCCCGGCCAGATGCAACCTGCCCCGGGCCGCCCCGGCGACTTCCGCAATCTCGGCCTTGATGGCCCCCAGCACCCGGGCCCGCAAATCCACCGGCGGCTCCGCGCTCAAACGGAAGCGATCCGGCTTGGCGAAGCGTGCCTGCTCATCGCGCAATTGAGCGCGGATCGCCGGCGATGCGCCGGCGAATGCCGCTTCAAACTCGGCCTGCTCGCGCTCGTCGAGCAATCCGAGGGCGTCGAGTTGTGCCGCTTCGAAAAGTTCGTGCGTCTTCATACTGCAAATTCCTCGCTTCCCCGTTCACGTAATCTGGTCAGAGCCCGGCTGAGCGCTGACTTGACAGTTCCCAAAGGTGTGTTCAATTCCTCACCGATCTGCCTGAGCGTCTGCCCACCCAAATAGGCTCGCTTCACAACGGTCCGCTGCAACTCGGGCAAGGCGTCGATACGCCGGAGCATTTCTTTCATGTTCTCTTCGCGTTCGCCCTGCGTGCGATCGTCACTTCGATCCGGAGCCCGGACCGGCGTTGTCTCATCCAGCACCCCGGGTTTGATTCTGGCCCGGCTGCGACGCATCCGGTCGACCAGTTGGCGCCTTGAGATCAGCATCACCCAGGTCACTAGTGCCGCCCGCTCCGAGTCGTACCTCGCCGCCGTTTTCCACAGACGAACGAAGATCTCCTGAACGGCATCTTCGGCTTCGGCTCGGGTTGGCATCGACTGGAACGCCATCTTGTAAACCAGACTCCCAAATCGGTCGTACAGCTCGGCGACGGCTCGCTCGTCACCGGCGGCCACGCGTTGCATCAAGGAGATGTCCTGCGCGGCCTGCTCACGATTGATCCGTCTGTCGGCCATGGTCGTCCCCCGACCCCGAAACCAAACAGGTACGAATCCCGCGGACAAAGACGTGCCCGCAAGATGAGTTACGGGAAGACTCCCGAACCTGATGCCAGATTCGCCGATTTCCGACCCTTTCGCAAGGTCCAAACGTAGAAATCTCGCGGGTCACGATCTAGGTCCTGTTCTGGTTATAGTCGGTTCGGGGCCGATGAGTCCGAATACCAGAATCCGCTTGCGGTGGAACGCCGATTCTGGTAGCGTATAGACGTAGGCGGGACGAAGGCCCGCTTGGAGGTGCTGTGTTGCGGGATCGCGAGGCCCAAACTGGTCTCGTTGGCGCGACCCAAAAACTAAGGGTCGTGGCCGCGCGCACTGCCTTCACCCTGATCGACCTCTTGGTGTCGATCTTCATCATCGGAATCCTGATCGGACTGCTCCTGCCGTCTATCGCGAAGATCAATGAAGCGACGCGTCGAGTGATGTGCCGCTCGAATGTGCGGCAGGTTTCGATCGGCGTTTCAATGTACGCCTCGGACAACATTCAGTTCCTTCCGCGGAGCCAATTCGTCTCCAGCTCGGGTGCCGGCCGCGCCGCTTCCACCACCACCATGCGTCTCGACGAATCGGGAGGCACCCGTGCCCCCAGAGCGGCCGACTACGACGGCCTCGGTCTGCTCTTCTCGCGTGAGTACTTGCTGGCACCCAAAATCTTCTATTGCCCGTCGCACAAGGGCGCAAATCCCTTCTCGAAATATGCGCCACAGTGGGCCGGTCAACCGGGAACGATCATCGGCAACTACCAGTTCCGCGGCACGATGGCCGACGGTTCTCGGATGCTCAACGTCTCGAGCGATGCGTCTTCCGGTGCGCTCATTTCGGACGCGCTTACCAGCCTTCAGGATTTCAGCCATTCGACCGGCCTGAACGTGATGCGGGGAGACCTTTCGGTCACGTGGCTGCCCGACAACAACAAGCGGATCATCACGATGATCACGAGTGCTGGCAATCGTGATCGAAACGTCGGCGATACCTGGCCGATCATGGACCAGGCCATGGGCATGACGGTGCTCGACAAGTAGCCAGCGACCTGCGTTTCCTGATTCGCGCTACCCTCCGCGCATGAACAAGTCTGCGATCTTCGGATTTTCGACTTTGACCGCGGCTCTCGCTGCGCTGCCCGTGAACGCCCAGTTGGCACCGGAGCGCCTCTATTACGGAATCGACCGCGAGATACCAATCGTCGTAGGCGTTCCTGCGGAGAAGCAGGGCGAGGCCGTCATCGAGTTGCTCCGCCCCGTCAGCGCCGAAACCGTCGCGACCGCTTCCGTTCTTCCCGGCAAGGTCAATCTCGCCACGCTTTTCCCCAATCTCTGGAATTCGAAGACTCCGACTCTGCTTTATGCGCAGCTCTCCGTCGGGGGCGAGAAGATCGGCCCCGCGCTCGTGCTGCAGCCAATGGTCAGCCCCAAGTACGCTTCGATGCAACCCGGCTCGAACGTGCCCAAGTTCTCCGTGACCGGGGAGACTTATTCGGGCCTGCGGATCTATGTGGACAAGAACGTTCGCTTCGACACGGATCGGGGCGTGATCGAGTTTCAACTCCGGCCCGATGTCGCGCCCAACACCGCCTGGAACTTCCGCGAACTCACCGGCGGCGGTTACTACACCGACGTGATCTTCCACCGCATCGTCCCCAAATTGCCGGACGGACAACCCTTTGTCATCCAGGTTGGAGACCCCACAGCCACCGGCACTGGCGGCCCGGGCTATTCGATCGACCTCGAACAAAGTTCGCTTCCCCACGATTTCGGCGTGCTTTCGATGGCACGCTCGCCCGATCCCAACTCCAATGGCTCTCAGGTATTCATCTGCCTGAGCAAAGGAGGCACATCGTTTCTCGATGGGAACTACACCGCATTCGGGCAGACGATCAAAGGTGCGGACGTGATTCAGGCAATTGCCGCGGCACCGATCGGCGCCGGTGGCCGACCGTTGGAACCGATGCCCCGGATCAAAACCGCCTCGCTCGTGGATGCCGCCCCTTACGGCACCGGCCCCAAGCCCGTCACTGATCCGTCGGCCAAGTCGCAGTCACCCGCGAGCAACGCGCCAGCTAAAAGCGAAGCACCAGCCCCCCGCTGAGATACAGGCCGGGATCGACCGTGGTATCGCCCAGGGTATCGCGCTGTGAATTCCGCAATTTCAGTTTCTCGTAAACCACGGCACCGACGCGGGCTTGCACCGTGACATTGGGCGTGGGAGTCCAATCGACACCAAAGGTCACCGGCACACGCTCATCGCTTCCAATTCCGTTCGGCACGACGCCGTTGTTCTCAAGCCGAAACTCAGAAAAGTCGTACCGCGCGCCGAAGCTCAGTCGCCACTTCTCGTCGATCGCGTAACTGAGGTACAACCCCGGCTGATTCTCGTTCGACAGCCGCCACTGCTTGTTGATCTGCCACTCGATTCCCACGATCGGGAAGACATACACGCCGCCGCCGAGCCGCGAACGAACGAAGACGCCTCCCGTGAGATCGAGGCCCTCCGAAAGCTTGAGAATCATCGCCGCGCCGCCGCCGCCCGTGAAGCCGTCCTCAAAAGCCGCGGAACCCTCGCCCGCAAAGTTCACATTCCCGATCAGCAAAGACGACAGTGTCTCTGACCACTGCGTCGCGAAGTTGACACCCAACGTGTACGACTGGATGTGCCGCCACGGACGCGGATCGCCCGCAACCAGAAGGGCACTCGACGAAAAATCGTACCACGACTGTTCCGAGCCGAACGTCACGCTCAGCCGGTTGCGGGGCGGCACCGGCGCCGTGACCGTCAGCCCCATGCCCGTTCGCAAGATGCCGACATCCCCCGTTCCATTGGACAAATCGCCCCGAAATCGGTAGTTCGCCGACACGTCCAAAACCGCCGTCACCCTCTTGTCGCGTTCCTCGAAGCCCGGGCTCGCGCCCTGGATGTCCTGCCGTGGCCGGGTTGTCGGCTCCTGCGCTGCGGCGGTCTGCGCGAGCCCGCCCGCGACAGCGAGCACCGTGAGAATCGTGATCGGGCGTATCTGTGTCATTGGCTGCGGACCATCCTTGTTCCGTCCTTTCAGTCTAGCGACTGCGAAACCCGCCAGAGCCGAATTCTTTTGCCGCGATCGCCGCGTAAACTCCGTCCCCGTCGAGGCGATCCGCCCGACGCTCGGGGCGGTAGCTCAGTTGGTAGAGCGCCAGCTTTGCAAGCTGGATGTCGGGAGTTCGAATCTCCTCCGCTCCATTTTCTTCCGATCCGGCTTTCGAACTCAACTGCGGCTCGGATTCCCCTGTGCCGGCGCCGGAGGCGGGCTGGCTCCGCGGGGCTCCCGCCGCAGCATGTTCGGCCGCTCGCTCGCATCCGCTTTGGCTCGAGGAAGCAGCGTCGGTGCGCATCCAAGCCGATACGCAACCACAGCCGAATTCGTCGCCGACTGAATCAGGTACTCCTCGATTGCAAGGTTGACCTTGTCGTTCTGCGTGTGCCAGCCATATCCGTAGTCCGCGCGACCGCCCTCTTCCCAGAAGAAGCCCGGCACGCCCGCCTGATTGAAACTGGCATGATCCGACCCGCCGTGGGTCTTCATTGTTTCGCCCGTGTCCTTGATATCCACGTTCAAGAACTTCTTGTCGAAGCGGCTAAAGAAGACGTTGTTCATCGGCGCACTCGCCGCGGCGAGCATCTCAATCTGAACGTTGGCCGCCTGCACGCCTGCTTGATATCCGGTGCCCCCGTCGTCCACGAACACCGCGCTGATTCCCGCCAGTTCATCCTTGTGCGATTCGACGTACCCCTTTGATCCAAGCAACCCCTGCTCCTCCCCGGCCCACAGCACAAACCGGATCGTCCGCAGCGGCTTGGCGTTCACTGCCTTCAGGATTCGGGCCGCTTCCAGCGTCACCGAACTCCCCGTCCCGTTGTCCGTTGCACCTTGCGAGCCCGGCCCGTCCCAACTGTCGAGGTGGCCCGAGATGATCACGAACTCGTCTGGATACTTGCTCCCCTTGATCTCCGCGATCACATTGTGCACCGGCACCGGTCCGGCCTTGAAGTGGTGATCGAGATTGAACTCGACCTCCACTTTCTCGCCGTCCGCCAATCGCGAATTCAGGAAGTCGTAATCGCTGAGCCTTACCTGTACGTGGGGCTGATCATCTTCCGGCCCGTCCCGATCCGTGATCGTCAGATCGCGCCAGCCGCTGACCGCACCGGTCCAGACGCGCTCGTCCCGGCTCGACGAGATGTAGCCCGCGATTGGCTCAAAAGCCAGCCGCTCCGCCACCGGAAGTTCCGAAACCGACTTCCCCTCGGCCACTTTCTTGCGGGCTTCCTTCCGCATCTCGTAGCGGGCCGACATCATCGAGCGGATGCCCCGCATCCCGAGGGCCGGAGGTGCCTGCACGAGCACCCACGCGCCCTTCAGTTCACCTTGGACGGCCTGAAACTCGGCCTCGTCCTTGGGCTCGCGGATCACCGGCCCGCGGATCGGTCCATTCGTTCCCATGCTCCACGAGAGCGCCGTCAATTCCACTTCTCGCGCCTTGTTCCATTCGAGTTTCGGCGCCGGCTCGGCCTTCGCCTCTTCCTTTGACGCGTCTGCCGGCGCTGCGGCAGCGGGCGCCGGATCACGCGTGTTCACGCCCGGTCGCGTTTCCGGTCGCATGGGCCGCGCGAGATAGATCACCCCGCTGCTCGGCCCTCGGTCAAACCCGATTCCCACGGTCCCCCACTGCTCCATATGTACGTTCGTCAGGCCCCAATCCCGGAACTGCTGGCTCGCCCAATCCTGCGCTTTGCGCAGGTTCTCTGAACCGGTCAGCCGCGGCCCTCGCTCCACCGCCAGGGCGTTCAGATTTTTCATCACCTGCGAATGCAGCGCGCCTTCACGAACAATCTTCATTGTCTCGTCGTCATCGCCCATTTCGATCGCAGGTACAGGCGTTTCTTTCCCATCTACAACGCTCACCCATTCCGCCGGCTGCCTGAACGTGATCTCAAGCCCCGCTCGTTCTTGCGTGACCGGGGCACCGTTCGCCTGCCCTTCCGTTGCCGACCTCGCCGACCCGGCGCACGACGCCAGCACCGACGAAAACACCGCCAGCCCGATCACGATTCTCATATTTGCTGCCACAGACGTCCTCCCGATAGGCGGCAGTTTCCGCCAGGCTCCAGCGTACCGATTCCCTCTTCCTCAGTTGCGGCAATTCCTCTCATCCACCCCGTCTCGCTCCCCTCGACCTATCATCTCCACCATCCTCGGAGAACGAATGAACCAGATTTTTGAGTGGTTTATGAACAACCCATGGGCGACCGCGTTGCTCATGGTCCTTTTCATCGCCGTGAGCGCGCTGATGGTCCTCGCCATTCTTATCCAGCGCCCTCAAGGCGGCGGCCTTTCCGCTGCGTTCGGTGGCGGTTCCGCTGGCTCCGGCCAAACCGCCTTCGGCACCAAAACAGGTGATGCGCTCACGTGGTTCACGATTTCGGTCTTCGCGGCGTTTCTGCTCTTTGGCATTCTCTTGAACTACGCCACCACGCCGGCCGCCATCGCGCCAGTCCCGGAGGCCACCGCCCCGAGCGGCACCCAAGGGCCCGCAGGTGCCACACCGACTCAGCCCGATCAGGTTCCACCTGTGAATCCGCCCGCCGACGAAAAATCCGGAGCGGTCACACCCACATCGCCGGCAACCACCCCCGGCGCATCGCCTGCGGCAGAACCTGCCCCATCTCCCGCGCCTTCAGAGACCCCGGCACCGGCCGATCCCAAACCCGTCGAGCCCGCACCGAAAAAATAATGCAGGCTCGAACGCAAACCCTCCCGGGAGAACTGGCTTGATCCGGAGCATGACTGGATACGGCGAGGCCGCGGCGCAGGTTGACGGCGCCCACTACGTCCTCGAAGTTCGCTCGCTGAACAACAAGTACCTGAAAGCCGTGCTCCGACTGCCGGAAGAACTGCAGAGCCTTGAGGCCGAACTCGAAACGCGACTGCGCGAGAAAATCAGCCGCGGCACCGTCACCATCAACGCTTCGGTCTCCAATCAGACCGAATCCGCAGCGTACGAGATCAACAAGAAAGCACTCAACCGCTACATCGAGCAACTCAAGGGCATCGATGGCTCGCCCGCGATCGACTTGGGCGCTCTGCTCGCGCTGCCCGGCGTGCTCCAGCCCCCCGCCGACGCCGAGGGCCGCTTTGAATCCACCAAAGCCGCGATGCTCGACTTGCTGGACAAAGCGATCAAGCAACTCCAGTCGATGCGTGAGCGAGAAGGCAAGTCGCTTGTCGCCGATCTTCGCACCCATCACAAGTTCATCGCCGAGCGGCTCCTGCTTGTCGCCGATCGCGCACCGGAAGTAATCGCCGACTACGAACGCCGCCTCCGCACTCGTATCGATGGGCTGCTGAAAGACGTCGGCGTCAAGATCGACTCTGTCGATCTCGTTCGCGAGATCGCGGCTTACGCCGAACGCACCGACATCGCGGAAGAGATCAACCGCCTCCGCGCTCACCTCGATCAATTCGAGGAACTCATTTCCAGCAACGAACCCCGCCCGCTGGGCCGCACGCTCGATTTTCTCGCCCAGGAAATGCTCCGCGAGGCTAACACCATCGCCAGCAAGTCACCCGACGCCACGATCTCGCGCCACGCTGTCGAGATCAAGGGCGCGATCGACCGCATCAAAGAACAGGCTCAGAACGTCGAATAGCGGGGCGAACCCCGGACGAACCGGATACAAACGGCCGGCAAAATCCAAATAATCCTGCTGAACCCGCACCGAAATGCCCGGTATAAATGTACTTACGGCAGCCGGGTTACTATTGCATTAGTCGCCACGATGATGAGTCACCACCGTCGCCAATCTCTGTCAGCGCTTTGCCGAGGCTCGCTTGCCGCCGCGCTGCTCGTCGCTGCGGTTCCGCACGCTTCAATCGCGGCCGGCAACCCGTCGCTTCCCGATCTCAACAGTGACTCGATCGAAGTGCGCGAAAAGGCCGCTGCCAATCTCCGCGCATGGGCCGGCACTTCGCCCGATCGACTCCTGGCGCTCGTCAACGCCGAGTGCACCCCCGAACAGCGTGAACGCCTGATCGGACTGGCGCGAGAAGTCTTCATGGCGACGCCCCGCGGAGCGCTCGGAGTTTCGTTCGGGTCGGTCCGCCAAATTGGAATGCCCGTCGCCGAAGAGCTTTTCGAAGAGGGCATACCGATCGATATGGCCATCGAGGGATTTGATTCCTTCACGGTGCTCAAAGGCGGCGATCTCCTTCGGTCCATCGATGGTTCTCGCGTCCGGACCAACACGCAGTGTCAGCAGGAAACCGTCTCCCGAGACAAGGGCCAGGTCGTACAACTTGAAATCGAGCGCGAAGGGCGTCCGATGCGGGTCAGCGTCTGCCTGGGGGCACGGAATGACCTCCGCACGCAGCCCTTGCGTCCCGAGATGCTCGAGGCCGCATGGAAATTGCGCCTGGCCCGCAGCAGGCCGGATCTCACATTGGCTCCCGCAATCGGCGATGTCCCGGCCCAGGCGTGGGCCGAAGCCGATCGCCTGCGCCGCGAGCCCATCGATCCGGAGGCTCAGATCCGTCGCGCGTCGCTTCAGCAACCCGAACTGCAGATCGAGCGTCTTTTGCCCGATGGCTCGCGACTGAACATCCAGCGTGAAGGGACGCCGACGGCCGACCTCGTCTCGACCGGCATTCCGCGTGCGCGTGTTTCTTCGGGCACTCCGCAGTCCCGGCTGCTCGCCAATCGTCCGCAGCAGTTTGTCAACGCCCCGGGCGGTGACCGGGACGCATTGCTCCAGCTTGAGCAGCGCCTTCGTGAAGAGCAATTGAATCTGCTGTCCCGCATCGAAGCGACCAGCCAGCTCGCTAACGACCCGAATCTCCCGCGAGAACAGCGCCAAGTCATGCGTCAGACGCTCGACGTGCTCGAGGCCGACCTTGCCGTGAACGAAGCTCGCATCAAGGGCGTCGCTCGCGCTCGTCGAAATCGTTAGGTCTTGCGTGCGGCTCGTTTCAACGCCGCCAGCAGGCTCGCGACCGCCACTTTGCTGACCGCCCTTGTCTTTGCGTCGCGCTCGGCCAGCGCGATCGCCCGGCGGCATGCATCCAGCCGCTTTGGAACTTCCGCCTTTCCACGCGGGTCGTTCACGCCGTCGATGAGGTTGTCGTACACATCGGCCAACTTGATGAGCCTGACGCGCCAGTCCGCCTTCGCGATCCGCCCGTCGTATTCCTTCTCTCGCATCGCCTCGGGAATCGCCATGTTCTTGGTGAGCGACGCCACCATGCCCGCCACACTCTTCCCGAACCGTTCCAGGATGTCCTCGTAGTCGGTGGTCGTGTCTTCGATGAGGTCGTGCAGCAGCGCTGCCGCCAAAACTTCCTCGTCGTGGCAGCCGAACATCTCCGACACCGTCATCGCCACGCGAACAACGTGCGCGAAGTACGGCGTGCGCCCGTCGCGGCGAAACTGGCCGGAGTGCTTGCGCGCTGCAAACGCCGCCGCCTCGCGCCACAAAGCGCCCGGCGGCTCCGAGGCGTTCCGGCGGCGCCCGCTCACGCGGACTCCTGCGCCACTCCGGTCGTGACCGGCATGACCGTGTCGTCGAACACAATCTTCACCTTGGTGGGCTTGGCCCCGTGCTCATCGAAGATCACCAGTTCGTTCATCGCCGGGTGCTTCGGGTCGTTGTCCTTCTTCAGCCAGCACGCCGGAATCCAGTAGCGCGATTGCGTCGGGATCTCCTTGCCGCCCTTGATGGCGACAAAGTACCGCCCGATGTGCTTGCCGTTGAGGTAGATCTGGCCCTTGGTGAGCCCATCCAGCTCGATAAACATGGGCACCGACGTGTGCGGAGCCTGGAATGCCGCCTTCCACCAGACCGGCCCTTCCTCGTGCTTGTTTCCCGCTTTGAACATCGCCGCCGTCGGCACATCAAACTTCGCGAAGGCCCACTCGGCCTTCGCCGAGATGTTGTTCTCGACCGAATAGAACTCCAAGGTCGCGCCCGCGCCGTCCACCAGACCGGCCACACTGTCTTCGCCGTCGCCCCCGCCGTCGCCCCCGCCCTCGATCGGGAAGAGCGCGAGCTGAATCGTCACGTTCCCGCGCCCGAGCCGATCCTGCTCGATCAGGTACGTCGCCGGCCCCGCTCCGTCGATCACAGTCACAGGCTTGTCGTTCACAATCAGGAGCGCCGCGCACGGCAGCCCCTTGTTAACCAGGAGAATCGGAGATGATGACTTCTTTCCAAGGTTCCAACTGATCCGCTCCGGCAACGTCGAGTCCGAAGACCGCACGTCGTAGATCGGGCTGCTGAAGCGCAGAATGTCGAGCGGCTCGCCGATCTCCACCTTCGGAGCCGCCACCTTGATGGGCTCGACTTCCAGCAGGTGCGAGACCAGCCCCTTGGGCTCTCCCATGTGGCGTCCGTCGCTGTAGCGTCCGAGCGCTTCGCCCAGCACCACCAGCGTCTGGTCCGGCTTGTGAAGCGAAACCCCGAGCGTCGCGTGCGCGCCCGGTCCGACGCCCAGCACGCCAACCTCGCGCGAGCGATCAAAGAAGTGCAGCCGATCACCCGAGGAAGGCGACGCGATTGTCACCTTCTCGGCCTTGGATGGCTTCAACTTCACGCGATACCAGCCGTAACTGGTCGTAGATCCGAGCGACGAGAGATCGGCCGGGCCGTCCACCGCCGCGAACCGGGCGCTCTCGCCCGAGATGTAGTCATCAAGCGGCGCGCACGTCCAGTTGTGCAGCGCGATCTTGTCCGGCGCTTTCTCTGCCTTTTTGGTCAGCGAGAGTTTGGCCGTGTCCACCGTGCGCACGTCGCCCTCGCCATCGATACGGGTGATCTGACGCTGACCCTCGATCGGCATCGGACGGCCGTCGGTCGTCAGGCCGGCCGTGTTCACGTACACCGCATCGTCGGAGAAGAACGTCGAATCGGCGAGTTCCTCGCTCACCACCACCAGGAACATGTTCTCGTGCTCGATCACTTCCGGATTGCGCACGCCCGCCGCCGGCACCTCGACCTCCAGGGGCGAGCCGTTGATCGAGATCGTGCCCCGCGTGCCGACCGGCCCGAAGACCACCAGCGTGCGCCCCACCGCACCCAGCGCGCAGAGCGTGCAATAGTCAACATTGGCACGCCCGCCGACGCTCGCATTGATCAGGCACCAGGCCACCGACTGGTTGGTGAGGTGCACCGGCAGCGCCGTTCCGTCGTGCATCATCAACTCGACCGTCCGCACCTCGCCCTTATCCGCAGGGCCGGGCGTAAACACAAACGCCACGCCGCCTTGGCTGCCCGAGGCGTGCACCACCGTCGCCGGCGGCTCGTGCGGATCATGCTTGCCCTTCTTGGTGTGCGCAATCGCCAAGCGCGGCGCGACCATCACCGGGTGGAACGTCGGGTCAAATCCGCTCAGCACCCGCCCGAACCGCGAGGCGAACGTGTTGATCCTGCGGAGAAACGCGTGGGACTCTCCCGCGGCGCCCGTCTGCGTGAGCGGCGCGTGCGCCGACACGTTGGTCGCACTAAAGACATCCGGCGCGTCCGACAGGCGTCCGCCCGTGATGCCCCAGTTCGTACCGGCATGGAACGGTGACAGGTTGTACTGGCCCGCGCCCGCCAGAATCTCGGCAATCTGGCGCTGCAAGAGCCACGCCGGCCGCGCCGACGAGGGCGCCGCGCCCCACGCGTCGCGGGGTGCGGTATCGAAATCCACCACAAATCGGGGCTGGAGCGAGCGAACCATCGCGAACTGGCGCATCGCGCTCAGCATCTCGTCGCCACCGGTCCATCCGTCGATTTCGCCCTCGACGCCCGACCAGAGGTTGTTGCTGTTCACGATCGGGACATCGAAGCCGGATTCACGGAAATACCGGAGCAACTCGCCCAGGTAGTGGTCGGCGATGATCTGGTCGCCGCAGGTCCAACCCGCTTCGTTGTGGATCATCACCAGCGGCCCGCCCTTGGCGGTCGCCGTCACCTGCAAGCCGCGGATCTGATTCGAAACAGCGTTGATGAATCGCGACGCCGCTTCCAGAAAGGGCTGGCTCGGGGCGCGCAGACGCATCACCTTCGCCTTGATCGCCCGCGTCTCGGCGTTGTCGTCGCCGTCGGGCTTAGTGGGCAGTTTGCCCTCCGCCACCTTGGCTTCGGCAGCCTTGGCTTCCGCGCTCTTGTTTGCAACAAGCCAGACCGGCATCCCGCCCATGTCAAAGCCGTTGGCGACGTGCGGGCCCATCCGCACCGTGCAATACATCCCGGCCTTGCCGACCAGATCGACAAAGTGCTTCAGGTCGTTGTCGCCCTTGAAATCAAAGTGCCCCGGACGCGGTTCGTGCTTTGACCACACAATGCTGGTGTCGATCGTGTTCAGGCCGGCCAACTTTGCCGCATGGATCCGATCCGCCCAGTATTCCCGCGGCACGCGCGTGTACTGAACCGTCCCGGAAACCAGCCAGATGCGCTTGCCGTCGATGAGTAGACTGCGCCCGTCGTAGGTGATCGAAGCCATCAGGGCCCTTCCCCGGATTGCCCGGAGCGAAGACCAGCCGCGAAGCACATAACGCAGCGCACAACGCTGCGAAGCCCGCGGCACAAGTTTGAGCGTCCAAGCTCACAGGCCTCGACGGCCGACAGTCCTCAAGCGCCCCGAAGAGCGCCCGCAACTGCCCGCAACGTTCACCGCCTGCTTGCTGCAAGTTCTTTGCAGACAAACGTTTGGGAACGGTGACGACCCGGAGGCCACGGAGAGGTCCACCCTCACATCCGTCCAAATCCCTAACGAGATGGGTCGTCCAATCGACGATGGCAGACTGTATGCGCGCCGACTTGGTTTGCAACATTGGCCCGCTTCCCGAGGTACACTTCACCTCCGCCATACCCCGTGAGATCCTATCAGAGTCCGAATAACCGCGCGTGATTTGCACCACAATTCCATCTTCCGCCAGACACGCACCCCTGCGGGCGGGCACAAAAATCTGGATTCTGGTCGGGTGCCTTGCTTCGGCGGGCGGCTGCAACAACGGGATGGACGCGATCGACCGGCGCATCGACGCGATGCTCCAAAACCGCTCCTCTCAACTTCGCTCCAACAAGGTCCCCGAGAACGACTATGCCTCGGAGGCGGCCCAGACCGCCGATCGCAAGATCCGCGATCACTCACTTTCGACGGATCCAAAGACCAACAACCCGGTCGCGGACGAACTCACTTACAAGCCCGGAGAGGAAGCCCGCAACGTCTCGGAGCGGCTCAACGAGTACGCCGCGGACGCGTACGGCACGGATACGGAAGGCGCCGGCCTGAAGGACGCGCGAGAACTCGATCTGGGCCAGTCGTGGCGTATCGCTCAGAAAAGTTCGAGAGAGTTCCTGACCGCCGAAGAAGACTACCTGCTGGCGGTCATCTCTTTGCTGGCGGAACAGCACCGCTGGGAGCCGCGCTTCTTCAACGACACAACGCTCGGCACGACCAACGGCTGGACCGATGGCACCCCGGCAACGGCGCTCAACGCGATCAACACACTTCGGGTTCAGAAGAAACTTCCCTATGGCGGCCAGGCCGAAGCCGCGTGGGTGGCCAATATGAGCCAGCAGTTGGTGGGCACGGTCTCCCGAGGCTATGTGCAGGCATCTGCGCTGCAACTCTCGGCAAGCGTGCCCCTGCTTCGGGGCGCGGGCGAGGTGGCGCGCGAGCCGCTCATTCAGGCCGAACGCGATGTCATCTATCGCGCCAGGACGTTCGAGCGATTCCGCCGACAACTGCTCGTCAGCATCGCGGGCGACTACTTCCAACTGGTGCAGATCCAATCGCAGATCGCCAACCAGATGCGGTCGCTTGACAGCCTCCGCACGTTTCAGCGGGCCACTCAGGCACGCGTGGACGCCGGACGCATCCGCGCGTTCGAAGTGAATATCGCGGCCAACGACGTGCTCAACGCCGAGGCGGCGCTCGCCAATCTCCGCGAGCAGTACATCCTTCAACTCGACCGCTTCAAAGTTCGGCTCGGGCTCGAGGTTTCCGAGCGCGTGGTCATCCGGCCACTGGCGCTCGAGATCCCCATGCCCGATTCCACGCTGGACGACGCCACCCGTTCCGCGCTCGAGTTCCGCCTCGACCTTCAGAACACCCGCGATCGCGTGGACGATGCGCGCCGTGCCGTCGCCAATGCGCAGAACGACACGCTTCCGTCGCTCAATGTGGGCGGAAGCGCGATCGTCATCACCGACCCGCGAACCGAAATCGGAGGCGTCAATTTCAGCCCGCAGGACGCGACCATCACCGGCAACGCCACGCTCTCTCTCCCGCTGGACAACCAGATCGAGCGCCTCAACGTCCGCTCCGCCACCATCGCGCTCCAGCAGCGTCAGCGAGGGCTTGAGCAGGCACGCGACAATGTTGTGGTCGGCGTGCGGAGCGCGCTCCGCAACATCGATCTTGCCGCCTTTCGTCTGAAACTCGCCGAGCAGCAGGTGCAGATCAACAAGCGCCGGCTGGAAGAGCAGTTGCTCAAGATCGACGAGGTCGATGCCAAACAGGTCGTCGATTCGCAGAACGCCCTGCTCGACGCCGAGAACCGGCGCGACCAGGCCAAGACCGATCTCCGAAACGCGATTCTTAATTACCTGCTCGAGTCCGACCAGCTCCGCGTCGCGCCCGACGGCACGTTCCAGCCCTTGCCCGGCATGGACATGACGGCGATCCAATCCGCCCCCGGCGCCGGAGATCCGCCCCCGATGGGCAACTCCGGACAGGCCGATACCGCAGTGAAAGACGGGCAGTAGCCCTCAGCCCGGGCGGATCCCTTCCGCCAACGCCATCGCAAACCACACCGCGGCATCGGGACGCGTCGCGAATGCGCGCAGTTCCTCAATACAGGAGTTCAATTCGGTCGCCGTGGTCAGACGTTCACTGATCATCCGCTCGCCCGCGCCGCGCAGAATTTCCATCATGTTCACCACGGTTGGCCCGAACATCGGTTCGCCGCTGCAGGCCCCGAACCACACCCAGGTATTCCGCGCCGGCTTCGCGCCGGCCTCGTGAAGCAGTTGCACCAATCGGCGTCCCACCATCGGGTCGTTGCCGACCCGGTCGTACAACGCCATATAGGCTCGCCAAACCTCCCGCAGCCCCGCCGGTTCGGGGTGAAGCCTCAGGATCTCGTGGTCGTCGTCGCAGAGCACGATCCTGCCGCCAGGGCGCACCGCCCGCACCATCCGTTCCACCACGCCCAGCGGATGCGGCACGTGTTCCAGCAAGAACCGCGTAAAGGCAAGATCAAAGCTCCCGCACTCATCATCGCGCAGCGACAGGCGGAGCGCATCGCCAGCGCGAAACTCAACCTGCGTTTCCTCCAGTCCGGCCGCGTGCCGGGCCGCTTGCGCTCTGGCTATCTGCTCTCGACTGCGCTCGATTCCCAAGACACGCCCGCCGGCGCCCGCGGCCTTCGCCATCGCGATCGACATCTGCCCCAGACCCGACCCCACATCGAGAATGCGTTCGCCGGGTCTGACTCGCACTTCCGCCAGCGTCCGGGCGTTCAGAATCTCATTCATGAGCGTCAAACGCTCCTGCTCGGAGCGGTGCGTGCCGTGAACGTATTCGCCACCGGATCGGGTTTCGGCCATGCACGAGGCTACGGCTCTTGATCACTCTATGGCTTGCACGAGTTTGATCAGATTGCTGCGCCGGCCCACGTCGGTGGCTCGGCGGGAGGCATCTCGGCCGGGTCCATTGGCGAATCGATCTGCTCGGGCTTCACCTCCGCAACAACGACGGGCGGACTCTCGTCTTCGCGATCCTGCAATTCGCCGTGCGGATCGATGCAGAAAAAGCCGCCGTCGATGCGCGCCCCATCTTCCACGATCAGAATCTTCGCGGTGCAATCGCCCCGCCAGCGGGCGGTCTCCCCGATCACCACATGACCATGCGTGACAACATCGGCTTTGAGTTCTCCCAGCACTTCGACCGCGTCGCCCGCCCGGACACCGGGGGCCCACACGCGCCCTTTGCGCTTGATGAACAGAATGCCGGTCGTCTCCACGCGACCGCCCGAGCGATCACTATCGACGACCACATCGCGCACGGTCTGGCGCTTGTAGCAGGTCGGGCATGTCGCCGACTCGGCCTTCTGCGCAACGTTCATCGGCACGCGGCAATGGACGCACAGCACCCCGCGCGTCGATCCGGCCCCTGAGGTTCCGGCTCCTGCCCGATTCGAGATCATGGCGCACGACACCTCTCACGCCGCTCCCGCTCCGCGAGAACGCCGATTCGTTGGCCGACGCACGGGCTCCGCCGCGGCCGACTCGGGTTGTCGTGTCTCCCGGAGGATTCCATCCCCGGGCGCTTCGCCGACCTGTACTACTCCGCACGCGTGCCGGCAAGCCACGACGCGCCGTTATTCGCATTCGGCGTGCCATTCGCTGCCGCGGCCCGGCTTGCCCGGCTCGATTTCAGCTCGAGTTCGGTGCTGAGTTCATCGGAGAGCTTCACCGCGTCCGGACCGACTTTGCAGTGGCCGACGAAACTGGCTCCCTCGCCAACGCTCAGGCTTGCCGCGATGATGTCGCCCTTTACCTTGGCCTTGGGCGTCAACTGGACGCGATCGCGGGCGATGATGTCGCCTTCGATCGGGCCGTCCACGATCACCGTGCCGGCTTCGACCGTGGCGCGGCAATTCGCCGTCTCGCCGATGATCACTTCGCCCTTCGCGGTGATTTTGCCCTCAAAGCCGCCCAGAATCTTGGCCGAGTTCTCGAACGAGAGCTCGCCCTTGATCTTTGCGTCCTTGCCGATAATCGTGATTTGACCTTCTTCTGCCATGGGTCGTGCTCCGCCGTCCCGGTTTTGAGCCGTTGACCGCCCGTCTTCCCCGAACCGTCGGGGTGCCCGGACCGTCTGGATACTGTCACCGCGGCCTGCCGCGTTCCCGAAATATCGGCCGCTTCTGCCCGAGTTCAACAGAATTGCGCGATCCTTGCGCAGGCCCCGCCCGCTTCAAATATCTCGATACTGTTTCCAGCCGACATCCAACCAACGACCCATCCCCCCACAGATTCCCGTTCTGCACCCCGGAGCATCCAAACCATGCCCTTCTACCCCGCCCTTCTCGCACTGTGCATGCTCGCCGAGCCGACCGTTCCGGCCTCGTCCCCCCAGAGCTCCCCGCCTGCGCCTGCGGCCGCCCCGACAACCACCCCAGCGGCCCAATCCGAGGCGATCGACCTTCGCCCGGTGTACAAGGCCGGGGACACCATCAAGATCCGGTGGACTACCGACAACGTGGACGTTCGCGAAGGGGAAAAGATTGCCGAAAAGCAGAAGCGCAGCACCAGCCACTGCCAGATCACCTTTACGGTCAAGATCGAGGAGGTATTCCCGGATCGGGTTTATCGCTGCTCCGCGATCGTGGACCGCGTCGTCATAGAGGCCCCCACGATGGGCGGGATCGAGCGATTTGACAGCGCCGATCCAAAAACCGCCGAGTCGGTTTTTTCCAGCCCGGCCCGCATCCTCACGGCGAAGCCGCTGGAGTTCGCCATTTCCGGGCAGAACAACGATTTCTTCCGAAAGGAGCACCCGCGCCTTCGGACCTGGTACGCCGATGGAGTCAACCTTCTCGACAACACGTTCGGAGACCAGGCGTTTCCGGCGCGGTTCGGCGTGCTCTTTGGATGGCGGGCCGACTCGGCGAGCGTCGGACAGGAATGGAAAGACACCCTGCCGATCAGAATCAATACCGGTTACCCGATCGTCACCGAGCGGACCTTCACGCTACTCGACAACGACGGCGTCACGATGAACATTGGCATCAAAGGAAAGGGAGTTGCGGCCCCGGATTCGGCGTCGCGAGGGCAGGTCTTCAAGGAAAGCACCTACGACGCAAAGTACCGCGTCAATACGGCGTCTGCCAAGATCCGCGAGGGACAGATTACCCACTCCTACTCCGCCGACTACTCCTGGCAGGGAGCCCCGGCCACGGTCACCTCAACGGTCCAGGAGACGATCGAACGGCTGGAATAAGGGGTGCCCGCGGAAGCGACGATTTTGCCCTGTCATCCGCCACCGCCAGCCACGCGAGCCAGCAATAAAACAGCAAGGTCACCATCGGCCTTACCAAAAGGTCCTTTCGGCCCTCCGCCATCTCAAAATAGGGCCCCGATCGCGGCATGAGTTCATGCACGAAGATCATCAGCACTCCCAGCAGCAAAAGCACGAGCCCAACCATGCGCCTCCACGCCGGTGACCGTTCGCCCACGAATTCCATCGCGCCAAAGAGCGCGATCGCCGGCGCGACCATCACGTAAGTAAGGCCTTCGGTCCTGGGATTGAAGAGCATCAGGTACGACACGCCTAGCGCCCAGAGAATCAAACCGCCACGAAACCCACCCTGCCGCCGCAGCGCCGCGAAGGCAAGCCCGAGTGTCACGACGGCGGCAAACGCCCGCCAGATCATGCGTTGGGAATCGCCCAGGTTGAGACCGGCGAACCACCAGATCACGGTGGAGAACTCGGCAAACCGGCGCTGCATCGGAATGGTGGCGTGAATAACGGTGTTCAGAAAAGTGCGGTACTCCGCCCACACATAGCCCGGGTCCCCGATGGCAAAGAGGAACGGAAGCAGGAACACCACAGCACCGACGATCGGCGCTCGCCACCAGAGAGGTGGGTAGAGCGCAATCGCGAGCAGGACGGGCGGCGCGGCGATGGGCTTGAGCGTGATCGCCGCCGCCAGCCAGATCAAGGCGATCCACCAGCGTTTCTCGATCAGTGAGCAGGTGGCGAGCACCAGGGTTGCGGTGAGCGGAAAGTTGTACTGACCGTTGATCGCATTGCCCGCACCGATTCCCATCGTGATCGCGCTGACGACAAAGAAGAATTCGTTCCATGTGCGTTGGCTGACCAGTCGCGTCAGACGCCAGACGGCCCAGGCCATCAGCGCGATTACCGCGACGCGATTCAGGCTCTCCCCGACCCGGAGCGGCAGCAAGTAAAAGGGCGAGTAGTAGATCGCGGCGTGCGGCAGATAGATGAATCCGTTCCATTCGTCGTCGTATATCTCGCGCCGGTTCCACCATGCCGCGCACGCGTCGAGATAGCAGGCAGAAACGGAGTTCTTTTCCGGGTGCATCGCCGTGCGGACTGCGATGACGAGCGTGAAGATCCCCCACAGCCACCACGCGATGAATGCCGAAGCCCGTGAGAACGAAGCGAGCAAGACACCTCGCAGCGCTGGCGGGAACGGCGGAAGGGCTGACGAGGCCGGAATCGGCATGCCGCAGGAGAGTAGCGAAAAGCGAGAATCCGCGGCCATCTACGGACGATCGAATCGCTCGCGGACGAACTGCGCATAGGTGACGAAAGTGGCCTGCGTGCGAAGCCATCGCAGGTGGCATCGCAGCGCCTCGGCCATTTCGGGCCCGCTCAAGCCCGCGACGACGCGTGGCAGACCGAACCCTTGATTACCCATCAGTTCCCATGGGTGGAAGTAGAGTGCCGCATAGCCGTCGGCGTGAAGCACGGCGCGGGTCGTCAAGCGTGTGACCCAGCGCGGCTGGTTCTTGAATGCGAGCCAGAAGAGCGGCCAGCGGATGAGCGGGACCGCGCTCAAGGGCACGCGAACGAGTTCGCCGACAAGATGAGCGCGACGCGGCGCGAAGAACTTGTTGTAGCGGCCCGGCAGCCAGATCGGGTTAGTGGATGAGTCGTAGAGATAGCCGGCACCGCAAAGAAGCGCGGGGTCGATCGGCGCCATGCGGGGCATGCGGAAGCCGACGACCGGAGTACCGCTGATTTGTTCCAAGACCTTTCGGCTTTCCGCGGCGTGCGCGGGCTCGAAGCGCGAGTGGAAGAACGCATGGCTGGCGATCTCGTGACCGGCATTTGCCGTGCGCTTGATCAGATCGGGGCGTCTCAGCGCGAGCGCCGCGGTGGTGAAAAAAGTCGCCCGCGCGTCGAATTCGGCCAGGAGCAGAAGCGTGCGTTCAAGGCCGTCGGCACCGATTCGGAATTGCTCGCTCTCGCTCAATCGCGACCCGTACTCGAGCGGGATATCGAACTCCTCGGCGTCGAAGCTGAGCAGCACGGCGGGGCGGATCGCTTGGGATTTCGTGGGGGTCACGCGCCGCGCCGGTGCAGGCCGCCCGGCATCCCGGTGGTGCGGGCGGAGGAATCGGCACGCGTTGCGACTTCTCCCAGGTCCCGCTCATCGAGGCGGTAGAGACCCAGAATCTTGTTGAGGCGGATGCGGCACAGGCTCCAGAACATGCGGACAGGATCGCGTATCAGGTTCACCGTCGACGAATCATTGCGATGTGCCGGATCAACACGGGCGGGGATTTCGGCGATGGAATATCCCAGTTTGCGTGCGACGTACAGCACCTCCACGTCAAACGAGAAATCGTGGATGCGGACGCGCGAGAAGATATCGTGGGCTGCTCGCGAGCGGAAGCCCTTGAGACCCGCCTGGGTATCGCGATAGCGGATGCTCAGCACCAGCCCCGCGAGGTAGTTGAAGACGCGCCCCATGATGTTGCGCAGCGGCCTTGCGCCATAGCCCTCGTCGTGTTCCAGCCGGGAGCCGATTACCACGTCGGCCGACTGGAGACTCTCAAAGAGACGGAGCAAATGTTCGGGCGCATATGCAAGATCGCCGTCGGTGAACAGGAAATACTCGGCATCGTTCTCGAGTGCTGCCACGCGAACGGCGTGTCCTTTGCCGGCGTTGGGGGCGTAGCTCAGCACGCCGAAGCGCTTGGCAAGTTCGGGCTCCACGATGTCGATCGCGGCGAGGCGCTTGCCCAGCAATTTGGCCGTGCCGTCGGTGGATCCGTCGTCCACAAACAGGAACTCCCAATTGGGCGTGGCGGCGGCAAATTCGATGAGTTCATCCAGCACCCGCACGGCATCGGCGCCGGCGTTGTAGAGCGGCAGGGCCACGCACACACGCGGTCCGCTGAACAGCGCCGGAAGCGGAGGCGCGGAACCCTCAATCGAACCGGGCGACTGGTCCGCGTGGTCGCCATCGCCCCGGATCGCTTCGATCAACTCTTCGCGAATATCGCTTGAGGCGTCGGTCGAATCGAATGGGCTGTGCGGAGATGCCGACAAAGAGCGCGTTCCTTTCGGTGGGCTCGGGCACGACGTGCGAGCCGTGTTCCATTGTAGGAATCAGCGATTCTGTACCTCCGGGGGCGGGGCCGGAGCGTTCGCTGCGAGTTCTCTCTCGATCTCGGCGAGAATCAGGCGGCTGACGGCGTTATCGCCCCACAAGCCCACGCGGATCGAAAGCCCGGTCACGGTTTCGCTGCTCTTTCGGAGTTTGACCACGATGCTGCTGTCGTCGGCTTGTGCCGCCTGCAGTTGGGCGTAATGCGTACCCGAATCTTCCCGGGTGATTTCGTAGCCGAGATCGGTGAGAGCTCGCCGAGAGGCCTCGAGCACGCGGTCGATCGGCTTGTCGAATGCGGCCTGCAGCGTTCCCTGAATAAACGTGCTCGTGCCGGCCTGGGCAACACCGAGCCCGGCGTTGGCGGCAAGATCAAAGGGCGTGAAGCAACCAGAGAGAACAGCCAGCGAACACGCCGCGGCGAGCAGCGGGAACGCGGTGCGCCGGATCGTGGTGTCCCGGATATTCACTCGTCATTCTTCGTCGGCTCGCAACTTGGCCACGACTGAGAAATCCTCGAGGGTTGTGGTGTCCTGAGTGATTTTCTCAATTCCCGCGGCCACATCGCGGAGCAGGCGTCGCATGATCTTGCCGCTGCGGGTCTTGGGTAGCCCTTCGGCGAAGCGGATCTGGTCGGGCTTGGCGAGCGCCCCCACCTCTTTGGCGACGTGCGACGTTAGTTCGGCGCGGAGTTTGTCATCGGGCTGGCGTCCGGGGTTGTCCTTGGCCCACGCGGACTTGAGCGTGACGAACGCAACGATGCCGCTGCCCTTGATCTCGTGCGGCACTCCAACGACGGCGGCCTCTGCAACGGCGGAGTGGCTTACGAGTGCGCTCTCGACTTCCATGGTGCCCAGCAGGTGGCCGCTGACCTTGATCACATCGTCCACGCGGCCCTGCACCCAGAAGTAGCCGTCCTCATCCCGTCGCGCGCCGTCTGCACTGAAGTAGTACGGCGTGCCGGTCTTGGGGTCTTTGATGCGTCCCCAGTAATTGCTGATGAAGCGCTCGCGGTTGCCGTACACGCCCCGGAGCATGCCGGGCCAGGGGCGGCGGATCACGAACAAACCGCCCTTATTGGCACCCAGTTCCTCGCCTGCTTCATTCACGATCGCCGCATCAATCCCCACCATGGGCAGCGTGCACGAACCCGGCTTGGTTGGTGTTGCGCCGGGCAGCGGCGTGACAACGTGACCGCCGGTTTCCGTCTGCCAGTATGTATCCACAATCGGGCAGCGCTTCTTGCCGATAGTCTCGTGATACCAGATCCATGCTTCGGGGTTGATCGGCTCACCGACGGTGCCGAGGATGCACAGGCACGACATGTCGTATTTGTCCGGCCACTCGGTGCCCCACTTCATGAACGTGCGGATGGCGGTGGGCGCTGTATAGAACTGCGTGACTTTGTGGCGGGCGATGATGTCCCAGAAGCGCCCGTTGTCGGGGAAGTTGGGCGCGCCCTCATAGAGCAAGGTCGGGATGCGGTTGGTCAACAGGCCGTACAGCACATACGAGTGCCCGGTGATCCAGCCGATGTCGGCGCTGCACCAGAACAACTGACCGGAATCGGGGACGAGGTTGAAGGTGAGGCGTGCTGTCGTATTGACGTAGGCGAGATAGCCACCGGTGGTGTGCACGATGCCCTTGGGTTTGCCGGTGCTGCCGCTGGTGTAGAGCAGGAAGAGCATGTCCTCACTGTCCATTGATTCGCACGGGCAGGCGCTCGAGACGCGTTCCGCGATCTCGTGCCACCAGTGGAACTTCGTCGTCGATTTCGGGTCCGCCGCCTTGATCGAGGCCGGAATGGTTCCGGATTCAAATCGATGACTCGGCGCTTCGTGCCCGGTGCGCTTGAGTACCAGCACATGGTCGACGTGGTGACCCTTCTCTGAAAGTTGTTTGACGGCATCTTCGACGTTTTTCTGAAGCGGGACCACGTCGCCACGACGGTAACCGCCATCGGCGGTGATGATGACCCTGGAGTTGGCGTCGATCGCGCGTTCGCTGATCGCGTGAGGGGCAAAGCCGCCGAAGATGACCGAGTGTGCCGCGCCGATGCGGGCGCACGCGAGCAAAGCGATCGCGAGTTCGGGCACCATGGGCATGTAGATGGTGACGACATCGCCCTTCTTCACGCCGAGTTCTTTGAGGGCGTTGCCGATTCGGCTGGTCTGTTCCTCGAGTTCGCGGTAGGTGACGCGCCGAATCTCCGGCTCGTGCGCGTAGTCGCTTCCCGGCGCTGGGTGATTGGTGCGCGGGTTGACCGGCTCGCCTTCCCACACCAGAGCGCACTCATCGCCATGCCCTGATTGCACGTGGCGATCGACGCAGTTGTAACATGCGTTCAATTTGCCGCCGACAAACCACTTCGCATCCGGCGGCGCCCAATCGAGAACATGATCCCAGTGCGTGAACCAGGAGAGACGCTGGGCTTCTTCGGCCCAGAAGGCTTCGGGCTGCTGAATCGACCGTGCATGGAGTTTCTTGTATTCGTCGAGAGATTCGACGTGCCACTTCTCGAAGCCCACGCTCTCCGCGATCGGAGGCTGAAACTTGCGGGTCTCTTTCAATAACGTCTGGACGTTTTCGCTCATGGTGGCTCAGCAGAAAAGTGTCGCGATGAGAAGTGCGGCGGACGCATGCCTCGGGATCGACAGAATAACCGTGCTCCACGCCGAGGTTCTCTCCGGCTGCTTCAGACAGAATACGAACAAATTCGATTCGGAGGACAATTTGATTGAGCCCGGCCAAGAAAACTGGGAGAATGGCCACATCTGAAATGAGGCACGGGCGCCTCCAGGAGCAATCGATGTTTACGCGCGTGATCCGGGTCAGCGTTGCGGGCTTGTTGGCTTCCGGTGCTGGGGCACAAAACATAACGAGCATCGGCGTTTTGCCGGGAGGAAACCTTTCGAACGCGGCAGGGCTGAACTCCAACGGCTCGATCGTGGTCGGCGCGAGTCAATCGGCGACAAACTCGTCACTCGCTGTCCGATGGACGGCGCCGGGGTCTTTGCAGAGCCTCCCGCTGCTCCCAAACAGCATCTGGAGTCAGGGTTACGGAATCAGCACCAACGGCCTGTGGATCGCGGGGTACAACCAGAACAGCACGTTTCCGGGGGTCGCCTTCCGATGGAGTCTCGCGGGCGGTATCAATCAGTTGACCGGCTTCCCGACCAGCCCTCCGCTGGGTGACGCCCGCGCGTACGGCATCAGCGACAACGGAGCCGTGGTCATCGGTTCCTACGACCGTCAGTTGACGGGCTATCTGCCTCGCGCTTTCCGCTGGACCAGCGCAGGTGTTGCGAATCTTCCGCTCCCCGGTGCCGGGGTGTATTCCATAGCGACCGCGATCACGCCTGACGGAAGCGTGTGCATCGGTGACTATGCGGGGGGCATCGCGGCGGGTCCGTTCAGTCTCAACTACTGGGGCACCGCGCTTCTTTGGCCGACTCCGACCACTGTTCAAACTCTTGGCTATCTGCCCGGAGGGTCCACGTCGTACGTTCGCGCCGTCAGTGCGAATGGTCAGGCCGCGGCGGGATTCGGCGATGTCGGCAACATCCAAGCCCCGCATGCCTTTCGCTGGACTGCCGCGTTCGGTATGGAAGACATGGGCCTGATTTCCGGAGCGCCGGCGGGAGCGTGGTCCCAAGCCAACGCGATCAGCTCGGACGGCAGCGTCATCGCGGGTGCAGCCATCAACCAGAACGCCCAGCAAGTCGCCATGCTCAGCACCGGATGGTCCGGGCTCGTTGATCTCAATACCTATCTCCCCACGCTGGGCGTGAATATGGCCGGTTTCACGCTCACCACCGTCACGGGCATCAGCGCCGATGGCACCGCACTCTGCGGAAATGGCTCCTACCTCGGCCAGCCCCGGGGCTGGGTCGCACGCGATCTGCCGCCGGTTTGCGCACCGAAGATCTTCCAAAACTCATCCGGTCCCGCCGAATTTTGCGCGGGATCGTTCGGCTTCCTCAGCGTGACGGCCGTCGCCCCGCACCCCTCCATCAATCTTCACTACCAGTGGTATAAGAAAGTCGGCCAGACTTCTGTTTTGATTCTCAATGGTCTCACCGGCGGCGGGTCGGTGATCACGGGAGCGCAATCGCCCTTTCTCGCGTTCAATCCCGGAAATACCGATGTCGCCGGCAACTACTTCTGCATCGTGAGCGGCGGTTGCACCGATTCCCAGTCGCCGATCTGGAGCGTGACGGTGCACACCGGCAATCCCATCCCCTGGCCGAATCCGCTGCCGCTCTCAATCTGTCCGCCAAACGGGGGAGGATGGGTTGTGACGGGGCAGGTTCCTGCCAACGGACCCTATTCGCACCAGTGGTACTTTGAAAGCCCCGTCAACAGCAACAACTGGCTGCCGCTGACGAACGGACCGTCGGTGCTTTCGTTCGGCGTGGCGGGCGGCATCGTGAGCGGCGCGACCTCGTCTTCGTTTCAGATCGTGGCGGCGCCGAACATGACGCTGAAGGCGGCGCATTCGACGCGGTACAAGTGCCGCGTGTCGAATGTCTGCGGATTCACCGACAGCCCGCCGGGTGTGCTGGCGATCTGCATCGGCGACAACAACTGCGACGGCGTGGTGGACGACACCGACTTTGTTGACTTCGCCGGCGCGTACGACATTTTCGATTGCGCCGACGCGAACATGCCCCCGGGCTGTCCGGCCGACATGAACGGCGACGGCTACGTGGATGATGCAGACTTTGTGCTGTTCGCCAACGCGTACGACAATTTCTTGTGCCCTTGAGGCGCACTCCGCTTCACGCGCGCTTCACACCCAGGGGCGAACGTGCCGGCTCGCCGTCGGCGCGGGGGTAATCGCGCGGGGTGGCGCTTCGCTTTTCAAGGATGACGATTCGCCCTGTCGGAGTCTCGATAGTTTCGACGTGCACGGCCTTGAGCAGGTGGAGCGCGTGCTCGGCCTCCTGAAGTTCTTCGGTGGCTTTCTCGCCTTTTATGAGCAGGATGCTGCCGCCGATTTTGCAAAGAGGCACGGTGAGTTCCACGAGTGTCGCCAGCCGACCGACAGCGCGTGCCACGACGGCGTCGTACGCCTCGCGCTGGCCGCCGGAGTGGGTGACGGTGCCGAACTGATCGGTGCGAGCGCCGCGGTCGTGCGCGATTCGTTCGGACCTCCCCTGGAGGACGGCGACGTTCTTGAGTCCGAGACGGGCGATGGCCTGATTGAGAAAATCGCACTTCTTGGCCGTGGCTTCGAGCAGGGTGAACTTGATTCCGGGCCTCACGATCGCCAGCGGCATGCCGGGAAGGCCGCCCCCGCTGCCGACGTCGATCACACGAGAGCCGTCAGGAAACTCGGCGATTGCGCCGAGCAGCGTCAATGAATCAAGGATGTGGCGCTTCCAAGCCTCCGAGGCGTCGCGCACGGCGGTGAGATTCTGCGATTCGTTGGCCTTGAGGAGCAGGGCGAGATAAAGACCGAGGTTTTCGACCTCGCCCGGTTCGAATTCGATGCCGAGTGACTTTGCCGCGGCAAGAAACTCGGGTGGCGGCGTAAGCGGGCGCACCTCGGCCTTGCTGACATCCAACTTTTCGCGGTTCTGAGCAGGGTGCTGCGGTTTCACTCGTCGTCAGAGTATTCAAAGCTCTTGCGCTGGGGCAGGCGGGATTGCCGCACACTGACCGAAAAAATCAGGCCGACCATGAGCCAACTGGCGATGAGGCTGGAACCTCCGTAGGAGACAAAGGGCAGCGTGATGCCGACGATGGGCAGCAGTCCGACGTTCATGGCGATATTGACAATTGCCTGCGTCGCAACAAAGGTGGAAAGGCCAACGACGATCAGCCGGCCGAAAGGTTCCTTGGCGAACGCGGCGGTCAGCAGAGCTCCGGCGATCCACAGCCCGTAAAGCCCGACAACAACGATGCCTCCGATCAGCCCGAAACGATTCACCAGGACCGAATAAATCATGTCGGTATGGCGCTCGGGGAGGCGGCTGAAGTGCACGAGCGCGCGCGATCGCTCGTCGACCGTCCCGGAGATGCCGCCGGCCCCGACGAGCGACTGGGCGGTGATGGGCTGAAAATTGATGTCCTGATCGAGCCGCTTGTTTCCCTGGAACTGGGCGAGAAGCCCGTTGATGCGCTGTTTCTGGTGCGGTTTGAGTAGCGGATAGCTCAGCGGCGCGGCCATCGCCGCGGCGATCACGATGAGGATGAGGTGGCGCTTCTTGGCCCCTGCCGCCAGAAGCATTGCAAAGAGCGCGGGCACGAACATCATCGCGCTGCCCAGATCCGGCTGCAGCGTGATGAGGCCGATGGGAATGCCGGCGATGATCGCAGGCGGAATCAAGCCGCCCGGGCGCCGGTGGTTGCTGCGGAAGCGCAGGTAGTTTGCAAGCACAAGAACAAAGGCGATCTTGGCCAATTCGCTGGGCTGGATGTCGAAGACGCCAAGGTTGATCCAGCCTCGTGCGCCGTTGCGTGGGCGGACGAGCGCTTCGGGGACACCGGGAATGAGCAGGAAGATCAACAAACCAAGCACCAGGACCGAGATCGCCATGGCGACGTAACTGAGCCAGCGGTAGTCGGGCAGAGCTATCAGCACGGCGCTGACGATGCCGACGCCAAGCAGGATCAACTGCTTGATCGCGACGGGATCGAGCCCGGCGAGAGCGCCGGGATCGCCCCGAAGTTGACGGGCGAGATCGATGCCGTAGACGCCCAGAAGAGAGAGGCCAACGGAAGCCAACACCGTCAGCCAAGCCGGATTGGTCGGTCGGACAATGGCTTTGAATGCATCCCAGGCGCCCGCACGCGAGGGTGATCCGGCGAGCACAATCTGGTTCAGGGTTCGGGGCAAGCGGTTGAGCCTACGGCATTCGACGGTCGTGACGGCTTGATAGCAGCAGGAAATGGACGCCGGCCAATTCCGCGCCCCCTTCCTGCGAACCGGCCCACCCGCTGATCGGCCGTCGTCGTGGTTTCACTTCACCGGTGCGAATTCTTCCTGAAGATCGACGAGGCCGGCCTGGCGCGCGGCCTCTTCCGCGGCTTCCCGCGTCATGGCACCGAGTTCGACCAAGGCGATGAGTGCCGCGAGCTGCTCCGCACGCTTCTTGCTCTGGCCCCAGGCCTCGGGGAATCGCTTGCCGCCGATATCAACGCAGACCTTGAAGCACTTGCTGTGATCGGGGCCTTTTTCGTCGAGAACCGGATAGGAAGGCAAGCCCAACCCGACGGATTGGGCGTGCTGCTGGAGGAAACTCTTGAAGTTCTGCTGGTGGTTGCTGGCCGCGGCGCGCTGGATGAAGGGATCGACGAGCGGGGCAAGAAAGTTGGTCGCGGCTTCAAGCCCCGCGTCCAGGAAGACAGCAGCGATGACGGCCTCGAATGCCGCGGCGGCGAGGGAAGAAGGCTGCTCGCCCCCTTTCATGCCCTTGCCGAGGCGAAGGCACGCGGGGAGGCCCATTTCCTTGGCGATCGCGGCGCAACTCTGGCGGCTGACGACCATCGACTTGATCTTGGTCATCTCGCCTTCGAGCATCGAGGGGAAGTGCACGAAGACGCGCTGGCAGACGACCATGCCGAGAACCGCGTCGCCGAGAAACTCCATGCGTTCGTTGGATTCGACGCGAGCATCGACGAGCGAAGCGTGCATCAGCGCGCGATCGAGAAGCAATGGATCGGCGAAATGATGGCCGATGCGCTGTTCGAGTCGGTTACGGGTGTTGTCATCCATCGGGGCCATCAACAAACGCTCCGGGCATGGACGCCCAGCATCGGAGAGCGCGCGGGTGAACACCCGGCGATCTCTCTCGAAACTGCGTTCGGCAGCGATGGCTCGACGGTCGTTTCGGCACGCCGATTGGGATCCACCAAGGAACCCCGGGGCGGCGGAACGGCCAGCGAGCCGGTCGCTCCCGATTGCCCGGGGAACCCCGGGCGCACGACCAGCGGCCCCTCTCCTCGGGGCCTTTTCGATGGTATCGGAAAGACACGCCACGGCCAAGAGAAAAGCGGAATCAGGCCAAACAAAAATCAAACATCGAAACCCGGCGGGTGGAGAGGTTCGACTTGTAGGTCTATTGTCATGGCCCTGCAAAAACGCTCTCTCAGGCCTTCGCGGTCGCGGATGGTTGAAGGGCACGAAGGTACGCCATGCATTACCCCCATCGCATCAGCCGCATCAAACGCAAGCGCGCCATCGGATTCCGGGCCCGGATGAAGACGACACACGGCCGCAAGATGATGAACCGCAAGCGCAAGGTCGGACGCAGCCTGAACGTCGCGGACAAGTAGTCGATTTGCCAGGCCCGCGGCGGAACTCGGGCCTTTGCGAACGGCGGCCGATTCACCAATCTCAGGGTTTGATTCCGAGTTTCGCGCTCACGCGGGCTGCTTCGTCGGTCTGCCCGGCATCTTGAAGCGCGACGCGATAGAGCTTGCCGATCCGAAACCAGTTCGACTGACTGGCGAATGCCGGGTTCAATGAACTCGGCGGCGTGGTGCGGCTCCATGCCGAACCCAGGATCTTCGCGCCCTCGCCGAGCGATTTTCCGTTGTCCTTCAGCAGAATCAACAATCTCTGCGCGGCGCCGACGGCCATGGGGCTGGTGTCGGCGTAAAGCTTCAGAATCCAGTCGTAGCACTCCCACGCTTTGCCGGGGTTGTGATCTTCCTCGAACATCTCGGCCTGATTGAAACGGACGATCGATGCGAGATCGCCGTTGTGCGCGATGGCCTGGAACAACCAGTTCCACATCTTGTTCTGCTCTTCGAGGTCGTCTGTTGACTTGATGACCGCGATCAGGCACTGCACCGCAAACGAGCCGTAGCTCTTTCCAAGAGTCTTGAGAATCGCTTCGCCCCAGCGGTTGCGTTGTTCGACCGACCAGCTTCCGTTCACTCCGATGGCGACCCCCAGCCTCCAAGCCGCAGCGGATCCGGGGCTGAGGTTGGCGGCCGCTTCCGCGATGGCAAGAACTCGCTGCACCATCTCGGGCGTGAGTTTTGCGTGGATGGGTTTTCCCTGTGCGTCGGTTGCCAGAGCCTCGTCCTTCGGCAGGAGTTTGCCGGCGAGCGAGTAGCCCGCATCCTCAAGCGCGGTGGCGCGCTGGCGCTTGTCGGAAGGTGTGAGCGCGAGCGCGGCGCGAAGCCCCAGTTCGGCTTCAGAAACCCGCTCCCCCGTTTGTGGATCTTCGATATACCCCACCACCGCGCGATATTCGGGGTAGCGGCCTGCCATGGTGTCGAATAGGGCGGTCTGCCCGTTCCAAATGAGGAACGCCACCCACGCGTGCCCAACTTCGGAACTCCGTCCGGTCATGATCACTGCCGGAATCCCGCTGGCCTTGCCCACGTTGGCCGCAAAGTACGCCTGATCAATGCAGACACCGCCGTATTGGGCGATATTGGCCAATGTCAGTCCGTTGGTGGTCACCTTCTTGGGAGCGCCGGTCAGGAAGTGGTCGTAGTCGTATTTGATGTCGAAGAACCGGCGACCGATGTTCCGGTCTCCCCGGTACTTGTTCAGGGCCCATTCCAGCTCTGGCACCTTCGCCGTGGTGTTCACAACCAGCACGAGCAGTTGCACCGGCACGTTTTTCAAGCCCAGGGGCAATCGACCTGCGTTGTTGGCAAAGAACGCGAAGAGTTTGATGGGATCATCCGCCGTGACCCTGTTCTCGTTCGCCTGCTCGAACACCTCACGGTCGTGCACGACGCAAATCGCTGCGCCAAGAGTTGCGAACTCGTCGAGGCGCGCACCTTCTACACGCCAGAGTTTCGACGCCAGTGCCGCGACTTTCTCAATGTCGTCCTTCGGGCTGATCGCCATCGCCAACTCATTCATGAAACGGGGAGCCTTCTGAAACGCTGCGATCAGGCTTTCGCGCACGACCTTGTCCGACGATCGCGAGAGCAGCGCGGCAGAACGGCTTGCGTTGGCGATCGCGTAGAACGCTTCCACATCCGCGACCGGATCCGCCTCCTCCGCGAGACGCACGAGTTCCGCATCGAGTTTGTTCTCGATTTCCTTGGCGTCTTCGCCGTTCAGCAAGGACGCCATGCTGTCGGCCGCGAATTTCTTCGCGGCGGCAGAGGGCGTGTCAGACTTTGATGACGGTTTGGCGCCGGGCTTGGCTGCCGCGGGCTTTTTTGCCGGGGAATTCGGCGCCGGCCGCGCTGTCCTCCTGGTATCCGTCGCGGGCGACTGCGACCACGAAACCGCGGGTGCAATGAGCTGCGCCGCCAATACAAGTGCCAACGTCGCCAACGAATTCGTTGATCTGGGCATGCACAATTCCCGGCTGGCGCGGGCTCCTTTGCAACAAATGTAACAAAGGATCAAGAGCAGTTCAAGAAATCGTCAGCCCCACGGGCTGCGGCCTCAATTGCTGGTTGGGTTGGACCATAATGCCCAGCGGGACACGCCTGCCGGTGCCATCGGTCGGGGGCATTCCCTCCTGATCGATGTGCCGCTGAATGGCCATGATTCCCTCAAGCAATTGTTCCGGGCGCGGAGGGCAGCCCGGCACGTACACATCCACCGGGATGAACTGATCGCACCCCTGCACGGTGGCGTAGGTATCGAAGACCCCGCCGGTGGAGGCGCACGCCCCCATGCTGATCACCCACTTGGGCTCGGTCATCTGCATGTAGATCCGCTGCAGGACCGGAAGCATCTTGATGCCCACACGCCCGGCGACGATCATCAGATCGGCCTGGCGGGGCGAAAAACCCATGCGCTCCATGCCAAATCGGGCAACGTCGTAGCGGCTGGAGGCCGTTGCCATCAGTTCGATGCCGCAGCAGGCCGTCGCGAAGGGCATGGGCCACATGCTGTTTCGGCGCGCCCAGTTGACGACGCGCTTGAACTGCGTGGTCAGGACCCAATCGTTCGGAAGTGCCGCTTCGATTCCCATGCTTCGTTCCCTTTCCCCATCGTAGCGGCGATCAGCGGGGGGCCGTCGGAGTCGGGACCGAGCTGCTGTTGGGCGCGGAGTAATAGCCGCTATCGCTCTTTTTCGGCTCGGGGAAGACAGCCCTGTCGAGCGCGGTTTCACTGCGATATGGCTTCTGCACGGCGATGCCCTGGGCCCCGAGTCCTTCGGCGCGAACGACCCGTTCGTAGCAGCCCGCGGCACCACCAAGCGCGATGATGCAGAGAGACGACACAATCTGTCCGATACGCCAAGACTTCTTCATGCCGGAGCCACTCCTGGGGCAGTTGCTGGGGGTGCCACGACGGATGCCGTCGGAGGCACAGTCCCCGGCGCGAGCAGATCCGCCAAGGTCATGCCCTTTGCCGCGTCCTTCTGTGCGATACGGAGCCGCGCGAGGGCTGGAGGCAAAGATTTCTCCGCATCCGGGCCGAGAGCGTTCACGCCATCGCTCAACGAATAACCCAGCGTCAGCAGTTGCTCCACGGGGATCTGCGTGGGCGACCGGGCCAGGGTGAAGAATTCTTCGTCGTGAGAAACCGACCCGGGGAGCAGAATCGCTCCTCGTCGCTCCGGCGGAGAGACTTGCACCGGAAGCAGCAGCCCGACCCGGGCCAACTGGCGCAGCACCTCGGCGAGCACGGCCTCGTTGAGATGAACTTCGTTCTTCAGCGTGGACGCCGAGGACGGTTTGCCGACGTCGAAGTTCTTGGCGACGCCGATCATGATCGGAACAATGACGCCCGAATCGATGATCGCGGGCTCCTGCGGGCCACGTGCCGCGGCGAGGGCAAACAGATTCGGCCCGAGCGAGCGCAGGCGCGAGAACAACTGGATCGAGCGCGCAATCTGCAAACCAAAAAGCACGATCAACCACGTGCAGTAGATCCAGAACAGAAACAGAGGCAACAGCGCAAGCGACCCGTAGAAGCGAGAATACGAACTGGTCGGCTGCATCGCGAACCGCACATACTCGCGGAACGCGTACTTGAGGACTTCCCAACTCACCGCCGCAAAGAACGCGCCGGCCGCCGCCGGAATCATCCGCACCCGCGCATTGGGCACCGTGAAATACACCACCAGCAGGATGATGCCCGTGATGCAGATCTGAATCACGTTGCTGAGCATTTGGAGCAAGAACGTGGCGACCGGTCCCTGAACGTTGCTCGTGATGAAGGACTGCATCTTGGCGTCGATCTTGTTTCCGAGCAGAAAGGTTCCGAGCAGGAACACCACGCCCAGAGTCATCAGAGTCCAGTACTGCATGATCCGACGGGCCCAGCTCTTGCCGGCCTGCGCTTCGTAGATCCTGTTGAACGCGTATTCGACTTCCACGACCATCGACACCGCCGCATATATCAGCAGCAGCAGCGCCGCGATGCCGACTCCTGTAAAGCTGATCGATTTCACGCCGCTGGAGAGCGACTTGATCCACTCATCCACCCATTCGCGTGGCACCACCGGTTTTCCGGCGGGGGGCTCGGGCGCCGCTTCCGGCAGAATCCCGACCGGCACCGTGCCGGTTTCATCTGGCTTCACGGGGGGGACCTGGAGGACTTCCGCCGGCGTGGGCTGCTCGCCTTCTTTCTGCACGTGCTCCGACTCGCGAATCTGGAAAACTTCGCTCAATCCCGTATAGCGCAGCGCGCTGTCCACTGCCGTCTTGATGCTGCTTTCCTGCGCAAAGGCGCCCAGCACTGACAGAATGATGATCAAGACAGGCACCAACCCGAAGATCGTGCGATACGCCAGCGCCGCCGCCATGAGCGGCATCTGTGCCTTGTAGAAACCCGATACCGATACCCCCAGCAGGTGCAGCGTGCTCGGCTTGGTGCCAGGGGGGAGGTTGAGTGCCTGGATCGCGGTAAGGTCCGGGCGATCGTCCTCATCCGTGGGCCAGCCGATGGTGCTGAACACGTAATCGAGAGCCCAATGCCGCCGAGGCGGGTTGGTCGGCTTCTGCCAGGCGTTCCCGTTTTTTCCGTTGGCTTGAGTCATGCCGTCCTGTTCTTCACCACGCCCCGATTCCCGCCCTCTCGTTAATCATTCAAAGTCTTCAGGATTGATCCCGGGCTCTTCTTCCGATTGTTGGTGGGATTGCGGTGCCGCCACGTTCGCGGATTCCTTCGAAGCCGCAACGCTGCTGCGTCCCCCCACCACTCGGGGTTTGCGTTTCCCGGGGCCGGCCGAAGCCCCGCCCCGCCCGCCACCGCCCGATTTCGAGATCTTCATGCCACTCTGCGCCGCAAGGCCGTCGAGAAACGCGCGAAGCGCCTTCATTTCCTCGCGATCGAGTTCCCTCCAGGCCCCCGGCCCGACTTCGCGCAGAGTCAGCGGCCCGATTGTCAGCCTCGCCAACTTCCGCACCGGATGGCCGACCAGGTGCATCGCCTGAGCCACATACTCGTCGCGCGGCTCCGTTGTCAGTATCTCGATGCTGGTGTTCCCGGCCGCCGAATCTTCCGGCGCAACAGGTTTGCCGCGCTTGGCTGGGTCCAGCAGGCGAATCTCGAGCCTCACCCGCCTCATCTTCGGTCGATCCTTCTCGCGCTCGGCCCGGTCGAACCCGCGATCCATGCCCTTTCGCTGAGGCTGCGTGCCGGAGCGAGGTTGCGTCTTGCCGTCTCCGCGCTTCCCGCGTCCGAACGAGCCGTCCGGTCCCTCCCGCCCCCGTTCGGGCATGAGCACCTGCACGCCCTTGGTCAGTTTGCTTCGGGCTGCGCCGGTCGGCGTCCCCTTCACGCGGGCGTTGTAGATCCTCTCCACTTTGGATCGCGGATGCGAAAGCAGCGTGGCCGCCTTGGTGTTGCTGGTCAGGAGCATCAGGCCCGATGCCTCAAACCCCAGCGTCCCCACCGGGAAGAGGCGGGGTGCGGTGGGGTGATCCACATAGTCCGACACGGTCGGACGCGATTCCATCTCGTCCATCGGGGGCGTCGCCAAGACCCGCGCCGGCTTGTGCCACATCAGATAGACGTGGCGCGTGGCCGGCTTGATCCGCTTGCCGTCGACCCGGATGTCGTCTTCCTTCGGATCGACGAACACCGGCAGTTTTTCCACCCGCTCGCCATTCACCTCGACGTGCCCGGTCTCGATCAGTCGCTCGCACTGCTTCCGAGCCGCCACGCCGGCCTCGGCCAGCACCCGCTGAAGGCGCACCTTCACTCCCCCGCCCCCACCACTACCCCCTCCGTGCGAACCATCCCCCCCGCGTTTTGGCGATCGACCGGCACTCATGCAGGCAGTGTAGAGAGGCGACCGTGCAACCCCTTTCAACCGCCCGGACGGTCGCACAGGTTTGTCATGCCCTTTCGCGTCCGAAAAACGCCAGAAAACGCGCACGCATTGCCGATTCAGAGTCGTTCATGCCTGCGCACACAGCCAGTTCGGTCTCCGCTTCACCGGCTCCCGCCGGCCAATCAGGTGTGGCGCGCACGTTCCCCGGCGCCGAAAAGACGATCTCCGAAGTCTTCGTCTCGCCCCGCGTGGTCGATCGACGCACGTTTGAGGAATACTCCCTCACGCTTCAGCAACTCATCCGCGAGGCCAGCGGGCACGGACGCACGCTGGAAGTAACGAGCACCGAAGTCCGAACTCTTCGCGAGACGGTGCAGTCGCTCACCCGTGACTTGCAGATTCGATTGGATGCCGCGGGCAAGGTGCTTCCGTCCCTCGAGCAGCGGATCGCCCGCGCGGAGCAGACCGCCGATTCGGTGGCGCGCCTGACCAGCGACCCGTCGCGCCTCGAAGGGTTGATCAAGGACAACCTCGCTGGGCTTGTCCGCAATCAGGCCACGGAGTTCGAATTCGCCTGCGAGCGGACGGTGCAATTGGCACACGCCCGCATCACCGAGCGCGAAGAGCTGCTCGCCCGCGCGACGGCCGAATTCGAACGCTTGTTCGAAACCAAACGCGCCGAACTCGACCGCGCCCAGACCGATGCGATGCAATCCATCGAGTCCCGCGCCGCCTCCGTGGAAGCCATAGTCCGGCGTCGGCTCGACGAGATGACCGAGCAGGCTTCGGAGATCGAACGCCGCGCCCAGGCACGCCACGCCGATGCCACCGCCCGCGAATCACTGATCCTCGAGCGCGAGGCCGCCGTGCAGCGCCAACTCGACGACATGGTGCGGGGCATGGAAGACAGGCTCGCACCACTCCACGAACAGGTCGAGCACGATGTCCGCGAACTCGATAAGCGCATTCGGCGCGCACGGCTCGAAGTCGAAGTCGCCAGCGGCCCCGGCATGCAGCGCCTCGAGCAGCTCTGCCGCGCCGCGGCCAACCTGCTCGGCCCGCATCACGCCGCCGAAGTCGGCCTGCCTGTGGCGCAAACCGCCGACTCTCAGAGCACTTCGGGCAAGAGTCTCGCCGACATTGTGGAAGATGCCTCGCGAATACACGAGCGCCTCATCGCGAAGGCCGGCGAGTTCGGCACGCTCGAACAGCAGGTCGATATCGCCCGCCGCGGCATGGACAAGGCCATCCTCGAAGGCGCCGACAAGATCGATGCGCTCTTCAAGCAGACCGATGAACTGGTGGACACCATCGGCAAAAGCAAGGACGCCGCACGCGAGATCGAGCGCATCGTCGAAGGACGCATCGACCAGTTGCGCGCGGATTCACAGGCCTTCCACGACTACACCACCCGCCTGGGCGAGCACCTGCTCCGCCTCAACGAGAACGCCCAGTCCCTCGCGGCAGAACTCGGCGTGAAATTCGGGCCCGACGGCAAGCCCGCGGCACTCAGCGAGCCCCTGCTCCAGCAGAGCATGCAGGCCGCCGAACAACTCCGAGATCTGCTCGACAAGGCGGGAGCCACGATCCGGGCGCTCGATCATGTCGCAAAGAACGCGACAACGCAGCATCCGAAGATGGCGGGCTGAAGCGAACGACTCAATGACGCCGCTCCCATCGCTCGGAGTCCGTTCCGAGTGCCGATGGGATCAGTGGCCACGGGCATCCGCACTCCGAGCACCGCTCGGGCCCAATCGCGATCTCAATGTGTGGCTCGGTGTTCACGACGACCCCCTGCTCGACTTGGTAGCCGCAATCGGGACAACTGCGCCCGGCGATCGCGCCTCCAAGGCGTGCTTTCATCCGATTCCAGGTCAGGTGCTGCCAAGCGAAGAAAACAAGAACGCAGGAGATCAGTGTGCCCTGCTGAAGGAACGCCCACATCATGTTGCCGCGGGCACTCGCTCGGGTCGGCCCGCTCGGTCCAGAGGCTCCGAGCGCGTTCAGAAGCGGCCCGATCAGCGGACCGCTCATCAATACGAACAGGTATAGCGCACGGACTAATCGCCATGATGTCGATTGCAGCAGGATCGCGTTCCGTAACTTCTGAGGCATGTCGGTCATCAACACGTTCCAGCTTCGCCTGCGTTCGCCAATTTCCCATGCCAGTTCCTTCGGCCCGCAGTGCCGCGCACAACGAGCCCGCAGATGAGCCGCGGCAACACAGCGCCCGTCCACACCGCCTCCGCTCCACCAGACGCTGACCAGCGCCGCGACGCCGGAGCACGCCATGCCTGCCATCAACACCCACGCGCTGGTCGAGTTCGAAACGAGTCGCAAAGTCCCAATGAACAACAAAACGAGGAAGGCCGCGCCGATCAGCCACCTCACCCAGGCACGATCCCGCCACCAACTGAGGAACCCTTGCCGGGCTGAACGAGGCACGCCCAACTGCGGCGGATAGCGAAGCCGTCGCCTTTGCATCTTCGTTTGTTCAACGACCCACCAGTAATCCCACTGTGAATATGGCTTGAGCGCCGGCACGCGAGGGATTCTACCGAATGCAGGATGCCGCCATGAATTGCATTTCAGTAGACTCGACTCATGACCCTCCAACGCAAACTCCTCCGCGCCATGCTCGCGCTCATCGCCCTCGCCGCGCTCGCCGGCGTCGCCACGATCTTCGTTCCCGCTACCGACTTCATGGGGCGCATCGCCCTCACCCTGATTGCCGCCGCCATCACGATCGCCGTCGCCCTTCCGGCTTCGTCGCGTCTCGATCACGAACGAACCCGACCCTTCGGACTCGCGCTGCTCGTGGCGGTAGTACCCGCATTCCTGCTCATTCTGCTCGCGATCTGGGTCGGCCTCTTCGGCTTGCGCAAATGGGAGTGGTACTTCGCGGGAACGGCCGGTCACTATGTCATCTGCGCCGGTGCGGCGCTCGGGGCCTTGGCGCTCGCGCGCAAGCCGGGCAACCGGCTCGCGGGGCTCGTCTCGCTCACGTCCGCCGCGATCTGCTTTGCCGGAGGCTTCCTCGCGATCTGGGCCGACGCCGCGGATCTGGGAAACTACGAGATCCAGGCGCAACTCTGGGGGAGCGCATGGCTCATCTTCTGGTGCGGCGTCATTATCTCGGCGTGCCTGTTCGGCCTGGGCAAGCACGGCGCGCCCTGGCGCTGGCTGGGAGTGTTCGCATCGCTTCTCGCGATGGCGATGGGCCTCTGGGGCATCTGGAACCGGCTCAGCGACCCGCCCATGTGGTTTCTGCAGTCTCTGTTTGTCGGCATCGCGGTCGGTGTCTGCAACGTCCTGAACACGCTCGATTTCAAGGGCTTCCAGCGATACGTCGCGCTGGGCACGATGGGAATGGTGCTCGCATCCTTCGCGTTCGCGACGTATCTCAATCTCACAACAGTCGGCTTCCGGGGCGCAGACTTTGAAGAAGATTTCGTTGCACGCCTGCTCGCCGCGAGTTGCATCATCTCGGTGTGCGGTCTGCTCGCGATCGTTATTTTCCTTGCCGCGAATCGGCGAGCGCTGGTCACCCACTCCGGCGCGATCAAGGAAATCACCAACGTTCGAATCGTCTGCCCGCGCTGCGCAACCAAGTGCGACGCCCATGTCGGATCCTCGCGCTGCACCGGCTGCGGGCTGATCTTCCTGCTCGAACTCGCGGAACCCCGCTGCATCAAGTGCGAGTACAACCTGCTTGATCTCAAATCGGATCGGTGTCCGGAGTGCGGGACGCCGGTGGCGCAGAGCATGCCGCGCACCAGCGGCGAATTCAGAAGCCACCGCCACGCATGAGGGGCGCATCCGAGGCGTTCTCCGACCGCACCAAAGGTGCGCCCCAGCCCCAGCCCAGGGCACCGCCCTGGGTCCGAAGCCCCCAAATTCTGAAGCCCTGAAAGGGCGCCCCAATGCGGCGGCGTTCCCGTGCAACACGCCTACCCATCAACACCGATTTGGTCGCCCATTCAGGGCTCGCCATCCGTTAACCTCACTCCCAGGGCGTTGCCCTGGGCTTTGGCTGACGCGCCCCTTTCGGGGCTTTGAATCCTCCTCTCAAATTGTTTTTACAGGGATGCCGACATGCCCCAATCTCTCGCGAGCGTTCCGATTCACCTCGTCTTCAGCACCAAGCACCGCGAACCATTCATCACAGACGAAGTCCGCGAGAGTCTGCATCGCTATATGGCAGTCGTACTCAACAACTTGGGGTGCCGAACCCACCTTATCAACTCCGTCGAAGATCACATCCACATCCTGTTTGACCTTTCCCGAACCGTTACTGTCGCCGACGCCGTAGAAGATGTGAAAAAACCGTCCTCGAAATGGATCAAGACGCAGGGCGCTCCCTTTGCTACCTTTGCTTGGCAATCCGGATACGGCGCATTCGGTGTCGGTGAATCAACCCTCGATTCAGCTCGAGCCTACATCGCAAACCAGCGCGAACACCACAGACGCGTTTCGTTCCAGGATGAATATCGCGCTTTCATGACGCGCGCCGGTCTCGAATTCGATGAGCGCTACGGCTGGGATTGATTCCCATGCATGGTGACGCACCCACGGCGCACCGTTGGCGCGCCCTTGAAGCGCGCGTAAGCCGCCCTTGACGCACCAAAGGTGCGCCCCAGCCCCAGCCCAGGGCAACGCCCTGGGTCCAAAGCCGCCAAATTCCCGAGCCCTGAAAGGGCGCTCCAACTTCGGGCAAGCTCGAACGCGGGGCGTTGCCTGAACTGCCCCGTTGGGGCACGAACGCGTCTCTTCACGAACAGGCGTGCCCGTGAATTACAAAATCCTTCTCGCCCGCGGGTAACTCCCCAGCACGATCAACTCCTGGCAGTGCTCGCTCGCCTCTTCGATCGCACCCGCCACGGCCGGGTCATCGCGGTGCCCCACCGCATCGATGAAGAACGTATAGCTCCAGTTGGTGCGGCCGCTCGGGCGCTTGTCGATGTGCGAGAGGTTCACGCCCCGATCCCGGAAAACCGCCAGCACATCCACCAGCGCGCCCGGCTTGTCCTCGGTAATGAACATCATGCTGGTCTTGTCGTCGCCGCTGCGTACCGCCTTCGCCCGCGTAATCACGAAGAACCGCGTGATGTTGTTCAGTTTGTCTTCGATCTTCGAGAACAGCGTCTTCAAGCCGTAGATCTGCCCCGCCAGATCACTGCCGATCGCCGCCGTACCGGGCACAGCGCCGATCTCAAGCGCCTTCTTGCATTCATCCGCGGCAATCTGCGCAGCGCGGCTCGAACTCGCCGCCGGGATCAACTCGGCCTTGGGATACTGCGTCGCCAGCCACTGGCGGCACTGACTGAACACCTCCGGCTTGCTGTGGATGCGGCGCACATCCTTGGGTTCGCAATTTGCAAGCAGCGCGTGGTGCACTTCGAGTTGAACTTCCGCGTACACATGGCACGAGGAATGCATCTTGGTCAGCGCATCCAGCGTCTCAACAATGCCGCCCCCGGTCGAATTCTCGATCGGCACCAGCCCGTAGTTCACGTGCCCGCGCGCCACCTCGGTGAAGACACCGGCGATCTCGTGCAGATCCTCAAACGCCACCGACGAGCCAAAGTGACGCACCGCCGCGACATGCGAATAACTGCCCTGCGGCCCAAGGAATCCGATCCGCAGCGGCTGCTGCAATTGAAAACTACCCGACATCAGTTCGCGGTACACGCCTTCGAGCGTGCGATCCTGGAGCGGACCGCTGTTGGCGTGGATCACCTTGTCCAGGACTTCCGCTTCGCGGTGCGGCGCGTAAATCGGCAACCCCGCCGCACGCTTGAACTTACCCACGTTCACCACCAGCGCCGCCCGCTCGTTCAGCAGGTGGACGAGTTTCTTATCGATCGCGTCGATCTTCACTCGCACCTCGGACAAATGCTTCTGTGCCGACGCAGAGAGCTTGCTCTTGCCGTTCTTGCCGGCAGACTTGGCCGTCTTGGCACTCGTGATCGCTTTGGCCGACTTCTTTCCGCGCTTTGCCATCGGTCTCTCTGTAGAAAGGCCCCGCACCCATCCTGGAGCACAGGTTGGGGCACAAGGGCGACTGAAACCCGACCGCGCAAACCGCCGCCGGACCCACAATTATCGGCTCAACCGTACCGTCGTTTCCGCCGATCCCCCGCGATGGCGGCCCGTTTGCGGCAAATATGCCCGGCAAACCCAAAACTGGCCGACGCAAGGTCCTAAGAACCGTTTGTTCATATCCCCTCGTCTTTGCTTCTGGTACCCATGGAATCGATCGAACAGACATCCTCTCACGTCGAATGGCTCGCGGGCGCGCACGACTCATTTACGCACTTCTTCGAAGGTGTGACGCCCCTGACCCCGTGGGTGCTGGCTTTCGGCACCGCTCTCGCCTTTCTGCTTTGGCTTAAAGGCTCGGGACTGGTTCGGCCCGCGTTGACGCTCACCGGCGCCGCGCTTGGTGCCGCGGCAGGCGGCGCGCTGGCAACCCCGATCGCCTCGACCTTCGTCGGTCTCCTCGGCGGCGCGCTCATAGGCGGGCTTGCCGGTTATTTAAGTTTCCGAATCGTGACCGCCGGCGTCGCCGGGGTTGCTGCGGCTGCGATTGCCCTGGCGGGATCAGTCGTGTACCTCGATCGGCACGAACAATCGATACCCGTTGAGGCCAAGGCGCTCAACACCAGCGAAGAGGCCGTGCTAAGCGATGCCACGGATCTCTGGCGGCGCACGCTCAAGGGCGAGATCGCCGCGACGGACGTAAAGACTGAATCGCTGTCGATGATCGATGGCGGAGCCGCCGCAGTGCTGCGCGACGGCGTGAAGGCACGCTACGAGGCGCTCCCCGAAAAGAGCAAAGTATTTGTGTCCGCCGCGACGGCCGTGGGCGCGATGGGCGGCATTCTGCTCGGGCTGCTCTTCCCCCGGGGCATCGCCTCACTTTCGACCGCAGGCCTCGGCGCCGCCGGGCTGCTCGTTGGTGGGTTGACGATCGCGATCATCTTGCAGACCCCCGGCGCTTCACACGCGGCGGCAGAACCCGCCCGCTTGCTGGGGCCCTGGGCGTTCCTCACGCTGGTCGGAATCTGGCTGCAGCGCAGCAAGTCGGCATCCAAGCCCAAGCAGCCCGCGCACGCGCAAGCGCCGGTCCCTCAGCCCTGCGCCCCTGCGGCGTAAAGCAGCCAAACCAAGGCACGGGCCCTTGCAGGGGTGTATTCAGCTCCGGATTCTCGGTGGACGTCCGCTGGCCGCCGCGTATCAACCCTTGGCTTTGTAATAGTCCAGGTTGACCTGCACGTACTTGTTCCACTCCGCCGGCAAATCTTCCTGAGGGAAGATTGCCTTGACGGGGCATTCGTCCACGCACAAGCCGCAATCGATGCAGGTGTCCGGGTCGATGAACAACTGATCCGACTTCCCGAACTCGGCCTCTGCTTTGGTGGGGTGGATGCAGTCAACCGGGCACACTTCCACGCAGGAGGTGTCCTTGGTTCCGAGGCAGGGTTCGGCTATCACGTGTGGCATAGGAAGGGATTTTAGCCGCCGCCCGGACGGTGAAACCAGCCCGCGGGGCGCGATCAGCGGTCCGGACGCTCGATGTCCGAAACCTTGAGCTGGACGTACGAGCCGGGGCCATCGCCGTGTGCCGCCGCGATCGACTGCATGAGACCGGTGGGATCGTCCTCCACGAATTGGAGGGTCTTGATGACGACGGGCCGGCGTCCGCTCACGCGGCTGATTGGGTTCAGGTCATCCAGCGAACGCAGAATCCTCGCGTCGCTCGCGGCGCTCTGATCGCTCCGCTGGATATTGCTGGTCAGCAGGAAGACGACATCGGGCGCGAGTTCGAGTGAACGCTTGAGGCCGACGAGCGGAGCCGAACGGCCCATCGGTCGAGCCGATCGCAGGAGTTGATCGACGCGGCGCTTGTTTTCGGGTGATGCACTCAGCAACGAAGCCCGCCCGCCATGATCGTCGATCGCGACGGCGCGCTGTTCGCCGCTCAGTTCCTGCCGGAAGAACACGATCTGGAATTGCTGCTCGGGGTCAAGACGCCCGATCGAGCGCCGGAGTTCCAGCAGAACGCTGTCGAGGCATGCAGCCATCGCACCAGAAACATCCACGGCATACACAATTCGGCGTGCCTTGCGCACCTGCACCCCGGCGAACCCCGCAATCGGCACATCGGTCTTCGCCACGACGACCGGCACCGGCGACGCCGGAGCCGGGGCAGGCGCAATCGCCTGCGTCGGCGGCTTCGTCACAATCTGAACCGGCGGGGGCATTGACGCAGGCGCGGTTTCGAACGCGCTTTCTTCGGCGACTTCAACGGCCTTCTCGGGCTCCGGCGCGGGCGGCGGCACTTCGGCGACGGGCTCCGGAACCGGGGCCTGCATCTCGGGCTCGGGGGGTGGAAGGGCAGGAGGCGCTGGGGCCAACTGGATCGAGGTGGAAACGTCGTCGGAAACATGGGCCGCGACGGGGCCGCTTTCGCCTGGAATGATGTCCATCGCCACGAAGGTCACCACCACGGCGACATGGATCGCGGCGGAGACCACGAGCGGGGCTGCAAGGGGCTTCACCCATGCCGGCAGCGTTGCGGCAGGGGCGACGGCCCTGGCTTTGTGGCGGGGTTTGGTCATGGGGAAAAGAGGTCCGGAAAGCAATGATACTTCGGCCGATCACCCCGGCGGACTGAGTTTTTCCGTCAAGTCATTCAAGGCGCTGGACTTACGCCTCATTTGGCGGCCGGGGCGGGCTTGGATTTGTTCAGAACCGGCCTGCCGCTGATGACGCGATCCATGGAAAGGCCACCGGCCCCGGCAAAGAGAAGGCTCAAGGCGGCGCAGAGCAGGCACAACTGCCAAAGCAGGGTCTGCCAGGCGGCGATGTCGTAGGGCTGGTGCGAGGGGAGAAACCCGAGCGTCGAGTTGCCGGTCTGAATCGCAGGACCGATTTGCGTCAGCCAGATCGCCACGGCCATGACGCCCGCCAAGCCGAGCGCGGCGAGGCGTGTGAAGAAGCCAAAGAGCACCAGCAGCCCGCCAATCAACTCCGTCAATGCGGCGCTCCATGCGAGCCAGACCGGCCACGATCCTGTCGCGATGATCGACGGAGCCAGCGGGAACCGCACGGGTTTACCATCGCGGTCGGTGGCCTGAACCGCGTCGTGGAGCAACAGCGCGATGCCGTACAGCCGCATCACCCGAACCTCGTTTGGGAAGTCGGCAGCGGTAAAAGTGCTGGCGGTCGCGGAGGACGTTGGCTGCTGGGCGAGAACCACCATCAATGCGGGCGGACCTGATGTGGGAGCCTTGGCAGGTTCTTTCTTGGGTTCCTTGGTCGGTGCGGGAGCGGGAGTCGCGCTGGGAACGGACGCCGGGGCTGGAGAGGCGGTGGCGGGTTGTGCGACGCGCTGGAGCCCGCCGACGCCCATGTTGGCGAGTACGGCGGCGCTCTCACCCTGGACGGGCATGTCGGCGAGCATTTTGCCCAAGCCGGCCCAGATAAACGTGACGCTGAGCGCGAGGCGCAGAAAGAGGGGTGCGACGGAGACAGCCATTTGTTCACGCGAAGTCATGGAAGCGGCCCCGGAAGAGTTCGGCGTACACGGATCTTGTTCCGATTCGTCGGCGTTGGATTCCAACGGACTGCAAGTTTCGCGCCTTCCGGAGCAGAATCGACGTACCCCGTACCATTGCAGAGCTCTTTGGCGGGCGTGGCGAAACTGGCAGACGCGCGGGATTTAGGTTCCCGTGGCCGCAAGGCCTTGCAGGTTCAAGTCCTGTCGCCCGCATTGAAAAACCGGCCGACCCACTGGGGGTCGGCCGGTTGCGTTCAGGGGTAGGGTGCCGGCAATCAGGGGCAGAGCAGCTCGTCGTACGCGCCGGCGAAGATGACGAAGTCGGCGTCATCGGTTTTCGCATCGAAGTCCACGTCGCCATCGAAGGAGAGGTAGGCGTCGTAAGCCGTTGCGAAAGCGACGAAATCGGCATCGTCAACCACGCCGTCGAGGTTCAAGTCGGCGGGGCAGTCGGAATGCTTAATCGCCGTTGCCGGGATTGTGCGCTTGGTAATCACAGCGCCGCCCAGCGCGCCGAATGACTCGTAACTGAAGACCAGCGACGCGACGGCATCATCGCCCTGGAAGTACTCGATCCGGAAGCTGTGGTAACCGGACTGGAGCGGGAGGAAGCCGGAGTCTTCAAAGAGCGAGTGGAGGCCGTCGTTGTCGACGACGAGCTGGCCATCGACGTACATGCGGGCGCCGTCGTCGGACTTGAGGTAGAAGCGATAGATGTCGTCGGAGGTGATGTTGACGTAGCCGCGATAGACGATGCCGCCCTTCGAAGCGAGCCCCAGGCCACCGAGGCTCGTGGAGCCGGGGTTGGCGACCACGACGGAGTCGAGTCGAGTGACCACCATCGGGGTTTCGCCGAAGGAGGGAAGCGCGTTCAGAGGCGTGATGCCGGAAAGGTCAAAGTATGAAGCACGAACCTTCGCCGCGATGCTGGACGGGAACTTGGCGGGATTGAGATCGCCGCCGGCGAAGAGCGTAATGGAGTTGGTCACCGTGGAGACGGCGTTGACCGTGTTCTTGATCGTGTAGGAGTAGGAATCAACCGGCGGAACGGGTGATCCGGGCGGGATGGAGGCCGGCGGCGTGTACTTCAGAAGATCACGACCGCTCGGACCGGCGCCCACCAGACGTGTGACCGTGCCGCCGAGGGTCGTGGTCGAGTCGAACGAGAGAATGGAAAGACCGAGCAGGCTGCCGTCAACGTCGTTGACGAGCACGTCCATGTTCTTTGTGTTGGGCAGGAAGATCGCGGTGTTGTCGGCAACGGCGGTCGGAGCGCCGATGCTGGCCTGCGCCGCCTGGAGCGCCTTCTGCGCGTTCACGCGGCCGTATGAAAAAACCGGATCCTTCGCGGGGTAGGTGAGCGCGAGGTTACCCAGGCGATCGCACGAGCTGTAGAGGATGGTCTGGACCTGATCCGGCGTCAGACCGGGATTCACCGACCAGATCAGAGCGCAGACGCCGTTGGTAAGCGGAGTGGCGAAACTGGTGCCGGAGTTGTAGCCGTACCCGCCGCCGTCGAAGGTGGTCAGGATATTGACGCCGGGCGCAAAGACCGAGACACCGTTGCCGTAACCGGAGAAACTCGCACGGGTATCACCGGGATTGGTCGCGCCCACCACGATGGTGTCCGGCCACGAGAAACTCGTCCAGTTGATGTTGTCGTTTCCTGCGGCATACAGAAAGAGCGAGCCTTTGCTCTTGATGTATGTTCCGGTGGAGTTGACCGCCGAGCTGCTTACACCCGTGAAACTCGCGCTTACAACCCTCGCGCCGTTGTTCGCGGCCCAGCGCGAGCCATCAAGAATGGCGCTCTGCGAGGCTGTGCCGTCGGAGTTGTCGGAGCAGCGAACGGGCAGGAGCTTGTAGTTCCAGCCCATGCCGGTGACGCCTGTCCCGTTGTTGCCGATCGCGCCGGCGCAACCGAGCGTGTTGGTGCCGTGGCCGTTTACGTCCTGCACGTTGCCGCCTTGGGCTTCGGTCTGCCCGGTGGCGGAGACGTAACCGGGCAACAGCCTCGATGCCAAATCGGGGTGATCCTTGTCCACGCCCGAATCGACGGTCGAGACGATGATAGTGGAAAGACCGGTGCTGATATCCCAAGCCTGCGGCATCTTCATAGTGTTGAGGTGCCACATGCTGTTGACGTACTGGTCATTCGGAAGTGCGACGGGCCAGCACAGCCAATCGGGCTCGACATACTCGTAGTCTCCGGTAGACAGCAGGGCCTTGGCGCGAACGTTTTCGTCCTGACCCCGTGCACCCGGGACCATTTGCGCCACGGCAACCTGCGGCGTGACTTCCACCAGATACTCATCGGTTTCGGGATAGAACTTGACGACGCGCATGCCGTCCTGGGCCAGGCGGGCCCGCGCGATCGCCGAGCGGATTGCCGCGGCACCCGGAACAGCGAGATCGCTATTCGCCGCGCCATTAGGACGCACCAGCAGCCTGCCGGTGAACTGAAGATTGCCCGGCTGCTCAACAAACAGCGGCTTGCCGTTCTGCATGTTGGCCGGGTTCTGACCCGCGAACGCGAAGAGAGAAAGCGTCGACCACACACCGGCGACAAAAATGCCACCGACAACTCGTCCTTTTGATTGCATCGTGTACCGCCTCCAAGAGAAATAACTGGATCACCATTCTGTTCGGATTAATCTATTAGAACGATCCGCAAGCCTTTTCTTTTCGCAAAAACGGGCAAATTCCCGTAGAACTTCAAGCGGACGTTCTGACGCAGCCCGTACAAAGTCCGATTTGATGTCGAGACCTAACCGCGCTTCCGCCCGTTCGGGGTGATCGAATCGCGGCGCGTGGGGGTTTCAGGGGCAAATAAGCTCGTTGTACGCGCCGACAAAGATCACGAAGTCCGCGTCATCGACGTAACCGTCCAGGTTCAAGTCGGCGACGCAGCCATCGGGCATCGACGGATCAGCGCAGTCGAGGATGTTGTACGCGAGAACAAAATCAACGAAGTCGGCGTCGTCGACAAAGCCATCGAAGTTCAAGTCGCCAACGCAGGGGGGCGTTTCTCCGCTGGTGTACACGTGCATCGCTGTCGCGCGATCGAACGACACGATCGAGTACGCCGAACCCACGTACTCACTGATCTGACTCGAAAAGTAGAGCTGAGCGACGAGGTGTCGATCCGGGGGCAGCGTTCCCGCCGGGATGATGTGCTGGGTTTCCGAGTTGCTGAACGAAGCCGAATAGAAAAATGGAACCTCACTGTTGTAGTCGTAGAGATAAAGAATGCCGTACCGAGAGTTGGCTTCGGAATCGCTGTCCCAGCTGTTGAATTCAAAAATGAAATCAGAATTCGGATCGATCAGCTGTGCCGCGTCGTAGGTTTCGGGGCTGAACGAGGGCGTTTCGTATGACCATAGAGCGGTTTCGGGGCGATAGAGACTGAACAGCACCGACCCGAGGTTGCCGCCTTCACCCACGAACAGGTACTCCCCGGCGGGGAAGTTTGTGAGCATCTGCTCTTGCGTGTCGGCGGTATCCGTCAGATAGAAAGCGGTCGCGTCCTGCGTCAATTCCATGTCGCCGAGGTTTTCGGGAAGGCTGAGACTGGCAGAATCAAGATCGGCTGCGTCCTGGACGACCAGCAGCGGAGTCGTATACAAACCCGAAGGGGTCGCGTCCGGCTCGTAACCATCCTGGTTGTAGTACAGAGAATAAAAGATGCTGTACTGGGTGACTTGTGCTCGGGCGTGGTCACAGGCAAGTGCCGCGGCGACGAACCCAAGGGCGAGGCAACGATGAACGAATCGACACTGCATGGAAATCCTCCGCCCGGAATTAGGGGCGTGGATTGTGGCAAGACGCATGGGTGATTGCAAGCGAGGAGCCTCTAGAAAGCCAATTGGTTCTCGATGCACCTGAAGCGGCTATGGACAGATGAGTTCGTTATAGGCCCCAACGAAAATCACAAAGTCGCTGTCGTCGACGAGGTCGTCTCTGTTCAGGTCTGCGGGGCAATTGAGCGGCATGGCCGGGTCCGCGCAATCAAGCAGGTTGTACGCCTCAACAAAGATGACAAAGTCGGAGTCGTCGACGAGATTGTCGCCGTTGAGATCGCCGACGCATCCGTCGACGGTCAGGAGTTCCGAGTAAGTCGAGTGGTCGTAGGCGACGAGGCGCGGGATGACACGGTCGAACTCCTGGATCCGAGCCGAAAAAGTGAGATAGACTGAATAGCGCGTTCCGGGCTTGAGCGTGCCGGCGGGCATGGTGTACGACGTCATCCAGGGCTCGAGGTACGAGATCATCACGAACTCGCCGGACTCGTACTCATACATGTACACAAAGGCCGAGAGCGAATCTGCCGGGGGTGGGGCGGACCAGCCGTTGAACTCGAGCACAAAATCGGCGCCCGCGTTCACGCTCTGCATTCCTTGAAAAGTCTCCGGCGTGAAGGTGGGCACAGCGTCGGGCCAATAGACCTCCGGAACCCGTTCGAGAAAATAAGCCTGCGCACCGAGCGTCCCGCCGTCGCAGTAGAACCAGTAAAGACCGCTGGGGAGCGCTTCGAACATCTCCTCGTCCGAATTGAAGAACCGCGAGTTCTGGAACGTGGTTCCGTAGTCGGTCAGAAGAAGCAGCGATTCATCCGGGAGTTCGACGGAAACCGAATCGAAGTCGGAGGCATCCGCTGTGTAGAGGTTGAGCGTGCCGTAGTGACCCCACGGATCGCTCGGCGTCCATTCGTCGTTCTGGGTGTAATAGCGGGCGAAGAACAGGTCGTGGCCGAGAACATCGGCGTGTGCACGGTGCACCAACGCGGGCAGAACTGCGCCGAGGCTCGCCGCCAACATACAACCGACCCACCTGTGTTGCATACGAAGCTCCTTGAGGTCGCAGATTGTCTCGCAAGGTCCGAGAAAGTGCAAGAGGAATCTTCGTTGCCGCGTCGCCGTCCGACGCGGAGGGAGGGCTATTCCCGGCTTCCTATTCTTTCTCGCTGCAGATGCAAGGAGGCCCTCCGTGACCCAAACCGCTGTTTCGGATGCTTCACCGGGAGTTTCGCGCGGGCCTTCGACGCCTTCGGTTCCGGGCATATCCGCCATTCGGGCGACCGACCCGGCGATCGCCGACCTCATCGCGAAGGAGGCCGAGCGACAGGAAACGACACTCGAACTGATCGCCAGCGAGAATCACACCTCGCCCGCCGTCATGGCCGCGATGGGGACCTGCCTGACCAACAAGTACGCGGAGGGCTATCCGGGAGCCCGCTATTACGGCGGGTGTGAATTCCACGACCAGGTCGAGACATTCGCGATCGAACGGGCCAAGCAGATGTTCGGGTGCAAGTTCGCGAACGTGCAGCCGCACTCGGGCGCGCAGGCGAACGCCGCGGTCTTCATGGCCTGCATGGAACCGGGCAGCACCTTTGCGAGCCTGGTACTGAAGGATGGCGGGCACCTCTCGCACGGGATGAAGATCAACTTCAGCGGACGTTACTACAACCCAGTGCACTACCCGCTCCATTACGATGTCTCGCACAAGGATTTCGAGCGCATCGACTACGACGCGGTCGAGAAAGTGGTGCTGGAACACAAGCCCAAGATGCTGCTCTGCGGCTACTCGGCCTATCCGCGCACGATCGACTTTGCTCGCTTCCGCGCGATCGCCGACAAGGTGGGCGCGATCTTGATGAGCGACGTGGCGCATATCGCGGGCCTCATCGTCGGTGGAGCGCATCCCAGCCCCTTCCCCCACTCGCACGTCGTCACGACCACCACGCACAAGACCCTCCGCGGGCCGCGCGGCGGGCTGATTCTGACCAACGACGAGGACCTCGCCAAGAAGATCGATAAGGCAGTGTTCCCCGGCATGCAGGGCGGCCCGCTCATGCACGTGATCGCGGCGAAGGCTGTTGCTTTCGGCGAGTGCCTGCGGCCGGAGTGGAAAACGTACTCGGCACAGGTCGTCAAGAACGCCAAGGCTCTCGCAGACGCTTTAACAAAGCTCAACTACCGCATCACCACCGGCGGCACCGACAATCACCTCATGCTCGTCGACCTGCGCAAACGCAGCGAGGCACTTACCGGTGCGGATGCGAGCAAGTGGCTCGAGGCGTGCGGCATCATCAGCAACATGAACGGCATCCCCAGCGACCCGCGCCCGCCGAAAGTCACCAGCGGCGTGCGCCTCGGGACGCCGGCGCTCACCACGCGGGGTCTGAAGGAGACAGAAATGTCCGCAGTCGCTTCGCTGATCGATCGCGCGTTGAGCGCAGGACTTGCCGGAGAGGCCGAGTTCGCGAAAGCCTCGGCTCAGATTCGCGAAGATGTCCGCAGGCTCTGCGACCGATTCCCGCTTCCTCATTGACCACAAATCCCATTTACAGGAGTCAGAATCATGGTTTACGGCGGCGGACTCATCGGCCTGATCGTCCTGATTCTCGACATCATCGCGATCGTGGAGGTTCTGCAGAGCGGACGCGCGGTTGGCGAGAAACTGCTCTGGATCCTGCTCATCCTGCTGCTGCCGCTGGTGGGCGTGCTGATCTATTTCCTGATCGGCCGCAAATAGAGGCCGCAATATCCCGCGCGAAGTTACCGCAGACCGACGATGCGGCTCGCCTCGAACGAGGCGCCCGTGATCGCATCGGAGAAACGCGCCCGCAGCAGGATCTGCCCCGGCGGCTGCAATTCCGCCGCGGGAACGGGCAGTTCCACCATGTAGTACGTTCCGGTGAACCCGGAGCGGTACGCGTCACGAAGTTGGAGCGGCTCCAGCGATTTGCTGCCGAGCAGGCGCGCGGGCGCCGTGCTCGCTGATTGATCGTCTTGAATCAACGATGCCAAGCGGGAGACTTCAACGGTGAGCGTACCGGTCGCCTGGATGAATCTGCCGCGGCCATCGAGCGGCTTGATGTAGACAGCAACGGTGCGATTGCGATCGCTCTGGGGCGGCGCGGACGAGTCGGCCGTGGGGCCGGAGAGAAAGTCGATCTCGATACTCGCAACCCGCGGCGTGGCCTCGGCGATTTGTGTGCTCGTGGCTCCGCTCGCAGCGCTAGCACCTCCCATCAGTTCCGAGATCTTGGCCCGCAGTTCGCTCGCGTCTTTCTGCAATTGCGCGACCTGACTCTGCAATTCCATGTTCTGCTTGCGCAGCATGTCGCCCGACGATTCGCCGCCGGTGCGGCAGCCCGCGAGCAGGACGAGCAGTGTTCCAAAGCATGCGCAGCGGCAGGCGAAGGCGTTCATGTCCAAGCGTACGACGATCGCCGGAAACGAAAAACCCCGGCACGGAGGCCGGGGTGTGAGCGGAGGCGGAATGGATCGATGCTTCAGCGCCTGCGGCGGGCACCAACCACGAGACCGGCGAGAGCGAGTCCGGCAAAGCCGGGCGCGGGCACGATGCAGATCGTGTCGATGACTACCTGATCGATCAGAATCGTCGCACCCGTCGGATCATTGTTGAACACGAAAATGTCTTCGAAATCCGGGCAGTCCTTGAAACTGAAGAGCCATGTCGTGTGGAACCAGCCGTCGGCCAGTTGCGCCGTGCTCGGGTCACCCACCAGTCCCATGTTCTCGTCGTGATTGCTCACGCCGCTGATGCCGGGGAGAGACTGGCCTTGCCACGTCACCTGGATCCAGATGAACTTGGCGATCGCGTCGGGATTGTCATCATTCGGGATGTGGAAGTTGAGCGAGCCTCCGACGACTCCCCAAACTCCGACGCGCCCGCCGGCCGTTGGCTCGTAAAACGCGCCGCCATCGCTGGGAGCCATGTTCGGGACACCGTTGGGGTTGTTCATTCCTCCGTCCGGGGCGCCTTGCGGTGAGTTTGGTCCGAACGTCCAGTGCTGGAACGTTGAGCCCGGCTGGCCGCGCCACGGTGGCGGATTGAGATCATCCGCGACCGCCCACGAGGCCGAAACGCCGGCAATTGCCACCAACGCAGCAGGGAGTGACCGAAGCAGCTTTGACATTTTGTGACCCTCGCAAGGCCCCGGAACCCGGAGCGAACCCTCTCAAGACCCTCGTCACACCCACGACATGGAAAACGCGCCCGGAACGACCCTGCAATTTCCCTATTGCTTCGATCCAAGCATGTGACAATTTCAACATGTAACACGGTTCCCTCGCGATGCCAGCAAAGTGCATCACCGACTGAGGAAATAGGGCGTATACCTCTTCGGTTCCGTGCTCCCGCGTGCCTTCCTTGCGCGACTCCGGGCCTCCATCCGCCCAAAAGCAAAGAGCCCCGGTTCGGGCCCCGGGGCTCCCCTTGCGACACGACTTGCGCGGGACCCGTCGTTCCGACTTCTAACGACGGCGGCGACCGGCGACGACAAGACCCGCGAGCGCGAGCACGCTCGTTGACGGAGAAGGAACGATGCAGATCGTGTCGATCACGACCTGATCGATGTAGAGCGGAGCGGTCGCAAGGTTTCGCAAGAAGGCGATTTCGAAATCTGGGCACTCGGGGATGATGAACTCCCACGTCGTGTGATTCCATCCATCCGGCAGTTGAACGGTTTGAGGATCGGCGGTCAATTGAAACGGCTTCCCGGTGCTCGATTCGCCGCCGGCATCGGGCAATATTGCCCCGAGCCACGTTACCTGAATCCAGATGATTTTGTACAGCGCGTCGGGATCGTTGTCGTTCGGAACACGAAAGCGCAGATCGCCTTCCAAAGGAAGGCACCAGACTCCCGTGCGGCCATTGAACTCGGGGAAATACTGGGAGTTGTCGCTCGGGGTCATCTGCGGCGTGCCGCTGGGGTTGTTCCACACATCGGGCGCCCCCGAGGGGTTCGCCACCGGGAAAGTCCAATGCTGGAACGTGGAATGCAATTGGCCTCGCCACGGCGGAGGATTCAGATCATCCGCCTGCGCCCATGATGCGGAAAAACCGGCGACGGCCACCAGCACGGCTGGCAAAGTCCGAAGCGTTCTGGACATGATTTCAACCCTCTTCCTGGGCCCTGCAATCGCGGGGCAACTCCACATGATTCCCTCGTCACACCCGCGAAAGGGCGAACGCGCCAGGGGCAACAGCGCGACTTCCATGCCGCCGCGGCCCGAGCGTGTGACATCTCAACCAAGTAGCACCACCACCTCGCGCCGCCACCCAAACTTGAAATCGGACCCCGAGAATGAGGGGAATACCCCAACCGAATTTGAGCAATGAAAACGGCACGGCGAAAAGCCGTGCCGCAGTCAATTCAATCGATCTCCGAACGAGCCGATCAGGCGCCTTCGGCCTTGCCGATCTGCCACTCTTCGAGTTCGATCGGGGCCTGGCGACCGAAAATCGTCACCAGAACGCGAACGAGGCCCTTCTCCGGAAGCAGTTCGTCGACGGTTCCTTCGTACGAAGTGAACGGGCCTTCCTTGATGATGACGTGCTCGCCCTTCTCGAAGACCATCCGGACATTGGGGGTGTCCTCGGGCTTCTTTGAATCCTTGAGCATCTTTTCGATCTCGTGGTCCTTCATCGGGGTCGGGCGGCCGGCAGTGCCGACGAAGTCTCCCACGCCGGTGGTCTCTTTGATGAGGAAGAAGACATCCTGCGGGATGCG
>JAHBXG010000024.1 GCA_019636565.1 Phycisphaeraceae bacterium
GAAGAGGTTGCGGATCGTAACGGGGGTTGCCCGGAAGATCAGTGCGCAATGATGGTTGCCGAAAAACGGCCCGATCGAATCAAGCGGAGAGGGGGGGATTCGAACCCCCGATACAGACCTAAATCCGTATAACGGTTTAGCAAACCGCCGCCTTCAGCCTCTCGGCCACCTCTCCGGCGTGGGCGAAGGATAGCCGACTTTGTCGAGGGTGGCAAAGGCATTCTGTCTCGCCGGGGGCTCGTTCATATCTCTGGGAATTTCCCGCCGCAAAAGGGGCGACGGCTCCAGCGCGGCGGAGTCAACGCGCGCGGAGCCGTCGCTTTGGGGGGCAAGCACTGAGGGATGGGCAGCGGGGGTGCAGAACGACTCGGTCGGCCGCAAAGCGGGCGACCGATCAGTCGGAGCCTTCGGATTCGGTGTTGCGTTTCTCGAGCAGGCTGCGGAGGTAGTCATTCTCGCGCCGCGTGGCCTCGAGATCGAAGACAAGGTACTTGACGCTCAAACGGAGATAATCGAGCGACTCTTGAAGGTCGCCGATGGTCTGGCGCATTTTGTCGTGGCGCGATTGCGCTTCGCCCGCGATTGCTTCGAGCGGTGCCCGATCGGTCTCGGGGAGTTCCCCGATCTGGGCCATGAGTTCGCCGAGCTTTTTCTGAAAGTCCTGTTCGTTCATATCTCTCTCCATATGTCACCTTCTTTTGGGAAGGCGTGAACAGGGAGAGGTGATGCAACGGGTGGGCCGAAGCTGGCCGGAACGGGGGGCCAGCGGCGCGTCCGAAAAAACGTTGGCTGTGGGGTAGTGAGCGCGGGTGGAGCAGATAACTCGCGCCCCGTTGTGATACGGCCCTCCGCTACCGGTGCGGCCTGTTGCGGGGAATCAACGGTTGATGTCGATTCGACGCACAGCAGCCTGGGCTTCCGGAGTGGCCTGGGCTAGTACCTGGCTGAATGCCGCGGCGTCGAGCTTCTTCAGTTCCTTCAGCGTCTTGCGGGCATGGGCGTCGAGGTTCTGGCGGAATCGGCTGAAGAGCGTTTCCAGTTCGTGCCGGTTGTAACGACTAAGCGGATCGCGCATTCCAGATTGCATGACCGCCCAATCGAGCAACGAAGCCCCGGACGGGGTGAAGCGATAGAGGGCGAGCGTGGCCGCGGCACGCTTGGGAAGAGTCGTAAAGGGGTCGGTCGCCAATTCGGGCAGGCGAAGAAAAGTCTCCTCGGTGGCGGCCTTTTCTTCTCTATTCAGGATGCTGTCGGTGGAAGACATCGGGGTATTTCCGGAAGGGGATTCAAAGGATGGGAAGGAGGGCGCATCGGTGGCGCCCAGGAGATTGGCGAACGCGGTCGAAATCGTCTTGCTTCCGACTTTGTCAAATCGAATCGTGAGCCGCTGGCAGCGAACACCCTCTTGAACCAGCGACTGCGCGGCGGTTACAACACCGACGCCCCATTCGGGGCAGCCGGAATGGCGAACCTTGCTACCGATATTCCACTCACGAACGAGTCGGGACATTGTGAATCGATCCGAGCCGCAAGGGCGCGCTTTTTCGATTGCGAACCCGCGGGCGAAAACGGTTGCACGCCGATCCGCGACCCGCGGCCGGGGGGCGTGCTTTTCTTCCGAAACGAGCCTAAACTTGTCGCACTGCGAATGAGCGGCGGCATCGCACACATCGTCCAGTTTGAAGACCGGGAAAACCGGTATACACACTGGTGAGCGGCGATTGCGAACGTCGTTCGATTCGCGTGAGACAGCATAGGTGATCCGGAAATCGCACGCAAGCGAAATTCGGCCGACGCGGGGCGGTTTGCCTCGGGGCCGGACGGGTTTTTGAAGACAGGACCGATAGCAGTATGATCGAAGCCCTTAAGAGCGACGGCATTGTGAACAAGGTCGGCGGCCGCTTCAAGCTCTGCGCGCTGATCCAGCGCCGGCTTGTGCAGTTGATGGAAGGATCTCGCCCGCTGGTGGAGCGGAACGGGCGTACCGACCTCGAGATCGTGATCGAAGAGATCATGTCAGACAAGATCACACTCGACTTCGATAACGCTTCGCTGGTCGAAACGAAGTCGGTTTCGCACGAGCCGAGTGAGGCACTCCTGTAACTTGAGGCCCAACGGGGCGACGCGGGGTTGAGCATTGCGAAAGACCGGCACATCGGAGCGTGGACCATCGCGCGCCGGGCGTGACGTGCGCGCCGCGGGCGGGCTCGGAGCGCCGCAATCGGCCGATCCGCAGGTGCTGCGGGCGTTTGCAACTGGCAAGCGGGTTCTGGTTGGAGTCACGGGCGGAATCGCCGCTTACAAGACATGCATGATCGTGAGCCGGCTCGCTCAGGCGGGCGCAAATGTGACGGTCGCGATGACCGAGGCCGCCACGCACTTTGTGACACCGCTGACATTTCAATCGCTCTCGGGGTTTCCGGTCTACACAACCGCGTGGGAGCACATCGAGTCGAAGGATCCGCAGCACATTTCGCTCGCGAAAGGGCTGGATCTGGCGATTGTCGCGCCGGCGACGATGGACTGCCTGGCGAAGCTCGCTGGCGGACGCACCGACGACGTGGTCACGCTAATCCTGTCGGCCGTGGATCGGCGGGTGACGCCGGTTGTGCTTGCTCCGGCGATGAACGATGTGATGTGGTCGCAGCCCAGCACGCAGCGCAACGTCAAGCAATTGGTGGACGACGGTTTCTACATGGTCGGTCCGGGGGAGGGCTGGCAGGCCTGCCGCACAGTGGGGACGGGCCGGATGAGCGAGCCGGAAGAGATTCTCGGGTCTATCCGCCGGTTTTTGGAGCGGCCGAAACCAAAGACCCGCGGGAAATGATGTTGACGGGGGCGTGTCGCTGCCGAAAGATCGTGGCTCGGTTCGAGTTCGGAGAGGTGACAGAGCGGTTGAACGTACCGGTTTCGAAAACCGGCAGAGGGCGTAAGCCTTCTCGGGAGTTCGAATCTCCCCCTCTCCGCTTTTAGGGTTTCGGTTTCAGGTTCGGCGCTGGCTTTTTTGCCGCTGTGGAAGATTGCCGGAGCGCGATCGCGCAAACGGGTCCTTCCATTCCTCCGCCGTGAGCGCCCAGCGCTGGTGATCACACCATTTGCCGTCGATCTGCAGGAAGCGGAGCGCGACACCCTCGAAGCGAAGGCCGGCTTTCTTTACCACTCCGATGGACGCGACGTTGCGCGGCTGCACATTGGCTTCGACGCGATGAAGTTTCAGGTGCTCAAAGGCGTGGCGGACGGCGAGCAGCAATCCCTCGGTCATATATCCGTTGCGGGTGAAGGATTTGCCGATCCAATAGCCGAGTTCGCACGATTGGAGCACGCCGTGACGGATTCCGTTGAGCCCCACGTAACCGACCATTCGTGCATCTTCATTGCGGCAGATGAGAAACCGCTGCCGGTCTTCTGCGTCGGAAGTCCGAAAGAACGATTCCCAGCGCTCCGCCTCCGATCGGACTTTCAGGCGGGGCTCCCACGGCAGGAGATGATCGAGGCTCGATTCGCGGAGCGCCACCCATTCTGCGCGATCGCCGGCGACCGGGCGACGCAGATGAACTACAGGACCGCGTTCGATCGCATCACTCCCACTCGATTGTTGCCGGCGGCTTGCTGGAGATGTCATAGACCACTCGATTGACGCCCCGGACCTCGTTGATGATCCTGCTGCTGATTGTTGACAGAACTTCGTACGGCAGACGCACCCAATCGGCCGACATGAAGTCCTGCGTTTCGACGGCCCGCACCGCGACGCAGGAGTCGTAAGTCCGGCCATCACCCATGACGCCGACGGATTGCACCGGCAAGAGAACCGCGAATACCTGGCTGGTCTTCCGATAGAGGTTTGCCGCGATGATCTCCTCGAGCACGATCTCGTCGCACTCTCGCAGCACCTCAAGTTTCGGCTTGGTGACCTCGCCCAGCACGCGAACCGCAAGCCCGGGACCCGGGAATGGATGACGCCAGATGATCTGATCGGGAAGGCCAAGGACCTCACCCAGTTTGCGCACTTCGTCCTTGAACAGTTCTCGCAATGGCTCGACAAGCTCAAAGCCAAGTTCCGCGGGCAATCCTCCAACGTTGTGATGAAGCTTAATCCCCGCGGACTGTCCGGCGTGTCCCTGTCCCGATTCGATCACGTCGGGGTACAGTGTTCCCTGCGCTAGAAAGTGGGCGTCCTTGATATCGCGCGAGGCGTGCTTAAAGACTTCGATGAACCGGTGACCGATGCGTCGTCGCTTCTCTTGTGGCTCGGTGATGCCGCTCAAGTCCGCCAGGAAATCGGCGGACGCGTCGACCACTCGAAGGTCCATCTGGAAGTGATCGCGGAAGGTCACCTCGACCAGTTCGCGCTCGCCGTTCCGGAGCAGCCCCGTATCGACGAACACGCAGGTCAATTGTTTGCCTACCGCCTTGTGCAGCAGAGCAGCGGCAACCGACGAATCGACGCCGCCCGAGAGACCGCACACGATGTGGCCCGAGCCGACCTGAGCGCGGACGCGATCTGCCGCGGCCCCGGCGAAGTCTGCCATCCGCCAGGTATTCCGGCAGCTGCAGATATTGAAGAGAAAGTTCTGGATGACCTCCGAGCCGTGTGGCGTGTGCGTGACTTCGGGATGGAACTGCACGCCAAAGAACCGCCGCGTCTTCGTAACACTTCGAACGGCGGCTTGCGGGCAGGTCGGTGTCGATGCCAGCGTCTCAAAGTGCGCCTCGCCGGATTCGCGGACTTGGTCGCCGTGGGACATCCAGACCGTCATTTTTTCTGGAAGCGAAGCGAAAAGGTCGCTTCGGTCGGACAAGCCGACAATCGCGCGCCCGAATTCGCGGTGGTCGGATCGGTCCACTCGACCGCCAAGCAGATGTGCGGCCAGTTGCATTCCGTAGCAAATGCCCAACACCGGAATGCCAAGGTCAAAGATCGCCGGATCGATGGTCGGAGCCCCGGGCTCGTACACGCTTGCCGGGCCGCCCGAAAGCACGATTCCCTTCGGGGCCATGTTTCTGATTTCGGCCAGCGAAATCGAGGGGGCGACGAGCACCGAATAGACCCCGGCTTCACGGATGCGCCGGGAGATCAGTTGGGCGGTCTGGCCCCCGAAGTCGATGACAGGGACAATGTCGCCCGCGATGGCAGGCATTGTCACAGAATTCTTGAATGTGGTGTTGCGTGACAACCGTTGGCCTCTTTCTTGCGGAGTCGGTCGGAGTGTACGGTTCGCGGATGGGGGCGGGCGTGTCTGAGAACAGGCTGATACCATGAAAGGCGTGAAGATTCCAGCAACTTTCCTTGTGGCGTCGATGGGGGCGTGGGCGGGTTGCAGCTATACCCCTAGTTTCGATTCGCCGAATCCACAGATGCGAATGTGGGCGACCGTTCAGGCGGCTGAATCGACCGATCCGGCCGATTATCCCAAGTTGGTTGAGCAGCTCGACGACGACAACGCGGACACGCGGATGCTGGCCATCAACGTGCTGGAGCGTCGGACGGGCACCAATCGAGGTTTCAATTACGCGGCACCGCGTGCGGAGCGTGCGGCAAGCGTCAAGGAGTGGCAGCAATGGGCGGTGCAGTACGCAAGACCATCGTCGGGCGGCCGGTCCTCCGGCTCTCGACGCAGGAAGAATCGTCACGGGGCAACGGGATGAATCCCGTGGATTCGATGAAAGGCGCCCATGTCCGGATGGAGCTGCTCAGCAGCCCGGTCTACACCAGCGGTGCCCGCGACATGGTGCAGGCGGTCACGCGACGAATGGGCTTTGCCGAATTGGACTGCAGCCAGATTGCGCTGGCGGTCGACGAGGCGCTCTGCAACATCATGCGCCACGGCTATGAAAACAAGCCGGATCAGCCCATTTGGGTCGGGGTCTGGCCTGTTGACGAACCCGGCGTCCCCGGGGGGATTCGAATCGTGATCGAGGATGTTGCCCGACAGATCGAACCGGAGAAGATCAAGGGGCGCGAACTGCACGACGTCAAGCCGGGCGGGCTCGGCGTTCATGTCATCAAGGAAGTGATGGATAAGGTGACTTACGAAAAGCGACCCGGGGGGGGCATGCGGCTGACAATGATCAAGCATCAGAAGCCCGTCCCGGTCGGCGGCAGTGCGTCGGATGGGTGCGAGGGAGGAAAGGGTTGTCATGCCTGAAGGACAGACGTTGCAAGTCGGATTCGAGACCCAGGGCGAAACCGTGATCGTGTCGCCGCAGGGTGAAATCGGATACAGCGAGGCCACCGTTTTTCGTACCTGGCTCCGGAAGGCTCACGACTCGAAATCGCCCCGAATCATCGTGGATCTGGCAAAGGTCGACTACATGAACACCCCGGGCGTCGCCACGCTCGTGGAGTCCCTGCAGATTTCCAAGCGGAGCAAGACTCGTTTGATTCTCTGCGGCATGAATGAAAAAGTTTTCGCGATCTTCAAAATCGCCCGTCTGGACACGGTGTTTGAGATCTGTCCGAATCTCGCCGCCGCAATCTCGAAGGCCTGAAGAGTTTCCCGGGGGATGCGAACAGCACCGTGAGCGATTCCGAAGCACATCCCGAAACTGCATTCGCACCGTTCCGCCTGCTCGGGATGGCCTTTGCGCGTCTGGTCGGGTTTGTTGCCCACGTTGGTTCGATCACTTTGCTCTGTCTGAACGCGGCGAATTGGGTCGTCCGATCGCTCTACCAGCCGAAAGTGCGGATCGGCCGCTCCGCGATCGTCTCTCAGATTGTCCGAATCGGTGTTCGCTCCATTGGCATTGTCAGCCTTGTTTCCGGATGCGTGGGTCTCATCCTCGCCTTTCAGCTGAGCCCGCCGCTGGACGAGTTTGGTCAAAAAGACAAGGTCGCGAACATCGTGGGTGTGGCGATCCTCCGCGAACTCGGCCCGCTTATCGCCGCGATCGTGCTGACGGGGTTCGCCGGCGCATCGATCGCAGCCGAAATCGGCACCATGGTGGTTGGCGAAGAGATCGAGGCGCTCGAAGCGCACGCCATGAACCCGGTCAAGTTCCTGGTCGTCCCTCGTGTGATCGCATCGATTCTGTCGCTCACAGCCATTTCGGTCATCAGCGATGTCGTTGCGGTCGCCGCGGCGCTTGGCATTTCGATGATTGCGCTCGATATTCCCTACGCGGCGTTCATGAGCAATTTGTACGACCAGGTCAAACTAGTGGATTTTTTGACTGGCGTTTCAAAGGGCGCAGTATTTGGGCTTTTGATCGCGATTATCGCGTGTTACAACGGTCTCAAGGTCACGGGCGGCGCGATGGGGGTTGGCGTTGCGACGACGAGCACGGTGGTTCAATCCGTCGTTGCGGTGATCGTGTGCGACCTGGTCTTTACGACCATTTTCTTCGCGCTCGGCCTGACGTAGCGGGTATCCGTCAGCCGGAAATGCGACCAGCCCGGACGTACCATCCGGCCTCTATGGCGTCAAAGCGAGGTCTTTCGAAAGGTGCGGGGCGGGGGGAAACGCCCCGGCTCGCGGTGGTGGTGAGTCGCTACAACGCGACGGTCACCGATCGCCTCTGCCAAGGAGCTATTCGTAGTTGCGTTCGTCGGACGGGGCGGCCACCGGAGGTGCTGGACGCACCCGGGGCGTTTGAACTTCCGCTCGTGTGCGATGCGGCGGCGCGAACCGGGAGGTTTGATGGCGTCGTCGCTCTCGGGTGCCTTATCCGAGGCGAAACGATTCATGATCGCGTAATTGCGGACAGCGTTGCCCAAGCAATTCAGCTCTCCATGCTCCAAACGGGCGTTCCGATCGCCTTTGGAGTTCTGACCGTGGAGAACGCCGCCCAGGCCAGGGCCAGAGCGGGTGGACGGCTGGGGAACAAGGGCGAGGAAGCCGTCGAGGCGCTTCTGGACACGATCAAGACACTTGCCGCGGTCCGGGCTGGAGGCGAAACCAGGATCGGCCGAGAACTTCCCGACAAAGTGAAATCGAGTATGCGCCGGAGGAAGGGTTGACATGGCCGAACAGACGTTGATACGCCGCATGGCGTTTCTTGCTCTTTTTCAACTGGACGCACGGGGCGAACTGACAGACTCTGAGCTCGAGTCGTCGGTGCTGCACGGTGACGATCCGAAGGTCGATGGAACAAAGGTTCCGGCGGCGTCGCAGGAGATGGCGTGGACGCTCGCGCGCGAGGCCTTTGCCGATCGCAAGCGGTGCGACGACGTCATGAAGAATCTCGCGCCGGAATGGCCGGCGTATCGCCAGGCGGCGGTCGATCGGGCCCTGCTAAGGCTGGCGCACTTTGAGATCCACAGCGGGCGGGTGCCGGCGCCCATTGCCATCGATTCGGCGGTGGAACTTGCGAAGGAATTCAGCACCGAGAAGTCGCCGGGCTTCATCAATGCGCTACTGGATCAGGCGGCAAAGCGGCAAGTCGCCAAAAAGGAATCAAAGAAAGGCGCTGGCAAACCCGAAGAGGAATCCGAAACCGAGGGTGGCGCGATCGAGGGATCCGGTCAGGAATCCGGAGCCGGCGACTGATGGGTCTCTTTTCCGCGATCACGGCGAAGATCAAGGGCGGCCTTGCGAAGACGCGCGAGGTGTTCGTCACGGGATTGAAGTCTCTGCTGCTTGGGCGGAAGCTCGATGAGGCGACGATCCAGGAAATCCGGAGGCGGTTGATCGAGGCCGATGTCGGCGTAAAGACGACGGACCGATTCGTCGCCCACATTCAGAACGAGTTCCGCGCCGGCAAGATCGACAAGGGCGACCAGGTTCTTGACTACCTGAAGGCCGAATTGCGATCGATGTGGCCGCCCCAGGATCGCGAGCTGAAGATGGCACCGGCCGGCGAGAAGCCGACCGTCATTCTCGTGACGGGCGTGAACGGCGCGGGCAAGACAACCAGCATCAGCAAGCTGGCGAAGCTCCTGCAATCGCGGGGCAACAAGGTCATGCTTGGAGCTTGCGATACGTTCCGGGCCGGTGCGGTGCGCCAACTCGAGATCTGGGGCGAGCGGCTCGGGATCGATGTTGTGAAAGGGCAGCAGGGGGGCGATCCGGCTGCTGTTGCGTTCGATGCATGTCAGGCAGCGAAAGCGCGCGGCGTGGATGTGCTCATTCTCGACACTGCGGGGCGTCTGCAAACGCAGGATCCGCTGATGCGTCAGCTCACCAAGATCCGGTCGGTGGTGAGCAAGCAGATTCCCGGCGGGCCGCACGAGGTTCTCTTGGTTCTTGACGCGACGGCTGGCCAGAACGCGCTGCGTCAGGCGGAAGAGTTTGATCGGGCCGTTGCGGGCGTGGGGGCGAATCAGCCGAAGCCCGCCGATGCGGTGGGCGTGACGGGCATCTTTCTCGCGAAACTGGACGGCACCGCCAAGGGCGGAATCGTTGTGGCCATCAAGGAAGTGACGAAGATCCCGGTGAAGTTCATCGGTGTCGGCGAGACGCCGGACGATGTGCAGCCGTTTGAGCCGGAGAAGTTTGTGGATGCGCTGTTCGAAGAATGAGTCAGGACGGTGGCATCGGTTCGGCAAAGTTGTGTGATCGAATCCAGGCTTTGCAATAAGGCGCGAACCATCGAAACGGCCATTCTTTGCCGGTGTAGAAATGGTCGTGATACGTGGGATAACAGATCCACGATCGGGGTCGGGGGCCAAGAGCAACAGGTCTACCGTCCGATGTCTGCTCCTCATCAAATTTGTGGGCAGGCCGATGAACGTCAAATACAACGGCGATTGCCAGGAAGGGCGTGAGCGCCAGTCCGAGACTCAGGGCGACCGTAGTTGCCAATGCAATTCGAAGACGACGTGATCGAGCCAGCTTGAACATTGAAGATTTCATGACGCGACATGGGTCAAGCCGAGCAATGTCTACGTTGATCGGACAAGGAAGATCTTTCCTATCCGATAATTTTTCGTCGCTGATTCACGTAGTCCCACAGCACAAACCGGTCGAGGTCCTTGCCACCGGTGAAAAAGACGCGGCCGCCGGTCGCCTGGGCCATTTTCTGCGCGAACCGGATGTCCTCCTGCGTCTGCGACCAGCTCGGGAGCAGGAAGATATTGATCGTGATGTTTTCTTTCGAGCAGAGCTGGGCCTCGCGCATGGTGGCTTCTTCGGTGCGCGGATCGGGCGGGTAGAGCATGTAGAGGTCGCTGCCCTCGAAGTGGGCGGTGGGGAGGCCGTCGGTGATGAGCATTACCTGGCGGTTGGGCGTGTCCTGGGCCGCGAGCAATTGGCGGGCGAGCTGCAGAGCACGCTGGATGTTCGTGAAATGCTGCGGCACGCGGGATTCGACGACGTCGGGGTCGCTCATGTCGGCCTTGAGCCGCACGACCGGGTTGTGAATCGAGACCATCTTGGGCATCAGCGTCGGAAGTTCGCTGACCGGGCGCACCTTGGCGAAAGTGTACATCTCGATAATGCGGAGAAAATCACCGGGATACTCAGAGCGAATGAGGCCATCCAGGGCCATCCCCATTCGCTTCACGTCGATGTACTGCCCGCCGTATCGCATCGAGCCTGACATATCGAGCAGCACGCAGGAGGCGCAGCGCGGGTTGTTGCGGGTGCGATGGATCTCGATGTCCGACTGGTCGAGGCGCAAGCGGCGCCGTTGCCCCGGCGCAGGCGTTCCCGCCTCGCGTGACGTGCGGATCGCGGCGTTGATGAAACTTCCCGGCGCATCGATGTTTGCGATGGAATCGCCGAATTCGTATTGCTTGGTCCGTGGCAGTTCGACCGCACCCTCGCCGTAGATCGGCCCCGAATGCCTGCCCGACCGCGCTGCCTGCAACTCGCTGAAGATCTCGCTGAGCACCCGCGTCTGGAAGATCTTCGCGGCCTTGGGTGTCAGCGAAAGACCCCGTTTGGACTGCTCGATGCCCTGGCGTTCCATTTCCTGGCGCAGGTAGTCTTCGATCTGCTTCTGCAAGTCGTTGATGTTTTCGATGTCTTCGGAATCGGCGAACTGCGAGAGCTCATCGAGATCGATGATCGCGAGCTGCGCGTTCTTCATCGCCTCTCTCAGTTGCGAGAGCAGACGGTCGATCGTCTCGAGTTCGTCCTTGAGTTCGATTGCCCGCTCGATGTCGGTCTTCTCGCGTCCGGTGAACGCGTACTTGCCGACCAGTTGGTCGAGTTGGTACCGATCGCCCAGAGCGGCGGTCACCCGCATCAAGTCTTGCGCGAAGGGCGAGTTGTCGTCCTTCTGCGCTTCCCAGAGTCGTTCGAGCTCCCGAATCTGCTCGGTCCGGGCGAATTTCTCGAAGTCGGATCGAAACTTCGCGGGCGGCTTCGCATCGCGGAGCGTCTGTTTATACGCCTCCGCCGCGGCTTTCCGAGCTGAATCTACCTCGTACGTCTCAAGAATCCGCTGCTTGCGTTCTTCGAGCATCGCGATCAGCGAATCCAGGCTGGGGCCGAGCCTTGGAAACATGCTGGGATCGAGCCGGATCGCATTGGCCAGCTCTTCCGGGGTGAGATCGCGCGTCGAGCCGTATGCGAGCATGTGCTCCATTGCGGCCGATGCCAGATCCGGCGGCTCAGCTGTGGGTGAAGGGAAATTCTTAGGGTCGTATCCGAGATAGGTGTGAACAAGTCCCGGTGCGCCGGCGCCTTCTCCGCTGCGTTTCTCTTTGGCGGGATGGGGGTCGTTCGGCGACATACTTGTTACTCAGGTCTCGAACGTGATCGTGCCGTGTCTTTGCGACCGGCTGATCTTGTCCGCTGCGTAAAGGCCGCTTAACACAAACTCCACGCAACTTGCCCGCACTGCCGGATCGGTCGACGCGTTGACTTCGAAGGCCTTGTCCCAAACGGGCGGCACGCGTTTCAGAAGTTTCTCGTAGTGGGAACTGGGCAGCATGTCACCCACTTCGATCTTGACACCCTTCGCGAATATCTCGCTGATTTCCGCAAGGCCGTGATCGCTGACATATTCGCCGAAGACGGTCTTGATGGCTTCTGCGGCGATTGAGTCGAGGACCTGTTTTTCCGACAATTGATGGCTGCCCATCATGTCGAGTTCGAGTTTGCCGGTCGCAGCGGTGTGGAAGTGAGCCAGATCGCTAATGCGGGGAACGGCGGGCTTCTCATTCAGCCGGATCGCCCGCTGGCGGGCCGAGGCGATCATGGTGCGATAGACCGCGATACTGAGGCGAGCCGAGACGCCCGAGGCGTGATCGACGAACTTGCTTTTGCGTGCCGCTATGGAAATCTGCTCAACAATTTCCTTCATGAAAGGCGGCACGATGACCGGATACTCGCCTCCGAGATCGCCCCCCTCGCCCTTTGCCGCTTCCTGCTCCATGATCTCGATGCCGAGTTCACGCTCGCGGGGGTAGTGAGTTTGAATCGTGCTACCGATACGGTCCTTGAGTTGCGGGATGACCTTTCCCGAGCGGTTGTACGTGCTGGGATTCGCTGAGAAGAGCACCACGATGTCGAGATCAAACTTGATCGGGTAGCCCCGGATCTGGACATCGCGCTCTTCGAGGATGTTGAAGAGACCCACCTGGACAAGATCGTCAAGGTCGGGGAGTTCGTTCATGGCGAAGATGCCGCGGTGCATGCGCGGGATGAGACCGAAGTGGAGAGACTCCTCGACCGACATACTGGCACCCGAAGCGAGTTTGCCCGGATCGATCTCGCCGACCACGTCGGCAAACTTGGTTCCCGGGGCGAGGCGTTCCGCGTATCGCTCTTCGCGGGGCCACCAGGCAATCGGCGCACTCTCGCCGCGCTCGGCCAGGAACGCCTTGCCCACGCTGGTGATGGGCCGATCCGGGTCTTCGTGGACCGCAGAGCCACCCCGGAAGTCGGCGGGGATGTCGAGATACGGCAAGACCGGATCCAGGAATCGGCTCAGCTGCCTCATGAGGCGGCTCTTGGCCTGTCCTTTTTCACCGAGGAAGAGCATGTCATGCCCGGCCAGGATCGCGTTGACGATCTCCGGGATCACCGTGCTGTCGAAGCCGACGATGCCGGGAAACAAGGTGTCCCCGCTGCGCAAAGCGCGGCTGAGGTTGGAGCGCAGTTCGGACTTGACCGACCGCGATTTCCAGCCCGACGCACGGAGTTCCTTCAGAGTCTTGGGAACGTTGGATTGGGGGGCGTTGTTCATGTGGGGTTACGGATGGTCTCGCTCCGGCAACATTGTTGGATGCGACTCAATCGCAAAAGGATGCGGGTTTTCGCGAGTGAGAGGGGAGTGAGAGGCGGATGAGACGCGAGAGTTGAGCGGGCGTATCGTGGGAAAGTCGAAGCCGACCCTATTCTGCCCTTTTTGGTAAGGTAATCGCTCCCTTATGCACGCAAACATCTACGCAAATATTTTGGATGCCGTCGGCAATACGCCCCTCGTCCGCCTGAACAAGGTCGTCGGCCCGGATTCGGCCACGGTGCTCGTGAAGTGCGAGTACATGAACCCGACGGGCTCGATCAAGGACCGGATGGCGGTGCACATCCTCAACGAGAGCGAGAAGCAGGGTCTGATCAAGCCCGGCGCGACGATTGTTGAGAACACCAGCGGCAACACCGGGCAGGGTGTGGCGATGTGGGCCGCGGTGCGCGGGTACCGGTGTGTGTTCACCATGCCCGACAAGATGAGCCTCGAGAAGGTCAACATGCTCAAGGCGTTCGGCGCGGAGGTGGTGATCACCCCGACCGATGTGCCGGGCGACTCGCCCCAGCACTATGTGGAGACAGCCAAGCGCATCGCGCGAGAGACGCCGGGCGCTTTCTACGTCAACCAGTATCACAATCCGCTGAATATCGATGCTCACATGCTTTCGACCGGCCCGGAAATCTGGAAGCAAACGGGCGGCAAGTTAGATGCCGTTGTTTCCGGTGCCGGAACCGGGGGCACGATTTCGGGCATCGGGCGCTATTTCAAGAAAAACCATCCGCACGTCCGCATCGTCGGTGTCGACCCTATCGGCAGCGTGCACTATCACTATTTCTACACCAAGACGATGCCGACTCCCCACGTGTACAAGGTTGAAGGGATCGGCGAGGACATCCTGTGCGACGCGATGGACTACTCGGTCGTCGATGAGTTTCACCAGACCAACGACAAGGAAGCGTTCACGATGGCTCGTCGCCTGGTGCGTGAGGAAGGCCTCTTTTGCGGCGGGTCTTCCGGCTGCAATGTCCACATCGCGCTCAAGGTGGCCAAGTTACTCGGACCCGGAAAGACAGTGGTGACGCTGTTGCCCGATTCGGCGACGCGGTACACGACCAAGTTCCTGAACGATGCCTGGATGAAGGACTACGGCTTCCTCGGGAGCGACCGCGATCTCGGACTCGTTGAGGATGTCATCAAGGGGCGGCAAGGACAAATCATCACGGCGAAGGAAACCGATTCGGTTGAGTCTGTGATCGCCTTGCTGAAGAAGCACGGAGTTTCGCAGGTGCCGATCGTGGACGACAAAGGCCGCCCGCACGCGATCGTGGCGGAAGTAGACATTCTGCGCGGGTTGCAGGAAGGGCACGCGACGATGGCGTCGCCCGTGAAAGCCGTCGCCCAGCGCATCGGCGGGCTGATCTATCCCAAAGCACGCATCGAAGAGCTGTATCGCATCTTTGAGACCAATCAGGTGGCGATCGTCGTGGACAACGAAAAGATTGTCGGCGTCGTCAGTCAGATCGATGTGATCGATTTCATGAGCAAGAAGGGGCGGTAGGGCCGTTCCGAAATGCAGGGAGAGAACGCGGAGTCGCGGAGGGTGCGGAGTTTCGCGGAGGGATGAGAATTTTTTTCAGCTCGTTGAATTCTCAGCGTGTCTCCGCCTTCTCCGCAACTCCGCGTTCTATCAAACTTGAGTACACATATGTCGAATGAAACCCACCGCTTCGGAACCAACTGCATCCACGCCGGACAGGTGCCCGACCCGACCACCGGCGCGATCATGACTCCGGTCTACATGACCAGCACGTTCGTGCAGAAATCGCCGGGCGTTTTCAAGGACGGGTACGACTATGCGCGGAGCAAGAACCCGACGAGGCAGGCCCTCGAAGACAATCTCGCGGCACTCGAAGGGGGCAAAGTGGGGCTCGCATTCTCGAGCGGCCTCGCCGCGATGGACTGCGTGCTGCACCAGTTGCGCGCGGGCGATCATGTCGTGCTCTCGGATGACGTCTACGGCGGCTCGTTCCGCCAGATGGACAAGGTCTTCCGGCACATGAACATGGCGTACACGCGGGTGGACATGACCAAGCTCGAGGAGATCGAGAAGGCCATGACGCCCAAAACGCGGGTCGTCTGGCTTGAGACACCGAGCAATCCAATGCTCAAGATCATCGATATTGCTGGCGTTCGCAAGCTCATCGATAGTGCCAAGATCGACTCTGGTGGAAATACAGACAAAGCGCTCGGTCCGCTCGGAACACCGCTCGCCAAGCCGCTGCTTGTCGTGGACAATACGTTTGCTTCGCCGTACTTGCAGAACCCGCTCGCCCACGGTGCGGACGTTGTGCTGCACTCGTGCACGAAGTACATCGGTGGCCACAGCGACATGGTCGCCGGCGCAATCGTCGCGAAAACCGAAGAACTCGGCGAGCGCTTGAAGTACGTCCAGAACGCGGTGGGGGCCGTCCCCAGCGCCATGGACTGCTTCCTCATGCTCCGCAGCACCAAGACGCTGCACCTCCGCATGCAGCGCCACTTCGAGAACGCGATGAAGATCGCGCAGTGGCTGGAACAGCACCCCAAGATCGAGAAGGTGATTTATCCAGGTCTTGCCAGCCACCCGCAGCACGCGCTCGCCAAGAAGCAGATGCGCAACGGCTTCGGCGGCATGATCTCGTGTGTCGTGAGGGGCGGGCTCGAGCCCTCGCGAAGAGTCCTTGAGCGCACGAAGCTGTTCTCGCTCGCCGAATCGCTGGGCGGCGTCGAGAGCTTGATCGAGCACCCCGCGATCATGACCCACGCGAGCGTGCCTGCCGCGGCACGGGCCATTCTGGGCATCGCCGACGGGCTCATCCGCCTGAGCGTCGGCTGCGAGGATGTCGAAGACCTCATCGCCGATCTCGACCACGCGCTGGCGTGATGCCAAAACCCGTTTCCCGCTCTGGGCTGTTCGCTGCTCTGAGGCGAAATGATTGTTTGCTTCGCGTTTTTCTCGAGGCGGACGAGGAGCCGAGCGGTCCAGAAGATCAACCCCGTGTGAGGGGGCGGATTGTGGGATTGTGGTTGGGCAAGAGCGGGGGGAGGAGGGGTAGAGAGAAGAGAGAGAAGACAAGGAAGGCAGCTTCCAGAAACCCAGGCACTCATCTCCCTCACACGAGGTTGAGGTTCTGGGAGCGGTTCGGTTTGGACCGGGGTGCCTGATTGGCTGGAGGACACTGCTTCATCAATTCCGCTCGGCTCCTTGTGCGATTCAGCGGAGGAATTTCGTTCGCTCGCCTAATCCCTTCAAGCAGCAAGGGTTACAGGCAGGATTCGTGGTCCGAAGTTTCGCGATCACGAGAGACACGTGCTATTCCACGTTCAATTCGCTCACGAACCGGTTGAACTCATCCTGCTGTTTCCGCAGCTCGTTCTTCATGTTGATGTTGTCCGCCCCGATCTTCTCTCCCTGCGTTTCCTGCTCGCCCAGTTTCTTCATGTAGCGTGCGTAAAGGTCGCTGTTGCGGTCGATGGTCCGCATGTTTTCCCGCGTGCGGGCCTGATCGTCGCTGATCCGCTTCCATTCACCATCGAGGTCGGCGATAGTCCGCTCCAGGTTCTTGATCGCGGCCTGGCGCTTCGACACCTCGCGGAACGCTTCGAGCACCTTGGGCGTGACCTTACCCGACTGCTGCCACGCCAGGATCGTGCGGTCGTCGTACGAGTTGATCCCGAGCGTGGTCGTGCCCGCCGATTCCTGCGTGATCGCGAATTCTTTCTTTTCGCCCGGCTTCAACTCCACTTCGAATCGGTAGAGCGAGGCTGTTTCGCTGACCGGTTTGAGCGAATCGGTGAGTTTGTACCCGCCCAAGCGAGGCTGCTCCAGAATCACCGTGCGACCAGTCTTCTCGTTCTTGTTTCGAAGTTTGTACGTCGTTGTCTGGGTCGAGAGCGACCGCTGCTCGAAACTGCCCTGCACGATGCGCAGTCGCTTGATGTCGTTCGAGGCGGACTCTTCCGTGACCGCGACGACTTCGAGATCAGTTGCGTACGAAATGAGCCGGGTGTCGCCGGGTCCGATCTGTTCGATCATCGAATCGCCCGCGTAGACGCCGGAGTCGTAGATCGCCAGGGGGCCGGGCAGCAATTGCAGTTCGGTGGAGTTCGTCAGTTCCATGCCCCGCATGGGGTAGCGGGTCTGGTTCGCCGGTCCCGGCGACAGAATGCTCACTCGGCGCGTCTTCACGTCCGCTCCGACGATGGGGATCATCGCCGAACTCTGGCGCGCGATGGTGGTGGGGGCGGAAACGTCGTAGTGGAAGACCTCGCCCGTGACGACGCCTTGCGCAGCGGACGGATTCGAGGCGGAGAGATTCCCAGATGCAAAGGATCGATCGACCATGGCGTCTGCCGCGACTGAGGCCGGAGCATTCCGTTCGGCGTACTCGCCTGCCTTGTTGACCGACTGCCCAGCCTGTGCCCGCCCCATGCGCTTTCCTGCTGCCTGCAACTCGTCTTTCTCGCGTCCAAACGTGTAGTCCTGAACGCTGTCCTCATACACCCGCGGCATCATCCCGCCCACCGAGGGAACCGGCACGCTCGGGCGATAAGCGAACAGAGGCTCCTGAAGGTCCATGGTGAAACTGACGGGCCGCCCAGACACCAGCGAGAGACGTACGTCGGTCCAATCTTCATCTGTCGTGTTCTCGATAATCGCCCAGCCGCTGATGCGCGTCGGCGCTTTCTCATCGAGCAGTACGCGGTACGACGCCTTCCACACTGGCGACTCGTGCGTGTACATCACCGCAACGTCGCGATCGCCGGTTCCGGCGAAGGAGACATCAAGCGAGCGGCTTTGCTCCTGGCGCTGCTGCGCGATCGCGGCGAGCGCTTTGGCAAGTTCCGCCTGCAGGTTGGGATCAGCCAGCTCGACGGACCTCGCCTCGAACAGATTCACCGAGTGAATGCCCGCGTTGCTCACGATGTTCAGGAACGGCACCTGGATCGTCTTCTGGGCGTTGCCGCTGGCTTCTTCCCGCGTCTCGCCGCCGAGGATGGTTCCCGAAACACTTCCGTTCGCGGAGGTTATCTTTACTTCTGCGCCGCGTAGTCTGCCAAGGAGGACACCCATCGAGGGCTCGTCGCCGAGGTTGATCCCGAATGCAGCGAGCCTCCGAGCCAGCGGCGCGTTGCTTGTATACGAGACGCCCCGCACGGAGCCCTTGCCGGACATGTCGGCCGCGACCAGGGATTTCAGCACATCGTTCACCTGAGCGTTGTCGAACCGGAGCCGGAGCGTCGCGTCGCCCGAGACGGTTCCCGAGCGTTCGAACGAGGCTACCCCCGACCGATAAAGGGTGATCCGGGTGATGGGAAGTGTCGCTCCATCCGCGGCGTTCTTGGCCTCCGCCGCGACCAATTCATTCGCTGCCCACTCCGCCCGCGCTGTCCTTTCCGGCAACGCGCAGCAAAGGCCAGAGACAAGCGACAGGGCCAAGGCAACTCGCAGATTCAACATGCTCGCTCCAATCAGAAATGCGCCGACACTGAAGCGCACGAGCACCATGCCGGGTTCATTCCGGCACCGGCTTTCGCACGTCCGAACACTCCATGCGTCCGCGGCACTTCAGCACGCGTGCCGCAATCGCCGATCCTTATAGTCCAGCGTGACTGTCCATGGTGGCCGAACTTCCGGCCCTTGCGGGATGTATCGGCGATGACGAGCCTTCCAGTTCTGAACAATGGTCCCCAGTCGACGAGCGGTGGTGCACGCTCGTGGGCCGCGTCGGTTCTTGCGCCCGATTTTGACCGTGATTCCGTGGCCCGCGCCTTCACCGCCTCGGTTGAAGGCGAAGTGCGATTCGGCCTGCACGATCGGCTGCTTTACGCCACCGATGCATCGCTGTATCAGGTCGAGCCCCTCGGCGTCTTCATTCCCGCGAGCACCGACGATGCCGTCCGAGGTGTTCGATTCTGCCTCACCCGCGGTCTTCCCATCCTGCCCCGAGGCGGAGGTACTTCGCTCGCCGGGCAATGCACGAACAGGGCTGTCGTGATCGATTTCTCTAACCGCTGCAACCGCCTGCTCGAGGTGGATGCTGGCTTGCGAACGTGCCGCGTCGAGCCGGGAATCACGCCGGACGATCTCAACGAGCGTCTCGCCTCGACCGGTCTCTTCTTCGCCCCCGATCCGGCCACGAGCAAGCACGCCAACATCGGCGGCTGCATCGGCAACAACGCGGCTGGCGCGCGATCGATCCTGTACGGTCGTACATCGGAAAACCTGCTCTCGGTCGATGCGTGCCTGGCCGATGGCTTTGTTGGGCGTCTGGAGGCCGGTGCCGCTTCTCGCCATGAGCACATTGGCCGAATGACCCGACGGGTGGTTGATGTTGTACTGCGAAACAAGATTGCGATCCGTGAGCGGTTCCCCAAGACGGTCCGGCGCAACGCCGGATACAACCTCGATCTGATGCTCAATCAGGTTGAAAAATCGGGCGGAGATCTCGATGGCATCAACCTGGCCCATCTCCTCGCCGGGAGCGAAGGAACGCTCGCGGTCACCCTTGGCGCGCAACTGAAACTCCATCCGCGCCCGAAACTGAAGGGACTCGCGCTTCTCGGTTTCTCTGATCTCGATCCCGCCATCGAAGCAACGGTGCCAATCCTCACGACCGGCCCATCGGCCGTCGAGTTGCTCGACGACACCGTTCTTGATCTCGCCAGCGCCAATACCGAGTACCGCAAGTACGTTGAACTCATGCCGCGACCGAATTCCGGGATTCTGCGTGCGGTTCTCTACGTCGAGTACTACGGCAACAGCAGCGAAGAACTGCAAACCAAGTTCGAGTCGCTGCGCCGGCTCTTTCCTTTCGTCGCGATGAAGGAAGTGGTGGACGCGGCGGCCATGGCAAGCGCTTGGAAACTCCGCAAAGCCGGCGAGCCGCTGCTGCACGGAGTGGCCGGTCATCGCAAGCCGATCACGTTCATAGAAGACAACGCGGTCCCGGTCGAGCATTTGGTGGAATTCGTGAGGCGGTTGCGTGAAATCGTTACCAGCCACGGCACCCGAGCCGCCTATTGGGCGCACGCGTCGGTTGGTGTACTCCACGTGCGTCCTCTCATTGATATTCACGTTGAGGCCGACCGCCAGCGCATGCAGTCGATCGCCATCGAAGCCGCGGATCTGGCCAAGAGCCTTGGCGGTGTCATGTCGGGCGAGCACGGCGATGGTCGCGTTCGAGGGCCGCTGCTCGAACGCTTCTACGGCCCGCAACTCATGCAGGCGATGCGTGAGGTCAAAGAGATCTTCGACCCGCGAAACCTTCTCAACCCCGGCAACATTGTTGAGCCCCGCCCGATCGAGTCGATCGCCGAGAACCTGCGCATCGAGCCTGCCGGCATTCCCGTTTCCATTCCGGAAGTCAACACGTTCTTCAGCTATGACGATCAGCATGGATTCGGTGGTGCGGTCGAGATGTGCAATGGCTCGGGTGTCTGCCGCAAGAAAGCCGGTGGCACGATGTGCCCCTCCTACATGGGGACGCTCGACGAGCGTCACAGCACCCGAGGCCGCGGCAATGCCTTGCGTCTTGCCATCACCGGCCAACTCACACCCGGGAGCTCAGAACCCGCCTGGAACGACGTCGAAACTATCAAGACGCTCGATCTGTGCCTCTCGTGCAAGGCTTGCAAGACAGAGTGTCCGAGCAACGTCGATATCGCTCGCCTCAAAGCCGAGTACACCGCGCAGCGATTCCGCCAGTTAGGCTTCGCGCCGCTCAAAACAATGCTTCTCGGCCATTTCCGCCCTCTCGCGCGACTTGGCTCGTTCACGCACGGAATCTCCAACTGGATGAATTCCTCGAAACTCGGGCGTTTCGTCATCAACGCGGTGATGGGGTTTGATTCCCGCCGCACGGTCCCGCCGTTCTCACCGAGTCTCAAACATTCGTTCCGGCACACGCCTCCGGCTCAATCTGGGGAGCCCACGGTTGCGCTCTTCGGCGATTGCTTCACGATGTACTTGGACTCCGGTATCGGCGCCGCCGCGAAACGAGTCTTCGAGCGCCTCGGCTATCGCGTCATTTTGGCCGATGCAGGTTGTTGCGGACGGACACTGATTTCCACCGGTCTGTTAGAAGACTCAATCACCCAGATCGATCGCACCATCGAACGCCTCCGTTCGCTGGCTGACGACCCTGCCGTCCGTGCGATTCTGGTCATTGAACCTTCGTGCCTCTCCGCAATCAAGGATGACTGGTTGCAGCTCAAGCTTGAGAGCCCTTTTGACCTGCGTCGTCGCATCGCTGCGAAGTGCTTCCTCGCCGAGGAGTTTCTCGCCAAAGCAGCAAAGTCTCACCCCAACCAACGCGCGATCACGGAGGCTGGCGAAGCGGCGGCGAACGAGACCTCAGCCGTCATCCTCCATGGGCATTGCCACCAGAAAGCGCTCTGGGGGGCCGAATCCAGCGCCGGCGCGCTCAAACTCTTCGCCGGCGCTCGCGTTCGCACTCTTGACACCGGCTGCTGCGGCATGGCCGGGTCGTTCGGCTACTCCAAAGACAAATTCGATTTATCCATGAAGATCTGCGAACTGGCTCTCGCGCCCGCCGTTCGGGCCGCGAAGGCAAACGACCCGGAAACGCCGATCTGTGCGCCCGGTACCTCATGCCGGCACCAGATCCACGACGCCACCGCCCAGCACGCGAGCCATCCGATTGAGTTGATCGACCGCTGGATGCAATTCAAGGGTTAAGGCGGCTTCATCCCTCTTGGGTGGCGTCGAGCACCGCCTTGGTGACGGGGTCGTAGGTGTACAACTTGCCCGGTTCTTCGCGGCAGGTCTTGTGCGTGCCGTCACACAGCGGGTACTTGCTCGAAAGGCCGCACGCGCACACGAAAATGGACTTCAGATTCCCCTGCTCGTCCCGGGGCCATGTCGCCGGATCGACTTTGATGGGACCCGTCTGCTCGTGTCGTACCAATCGTGCCATGCGATTCTCCAGGGATTCGAATGCTAGGGTCTTTGTTTCGTATTACAGTTGCGTTAGTATCTGGTAAAGGATGCGCGTTGGGGGGAAGGACCGTTGCGCGATTCAGGAGGCCGCGGGCAGTTTGGACAGCACGTTCGACCCGAATCAATCGGCCGCGTTTAGCGCGGCGCCGGAAGTGCAACCCCTACTCGCGAAAGAGTTAACGGGTGATTTGCGCTGCGCGCGGTGCAAGTACAACCTTCGCGGGCTGTCCATCCGGGCCCGTTGTCCCGAGTGCGGCATGTCAATTCGCGGCACGATCCTTGCCAAGGTGGATCCGCACGCGACCGAACTCCAGCCGATCTATTTTCCCCGCTTCACCGCGATCGGGCTGCTTCTTTGGCCACTCGCGGGGGTGCTTGCCGCGCTTTTTCTTTGGTGCGTGCGCGCGTCGGAACTCGCCGGACATCCCGCGCCGGGCTGGATTGCCGATGGGGTGGTGCTGTGCACGCTGCTGTCGGGGTTTGGCGCGATCGCGCTCGTCAGGCCGCACGCTCAGATTGCGCCCGACTGCGTCGCGCGAGCGATCGTCGGCGTACTGCTGTACCTGCCGCTGGCGCTGGCTTTTCACATCGTGCTGAACCGGATAGATCCGATCGCACCCACTCCGTTTGTTGCGCTCGGGCAGCTGAGCACCGAACGTTCTGCGGTCCGCCTGGTTTGCGATCTGCTCCTGATGATCATCATCGCGTGCCTGCGTCCGAATGCCAGGCTCTTCGTTCACCGCTCGATGCTGCTCCGCTCGGGCAGGGTCGATCGTCAGACCATGCTCGCCATGGTGGGAGCCCTCGCTGTCGTGACGTTGGGCGATCTTGCCCATCTTGCCGGGACGCAGTTTTCAGGCGGCATTGAGCAGATCGCGCAGGTCCTTGGGACCGTGTTGATTGCCGTCGGATCGATGTTCCTGACGGTCGGGATGTTCGGGATTCTCGTGGATATGTTCCGCATCGTTCCGGCCGTCCTGAGCATTCCCGTTTCGCTCGAATCCGTGACCGATGGGCAGTTCTCCGGTTCGATGCTCAGCACCTCCAGCTCTCGCGTACCCTAATCGGGTGCTGAATTCCCGCGACCGCGACAGGTTCGACGCGCTGCTCGAAGAAGCCATCGAGCAACTGCCCCCCGCGCTGCGCACGCTCATCGATGAAGTCCCGGTGGTCGCGATCGATCGCCCAACCCGGGAGATGCTGGTCGATCTCGGGATCAATCCCGACGATGAAGAGGAAGCAACGTCGCTCTGCGGCTTGCATTCCGGCGTGGCCAACACCGACAAGTCGGTGGATCGCTCCGGGGACTTGCCGTCCGACATCCACATTTTCCGCGAAGGAATCATCGAACTGGCCGGCGGATTCGGTCAGCCGGAGGCCGACGACATGGTGTACGAAGAGATTATGGTGACGCTCTTGCACGAGATTGGCCATCAGTTCGGCCTCGATGAGGACGACCTGGAGCGTCTGGGCTACGCGTGAACCTGAAGCCCCTCCGCAAGGGCGGAATGGCGGAAGCAGGCGATTCTCCCGCGCTCCAGCACTTGCCGACCGTCCGCGACGATCGTTTGATGTTCCCCATTTGTTGGATTCGTCAGCGGCTCCGATTTCGCATCCAAACCCTTTCTCAATTGGTACGACACCGCGGTTTCCGACCGCCAAAGATTCATATCGCACCGCAAAGGGAGTTGCTCATGGCGCTCACACGTCGTTCCGTTCGTATCAGCCTCGCACTCGCGCTCGCCGGCACCTTTGCCGCGGGCGCGCTTGCGGAGAACCGCGCTCCCGAAAAGTCGGGTCGGATCGGCAACCTCGAGATCAAGGGTGCCCCGCCCGCGCGACAGAGCGCGATGTCGCTTTTTGGGGGCAAGCGGGGGCTCACGCTCCGCGAACTGGTTGACGCGATCGATTCCGCCGCCACCAAGGACGATGTTGCGTGCGTCCTCATCCGGCTCAAGGATGCGCAGCTTTCCATGTCGCAGACCGAGGAAATCGGCGCCGCCATCAAGCGCGTGCGCGACAAGGGCAAGCGAGTTTCCGTGTTCAGCGAGAGCTACGACACCACCGACCTTTTGCTGGGCAGTTACGCGGATGAGATCATCATTCAGGCCGCTGGACCGGTCTCCTTTCCCGGCCTTCATATGGAGGAGATGTTCCTCGCCGACACCCTCGGCTGGGCGGGACTGAAAGCCGATCTCGTTCAGATCGGTGAGTACAAGGGGGCGAACGAGCAGATGACCCGCGCCGCTCCGAGCAAGCCCTGGAGCGAGAACATCGATCAACTGCTTGACAGCCTCTATGCCAACCAGCGGGGTGCCATCAAGTCCGGCCGCTCCATGGACGACGCCAAACTCGACGAAGCCATGCGTAAGGCGTGGATGGCAGACTCGGAAGACGCCATCGCCGTCGGTCTTGTTGACACCCAGCTCGATCTTCCCGAACTTGTCAAACACGTGGCCGCGAAGAGCGGGCTTGAATCCCAGAAGATTGTCAATCTCGCCACCGCTCGTGAAGAGATCGACCTCACCTCTGCCAATCCCTTCACGATCCTCTCCACGATCATGAAGCCGGCCAAGCGGGAGATCACGCAGGATTCCATCGCCATCCTCCACATCGATGGCACCATCGTTGACGGGGACTCCAAGTCGGGCTTCACCGGCGAAAGCAGCGTGGGCAGTCGGACCATCCGTAACGCGCTCGAGGACATTCTCGACGAGGATCTTGTCAAGGGCGTGATCGTTCGAATCGACTCTCCCGGAGGCAGCGCCGTTGCGAGCGAGGTCATCTGGCAAGGTCTGAAGCGCGTTGCCGCCAAGAAACCAGTCTGGGTCAGCGTCGGCGGCATGGCCGCCAGCGGCGGTTACTACATCGCCAGCGCGGGTCAACGGACTTACGTCAACCCTTCGAGCATCGTCGGCAGCATCGGCGTTGTCGGCGGCAAGATCACCATGGGCGGCCTGTACGATCACCTCAAGGTGCATGTCTCCAGCCGATCCCGCGGCCCGATGGCGGGCATGTTCGATTCCACCACGCCCTGGACCGAGGAGCAAATAACGCTCGTCCGGGGCAAGATGACCGAAACGTTTGATCTCTTCAAGAAGCGCGTCGCCGAGGGGCGCCGCGGCATCGATCTGACCAAGACCGCCGGTGGCTGGCTTTTCGCAGGACAGAAATCGATTGATCTCAAGATGGCCGACAAGATTGGCGGCCTTCGCGATGCTCTGGATGACATGAGCAAGCAGCTCAACCTCGAGTCATACGACGCGATCGACTACCCCGCGCCGCCCTCATTCGCCGACATGCTCGATAACGCATTCGGATCAGTCTCTGCGCCCGCCGGCGTTGGTGCCTTGGCGGAGATCCGTCGGATCTCGGCGGGCTTGATCGGAGATCGCGCTTGGACGCAGATGATGCAGGCGCTCGACGGGCTGCTCGAGCTTCGGCGCGAGCCGGTGCTGCTCATGCACCCCGGCATCCTCATTTTCCGTTAGTGCTGCAGGAGACGCAATTGCAATATCGCGCCGTTGGCAAGACCGGGATCAAAGTCTCCGAAATCGGTTTCGGCTGTTGGACGATGGGCGGGCCGAATTGGTCCACCTCGAACGGCCAACCAATCGGATGGGCTGACGTCAACGAGGATGAAGTCCTTGCCGGAATCAAGACCGGCATCGATGCGGGCGTCAACCACTGGGACAACGCCGATGTCTACGGCAACGGTCGTGCGGAACGGACGCTGGGCGGCTGCTTCCGAAAGCTCGGGGTGCGTCGTCAGGATCAGGTTATCGCGACCAAAGTTGGCCACTTCAAGGGTACCGCCGCGTTCGCGTATGAGGCCGCCAACATCCGTCATCAGTGTGAGCAGTCGCTCCGAAATCTTCAGACCGATGTCATCGATATCTACTACTTCCATCACGGAACATTTGTCGGCCCGACGGTGGAAGGAAAGGAACACGATTTTCTCCACGAGGCTGCCGAGACCATGCGCTCACTCGTGAAAGAAGGAAAAGTTCGCGCCATCGGTCAAAGCGCGTATTCGGAGGAGGACTTCGAGCGAGCGATTCCCGTGGTCCGGCCGGACGTCCTCCAGAACAAAGCCAATATGCGCTACGACGCGTTCATCCGACCGGGCGGCAAAGTGCCGGCGCTCATGGAAAAGCACGGCTGCTCCTTTGTCGGATTCGGTCCCCTCGATCAGGGCATTCTGCTTGACAAGTTTGATCCGGAGAATCCCCCAAAATTCGCAGACGGCGATTACAGAAATAACCGCAAGGACATGTTGCCCGACGCGCTTCGGGAACTCAAACCAAAACTCGGAAGACTCAAGGAGAGATTCGGGCCTTCCACCGAGGCGTTGGCATCGGTGGCGTGCCGCTTTGTGCTCGCCCATCCGCATGTCTGCAGCACTATCCCCGGCTTCCGAAACGCCAGACAAGCCGCCTGCAATGTCAGGGGCGGGTCGGACGCCCCTTTGTCGCCGGCCGATGTCGATTTCTGCCGCGGCCTCTTTGCGTAGGTCCGTGCCGGATGCAATTCCAAGCGTTGCTCCGCAGCACCTTGGGCCAGGGATTCCCCTCAATTCCTTTGGAAGAAGCCGGTATTCCCACGGGTGTGCCCCTTTCCGGATTCCGATTCATCAGGCTCGCTTGCGCTTCGCCGCAAACAGCCCCGCGGCGCCCATCACCAGCAAAGAGCCGGGCGCCGGCACTTCCCGATCGGACTCATCTTTCGGGTCCGCTGGATCGCGGTCCGACGCCTTGGTATTCGACGACTTGGGGTTCGACGCGGTGGCCGGCATGATTCCAAATCCGTTCGGAACAAACGCCGCCAAGTACGGGTTGTCCCAATTGCCGTGATACCGGTTGATGCTGCCGCCGCCGCCACCGTTGGCGCCCGAATCGGGAACGAGAGCGAGCACGACGTTGGTCAGCCCCCATGCCGGGGCATTTTTGCTGGAGAGTCCGCGGGCAAAGAACTCGATGCGGATTTCATCGCTGCCGCTCGCCGTCGCTTCGCCCGCCCGATTGAATCGATAGGTCAACCGGTACACGGTCGCCATCTTGCCGTCGGCAGTCTTAAGAGTCTCCATCGCCTGATAACCGGCTTCGAAGTTCGATCGACCGACCGAATCCGGATACGCCTGTGTCGCGCCGGGCGTTGTTGCAAAGTTCGTTTCGGCAAGCACCGGGCCATCCACCACGCGGACACCCCAGACTTCCGGCATGCCGGTGCCAGTCGTGTTGCCCTGCCAGCCACCGATGGCAAGCACATCAAACTGGATCACGTAGTCGCCGTTTTTCGGCGCCTGCGAAACCGTCAGCGTTGTCGAGCCGTTGCCGATCGTTCCGAGAAAACGTCGACCGTGAGGCATCTCGCGAACGTCGCCATACGACCATTCATCCCGCAGGGTGTCCTGGATCGGCGAATCAAAGTCCGACCGGTAAATCACTCGGCAAGCGTCGTCGGCCGAGCCTCGCTGCAGCACGATGTCAGTGTCAAATGATGAAACGGGAACAAGCCTGCCCAGCCCTTCCGGGCCCGCATTGAACGGGGCGCGAACCGCAATCTCGAGTTCTGGCGAAAGCGTCGAACTGAAAACCGTCAGAGCCCCGGGAAGGTGCCCGCCGTAGTTGCCGGCATTGATCGCGTCTACGCGCTTGGAATGGCGGTTACCAGTTTTGGAAGAGACGACCGAATCGGCCATCGAAGCGACCGCTTCGTTCGAAGCAAGTGTCGCAACCGACAGGAGCGCAACCATCGCGCCGGCGCCGAAGCGCCTCATTTCAAATATGATGGGCATCATCCCTTTTTCCCCTTCCCTGGAGCCCGGTCGGCTGCGCTCAAACGAAGACGCACCCCCGACCGCTCTCCGAGACTCTCTCTGTCAGTCTCAACATGCCATGCGCAGGGCGATCCGGCAAGGTTCCAGAAGCCCTTGCGATGCAATCAACATTCCGGAATCGCTACAAACGGAAAACGCCCTGCAAATGCAGGGCGTTTGTCACATAACTTCGCTGTAAGCGCTTCCAAATCAGCAGTGTTCTTACACCGTCTGAATCTCCTTCACCTTTTCTTCGACGCGCTTGTCAATATCGTCCTCGTACTTCTTCAGCAGTTTCTGGATCTCTTCTTTCAGGGTCTCGATCTCGTCTTCCGGAAAATGCGTGCCCGCCTGCGTTGACAACGCTTCCGCGTGCTTGTTTGCGTCGCGCCGAACGTTGCGAATCGCGGTCTTCTGCTCCTCGCCCATCTTCTTGACTTTCGCGGATAATTGCGTGCGCCGATCCGCCGAGAGAGAGGGGATGATCAGCCGGATCTGCTTTCCTTCCACCTGCGGGTTGAGCCCGAGGCCGGATGCTTCAATCGCCTGCTTGATCGCGCCCACCGATCCCACGTCGAACGGCTTGATCAGCAACTGCGACGGCTCCGGCACGCTGATGGCTGCGAGGCTCTTCAGGTCGGTCATCGTGCCGTAGTAATCAGCCTTGACGAAGTCCACCATCGCCGGGCTCGCTCGTCCGGTACGGATGCCGCGTATTTCGCTCTTGAGGTATTCAAGAGCCTTGGTCATCGTTTCTTCGGTTTCGAGCAGAATCGTGTCTGGGTCGCTCATCTTGTGTTGCTCCGGAATCACCGATGGTAGCGGAGTCGCTAGCGCACCGTCACGAGTGTGCCCACCTGGTCGCCTCGGATCACCTTTGCGATGTTTCCGCTCTTGTTGAAATCAAAGACCAGCACCGGGATCTCGTGCTCCTGACACATCGCCAGCGCGGTCATGTCCATCACTTTCAATTGCTTCGCCAACGCGTCGGCGAACGAAATAGTCTCGAAGCGCTTCGCGGTCGGGTCCTTCTTCGGGTCGGCCGTGTACACCCCATCGACCTTTGTCGCCTTCAGCAAGATGTCGCATTCGAGTTCCGTCGCCCGCAGCGCCGCGCAGGTGTCCGTGGTGAAGAACGGGTTGCCCGTTCCCGCCGCGAGGATAACCACGCGTCCCTTTTCCATGTGACGCAGGGCCCGGCCGCGAATAAATGGTTCGGCCACGGCTCGGATCTCGATAGCCGACATGACGCGGCACTCATTCCCGAGTTCCCGTAGCTTCTCTTTGAGCGCCAACGCATTGATCACCGTCCCCAGCATCCCCATGTGATCGGCCGTCGCCTGGTGGATATGCCCGGCCTCCGCCAACTGAGCGCCGCGGATGATGTTCCCGCCACCGACGACCACGGCGATCTGCGTCCCTAGTTTGGCCGCCTCGCGGATCTCGCCGGCGATCCAATGGAGTTCTTCGGCTCCGATCCCGAATCCGCCCGGCTTGCAAAACGACTCCCCGCTCAGTTTGAGAAGTACCCGCTTGTACTTTCGCGATCCGACCGAATCGGGACCGCCCTGCGGGTCGGTCGTTCTTCGGGTTACTTCCTTGGTCGGCATCGGTGCTCCTTCGCTCGCGGCAAGCTGGGCATTGAAACCGAAGCATCTCCCCGCGTCAACTTCGCCCGGCTCTCTCTACCCCCGAAGTAGTGAATTTCTCCAATTTGGTGCCCCATACCGCGCGTATTTCGGCTTCCCGGGCAACCGACCGCTCGCCGGTCCGAAAGATTCTGGTACCCGGGCCGGCCGCGGGACGGCGGCCCTATCGGCAAAGCGCGCACCGCCGAGCGGCCTTCCCCTTTTGGCGAAGCCATAATTCCATACATGGAGCAGGTCCTCGATCCAGAACCCGAAGAAGCATTCAGTGGCGACTTTGTCGCTGCCGAGTCAACTTCCCGCTGGATCCTGAGGCTTGCGCGTCGGGCACTTCTGGTTGGGCTCGCTCTTTCGGTGCTCTTTCATATCGTCGGCCTGCTGATTTCCGCCCGCGTCTTCTATGGCATCGGTGGCGCCTCCGCCACAGGTCCCGACGATCCGCCCGGACTGGCCCTCATGCGCGGTCCGGAGCTCTCTGATTTGATGGCGGGCTCGATCGAGGTCATTTCGCCTTCTTCCGGCGATCTCGCGGCAGAATTCAAAGAAGTCAATCCCGAGCAGCCCCTTGACGTTCCGCGCGACCCATCGCTCGCTCAATCCGAAAACCTTGAGAGTTCGGGAGCACTCTCCGGCGCGGGAAACGTCTCCGCCAATGAATCCATGGGCGATGGCCTGGGTCTCGGTGGCGGCGGAGGGGGCGCATCCTTCTTCGGTGTCGAGGCCACGGGCAACCGATTCGTATTCATCGTCGATATCTCCGGTTCCATGAGCGTCGGGGGCAAGATCGAAGCACTGCGATCCCAACTCACCCGTTCCATTCAGAATCTTGTTGAGACTTCAACCTTTTCGGTTTTCACTTTTTCGGATGATGCCGCGCCCCTCGGGAATGCTCGCGACTGGTCGCAGGCAATCGAGGAACGCAAGCGCTGGGCGCGCAAGTGCATTGCGGCTCTCAACCCCACTGGCGGGACCGCTCCGATCAACGGTTTCCGCGCCGCGTTCCGGCTTCGGCCCCGGCCCGATGCAATCTATTTCATGACCGACGGCGAGTTCGATCCGTCGGTTGCCGACGAAATCGCCCGACTCAACACGCAACGCATCCCGATTCACTGCATCGCGTTCATGAGCCCGGAATCCGAACCGCAGATGCGACGCATCGCGGCCCAATCCAAAGGAACCTACACCTTTGTTCGAGGAGCGCGTCCGTGACACACGCTCTCGCCACTCTTGTCTGCTGTTTCGCACTTGCGACGTCTTCGCTGGCACAGGAATCGTTCGCTCTGCTTCGTAGCGGCGCTCGAGTTTCGATTACCGACGTTTCCCCGGCGGGGATCACGATCGCGCCCGATCATGGCCGGTCCGCGCGAGTCGAGTCCCTCTCAAGCGTCAAGGATGTGACCGGCCCGCTCTCCTCCAAGTTTGCGGAGTGCCGCGAGATCGCGACCGATCTCTGGCGTGCGGTGGCGAGATTGAATCGCCAAGACGAAGGTGGCGCCGAGCCTCTATTTCACCAGCTCTGGCTTCGCACTGCCGGAGTTTCGGGTCCCACACGTGCCGAGATCGCCTCCGGGCTTGTCGCATGCCGCGTTCATCGCGGCGCACTCGCCACCGCCATCGATCCTTGGGCCGAATGGATCCGCCAATCCGGTTCGCTGTCCCCCGACCAGCTTGCGGAGCAACGAAACCGGCTTGGAATCTCGGATGCTTCGGGTCCCTGGATCGAAACGCTGCCACCGATTTGGACCGATTCGACCGCTGTTCGCGCGCTCGCTTCACAGCAGATCGCTTCCGGGTCGTCGCCCGCTTCGCACCCGACCGGCGATGATGTGGCGATCATCTACGCCGTCGCAGCCAGACGGGATTCCGGCCAAGCCTGGCGGGTGGATCCGGTGCGAGCGTTGAAAGATCCGGCGTGGGCAAATATTGCAGGCGAAATGGTCCTTGCAGAGTCCGAAGTGCCCGAGGTTCGAGCCGAAGCGCGTCAGCGACTGACCTCGCGACTTGGCGCCGACGTCCCGCTTTGGAAGAAAACCTGGATCCGCCTGGCCATCGGCAGGTCTTTCCTGTTGGAATCCGGAACGGATGACCGCCGGAACGGCGTTCTCAATTTGCTTTGGATTGCATCCCGATCCGACGCGCCCGCGCCGCTGGTTGCGATCGCTCTTGTCAGCGCCACGCATGGCCTCGTTCTTTTGTCTGATGAGGATGGCGCACGTGCCACGCTGGATGATCTGGAGCGTCGTTTCGTCGGTGACGTGATTCTCGATTCCCCGGGGCTCGCCACCCTGCGCCGCACGTTTTCGCAGACCGCGCCGCCCGCTTCACAATCCACGCCATCTACCCAGACTGATCCACCGCCCGCCAAGGAGTGACGATGCGATTTTTCGGAGACGTGTCCTTTCTGCTCGCCGATGCCGCGGCCCCCGTGTCGCGTCGATCGCTGTTTGAGTACATCCACGCAGGCGGACTCGTCGGCTACACGCTTGTGCTGCTCTCGATCCTTGCCGTCGCGTTGCTGATCGCGCACCTGCTTAAAGTGCGACTTTCGGTCATGGCGCCGACACCCGTTATCTTGGGTCTCGAAGACCGCCTGCAGCGGGCCGATACCGCCGGCGCGATCGAGTTCTGTCGAAACGAGGAAAACAAGAGTTTCCTTGCGAACACCTTTGCCGGCGCGCTGACCCGCTGCTCACGCTCGAGTTTCGGCCTGCTCGAACTGCGGTCCGCCCTCGAAGATTCCGGGTCGAAAGAAGTCGAGAAACTCATCCGTACCACCGATGGCATCGCGATTATCGCAGCGATCGGTCCCATGATGGGGCTGCTTGGCACCACCATCGGCATGATCGGAGCGTTCGCCACGATTGGGCAATTGGAAGGCGCCGCCCGGTCGAACGAGCTGTCCGGATACATGTCGCTCGCGCTCGTGACAACGGCACAGGGCCTTTTTGTCGCGATCCCCTGCACAGTCCTCTACACGATTCTGCGTCGGCGCGTCGAGCGGCTCGCGGCCGAAGTCGGGGAGATTGTCGAGGATCTCGCGGCCAATCTGAACACTCCCGGTTCCGATCGTCGCCCCGCCCGCTCCACCAGCATTCGGGAACATCCCGAGCCCGCTCCCGTGAGCTGAGTGTCCAGGCCTTCACCATGCGCTTCAACCGCAACAACGAGATGCCCGAAGCCGGATTCGACATCACTTCGATGATCGATGTCGTTCTGCTCCTGACGATCTTTTTCATGATGTCTTCGCAGTTCTCGCGCACCGCCCAGCGGGAACTTGATTTGCCACGACAATCCGGAGACGCCCACCCGCGCCCCGATGGCTCGGCCGACGCCGCGGTCGTCATCGATCTTGAGCAGGACGGCCGGCTTTCGGTCGCGGGTCGGAACTATCCGCTGGAACGGCTGGCCACCATGGTCGCGATAGACCTGCAGCGTGCCGAGCGCACAGGCTCCTTCCTCGACGTCATCGTCCGCGCCGATCGATCGACCCCCGCCGCGCACCTTCAACGACTGGCCGGCGCGTTGAGCGCCCAGGGAATCGCCTCGTGGCGGCTCGCCACCAGCGGTGAATCCCATCGATCTCATTCCGGAGCAAGCGGCCAGAATGGAGGCGAAGGGTCATGAATTTCCGCCGATCCACCGAGCGTGGCATCCGGTCCATTCCGCGACTCTCCCTCGTCGCGTTTATCGATATCGTTCTGTTTCTGCTTCTCTACCTCATGCTCGCCGGCACACTGACGCCACCGGAGTCTCGCATCTCCGCCGGACTGGAAAGGCCGGCTGCGGCGAGTGCAAAGGCCCCTGATCTTCCGCCCGTTTTCCTGAGTGTGGTCCGCAGCGGATCGTCCGTGGTGTTTCGAATCGGACAGCGCGAGGTTCCGAATTTCGATTCCGTGGTGCTTGCGCTCTCGCAATCACCCAAGCAAGGAGGGGTGATCGTTCGTTCCGATCCAAACGCGCTGGTTGGTGATGTTGCCGCCGCCATGCAGGCGGCAAAGGACGCCGGGTTCGATCGTGTGAGTTATGCCCCAACGCCGTAACCACATCCTGTTCATTTTCGCCTCGCTCTTCGCGGCCTTCGCGTTCGGGGTGGCGCCATCCGAACCGGTTCTGCTGGATGATGCCCTCGACGAGTATCTCCGGCAGCGGGGCCTGCTGACCATGCGTGTTTACGCGCTCGAAAAGCGGCTGCCCTCCGCGACCGGCAACGAGCGATCGCGTCTCCTCTCCGATCTTGCGTCGGCATACGAAACCCTTCTCGAAACGCTCCCTGCCGACAAGCGAACCGCCGTCCGAGAGCGATCTCGCCTGCTGCTCAAGGACAACCCGCGCCCGGAACTCGCCGCGCTGCGCATCAATCTGCTCAAGGCCGAGTATCTCGCGGCGGAGCAGGTCGCGGAGCGTCAACGCCTGCGGCTGAGCAACGAGATCGATGCCGCCGAGGCCGTCGCGTCGCTCAAGCGGCTCGCAATCGAGTTTTCTGAGATCGCGCAGGCCGCGAACGCGAAGGCCCGCTCGCTCGATGCGCAGGATCAGGCTCGCAACGAACTCAGTTTCGCCCAGGAAGAGGAAACAAAGCGCCAGTTGCAGGACGTTCGACGCGTCAAGTCGCTTGCCAACTACTACGCCGGCTGGAGCAATTGCTACATCGCGCAATTGACCAAAGACCGCGAGGCAGCCGGCGAAGCTCTTCTCCATTTCGGCACGCTGTTGAACGCCCCCGATCGAAAGGCCCCTTCACTCGATCGCTTGCCTCGCTCGCTCTTGGTGCATGAGCACGTCGCCAGAGCTTGCCTGGGGACCGCGACTTCGCTTGCGCTCTTGGGAAACGATGCTGAGGCGCTCCGCTGGCTCGATGAACTCGCGACGGCCGAGGGTGTTCCCGCCAGCGTGCGTGATCAGCTTCTCGCCCGCCGCATCTCCGTCCTTGGCCCGAGTTCCCGGTGGAACGAACTCGCGGCCTGGGTACAGCGAACGCGTGCGCCGCAAGGAAAGGTCGCTTCGCCACTCGAGACAGCCGACGCTGTCTTGCTCGCCGTTACCTCGCTCGAAGGGGCCGACGGACCCGCTCCCGGGGGCGAGCAGACGCGCACCGAACTCGGACGCCTCGCGCTTGCGGATTTGATCGCCCGGGGCCAGACCGCCTACGTCGTTGCGCTCGCCAAGCGCTTCGGAACGGGAGCACTTTCTTCCGACGGATTCATCGCTCAGTATGTTCGCGCCCTCCAGGCTTTTGATTCAGCCCGGGCAAAGCATCGAGCGTCCGGCCGCGATAGCGACCCTGCGAGGAGCGCCGATGTGGTTCGGTCGTACCGCGAAGCCGCGGCGCTGTTTCTTGCCGCTTCTGCCTCTCCGGACGCTCAAGCCTTTGAGTCCGACGCCAGCAAGGCCGCGCTCAACGCCGGCATGAGTCTTTTTTATGCGGGCGATTTCGCCGCGGCGGCGGATCAGTTTGCCAGGGTTGCCAAGCAGGTGACCGACGAAGAAGCGCGGCGTGAGGCCATGTGGTTCGAAGTTGTCGCGCTCGACCGGGCGTTCGAGTCCGGTCGAAAGGACTTGTCCGATCGACGCGACGCAGCGGCCGTTCTGTATGTTTCCACCTACCCGAAGACCGAACAGGCAGCCCGGCTGCTCTTGAAGCGCGCCGGGATTGCAAAGTTTTCTGACGCCGAAGTGGTCGAGTCGCTGCTCAGCGTGCCAGAAACCTCGCCGCTCCGACACGAGGCACGCGTACAGGCTTCGTCGCTTCTCTTCAAGATCGCTCGTGCCGCCGCTCCCGCCGACCGCGACGATGCGCTCACGCAGTTTCTGGCAGTCTCCGATCAGGTCTACCCGGTCGAACGCGATTCTGCCGTTGCGGAGAAAGGGTCGCGGCGTGACGCGGAGGCCAAGCGAGTCCTGCTGATCGCCCGCCAGCAACTCGAAGCCGCGCTTGCTCTCTCCACGCCCGACATCCAACGCGCCCAGCGGGTTCTCGGCGAGATCTCGCGCGTGGCGGAGTTGTGCGACGCTTCAATTTCGGATTTATCTGACGAACTCGCTTTCCGGAAGGTCCAACTCGCGATCGCAACCGGTAACGACGCCGATATCGATGCGGCCATTGGGTCGCTCAATGAGTCCGCCTCTGCCTTTGCGCAAGGCGCTCGAATGCTCGCCCTGCGCCGCGCCATCGAATCCTCGCGAACCGCGCCCACCAGCGTTGAAGCCGCCCGACGAATTGTTTTCATCGGCGACCGCGTCGTTCGCGCGCTCGACGAACAGCAACAGTTCGACACGCGCTCGAACGCGCTCCGCGACGAAGTCGCGGGTGCCGCGGCAGCCGTTTACCGCAGCGCCGGCGACGCGTCCCTGCGCGATTTGGCACTGCGGATCGATCGTTCCATGTACGAGCGCGGAGGGCGGTTTACGTCCAGTCTTCGGCGCCTCGCCGAATTGAGCGAGTCAATCGGCGACGACGTGTTGGCGCTCGAATGCTGGAAGCTGCTTGTCTCCGGCCTCCGCGAGGAGCAACCGGCCTGGTTTGAAGCCCGCTACCGCTCGATTGTCCTGCTCGCAAAGTCCGATCTCGCCGCCGCGCGCGACGCATTCCGCCTCTTCGAGCTTTCACACCCGGAATTTGGTCCCGGCGCCTGGGCTCCCCAGTTTCGAGAACTTCGGGAACGCCTGTTGACGTCGGCCCCTTGAAGCCGCAATCCGATAGAGGAGAGCATCTGTGATCCATCGCGTTCGATTCTTTGTGGAGCAGGATTTCTGAACGTCAACTCTCCAACTCCCGAACCGCGCCGCCGCACCCACCGCATCGACCCGGTTCCGAAGTTCTTTGGTCCCACCGGGCCAGGCCCCTTTGCGCTGCTCGGCCTTGAGCCTGCCGAGTATGAATCATCTCAAGTCTTCGAGGCGCTGCACACCCGCCTTGCTCAACTCTCGCAGCACCCGCAGTTTGCGACGCCCGCCGGCGAAGAAGTCAGCTTGGCGCTCCACGCCGCAGCGGCTCAACTTTGCGACCCCGTAGTCCGCCGGGTGCTGCTGCGCACATGGAGAACTGATTCGCCCGAAGACCTGACAAAACATGATGTGATCGGTCCGCAGGACTCCGTTGCGCGCCAGGACGACACAATTGAGCGCGATCTTCATCTGGCGGTCGGCCTCAGTGGAGGCTGGAATGCGCGTGCGATGGAAAGGCTCGCGATCGCATGCCAGGCAAAGGGCGTCGACCTCGCCGATGCTGTACGCGTCGTTCAATGGGCGGGGCGAAGAGGGACTTCCGGCGCCAACCTCAAGCGTGCGGCTCACCCGCTCAAAGTGCCAACTTCCAAACGCGTGCGGCGGCCTTCTGCACGGAAAAAGTCGCGACGGGCAGCGACCGGTGCGGCCTCTCAAACGAAAGGCCTTCCGCGTGACGCGATCATCATCGCTTGCGTCGGCGGCCTCGGCGTGATTTTTCTCGCGGCAGCGATCATCCTTCTCACGCCCGCACGCCGGCCCGCACTCCCGGGGGAACTTTCGACAACCAAGTCTCTCGCATCCGCCCCGCTCAGCATCAGGCCTCCGGTCGCTCGAACTCTGGAATCCACTCCCTCCGACGATCTCGCTTCGGGCAACCCGCGCGCCGTGTATCTCGAAATCACCGGTGCCACACACGATCTCGCCGCCGACGCCTCGGCTGCCAACGCCAGATTCGAACGCGCCTACGACGCTTTCGGGAAAACATGGACACTAATGAGCGCCGATGAAATCACATCGGTCGTCTCGGCGATTGTCGATTTCTGTTACGGCGCGTCCCGTCTTGAAACTCCGGCCGCTTCCACTATCACGCGCCCTCTGCACGAAAACCTTGGTTCCGGCAAGACCGCTGTGCGGGCCGCCGCTGCAGCTGCTTCCGTCTCCGGCCGGCTGCTATCGGAGCGCGAATTGCCCCGCGCCTTTCTCGATGCGGTCGAAGCCGGCGCAGCGATTGGTGACAACGGGCTCCGGGTCGAACGCAGCTCCGCCTTCCGTGTCGGCCTCGAACGCAATCTTGCAAGCATCGCCGCCGCGATCGCAGCCTCTTCTCCGGGTTCGCCAGACGCCTGGCAGGGATTTGTGGAAGTGCGCGACGCTGCACTTGCCGGACGCCAGCCCGCGAGCGACATCGCCACTCTCAATTCGCTGGAACTGCTCCTGCGGAATTCGACGCTTCCTCCTCGCGAACTATTGCGTTCTGTGGGTGTGCTCGCGGGCTCCCTGAGCTGGCGACCATCCGACGAATTGAAAACCGCTCTCGCCGGCTGGCTCGAAGACTCGGCCGTTCCGGGAGAACTCTTGACCGAAATTACCCGCGCCATGGTTGCGAGCAGCGCTCCAGACGTTGATTCCACCATGGTTCTGCCGGCCGGGGCAGGCCCCGAGGCCCGAAGCAATTTGCGGGAGCGCCTCGAGCAAGTCTGGCAGGGTAAGTCAATAGCCAGCGATCGTGAAGACTTTGCGGCGTGGGCCCGCTGGGCCGAATCTCTGCTCTATGCCGTGCCCCCATCCGATGCCGCCCGGCTCTGGACCGCAGCCCGACTCTCTCGCGCGACATTCGCTGCCGAGGCGATTCGCGCCGGAAAGTTTGAGCAGGCCGTGGAAATCATGTCTGCTGATGCCTCAGCGCCCCCGGCGGTCACCACTGGGGCCGTGACAGAACTTCCCGTCCCGGATCCGCAGTCGAAGGCGCTCGACTACGCCGCGGCACTCAATTCAGTGCAGGCCAGGCTCGAGATCCTCAAGCAAGTCCAATCAGCAGGAACGCGTCCCGACTCTTTGCTTGCGGACGTGCTGGTTACAGAATCCGCGAGAGGATCGCCTGCAGCCATCCGAGATCTTGCCCGATCCGAGGTGCGAAGACACGCCACCGAACCGGCGATTGTGCTCGCAACGCTGAAATTGCTCCCCGCGATGCCCGAAACTCCCGAGAACGCTCAATGGGTCTCGGAAGTTGCCGGTTCTGTCGGGGCATGGAAGAAACGCCCCCGGTGGAAGGAAGCGGCCCAACTGGCCGTGCTCGATCGTGCGATTGCGCTCTTCCCCGTTTCGCCCAATGAAATGTCGATTGACACCGCTGCACTCGACCTTGCCGAATCGTGGCTCGATCGCGCCGGCGATACCACGACGGCCGGAGTCGCCAATCCGGAAATCGCGATCGATTCACTTGAGACCTCCATGGCAACGGCAACGCGTGCTCAACGCGGCGCGCCGGCCGGGCTTCGCGTCGCCGATATCCGCCGGCGTATGGCCGCGCGTTCGGAAATAGCCCCTGGTCCGATCGAGCGCGCAATTGCAAAGCAGGCCGCGTGCGTGGAATGGACCGCGCTCAGCGTCGCAACCGAACGCCCGGGCGATATCACCGCCGTGCAGCAGGTGCTGGAACAGTGGAACAACGCGCTCCGCGGTGCCACCTCCAGCACCGAGCAATTGCTGGAGGGAGAGAAGGCCATGCTCCGACTCCAATTCCTGCGCGTGGGAAGAAAGGCGGGGGCATCATGATCCGGGTTTTAGCCAACATCACCACGGTCCTTCTCCCGCTGACGTTTGTCATCGCACCGCTCTGGGCGCAGCAGGCCGCGACCGAATCGGTCGCGCCGGCTGCCGTGGCCAAGTCCATTCCGCCGTTCCTGAGCGAGTCAGAATTCAACAGACTCTCGTCCCTCAATCCGGCCGATCCTAATGGGTACCTCGAACTCGGAGAAGAACTTCTAGATTCGCCGGATTCGCCGGAGCGTGTCGCCCTCACGCGGGAACTCCTTGTCCGCGCGCTTGAGTACGGCCGCATCGGATCGGAACACCGTCGCGTCGCGGCTTCAGCAGCGATCGCTCTCGCCTCGATGAGCAAGCAGGAAGGCGATCGCCTCTGGCTCCGTTCCGTCGCTGCAATCCTCGAGCCCTCGAGCGCCGATCTCGCGCCCTCCCGGCGCGCCCGCGAGCAGGAATCACAGGTCGCCGCCGCCCGTGCCTCGCTCTTTCTGACGCAACTTCGCGCCGGCGCTGGTATCGAAGCCCGGGATTCACTCGCCGCCAAGGGCGTGCGCCAGATTCTCGAAGCCCACGAGCGAGAACTTTCGGCCTCCGGAACGATTTCGGTGCAAGATCTCGAAATCGAATCGCGCAAATGGCCCTGCACCGATTGCGCAGGCACCGGAATAATCGCACCGCCCAAAGGTCAAAGAGGGCCCGCGAAGATCTGTCCTGTTTGCGACGGTCAGCCCGGATTGAAACTGCGCGTTCCCGATTTCGGGGCGCAACTCCGCTTGCAGCGCCGCCTGACCAGCTCGTTTTCCGAATCCTGGGGATCGGTCATCGCAACTCAGGGTGCTTCTCCAGCGCGTGATCCCGATCCGGCCAATGTTGCCCCTGCCTTCGCCATCGACGTCCGCCTCACTGTCTGGCGCGACGGCAATTGGACGACCCCAACGCCCGAGGCGCCTTCAAAACCGTGAGCCGGAAACCGGATGCAGCCTCCTACACTCGGCCCTTCAGAGGAGACCGACCGATGTCCGATGCACCAGCACCCGCTTCCGCTCCGGCCCCCGTCACCGCCAAGCCCGCTATCACCTTCGAGGAATTTGCCAAAGTCGATCTTCGCGTCGCACGCATCACCAAGGCCGAGTTTCACCCGTCGGCGGATCGCCTGTTCAAACTGCAACTGGACGACGGTTCGGGTACTCCCCGCCAGATCTGTGCCGGCATTCGTGGGCACTACACCCCGGAAGAATTGACCGGCCAGTCGATCATCATCGTCGCCAATCTCGCCCCTCGCGTGATCCGAGGCGAAGAATCGCGCGGCATGCTCCTCGCGGCCAGCGACGCCCCAAAGGATGCTTCGCCCGATACTCAGCGTCGGGTCGTCATTCTCATGCCAAAGAGCGACATCGCACCCGGCTCGGTGGTGTCCTAAGTGCACGCGGCATCGTGATCGAAATTCTGTTCGGTCCTTCTACCGCGGTCCTTGCTCTGCGCTCGGTGCCGAATCCGTTCGCCTGCCGCCCGGTTCACCCGGCCGCTTCGGCGGCTCGTCGCCCGGCTGGGGCGAGATCCGCTTGCGTTCGAGTAACTGCTGCACCGCCCTGTCCAGCATCTGTTCGCGAACGTCCTTGGTCTCTTGAATCTTCGTCCGGGTCTCATCCAATCGCTTGGCGAGCTTTGCGGCCTCGTACTCGCGCACCCGGATCCGTGCGTCGTACCCGGCGCCCATCAACTCACGCAACTCGGCCTTTGCTTTCAGGAACTGCTCGGTCTCCGGCTGGCCTTTTCCCTCGAGCTGCATCCGGCGCAATTCCGTCGCCTTCTCGATGACGAGAACACTGGCGCGAAGATCGTCCTTGCGCAATTCGTACAACTGCTTGTCTCGATCGCGTTCATGGAACGTGTCCGCCGCCTGCATGATCAGATGTCCGATCACCAACCGAAACGCCTTCGGCTCGTTCTTCTGCCATTCGTCCAGCTGCGCGCCGAACTCCGGGCGAATCTCGCGGATGAACACCATCAGTTCCTCCCGCTGCTGCGGATCGAGGCCGCCCCCAGGGCCCATGCGGGGCTTCTCGAACATGGATCCCGGTGGGGGAGCGTCATCACGCTGCCGCTCTCGCCAGTTCTGGAAGAACTGCTCAGCCATGTTTCCTGCACGCGCCTCGCGGAGCGACTTGAACACTTCTTCGGGCGGTGCTCCTTCGTCGAGCTTGGTCTTTGCGTCCATCAGCCGGCGTTCGACACGTTTGTTCTGCTCCAGCATCCGATCGATAAAATCTTCGAGCAACTTCGGATCGTGAGCCGCGGCCTCACGCAGCAGATTCGGATCGATCCGATCGCCCCCGCCTCCCCGTCGGCGATCTTCGCCCGGCCGCCGGTCTTCCCTCGCCGGTCCATCGCCCTGCTGATTGGGCGGCCCGTTTGAAGGCCGAGGTGGTGGGGCACCCGGCATCCCGGGCTGCTGCGCCAGCGCCGTGACCGCGAGGCACAGGACAGGAATTGTGTTTCGCAAGAAGGCGTTCATCATCACCAATCAAACCCCCTGCTTCGTCGATCGTTCATCGGAGGATTCCGGCGCAAATGTCCGGTCGGTTGCCACCAGTTCGTGCAGACGCGCCGTGTCTTCCACAAGTTGGTCAAAGTTGCCGCTCAGCGGTTCATCGAGCAGCGAGACCACTGCCAGCACCAGCTCTACCTCGGATGCCGTCTTGTTTCCATTTTCAGTCGATGCGATCGTCTGCGGTGAGGCCACCGGTCGAGCGGTCAGCACAAGCGCGCCGACGCCGGTCACAACGACCAGAGCCGCCGCGATTTTCCAGACGAGAGAGTTGCGTCCGCCCCAGCCGGGGCCGATACGAGCAACTACCGGAGACGAATTCTTCAGCACATCTTTCGTCGCAGCGAAGATGCGGTCCTCCAGCGTCACGCCCGCGGCGCGGCGCGGGAGTTCGGCCGCACTTTCGGCATCGAGGCGAGCCGCCCGCCGCGCGAGCGCGTCGGTCTCAAGAAGAGTGGCGTCGATTTCGTGTTCATTCCTGTTCATGCTTCCAGCCTTCCCCCAGCGCGAAGGCCGGGGCTTCCGGGTTGGATGGACTGCTCCATCAACCCCTTCAACTTTGCCAGCGCCCGATGATGGCGCGCCAGCAACGTACCAAGCGGTTCTCCGAGCACTTCCGCCAATTGCCCGAAACTCATCTGCCCATGGTGGCGCAGTTCGATCACTTCCCGGTCCGGTTCGCTCAACTGCGCCATCGCCCATCTCAACCTCGCCACCTGGTCCAGCGGCTCCTTCGATTGTTCCGTCCGGGATTCTGTCCTCTCGATCCGTTCCGAATCGTGCGCCGTCGGATGGCGCCGGTTCCGCCGCTGCTCGTCGCGGATGCGGTTCGAGGCGATACGGAACAGCCATGGCTCGAACTTGCCTCGCTCCGTGTAGCCGCCCCCGACCAATTTGGCCGCGAGCGTCGCGAACACGGATTGAGCAATTTCTTCCGCCACGTCAGGGTTCCTCAGTCTCGCCTGCGCCAGCGCAAAGACGCGCCGCGCGTACAAATCCACAATCCGTCGCCATGCGGCTTCGTCGCCCCTCGAAGCGGCAACCAGCACCGGCGTAATCTCCGCGCCGTCCGAATCCGATGGGGGGAGGTTCGAAGCCTCCGGCACGACGCTCATCTGGATGGCTCAACGCTCATGGTGACTCTCTATTGCCCGAAACAAGAGGTCCGATCCGGCTCCGAGAACTCCTTTGTAGCGGTTTCCCAATCGGTATGCTCTGGGAATGTCCGCTATTGCCTACACCGTTTGTGCTTCCCTGCCCGACGAGCCGACCGCCCGGGAATACATCGGCTGGCTTCAGGGTGGCCACCTCGCGGCCGTGATCCGCGGAGGTGCTGCAACCGCCCAAATCGTGCGGCTCCAGACGAGCAGCGAACCAATCCAGATCGAGACACGCTATCTTTTCCCGAACCAGCAGGTCTTCGATCGATACGTGGCGGAGATCGCTCCGGCACTGCGGGCCGACGGCGTCCGTCGTTTCCCGCCCGAACGAGGTATTCACATGGATCGTCGTTTCGGACACCTAGTTTTCGAAGATCGGGCGACCCCCCAGGAACCTCCAACTCCGTAAGCGCTTCCCGTTTGCGGGCGGACAGGTTCAAAGCAAGGAATGCCAGTGAAGGAACTGACGGACGAAAAGCTCTTTGACCTGTTCCGCCGGGGCGACATGGGGTCGTACCGCAAGCTGATCGAACGCTACAAGGACGATCTGCTCCGCTTCCTGTTCCGGCTGGTCGGGGACCGAACAGCCGCCGAAGACGTCTTCCAAGAGACGTTTATGCAGATTTATCAGTCCTGCGACACTTTCGACATCGAACGCCGTTTTCGGCCCTGGCTTTTTACGATCGCCGCGAACAAAGGACGGGACTACCTCCGTAAGAAGATGCGTCGCCAAGAGGTGGATCTCCTGGCGCCGATCGGAGGCGGCGATGCCTCCGACGGGTCCGGTGCGATGTTCGTCGACCTTCTTGAGGTCGAAGTCGAGCAGCCGGATGCAGCGATGGACCGTTCCGAGCGGGACAAGCTCGTCCAGCAGGCGCTGGCCGGCCTTTCCCCGACTCTGAAGGAGATTCTGCTCCTTGCGTACTTCCAGCGCCTGAGTTATGTGCAGATTGCAGAGGAACTTTCGATTCCTCTTGGGACAGTCAAGTCCCGCCTGCACGCGGCTGTCGCCGCCTTTGCCAAGCGTTGGCAAGCGGTGAACAAGGGCCAGGAAGAGGCCGCGTGAGATCTTTGCCCAGTGTGTTCGTTTCCGAGGCTGCCTGCAATGAGTGACCCGACCGATTTTCTTCCCCACGGTGTTTCCGGCCTCTCAGAGGACTCATCCCTCGGCCTGAGCGCCGCCGACAGCGCGGCTCTCGACGCCCTGCTCGAGGCGGACATGCAACTCGACCGCGTTGCGGAGTCGATCCGCGCCCGGGCTCAAAGAATCGGAGCTCTTCTCGGGCTGCTCGATGCCAACCACATCACATGCGATGCCGCTCTCGTTGACGTCACTCTTCAGCGCATCGCGAGGCACGCCGAACCGATGCTCTCCGCCGACGACGCCGAAGCGCTGGACGCGTGGGCTCTTTCCGGCTACGAAGCAAGCGCGACACCGACTTCTCTCCATGATCGCGCCTCACGCCATCAGCGTCTCGCGGAAATCGTAAGAGAAAGCGACATCGTCGCGACTCCGCTTTTGGTCGAGCGCACTTTCCAGGCCGTTGCATCTCAAGTCGCCGCGAATCGAGCCCAGGGCATCATCACGCCCACCTCACGCGGCTGGCGTATTTCGGACCTCATTTCCGTCGCCGCCATGGTGCTCATCGGCGTCTCGATCTTGTGGCCCACCATGTCGTACGTCAGTCAGAAGGGCCGGCAGTTTGGCTGCAAGAGCAACCTCGGCAGCGTCGCATCCGCGATGGGTCTCTATGCCGGAAACCACCGCGATTCACTCCCGGTCGCCACCGCCGGTTTCGGCGGCGCCCCCTGGTGGGACGTTTCTCCCGCAAAACCCCAGGCTAACTCCGCCAATCTCTTCACGCTTGCGCGCACGGGCTATTCCAAACTCCGCGATCTCGCTTGCTCCGGCAACCCCAACGCGGTAGTAGGGGAAGTCAAGCAAGGCACTTACGACTGGCCCGATCTTGACAGCATTTCCTACAGCTACCAGATCATGGCGGGTGAGCAGCGCCCGAATTGGTGCGGCGGTCAAAAGGCCGCGCCTGTTTCAATCGTCTTGCTTGCAGATCGTTCACCTGTCGTGCTCCGCGCCGTCCGCAAGCAGGTCATCGACCCGATGGAGAATTCGCCCAATCACGGCGGCACCGGCCAATACGCCCTCTTCGCCGACGGTAGTGTCAGTTGGATGACAACCCCCGAACGGCCCGATGGCGACAACATCTGGCTCCCCCGGGCGATCGAAGCCATGATTCAGCAGGCCGCCAAGTTCCATCAGTCGGGCCGGCTCGAAGGGTTCGAGATTCCGGTCGATGCCCGGGACTCGTTCGTCGGCCCCTGACCCCTCTCGGTAGCGTCCTCAGAGGCCCGCCAAACCGCTCTGCGGCCCGTTCCCGAGTGGCCAACACCCGACTTCTTGCCTAGCATCCTGACCCTGCACAGGCCGGTTTGGCCCATCGCGCGGGGATCGAGAAAGTCATGCCCAAGAGCAAGAACCATAAAGGCCTCCTGAAGCGCATTCGCATCACCAAATCCGGTTTGGTGCGTCACCGCTCGGCGAATCACAAGCACCTCCGCTCCGGCAAGGGTGGCAAGCGCCTCCGCCAGTTGCGCAAAGACCCCATGATGTCCAACCCCGAAGCCAAGCGGATTGAGAAGTTGCTCTTCCGTCGGCTCCGAGGCCGTTCGCAGTCGCGTGCGACCATCAAACGCAACCCCACGCCCGCTCAGCGCAAGGCCGCGTCGGCAAAGGCCGCGAAGCCGGCCGCAAAGCCCGCAGCAAAGGCCCCGGCGAAGGCGAAGTAAACCGTTTTTTCTTCCGGGCAATCCGCCCGGTTACACACCGTCCGCCGGGTCACAAGTCGGGATCGGATCCCGCTCCGTTCGGATCGCAGGAGTTTGAACCATGCCTCGCGTTCGCAAAGGCGCAGCCCGCGCCCAAAACCGCAAGAGACTGCTCCGGGAAGCCAAGGGCTACTTCGGAACAAACAGCAAGCACTGGTATCGCGCCCGCAACGCGGTCATCCGCGCCGGCGTCTACGCGCTTCGCGATCGTCGCTACCGCAAGCGCGACATGCGAGCCCTGTGGATCGTCCGCATCACCGCCGCCTGCCGCATGCGCAACACGCGTTACAGCCTGCTCATGAACGGTCTCCGCATGGCCGGCATCCTGCTCAACCGCAAGATGCTCAGCGAAATCGCCATCAGCGATCCGAAGCTCTTCGACAAGATTGCCGCCATCGCAGTGAAGGCCTCCAAGGCCATTCCCGCCAAGGCCTGATCTGACACTCTGAACTTCGAAAGCCCGGCTCATTGCCGGGCTTTTTCATGCGCCTTTCGTGAGTCGCTATTCTGCGCTGCGGGCTGGAGCCCGCAAGGAATCGCAAGGAGACCGCATGGACTGGTGGGTCGCTCACTACTACAACGTCAGCCCGCCCCTCCTCTGGGCCTGGCTTTTCTGGGTCATCGTCTCCATCTGCCTCCACGAACTCGGACACGGGTGGATGGCCATCCGCTGCGGCGACAATACCCCACGAGCGCTTGGCCACATGACCCTTAATCCGCTGGTCCACATCCCCTGGCCCTGGGCCTGGATCATGTTCGGTATCTTCGGTTTCACATGGGGCCTGATGCCGGTTTCGCCCGATCGCTTCCGGGGTCGCTACGACGACGCCAAGGTCGCCGCGGCCGGTCCCGCCGTCAACCTGATCCTCGCTCTGCTCTGCGTCGTCGGTTCGGTGCTCTGGCTCAAGATCGGACCGAGCGTCCCCGACAACGTGCGCCACAACGTCGGGGTCTTCTTCTGGACGGGCGTCATGATCAACGTGATGGGGGTTCTTTTTAACCTCATCCCGATTCCACCCCTTGATGGTTCACGCATCCTCGCCGATTTTTCGCCACCCTATCGGCGCCTTCTGTATAGCGAACAAGGCACCATGGTCGCTCTGCTCGCCATGATGCTCCTTTTTTCCGTCGGATCGGGCCGGATCTGGGACGCGACCTTCTACGTCGCGGATTGGTCGCTCTCGAACGCCGCCCGTCTGACCGGACAACTCTGGCTCGGCAGGCCTTTCTAGAGATCGCCTCGCGCTAGCGGGCAGGGCTCTGCGCAGGTGCTCCGACCGATTCAACGTATTTCGAGACGGTGGCACCAAACGCCCGACCGAGCGCCGCCGCGATGCCTGCTCCCGAATCGCTCCCGATCGGCTCCGTTGCTTCAAAAGTTCGATCATCCACGACCCACGTGGTTCCCGGCTCGTTTTTTACTCGCCGGAATTTCGCGCGGCACACCGCCATCGGATGCTGGCGGTCGCGTTCGTCCGCGTACAAATCGGTTACCATGCATTCGAGACTCACATCAGGGTTGCCGGTGCTTGAAACCCCCGACACCCGGGTAAAGACGCCCGATTCCGAAAGCAGCCGAATCAGTTCCGCCGTCGCCAGGTCCTCCGGCGGCGAGATGAACACGTTGTAGTAATCGCGGCTGAACGAAACTTCACCGGTGCGCGAAACCAGGTTGCGTCCGTCATACGGCGGCGCGATCCGAACCGGATCCACCCGCACGCTTTCCGCCAGAGTGACCGGCGCATGCCCGATCTCGCCAGCTCGAAGCACAAACGTACTTTTCGCCGGATACGGCTGGTTGAGGTTGCACCCACCCAACGCGCCGAGCCCGATCGTCGCAGCCGCGAAAACGACTCGATGTTTCCTCACTTTGGTTCTCCAGTCTTCGCAGGTTCGCCGGGTCTCGTTCGGGGCGGCGGATCACCAAACAGCAGCCGCGACGGATTGCTCTTGGCGTCCGACGTGATCGCGTCCACGTTGTCGAGCACATTCCGAAGCACGCTCAGAGAACGCTCGATGTTGTTCTGGCTCTCCGCCACCACGGCGCTCAATCGGCGGACCAGTTGCCGGATGTCTTCCGCCGCACCGGGTGTCGAAACCAGCGTCTTATCGAGATTGTCGAGAATGCGAGTCGTTCTCGGGTCGGTCAGAATCTGATCAACATGCGTCGAGGCGTCGCGCAGGCTCTTGGCGATCGCCGGCAATTCCTGCACAAACGCGGCGAGATCACGGCTCTTCCCGTCTCCGGAATTCAGCGATGCGGTGATCTCTTCGACGTTGCTCACGATGCGGTCGATCGCCGGGTTGTCGAGAACACTTCGAAGCCGCGTGGCCGCCTGGTTCGCGCTGTTCATTGCGTCGACGACCGACTGCTTCAGACCGTTCAAGCCCGATCCGCTCAGGGCCTCGTCGGCGTGGTTTAGCAGATTGTCGAGCTTCGAAAACGTGCTCTTGAAGTCGATCTGTGCCAGGTGTATTGCCAGCGTCTCCACGCTCGACGTGATCTGCGACATCACGCTCGGGCTCGCTGGAATCACAATCCCCTCGGGCTGCCACGTGATCGCAAGGGGGGGCGTGCCCGAAGCGTCCGGCATCATCACCAATTCGAGATACGCCGGCCCCATCAGCGAACTCGAGGCCAGTCTCGCGTGCAGACCCTGCTTGAGCGCGTGTTCCAGGGTCGCTTCAGTTTCTGACATGTTCAGCCCGGTTCGCGTATCCAGGTTCATCTGAATGAGCACGTACCCCGCAATATTCTCGCCGGTGCTGAAGCTCACCGCGTATTTCTGCGCCACGAACCCGATGAAACTCACCTCTCCGACTCGCACACCCCGGAACCGGACCGGCGCGCGCACCTCCAGCCCGAGAACCGAATCCGGCGTGTAAGTCTCCGCCAGCACGCCGCGCGAGCGAAAGACCCCCGCGCCCAGCGCCGCCAGCAGGCCCAGAAACAGCAGGACCGCCACCAGCGTGAACAGTCCGAGTTTGAATGAGTTGGCTCGATCGCTCACGCGACGTTCCCCTTTGCCATAATTGTGTCGCGATTGAAGAATGCCCGCATCCACTCGTCCAGTGGGTGATCGCGAAGTTGTGCCGGTGGCCCTTCCGCCACCTTCGTCTTCTTCGAAGCCTGCAGCACGATGCACCGATCCGCGATTGTGTAGATGCTCGGCAGTTCGTGCGAAACTACCACGAACGTCATCCCGAGCATCTTTCGGAGTTCCAGAATCAGCGAATCAAGCGCCGCCGATGTGATCGGATCCAGCCCCGCCGATGGTTCATCCAGAAAGATAATCTTCGGATCAAGCGCCATCGCCCGCGCAATCGCCGCCCGCTTCTGCATCCCGCCCGAAACCTGTGACGGCAGCAACTCCGCCGCGTGCGCCAGGCCCACCAGATTCAACTTGCTCAGCGCGATCGCGTCCATCGCGTCGCTCTCCAGATCGGTGAATTCCTCCAGAGGCAGCCGGATGTTTTCACGCAGGGTCATCGATCCGAAGAGTGCTCCCGATTGATACGCCACCCCGATCATCCGAAGCATCGCGAGCCGGTCTTTGCCTGTCACCGTACCGACATCAAACCCCGCAACCTCGATCTTCCCGTCGGCCGGCTTGTACAGGCCGATCATGTTCATCAGCAGCGTGCTCTTTCCACAGCCCGAATCTCCAACGATCACGATGATCTCGCCCGCACCGACTTCAAAAGAAACATCCGAAAAGATCGTGCGCGGTCCGAACGCCGCGCGCAGTTTCTCCACGCGAATGAGCGGCCCGCCTCCCCCGGTATGTTCCTCGACGCTCAATGCCAAATCCCCGCTCCTTCGCTTGCATCAGATCCGAACATAGAAGAAAACCACGCCGAGCAGACCATCGGTGACCACAATCAGCACGATCGCCGCCACAACCGCGCTCGTCGTGCTCCGTCCGACCGCCCCGGGACCGGAACCAGTTCTCAGCCCGCGCTGGCAACCAACCGCGCCGATGACGAACGCGAACACAATCGCCTTGAACAGACCCTGAATCAGGTCTTCCGATCCGACCGCTTCGCGAACTCCCTCGATATAAAACCGCGTGCTGTAACCGAACGACCACATGGTCGGGAGCCCGCCCAGCAATCCCATCAGCGTGCAGAAATTCGCCAGCAACGGGGTCATGATCATCGCCGCCAGGACGCGCGGCACGACCAAAAATCTCATCGGCTGCACGCCAAAGGTCGTCAGCGCATCCAGTTCCTGCGTTACCTTCATCGTGCCGATCTCTGCCGCGAACGCGGAACCCGATCGACCCGCCAGAATGATCGCGGTCGTCAGCGGCCCCAGTTCCCGCACCATCGCAAGCCCCATCAGCACCGGAATCTGTGATACCGCGCCATATTGCTGGAGCGGCGTCGCGGTTTGGAACGCGATGATCAGCCCCATCAAAAACCCGAGCAGCATCACCACCGGCAGCGCATTCACGCCAGCCCGTTCGCAAACCAGCAAAACATCCGGCCAGCGCACCCGAATCGGATGCGAAATCGCCCAGCCGAATGCCAAAATCGAGTCGCCAAGAAATGAAACCAATTCGTACAGGTCATCCAGCACCGATCGTGCCGAGAGCCCGATCGAGGAAATCACATCCGGTTTCGGCGCCGCCGGGGTAGGTAACTCTGCCGGTGTTGCCCGCTCCACAAGCGTTTTGAGCTCTTCGCTCAGCCCTTCATAGGAAATCGACGCCTTCCGCGCCCTGCTCAGCAGCGCGAGTTCCATCAGCAGCCCGATGCCCGCTCCGTCGCAGTACGCGACTTCTTTCCCGTCCACCGTCAGCGACGAAAACGTCAGGTCTCGAATCGGCGGCACGACTTGGTTCCATATCTCCGCCACCGAAGTCGCGTCAAGCCGTCCGCGCAGCGTCACGCGTGCCGCGCCTCCCTGCGATTGAACCGCCGCGACCGCGAGTTGTCCCGTTTCTTCGCTCAAAGGCAGAGCATACTCCCCCGCCGGTGCGTCTGTTCTATCGCGCTGATCGCGATGACGCCGAACTGTACAGGGCCAGCGAACAAACTCGCGGCCGGATGCCCGCGCCGATCTCTCGTATCCTCCTCTTGCCTGAAGTACATCATCGTCATCCCCGACGGCGGCGCGGACTTCCCTCTGGATCAACTCGAGGGCAGGACGCCGTTTCAAGCCGCGCACACTCCAAGCCTTGATGCCCTCGCCACGCGAGGCCAAATGGGCGTCGCCAAGACAACGCCGCCCGGCTTCGAAGCCGGCTCGGATGTCTGCTCGATGTCCCTCCTCGGCTACGACCCGGCGAAATATCACACCGGCCGCGCCCCGCTCGAAGCCGCCTCGCTCGGCCTCAAGCCCGGTCCACGCGATTGCATCTTTCGCCTGAATCTCATCACCACCGGCGCATCAACCAGCGGTCCGTACTCCGCGTCCGATGATGCGCTGATGATCGATCACTCCGCCGGCGCGATCTCCGACGCCGAAGCCCGGACGTTGATTGCAAGTCTTGTGGAACATTGGAAGGCGGCCGCACCGGAAGCAGCCAGCACCATGACGCTTACTCCCGGCGTCAGTTACCGAAACATCCTCATCGACTCCAGCGAGCGCATTTACTCCGAGGTGAAAACAACCCCGCCCCACGCCGTACCCGGAGAGTCGTGGCGAAGCCATCTCCCCGTGAGCAATGGGGGAGCGCAGAGTGCCGAGGCTTCCAAGGTTCTCCAATCCCTCACGCTCGCTTCACGCGAAGTCTTCCCCGATCACCCCGTCAACAAGGCCCGCCTCGCGTCCGGCAAGCGTCCCGCCACCATGGCCTGGATCTGGGGCCAGGGCGTGAAACCGAGCATGCCCGCTTTCGAACAACGTTTCGGCATCCGAGGCAGCATGATTACCGCCGTCGATCTCCTCTCCGGCATCGCGGCCTACATGGGCTGGGATCGTCTCGACGTTCCCGGCGTCACCAGCTACCACGACACCGATTACGCCGCGCAAGGCCGCGCCGCAGTCGATGCCGTCACACAGAAAAACTACGACATCGTCTGCTGCCACGTCGAGGCCCCCGACGAGGCCTCGCATCAGGCCGATTGGAAAACTAAGGTCGCCGCGATCGAGTCAATCGATCGGCACATCATCGCCCCGGTCGCCGCCTGCATGGCGAAACTGGAGCGGCAGGGCGAGGGCTGCCGAGTCTTGGTCATGCCCGATCACTACACACTCGTGAGCACCCGCAAGCACGATGCAACGCCCGTTCCATTCCTCATCGCCGGCACCGGTATCGCCTCCAACGGCGCAAAGGCTTTCGACGAATCCAACGCCGCCCTGACGAATCTCGTCATCGATCGAGGCCACGACCTGATGTCGCACTTCCTTGGCATCAAAGAGAACAACCCATGAGCGAATCCGACTCCATTTCCAACGCATCATCGGGCGATTCACCTGAAGCGCAGCGTCCTTCGCTCGGTCCCCCTCTCGTCGATCCGAAGGAGTCCTACGACCTCGAGCCCGCCGAAGCAGCGCCGGCCCCTCTTCCTCCCCCTCCCGCCCCCGCGCCGCGCGTTTCGACTCCGATTCTTCCTACCACGGACTTCATCAAGCCGGGGCTGGGCTCGGCCCAGGTCATCGGCATTGCGGGCGCAACCGTTCTCGCTATTGCCGTCGTTTTCGCGACCGTGCTCTCTTGGCGGGCGGGCACAAGTTGGTGGGCCCATGGCCTTCTCACCGCCTACCTCGGCCTCCTTCATGCCGGAACCGGAGCCGCCGCGGTCGGCTTCGTGGCGTACGCGCTCGGTCGCGAAATCGGCAACATTCCACTCGCCGCGGCCCGCATGCTCCTTGCCGTTTCGTTGTTGCTGCTGACAGTCAGTTCCGGCCTCCCGCTCCACCCGATCCTGCTCTACCTCTGCGCCTTCCTTCTCTACGCGCTCACCACCATCGTCCTCTTCCGCTGGGAGATCTCCGAGTGGGCCGGCGTCGTCAGCATCCATGCGGTGCTCTGGCTCCTGATGTATCTCGCCGCGATGCTGCAGGTCGCGGTCGCCGCGGCACCGAGCAAGTGACGCCGCGAGTCCCAAGGATCATTCATGTCTAAGAAGTCCGTCGGCGGCACAACCCGTTCGCTTCCCCCAAAGGCCCTCATCGGCATGGTCCACGTCGGCGCCCTCCCCGGCTCGCCTTTCGCGCACTCCCCGCTTTCAAGAATCGAATCCACCGCGCGCGAAGAAGCCAAAGTCCTCATCGATTCCGGCTTCGATGCCGTCATCGTCGAGAACATGCACGATCGCCCCTATGTCCAGCCCCCTCACTCGCCCGCCACCATCGCCTCGATGACCATCCTCTGCGCCGCCGTCAAAGATGTGATCGGCGCCGCACCAATGGGCGTCCAAGTCCTCTCCTGCGGCGAGCGCGAAGCCCTTTCCATCGCCCTCGCCACCGGCGGCTCTTTCATCCGCTGCGAAAACTTCGTCTACGCCCACGTTGCCGATGAAGGCCTTCTTTCTCAAGCCGCCGCCGGCCCGCTGCTGCGTTTCCGCAAAGAGATCGGCGCGGAGCACATCAAAGTCATTTGCGATATCAAGAAGAAGCACGCCTCGCACACGATCACCGGCGACATCACGCTGGGCGATGCCGCCCACACCGCCGAGTTCTTCGGAGCCGACGGCGTGATCGTGACCGGCGCATTCACCGGCGACCCCGCAAACCAGGAAGACGTCGCCGAGGCCAAGCGTGCCGCGCACCTTTCCGTCTGGGTCGGCTCCGGCGTCGATCCCGATCAGGCGAAATCACTTTTCGAACACGCCGATGCCCTCATCGTCGGCTCCTACATCAAGCGTGGCGGAATCTGGTCGGCCCCCATCGACCCCAAGCGCTGCCGCGCCATGACGAAGGCGAAGCGTCTCTGAAGCCCTCTCCCTGAGTGAGGGGTTTTGGAAAGGGAGAGGCTTCCTGCTTCTCAGCAACTGCCTCAACTCTGTTCTCTCGCTCTCTCCATGACCACCGGCCTCGTCATCCTGATTTTCCTCCTCGACGGCCTGATCCCCGCCTTCGGCCCCGATGCGCCCACCCCCGACCCCTGGGCCTACGCCGCCTGGCTCGGCGGCACCGTCGTCGGCATCTCGCTCCTGTTTGAGATCCTCCGAATCCGCCTCGATCGCACCGGCCGCTCCCGAAACATCATCCTCGCAGAGCGCCTGCTCAGTCTCGGCCGCGCCCTCATCGTCAGCGTCCACGCCTACGCCATCATCGATCTCGGCTGGAGCCAGACCGCACGCCAACTCTCTTTCAACATTCCCGTCCTACGCGAACTCATTTCCGCGCTCCCGCCTCTGGTTGCTTTTGTCGTGCTGTACTGGGCATACGCCCCCATCCAGCGCCGCGTGCGTCAAGCGCTCCTCTGGCGTCACCTTCATCAGGGCGATCCAATCCTTCCCGATCGTTCCCGTGGCGCGCTCGTGTGGGAGCACGTCCGCCACTCGATTCTCCTGGGCCTCATCCCTCTCCTCATGCTCACGGCGTGGCACCAGGTCGGCGAACTCGCCAGGCTCCACCAACTTGTCAATTTCGGAAATTGGACCGACGCCGCGCTGTTGATCTGGCAAGTCTCCGGCGTCTTCGTCGTGCTCGCCATCTCGCCGTGGATTCTCCGATTCGTCTGGGACACCGTCCCTCTCGCCGGCGGCCCGCTCCGCGAATCCGTCGAAAGCGTCTTTGCTCGCAACTCCGTCACCACCCGCGAGGTCCTCGTCTGGCAGACCTCCAGCGGCATCCTGAATGGCGCGCTCATGGGGATCATCCCTCGCGCCCGCTACGTCCTCTTCACCGATGCGCTCCTCCAACTCCTCCCGCTCCGTCAGGTCGAGGCCGTCGCCGCGCACGAAGCCGGGCACGGCCGTCTGCATCACCTCCCCTGGCTGCTCGGTTCCACGATCGTCTCATCCCTCGTCGGTGCCGCGTGCTTCGCTATTTATCTAGAAGTCTTCCGGCCTCCCGAGTCGTGGATGCTCACCGCCATCGCCATCGCTGCTTCCGCCGGGCTTGGTTTCTTCGTGCTCGGTTTCGTCAGCCGCCGCTTCGAACTCCAGGCCGATGCGTTCGCCGCCAAAGACCTCAGCCGCTTCCAGCCCGCGGCAGAAGAGGGCATTCCGCCGCTTCCCGCGAGCGCGGAAGTCACCCACGAGAGCGCCGCCTCGATGATCGACGCTCTCGAAACCGTCTCCCGCCTGAACGGAATCTCCCCGGAGCGCTTCACCTGGCGCCACGGCACCGTCCGAGCCCGCCAGTCGCATCTCGCATCGATTGTCGGTGTCCCCCTCGCCAAACTCCCCATCGATCGCGCTGTTGCTCGCCTCAAGATCGCGACTCTCACCGCCGCCGGCGCCATCTTGCTCTTGCTGGTGGCGAGCATTTTCTTCTTCCCTTCACCTCCCGTGCTGTAGATCGGGCTTGCACTCTCTTCCACCCTTTCCTTTCCAGCCCTCAATATCCTTCCGCATGCCCCTGTCCTCCAGCGAACAACGCCTTGCCGACACTATCCGTGCCTCCAGCACACGCCTGCTCGATGACCTGCGCACGCATGTCAATCTCCCGACCGGTGGTATCTCCGCCCCGGCCATGGATGAATCCCTCGCCCTCTTCACCCGCCGCCTTGAAAAACTCGGCGCAAGCGTCTTCACCGAGACCGGCGAACGCCCGCCCGCGTGGCTCTTCTCCGGCGCATCCGAAATGTCTCCGCGCAAGGTCGCGATCTGCTCGAAGAAGTCCACCGGCGCATCCCGCATCCTTCTCAGCGGTCACGTCGACACCGTCCACGAACCCGACTCCGCTTTCCGCGAACTCACCATCGCGCCCGGCAAACAAACCGCCACCGGCCCCGGCTGCGTCGACATGAAGGGTGGCCTCGTCATCGCCGTCGCGGCGCTCGAAGCTCTCGAAGCCTGCGCCATCCCCTGCACCTGGTCGTTCATTTTCTCGACCGACGAAGAGACCGGCTCCTACGCCGCGGAACGATTCCTGCGCGAACAAGCCAAACTGCACGATGTCGGCCTCGCCCTCGAACCGGCCATGGCCGACGGAGGCCTCGTCGTCGAACGCCCCGGCAGTGGCCAGTTCTTCATCGAAGCCACCGGCAACCCCGCCCACGTCGGCCGCGATTTCAAAAGTGGCGTTTCCGCGATCGACGCCATCGCCCGCGCCATCCCGCCGATTTCGTCGCTTGCCGCGCCGGATGACGGCCTCATCGTCAGCGTCGGCATCATCCACGGCGGAACGGCCACCAACATCGTTCCCGACTCCGCCAAAGCCTGGGGCAACATGCGCTTTTCCCGGCGTGAGCAAGGCGAAGCCGCGGTCCGAGGCATCCAATCCGCCTGCAAAGCCGCCGCCGGCAAAGCCACTCTTGATGTTCAGTCCACGCTGAACCGCCCAGCCAAGCCTACAACCGACGGCACGATGGCCCTCGCCCATCTCGCCCGCGCCGTTGCGGAAGACCTCGGCCAGAGACTCCCCTTCGGCAAGACCGGTGGCGTCTGCGAGGGCAATAACTTGCAGGCCGAAGGCCTTCCCACCATCGACACCCTCGGCGTGCGAGGCGGCGGCCTGCACACGCCCCAGGAATGGATCGATCTGAGCAGCCTGGTGGAGCGCTGCCAGTTGCTCGCAATCCTGCTTTCAAGACTTTCCGAGCGACCGTTCCAAGAATGGTCGAAGCAAGTACGGGTCGATTGAGGCGCGAACAGGCCCAATCGCACGCGCGGAGAAATCATGACACAAGTTGCCAAGCCGGTTTCACCTTCGATCCACCAGGGCGCTTCGGGCGCTGCCGAGACAGTGGGGGCGCAGCTCAAAGCCAGCCCGGCCGTCCGTGCCGCGATCGACGCGATCGTCGCCGAAGCGCAGAGCAAGAGCGCGCAGATCACCGACGTTCGCCCGCCAAACCCCGCGCTCAAGCAGTCCTACGACGCCCTTATGGCCCGCGCCGCCGAGACCCGCGGCCGCGCTCTGCTCTACCCCTACATCGGCTCCGGCATCGGCAACGGCGCGCTCGTCGAGCTCTCCGACGGCAGCGTCAAGTGGGACATGATCTGCGGCATCGGCGTCCACTACTTCGGCCACAGCGACGCCGACCTCATCAAGGAAAGCCTCCTCGGTTCGCTCGACGACACCGTCAAGAGCGGCAACCTCCAGTCCAACATGGACGCCTACGAGTTCGCCGAGACCATCGCGACCGAAGCAAAGAAGAACAGCCGCCTTCGCTATGTCTACGTCAGCACCTCAGGCGCGATGGCCAACGAGAACGCGCTCAAGGTCTGCTTCCAGAAGCACGCACCCGCCAGCCGCGTCATCGCCTTCAAAGACTGCTTCATGGGCCGCAGCATCACCATGGCCCAGATCGGCGACACGGCCGATTACCGCCAGGGCATCCCTCTCAGCACACTCGTCGACTACATGCCCTTCTGGGATGAAGTCGCCGCGGAGCGCATGGGCAAGACGAAGTACATCGACGGCGCCGTCGCGCAGTTGCAGGAATACATCACCCGCTATCCCGGCCAGCACGCCTGCTTCATCTTTGAATTGGTGCAGGGCGAGGGCGGCTTCAACGTCGGCGACCGCGATTTCTTCAAGGCGCTGATGGATGTGTGCAAGGCGAACAAGATCGCGATCTGGGACGACGAGGTCCAGACCTTCGGCCGCACCGGCCGCATGTTCGCCTACGAGCAGTTTGATCTCGGCCAATACGTCGACGTCTTCTGCGCCGGCAAACTCACGCAGGCCTGCGTCACCATGTTCACCGAGGAATACAACCCCAAGCCGGGCCTGCTCAGCGGCACATTTACTGGCGAAGGTCCATCCTTCCGCGTCGGCCGGCGCATCATCGAGCGCCTCCGCGACGGCAACTACTACGGCGACAGCGGCATGATCGCCAAGCACCAGCAGGCCTTCCGCGTCGAGATGAACAAACTCATCGCCAAGTTCCCGAATCACTTCCCGTCTGTCCCCGCCCTCGGTGGTGGCGGCAACCAACTCGTCGGCGGCATGGGCGGCATGATGCGCTTCACGCCCTTCGGAGGCAAGAAAGACAAGGTCGCGGGCTTCTGCAAGACCGCTTTCGAGCACGGCGTCGTCCTCTTCTATTGCGGCCACGGCCCGTACCACCTCCGCATGCTCCCGCCCATGGGCGTCATGAAGCTCGAAGATTGGCCCCGCGTCTTCGCTTGCCTCGAAAAGGCCTTCGCGGCAGTGCCGGCGTAAGTCTACGAAGCAGTTTTCTTTGCCCCAACGGGGCACGCAAGTCAAAGCCCAGGGCAACGCCCTGGGTCAGGGTTGAACCACAGCCACATGTTGTTTTGTGCTCCGAGCCCTGAAAGGGCGACCCAATCTTCACAAGGTCGCTCTACCATCCCGCCCGGAGCCAACCAGGCCCCGGCGAAACCACGGAGGGTCCGCTTGTTCCTGATCCGTCAATCCAAACCGAGCGATGTCGCGACGCTGATCAAACTCGCGCAGATGGTCTATTTCATCAACCTTCCCCCGAACGAACAGATCATCGCCGGCAAGATCGAGCAGAGCGCCGTTTCCTTCGGCCGCGCGGCCGGCAAGGCCAAGGAACAAAAAAGCCAAAAGAGCCGCAAGAGCCCGTCCGCCTCGATGTATGAGACCAGCGATCTCTTCGTCTTCTCGATGTTCGATACCGACACGCGGTCGGTCATCGGCACCTCGCAAATCCGCGCTCATCAGGGCGGCCCCGGCAACCCCAATTGGGCGATGAAGATCACCGAGCGCACCTTCCGCTCCGAACCGCTCTCGTATTCCTCCACGCACAAGGTCGGCAAACTCTTCGGCGATGAAAGCGGCCCGACCGAGATCGGCGGCCTCATCATCCAGCCAAGTTACCGGGGAAATCCGCTGCGTCCGGGTCGCTTCCTCTCCTTCGTGCGCTTCCACTTCATCGGCCTCTACCGAAAGTTCTTCGCCGATCGCATCCTCGCCGAGATGATGGCACCCGTCACCAGCGAGGGGGAAAACTCGTTCTGGGATAACTTCGGCCGCAAGTTCATTCCCGTGAAATACGCCGAAGCCGATCGCTTCTGCCAGCACAACCGCCGCTTCATTCCCGAACTCCTCCCGCGCGAGGAGATCTACTTCTCCCTTTTCTCGCTCGAAGTGCAGAACATGGTCGGTGAAGTGGCGAAGGAAACCGTGCCCGCCCGCCGCCTTCTCGAATCCATGGGCTTCAAATACCGGGGCATGATCGACCCCTTCGACGGCGGGCCGCATCTCGATGCCCAGACCGATCAGATCGATCTTGTCCGGAAGACCCGCTCGCTCCCGCTCGTTGCGCCCCACTCCGGGCGTCTCGGCTCGCACGGCATCGTCAGCGTCCTCACCAAAGACGCCGATTTCCGGGCTGTCGAAACGCAGTTCTCCATTGACAAGGGCGGCATCCGCCTCAGCGAAGAAGTCGTGGCCGCGCTCGAAGTCGCGCCCGGCGCACCCATCGGATTTACACCCGTTGCGCCGGCCGACGACGCCCATCACCACGAAGCTGCCAACGCCAAGGCCGTCCGCAAGTCCGCCGCAAAGCCCTCTTCGAAGGCCGGAAGCCGCGGCAAAGCCAAGGCCGTCAAAGCCAAGGCTGGCAAAGCGTGAGACATCCCTCGCTTCAGCACGACCCATCCGACCTCATCGCCGGTCGCTTCGAGCGCCCCAACGGCGCGCGCCTGCACTCGAGCAACCCCGCACGCCCCGACTCAATCGTCTGGGACGGCGCGGCAAACGCCTCGCAAGTCGACAAAGCAGTCGCCGCCGCCCGGGCAGCGCTGCCCGCCTGGTCCCGCGCACCGATTGAAAAGCGAGTCGCCGCCCTGCGTCGCTTTCAGAAGATCTGCGAAAGCAAGCAGGACGCGATCGCGACCCTCATCCGCGACGAAACCGGCAAGGTGATGTGGGATAGCAAAGCCGAAGCCGGCCTGCTTGGCGCGAAGGTCGATATCACGCTCGATTCCAGCGAAGTCGGCGCAATGCGCCGCGTCTCCGGATACGAGATCGATCTCGCCGCAACCCGCAAGGGCCGCGCCTGGTTCCGACCCCACGGCGTCATGGCCGTGCTCGGCCCCTTCAACTTCCCCGCGCACCTTCCCAACGGCCACATCATCCCCGCGCTCGCGATGGGAAACACCATCGTCCTCAAGCCCAGCGATAAGACGCCCGGCGTCGGCCAATTGCTCGGCGAGTTGTACCAGGAAGCCCTCGCGGCAGAGGGGTTCGGCGATGGCGTGGTGAACGTGATTCAGGGCGGCGTCGAAGTCGCCAAGAAACTCTCCGGGCACCGCGATCTCGACGGCATCCTCTTCACCGGCTCCTGGCCCGTCGGCCGCGCGATCATGGAAGCCAATCTCGATCACCCCGGCCGAATGCTCGCGCTCGAGATGGGGGGCAACAACGCCGCGGTCATCCTCGACGATGCGGATCTCAAGCAGGCCGTCATCGAGTGCGTCCGCTGCGCCTTCATCACCACCGGTCA
>JAHBXG010000025.1 GCA_019636565.1 Phycisphaeraceae bacterium
CGTCCGGTTGGCGCGGCTCGCGCGAAGCGCGGCAATTCCAATCGCGCCAAGGCAACGGGCGACAGGAAACCCAACAGCCATGCCGGCGAATGCCTCCCGAAACGAGAAAGTCACGGGCGCTCGTAACAAATGAAGGCCGCGGTCGGCTCACAAGAGAGATCTGGACCCTAAAAGCCGAACAAAATACGACTTTCTTTCATTTTGTTATTTTCCTTCACAGGAAAATGACATTTATTGAGAAAATTTTCCTGTATTGTGCTATTTTCCTGTACAGGAAAATGACGACTTCTAGGAAAATGAAACCGTCACTGACGCCAACCGAAGCCTCGATTCCAGCGATCATTCAATCGCTCGGGCCAATCTTTGGCCCGCAGGTCGGCATCGATTTTCGCATCAGGGATCTCGAGCCGCGAGCTGAGACAAGGGGGCCCGACTATTTGATTCGGGTTCGGTGGCAAGATTCCCAATTCGATTTTGCGGCGGAAGCAAAGACAGACAACACGCCGCGGGTGGTGGACGACGCCGTGCGGCTGGCGCGCCGGTGGAGCGCCCGCAGCGGCAACCTGCCGATGGTGATCGTGCCGTATCTGGGCGAGAAGCGGATCGATCGGCTTGAACAGGAACTGGTGTCGGGCATCGACCTTTGCGGCAACGGGATCATCGTTGTGCCGGGGAAGATGCTGCTTCGCGCGACAGGCAAACCGAATCGATTCCCGGAAAGACGGAGCGAGAACTTTGCTTACAAGGGCAAGGCATCGCTGGTGCCGCGGGTGTTTTTCAGGCGTCAGTCCTTCCAATCGGTGAACGAGGTGCTGGCGGAGATCCGTCAAGCCGGCGCCGAGATCTCGCTTCCGACGGTTTCCAAGTCGCTGGCGGCACTCGCCTCGGACTTGATGATCGAGCGCGAAGACGGGCGCATCTCGCTGCTCATGGCCGAGGCGCTGCTCGGTCGCCTGGCGGAGTATTACACGCCGCCGCAGATGCGTCGCACGATGCGGGTGAAGTTTGCGGGGACCGAGCAGCAGGTGGCGGAGCGAGTGGGCGACGCGGCCGGGCTGCGCCTCGTGCGCGCGGGTGCATCATCGATTGAAAAATACACCGCGGGGCTTCGCGCGGACTACCCGGTTTTCTATACCAACGACATGGAGAGGCTCGCACGCGCGATCGGCGATCTCTGGACACCGACGGACCGGTTCTTTGATGCGACCATCATGGAGACGCCCGATGACTTTGCGTTCTTCGATGCGAGGCAGAAACCCGGGGGATTGCCGGAGGCGCCGGCGCTGGAAGTTTTTCTGCAGCTCGCGTCCGGTCATGAACGCCGCGACCTGGCGCTCGCGGAGGATGTGCGAAAGAGAATTCTGAATGATCTTGCGAAGCGGGGGGACTGAGTGCAACCGCTGATTTCGACGATTCTCGATCTCGATCACGCGCTCGGCGGGAATGCGCGGCTCATCATCGGAGGGGGGCTTGGGCTCTATCTCAAGCAGCAGCATCTTCAGGCGTCAGGAACGCGCACCCTGCTTGAGATGCGGAGGCTTCCGGCGGCACGCGCGACCAAGGACATCGATCTGTTTCTGCGGGCGGATGTGGTTGCCCAGGCCTCCCGATTCGAGAGGGTGCGAGAGGCGCTTGGTTCGCTGGCATTCAGGCCCGTGGAAGCGGCCAAGTACGTGGCGTTTCACAAGACTCTGGCGGGCGTGGAGATCGTGATCGACATCATGACGGGGCCCGCGGCGGAGCGCACCGAAGGTATTCGCATTGATGGCGAGCGGGCGCGGCCGCGGGAGCAGAACCCGAAGATCGAGTTGCACGCCAGATATACGCCGGATGCGTTGGGAATCGAAAGGCATGCGGCGGCATTTCCGATCGCGGGAATCCGTGCCAGCGATGCGCGATCGAGTTCGTGCGTCATCCTGATCCCGTGTTCGTTCACCTACGCGCTCATGAAGCTTGGGGCCTTGGACGACCGAATGGATGATCGGAACAAGAATGAAGGGCGCCATCACGCGATGGACCTCTATCGCGTGGTTGGTCTCCAGACCGAAACTGAAGTTGAAGTCGCGAAGCGCCTTGCCAGAGAGTTCCAAAGCGACCCCCAACTCGCAACCGGAATCGAGAGAGTCGAACGGCTTTTCGCGGATGCGAACAGCCCCGGAAGCTTGCGTCTGCGTGAGTATCGGCGTGACAATCCATCCGTTCCATCGATCGATCTGGATTGGTTTGTGCCGGAACTGCGGCGTCTGTTGACGGGTTCGTAAGCTCTGGCTCTGTGCGATTGTCCAGCAAGGCGCGAACGGGTCGGGCATCCATCTTCGCAAGTGTCCGCGGTGTCAGGGGGACAGCCGAGTTGCAGTGGGTGGGAGTGCGCCTGACGGTTGGAAAGTGGACCGGCACGCCGCCCGCGCTTACTCCCCGCCGTACTTCGCCTTCATGAAGGCGTGGCGTGCCTTGGCGACCTCGTCGAAGGTGAGTGCGCCTGCCGCGGGCTTTTTGCGGAACGCCAGAATCCCCGAGCCCATTGGCGTGTGGTTCTTTGCATCCATCACGAACCACGCTTGCTTGGCGTCGATCCAGCCTGTGCCGTTGAAATCCTGGACGTAGCACCCGTGGGAGGTGCCTCCTTCGTTTTCGCGATCGGCGTCGAGCATGCAGCCGAGATCGTCGTAGAGGAAGGTGCGGGGGCGGGCGTTCTGCATCACCACGCGGGCTGCGGCGAATCCAACATCCTCGATCGTCATGCCGCAGGAGGCGCATTGATCGATTCCTCTTTGGATCGAGCCGATTTCTGCGGGGCGGAAGAGTGCGAGCGATGCGAAGCAGATGGCAGCAGCAACGAAGAAGGCCATGCCGGTCAGGCGATTGGGATGGTTTGATTGCGTCATACGAAGAAACCCCCTCCGTCATCGCTCCGCAAAGCCTGCGCGATGCCACCTCCCCCGTTGGCAACGGGGGAGGACCAAGGCGAAGCGAAGGCAACGTGAATACGGAGTTCGCATCAGGGCTTTGAGCGGAAGAGTGTCAGGCACGCGCTGTTGCCATGGAGGTATGAATCGGCCCCGACCGGTGCGATCTCGCCCGATGCGAAGAAGCCCGCGAGCGGAAAACTCCCGCCCGCCGGAAGAAACGACGGCGTGATCATCGAGCCCGGCTTGGCGAGTTGCTCGCCCGCCGTCACCTGGCCGAATGCGCGGCAGATGGCTCCGGCATCGTGGTTCTTCTCCTGGAACAGGCGCGTGCCGCGTCCGTTGCAGGTGACCAGGAGGCCGCCTGCCGGGCGCTCGTGCAGGCGCTGGCCGTCGAGCAGGAGCGAGAGATCCTGTGCCGCGGTGTCGGCATCGCGGACGTGGAACTGCACGGTCTGGCCGGGGCGAACGAAGTCGGCGACGGCGATCGAGCCCGAGGCGGGGTCTTCGCCCACTACGGCGCGGATGAGGAAGTCGTCGCGACCGAAGCGGTCTTTGTATTCGTTGATGACGCGCCCGAGGAACAAGCCGCCCGAGAGCGCGCCGCGGTCGCCCGGGTCCATGTCGTTCACCACTTCGCGCATGACTTCGCGCGCCGGTTTGCCGCCGAGCTGCATGATCAGGTTGTTTTTGGCGCGGGTGATCACCAGCGGCTGGCCCACGGCGCGGCAGCCCTGGCTGACGATGGTGTCCACCTTCAGATTTCCCGAGAGCGTGACCCCCACGGCGCCGAACCGCGCGACTTTGCCATCGAGAAAGAGCGCGTTGCCGCCGGGGGCGCGAGCGGCGGATGCGAGGCCGCCGATGATCTTTCCGATCGGCTTGCCATTTGAATCCATGCGGCGTGCTTTGTTGAGCGCGGGCAGCAATTGCAACACCGGGATGCTGAACGGATCGGCGAAGACGAGCGTTGCCGCGCTGTCGTCGGATGCGCCCACGCCGCCGGCGAGCACGGCGACGTGTTCTTTTTCCTTGGCATCGAGTGGCGGAAACGAATCGGACGTGAACGCGCTCAAACGCACTTCTGGAAGAGAGAGCGCCAGCACAGCCACGCCGGGCGATCGCTCCAACTCAACAGCTCCGCCCAGAACCGATTCGGCCGAGACCCCGAGGCAGTGGACCGGCCGCAGGAACCCGCGGACATCTCGCGAGATCGCCTCGGCCTGCTCGGTGTGGTGAGACGAGAAAAACACCAGCGCCAGGTCGCAGGGGCGGCCCGCCAACTGCGCCAGGCAATCCTCGGCGGCGGCTCGTACGGCCAGGCCTGTTTCGGGCTGCGCAGACAAAGCCGCGGCAACCGCCGGCCCCAGCACGACACCCGGCACAGGCTTGGATTTCGCAGGCATTCCGCGAAGGCTAGGGTCGGGGCTGCGGCCCTCGGCGGCGGTTTTGCGACGACCCGGCCCGACCGGCAATTATCCGATTCCCGGCTATACTTTTGGCGGATTGCACCCGTCTGACTGTCGGATGTGGGTGGTCTTGGGACCGTTTCGGATTCTGCTTGAGCGCCGAGTGGGTTTCATCGTTCCGGGTTGGATGCTCAGGCAAGATGCGAGAAACGGTATGAGGATTTACGTCGGCAATCTGCCCTTCAGCTGCACCGAAGACGAGCTGCGCAACCACTTCAGCACTTTCGGAGCCGTGACGTCGGCCGCGATCGTGATCGATCGCGAAACCGGACGCCCGCGCGGCTTCGGTTTCGTTGAAATGGCCAACGACGAAGAAGCCCGCAAAGCGATCGCCGCCAGCAACGGCCAGCAGTTCGGCGGCCGTCCGCTAGTCGTCAACGAAGCCAAGCCCCGCGAAGCCAACGCCGGAGGCGGCCGAGGTGGATTTGGTGGAGGCGGGCGGGGTGGATTTGGTGGGGGCGGAGGAGGCGGGCGCGGTGGATACGGAGGTGGAGGTGGGCGAGGTGGGGATCGAGGCGGGCGCGGTGGGGATCGGGGTGGAGATGGGGGCGGGTGGTAAGACCTGATTTTGAGTCGGTCGCGCTTTGCGCACTTTTATGAATTGAAAAGGACCCGAGCAGAGGCTTGGGTCCTTTCTTTTTTGGGAACGCGCGGTTGGGTTCTTTGTGCGCGAACGGCTTGCATGCACCGGCACCAAGGGGCTTGCGCCGACATCTTCGCAATCCTGTTTTTACGGGTCGAAGTTTGGGTCGAGTTCGGCCGATAACAAGTTGGGAGAGTTTTCCAATGCCAACGACGGCCACAAACCGCCAGAATTCATCCGCCACCCCCGCCACCCCCACCCCTGCCATTCTGGTGGGGACTGCGCAGACGTTGAGTCTGCTGGTGGATCAGTTGCGGCTCGTGCCGGGCGCGCCAAGCGCGGTGGCGTTTGTGGATGTGGATTCGCCGAATGCGATTGCGGAGTTGGGGAAAGCGGCCCGCGAAGCGGGGGCGAAGCTGGCGATCATTTCGCTGCCTTCGGCGATGACGAAGCAGATGGAAGCGGCACGGGGCGCGGTTCGCGCGGCGGGGTTGCAGGAGCGGATTGTGCCGCCGCTGATGGAATTGCTCGAGAACGCGCCGGCGCGGACGGACATGACGTTTGTCAAAAGCCGGCGCGAGATCGATGTGACGGACTTGATCGGGCGGACGCCGTACGGAGTGGATCGGCGTGCGGTGGCGGGCGTGCTCGAGGGCGCGCGGGTGTTGATCACGGGCGCGGGCGGGTCGATCGGGTCGGAGATCGCGCGGATCGCGGCGACGTTTCGGCCGGGCTGCCTGATGCTGATGGAGCGGAGCGAGAATGCGCTCTTTGAGATTGATCGGCAGATTGCACGGAAGTTTCCGGATGTGAAGCGGCGGGCGCTGCTTCATGACATCGCGGATGCGGATGCGACGATGCGGCATGTGCTGGAGTTGAAGCCGGATGTGGTGTTCCATGCCGCGGCACATAAGCACGTTCCTTTGATGGAAGACCACCCGGCGCATGCGCTGACGAATAATTTGTTCGGCACCAAGAGCGTCGCGGACGCGGCGCTGGCGAGCGGGGCGAAGCGGTTCGTGCTGATCAGCAGCGACAAGGCGGTGAACCCGACGAGCGTGATGGGTGCGACGAAGAGACTGGCGGAGATGTACACGCAGGGGTTGCACCGGCAGGCCCGCGCCGGCACGCGCGGCACGAAGTGGGAATCCACGAGTTTCAGCATGGTGCGGTTCGGCAATGTGCTGGGGAGCGCGTGCAGCGTGCTGCCGATCTGGAGCACGCAGATCGCGGAGGGCGGACCGATCACAGTGACAGATCCGCGGATGACGCGGTATTTCATGACGATCCACGAGGCGGCGATGCTGGTGATTCAGTCTGCTGCGATCGAGCCGGGGCCGGATGCGGCGGTGTTTGTGCTGGATATGGGCGACCCGGTGAAGATCATGGATCTGGCGATGCGGTTTGTGCGGGCGCACGGATTTGAGCCTGTAGTGCGAGAGAAACTGAATTCTGGCAGCTCTTTGAGCAACCAGCACAGCTCTCCCTTCCCCCAACCCCTCCCCCCCACCCTCTCAGGGAAGGGGCTTCAGAGCGCGGACAGCGGGCTGCCTTTGATGGAAGTTGCGGTGACGGGGAAGAGGCCGGGGGAGAAGCTATATGAAGAGTTGTGTTATGCCGCGGAGCAGTTGAGGGAAACGCCGTTCCCGGGAATTAACGCCTGGGCGGGGGAGCTGCGGAGCGATTTCAATCTGCCGGCGATGATGGCGGAGCTTGGGGCGGCGCGGCAAATGGTGGAGAAGGAAGCGGTCGTGCGGGCGATCAGGAAGCACGTGCCGGAGATGAGGGCTTCCGAGATTGAGGCACGGCCGGTGGCGCTTGAACGCGCGGCGTGAAGGCGAAGAGGCAGCATCACAGAGTCGCAGAGGCGCAGAGAAGACCTTTTGGAGTGCGGATTCGTTTCTGCCGCTGAGGGAACTCAAATTCCAGCGGATTACGGTTGACACTTCCCAGAACTTAGTGTATACTAACTCATGAAGTTGAGCCGATTTGGCTCGGTTTTCAAGGGCTTTTGGGCGGGAGTGGTCAGTATCGCCGGGCTTTGGGTGATAGGCGGGTTTGCCGGGTGTGTGCTGATGCCGGGGGATCGGACGCGGGGGGTAGTAGAGGTTGAGAAAGGGGATGTGCCGCGGGCGGAGAGGCTGAGGCGGGATGTGGAGCGGCTCGCGGGCGAGATCGGTGAGCGGTCGCTGATGGTGGAGCGGAACGGGCGGCCGTCGCTTTATGACGCGGAGGATTGTCTCGCGCTGTCGCTCGCGAAGATGGGGTTTGTTGCGCGCTGGCAGACCTTTGCCGCGGCGTGTCCGGACGGTGTGACGCGGGAGGCGAGCAACCTTGAGGTTGAGATCGCGGGCTCAACAAGGGCGGAAGAGATCATCGTGGTCGGTGCGCACTACGACACGGTGCATGTCGATGACATGGTGCACGGGAAGGTGCGCACGCCCGGCGCGGACGACAACGCGAGCGGGTGTGCGGCGCTGCTCGAGATCGCGCGCGGGTTTGCGGCACGCCGCGCGCGAGGAGAGCAGCCGGGGCGGACGGTGCGGCTGGTGTTCTTTGCGAATGAGGAGCCGCCGTTTTTCTGGACGGATCAGATGGGGAGCCTGGTGTATGCGCGGGCGTGCAAGGAACGCGGCGAGAAGATCGCCGGGATGATCAGTCTCGAAACGATCGGGATGTTCAGCGACGAGCTGGGATCGCAGGGGAAGCCGGCTCTCATGGGGAATGTCGTGCCCGACCGGGGTGACTTCATCGCGTTTGTCGGTATGTCGAGCGCGGAAGGATTTGTGCGCGCGTGCGTGGAGGCGTTTCGGGCGGGGAGTTCGTTCCCGTGCGAGGGCGCGGCGCTTCCGATGGCTGTGCCGCGGGTGGGGAGCAGCGATCACTGGAGTTTCTGGAAGCAGGGATACCCGGCGGTGATGGTGACGGATACGGCGAAGTATCGGAACAGGAACTATCACAAGGAGACGGATTCGCCGGAGACGCTGAACTATGAAAAGATGGCGGAGGTGGTGAAAGGGTTGGAAGAGGTCGTGAAGGCACTTGCAGAAAAGTGAGCTGGGCAGAGTTTGGCGACGTGGTGTGATTGGAGGATCCGAGCAGGTATTCGGCCTGCGGGGGTGCCCTCGCTTGCGGATCGGGCTTTTCAGGGATCGGCAAGCTTGTAATCGTTATGCTCGGCGCACCTATGGCGATTCACAAGGACATCCGGGCGTACAACGCGGAGCAGGCGGCGGCGGACAAGAAGATTTGCGTGGCGCTGTCGAAGGCCATTGATGCGAATCTGAAAGGAGCGGAGTGCAAGATCTGGCATCGGCACCCGGTGTGGTTTCTCGATGGGAACCCGATTGTCGGATATCACACGTTGAAGGATTGCGTGCGGCTGCTGTTTTGGAGCGGGCGATCATTTGATGAACCGGGGCTCGCGGAAGAGGGCGGGTTCAAGACTGCGGGTGCGCGGTATACGGATGTGAAGCAGATTGCCGCGGAGGACTTGAAGAGATGGCTCAAGAAGTCGGCGGCGATCCAGTGGGATTACAAGAACATTGTCAAGAGGAAGGGGAAATTGGTGCGGTTGAAGTGAGAGGAAGAGTTCAACACGGTTGGCCATGGAGAGCTACGGAGAAAGTCAAAGACATTCACCACAGAGGCACAGAGACACGGAGAGAGAAGGAAACGTCTGAAGTTAACGAATGAGAGAACGCGGAGCGGCGGAGTGGGCGGAGTTTCGCGGAGAAGACGGAAAGAAGGGTGAGCGCGGGGAATGGGCGCGAATCGGAAGGGGTCTTGCGATGGATGCAACGGCGCCCGGCGCTGCGCTTGGGGCTCGTTCGGTGCGCGGCTTCAGAATTTCGGCGGTCAGACGTTGAAGAGAAAGTGGCAGACGTCGGCGTCGTGCATGACGTAGTCCTTGCCTTCGATGCGCATCTTGCCGTTTTCTTTGATGGCCTTTTCGGTCTTGTACTTTTCGAGATCGGCGACGGAGTAGATTTCGGCGCGGATGAAGCCGCGCTCGAAGTCGGTGTGGATCACGCCCGCGGCCTGCGGGGCGGTCGAACCGATGGGGACCGTCCAGGCGCGGATTTCCTTGGGGCCTGCTGTATAGAAGGATTGCAGACCGAGGAGTTTGTATGCGGAGCGGGCGAGGCGGTTGAGGGCGGGCTCGGTCATGCCGAGGGACTGGAGCATTTCCAGGCGGTCGGCATCGGAGAGTTCGGAGAGTTCGCTCTCGATCTTGGCGCAGATGGGGACCCATTCGGCGCCTTCCTTGTCGGCGTGCGCCCGGACCTTCATGCAGAGTTCGTTTTCGCCGTTGACATCGTCTTCATCGACGTTCATCACGTAGAGGACTCTCTTGGACGTGATGAGATTGAGACCTTTGAGGACTTTCTGGTGATCGGCATCCTCGAAGTGAACGGTGCGGGCGACCTTGCCGGCATCGAGGACGGGCTGGAGCTTCTTGAGGACTTCGAAGCGGATGACGGATTCTTTCTCGCCGCTCTTGGCGGCACGCTCGGCCTTGCCGAGTGCGCCGGAAACAACTTCGAGATCGGCGAGGACGAGTTCGGTGTTGATGGTTTCGATGTCGCGGATGGGATCGACCGAGCCATCGACGTGGGTGATGTCTTCGCCGCCGGGTGCTTTCAGGAAGCAGCGGACGACCTGCAGGGTTGCGTCGGTTTCGCGGATGTGGGTGAGGAACTTGTTGCCCAGGCCGGCGCCCTCGCTCGCGCCCTTGACGATGCCGGCGATATCGACGAGGCGGAGCATCGCGGGGACGATCTTCTGGGATTCGATGTGGGAGCGGATGACCTCGAGGCGCGGATCGGGGATGGGGACGACGCCGACGTTGGGCTCGATGGTGGCGAAGGGGTAGTTGGCGGCGAGCGCGCCCGCCTTGGTTAGGGCGTTAAAAAGGGTGCTTTTGCCGACGTTGGGGAGACCGACGATTCCTGCTTCCATGGGGGGAGAGGGTAGTGGGGAAAAGTGGAAGGGGCAGAGGGGCTGAGGGACAAAGGGGCAGAGTGAGAAGGCGCGGAACTCGGAGCGCGGAGTGCGGAACGGGTGCGGGAAACGCTGCTGAATTCGACGGGTTGATTTCCTCCCTTTGCCCCTTTGCCACTTTGCCACTCTGCCCCTTTGCCCCTTTGCCCCTTCTTTCTTGGACCCCTTTTCGCGAATACGATCTCACCGACGCGTTCGTAGCTCAGCCTGGATAGAGCATCGGTCTTCGAAACCGAGGGTCGCAGGTTCAAATCCTGCCGAGCGTATTCCCCCACTCCCCCACTCCCCCACTCCCCCACTCCCTCACCACCGAGTGCCGCGGGAGGTGTGGCGCAGAAGCGAAGACGGAAAACCGAAGAGAACGCGGAGGGCGCTGAGAAAGCGGAGTTGCGCGGAGAGAAGATGTTTCGCGCGGAGGAGCCTGCTTTGGCGTGATGAACTGCTCGAGACGGGCAAGGGTCCATTGACAGCGTGAATTCCTATCATTTGCGCGTGTGCCCGTAGCTCAGTTGGATAGAGCATCGGATTTCTAATCCGACGGTCGGAGGTTCGAATCCTCCCGGGCACGTTGCACTTTCGGTGTTGGGGCTACATTGTTCTCCGTTGCGCGAAGAGCGCATTCGGAGAACACCATGTTCCGATTCCTTTGTGGCGGCGATTCAGACTTGCAAATGGCTCGGCGAATGCTGCTTGTCGCGCTGGCGGGAACGGGGGTGGTAAGCGGTTGCGGGAGGAACCAGCCGCAGGCCGGCGCGGCACCGCAGGCACCGACGGTTTCGATCGATGTGGTGGCGCCGGTCACCGTGCCGGGGAATTACGAGTTCATCGCGCAGACGGCGGCATCGCGCACGGTGGAGATCCGGGCGCGGGTGCAGGGCTTCTTGCTGAAGCGGCACTTTGTTGAGGGCGGGCCCGTGAAGGAGGGCGATCTGCTCTTCACGATCGATCCGCGGAGTTTTGAAGCGGATGTGCAAATCGCGCGAGCGCAGTTGGCACAGGCGAAGGCTCAGCTCGCGCTGGCGGAATCGAACCTTTCGCGTGTGAAAGAAGGCGTGGAGAAAGGCGGCATTGCACAGGCCGATCTTGACAAGGCGCAGGCCCAGCGCGATGAAGCGGTGGCCGAGGTAAAGCTCTCTGAAGCGAGGGTGACCAACGCGGAACTCGACCTGAGCTATACAAGAGTTTTGTCGCCGGTGTCGGGCACCATTGGGCAGGCGGAGAGGCAGGAAGGCGCGCTGGTTGATTCGGGGCAGAACAGTCTGCTCGCGACCAGCCAGCAGGTCGATCCGATCTATGTGAACTTCAACGTCAGCGAGCGCGACGTCCTCAAGTGGCGGAGCGACGTGGCCTCTGGGCGGATCATCCTCGAGAACGAGAAGCATCTGCCCACGCAGATCACGCTCTCGGACGGCACGGTTTTCGAATCGGTGGGTTCGATCAACTTTGTGGATGTGAAAGTCGATCCGAACACGGGCACGGCGATGATCCGGGCCGAGTTTCCGAACAAGGACTCGCGCCTGCTGCCGGGGCAGTATGTGAAACTGAAGGTTTTGGGGGTGGAGCGGCCCAACACGTTGACCGTGCCGCAGCAGGCGGTGCTGAACACACCCAACGGGACCTTTGTTCTGGTTGTCGGCGCCGATGGAAAAGCGGAGCGACGGCCGGTGACGCTGGGAGACTGGCTGGGCTCGGACTGGGTTGTCGAGTTCGGGCTCAAGGCGGGCGAGCGGGTGATCGTCGACAACATTCAGAAGGTGCAGCCGGGGATGGAAGTCAAGATCGCGGAGAATGTGAGTGATGGAGCGGCGGCAAAGGCTGCGCCGGCCGGGACGCCTCCGAAGCCGGTGACACCAAAGAAGTGATGTCGATCGAGATTGCACGCTGTGAGCGAGAGGAATCCTGATGTTCGCCAAGTTCTTCATCGATCGGCCTGTATTCGCGACGGTGTTGTCGCTGCTGATCACGCTGCTGGGTTTGGTGGCGATCAAGAACCTGCCCATCGCGCAGTTTCCGGAGATCGTGCCCCCGAGCGTGGTGATCAGCGCGACGTATCCGGGCGCGAGCGCTGAGACGGTGGCGCAGTCGGTGGCGGCGCCGATCGAGCAGCAGTTGTCGGGTGCGCGGCATCTGATCTACTACCAGAGCCAGTCGGGCAACGACGGCGTGCTGAAGATCACGGCGACGTTTGAGATCGGATCGGATCAGGATCTGGCGGCGGTCGAGGTGCAGAATCGGCTCGCGATTGCGCAGCCCCGCCTGCCGCAGGAGGTGGTGAGGCAGGGGATCACGGTCACGAAGACCTCGTCGAGCCTTTTGTGCGTGGTGGCGCTGCGGGCTGAGGCGGGCGAATACGACGACGTGTATCTGTCGAATTACGCGACGATCAACCTGCTGGACGCGATCAAGCGCGTGCCGGGCGTGGGCGATGCGACCATCTTCGGTGGCAAGGACTACGCGATGCGGGTCTGGGTTGATCCGGATCGGCTGGCGCAGAAGGCCTTTACGGTGACGGACCTGGCGACGGCGATCCGGGATCAGAACGCAGTGTTTCCTGCGGGGCGGATCGGGCAGAGGCCGGGGCCGGCGGATCAGCAGTTGACGCTGCCGGTGCTGACGCGGGGGCGGCTGGAAAACCCGGAGGACTACGAGAGCATTATTCTGCGCGCGAACGCCGACGGCTCGATGCTTCGGCTGAAGGATGTGGCGAAGGTCGAGTTGGGAAGCCAGACGTACGACCTGTTCGGACGGCTGGACGGCAAGCCGACAACGCTGATCCTGATTTATCTGCAGACGGGCGCGAATGCGCTCTCGACATATGACGCGGTCGAAGTGGCGATGCGCGATGCGCAGCGGTCGTTCCCCAAGGGTGTGGAATGGCTGGTTCCGTACGACACGGTGCAGTTCATCCGGGCGTCGATGGAGAGCGTGGTGCACACGCTGTTCGAGGCCGGAATCCTGGTCATCCTGGTGGTGTTTATTTTCCTGCAGAGCTGGCGGGCGACGATCATCCCGCTGGTGGCCGTGCCGGTCGCGATCATCGGAACGTTTGCGGGGATGCTCGCGCTCGGGTTCACGATCAACTCCCTCACGCTGTTCGGGATGGTGCTGGCGATCGGCATTGTGGTGGATGATGCCATTGTCGTGGTTGAGAACGTCGAGCGGATCATGCACGACGAGAAACTCCCGGTGCGCGAGGCGACCATCAAGGCGATGGAGCAGGTGACGGGCCCGGTCGTGGCGATCGTGCTGGTGCTGGGGGCGGTGTTTCTGCCCGTGGCGTTCCTGGGAGGCTTGACGGGTGAGTTGTACCGGCAGTTCGCGGTCACGATCGCGGTGTCGGTGGCAATTTCGGGATTGGTTGCGCTGACGCTCAGCCCGGCGATGTGCCGGCTGCTGTTGAGGCCGGAGCAGGGGAAGAAGTTCATTCTGTTTCGATGGTTCAATACGGTGTTTGATGGTCTCACGCACGCTTACTCAACAACGGTGAAGGTCGCCATCAGGCTTGCGATCGTGACCTTGCTGATTTTCGGCGGGCTGCTGTTTGTCACATGGCGGCTCTTCCAGACTGTCCCGGGCGGATTCATTCCGGATGAGGACCAGGGGTACATCATCGTCGCGATGATTCTGCCGGATGGCGCATCGATTGATCGGACCGACAGGCTTGCGTCGGAAGTTGAAACGTTCTTGAAGTCGGACCCGAATGTCGCGCACACGGTGATGCTCGGCGGGTTTGATTTCCTGGCGGGCGGGATCAACAGCACGAACACGGGCATCTTGTTTGCGCGGCTGAAGCCGTGGGATGAGCGGAAAAAGCCGGACCAATCGGCGAAAGCGCTCATCGGTAAGGTGTACGGACATTTCGCGACGAATCGCGAGGGGCTGGTGCTGCCGTTCAACCCGCCGGCCATTCAGGGGCTGGGGCAGCGTGCGGGATTCGAGTTCCAGTTGCAGGCGCGCGGGGCGGGCGATGTTCGCGATCTTGCGGCGGTGAATCAGACGTTCATGGCGGCGGCGGCGAAGCGGCCGGAGATCGTGGGGTTGAACGCGACGCTGCGCGTGAACACGCCCCAGTTGTTCGTCGATCTCGACCGGGACAAGACGAAGATGCTCGGGCTGTCGCTGACTGATGTGTTCAATTCCCTGCAGGCCTACCTGGGCGCGCTGTACGTCAACGACTTTGACAAATTCGGACGAATCTGGCGCGTGCAATTGCAGGCGGAGCCGCAGTTCAGAAAGTCGCCGCAGTCGATCACTGATATTTACGTGCGGAATGCGACCGGCGGCATGGTTCCGCTTTCCGAGGTCGTGTCGCTGAAGTTGCAATCCGGGCCCAACACGGTCGCACGATTCAATGGTTTCCCGGCGGTGCAGATCACCGGCGCACCGGGCGCGGGGTTCAGTACGGGCGATTCGATGCGGGCGATGCGCGAAGTGGCGGCGGAGGTTCTGCCGCCGGGGTATGGGTACGAGTGGTCTGGCGCGAGTTTTCAGGAGATCAAGGCGGGGAATCAGGCGCCGATCGTGGTCGGGTTTGGTCTGATCGTGGTGTTCCTGGTGCTGGCGGCGCAGTACGAGAAGTGGTCGCTGCCGTTTGCGGTGTTGCTGGCGGTGCCGATCGGGGTATTTGGCGCGCTCGTGGCGGTTTGGTTCCGCAACTTCCCAAATGACATCTACTTTCAGATCGGCCTGCTCACCCTGGTCGGGCTCGCGGCGAAGAACGCGATTCTCATCGTTGAGTTCTGTGCGATGGAGCGAGCAGCGGGCAAGGGGCTGGTCGAGGCGGCGGTGAACGCGGCGCGGCTGCGTTTCCGGCCGATCGTGATGACGAGTCTGGCGTTTATTCTGGGTGTTGTGCCGCTGGCGATCGCGCGGGGCGCGGGCGCAGCGGGCAGGCAGTCGATCGGCACGGGCGTGCTGGGCGGGATGATCGCGGCGACATTCCTGGCGATTTTCTTTGTACCGGTGTTCTTTGTGGTGATTCAGGCGATCTCGGAGAGGCTCTTCGAGAAGCACGGAAGGGAGAAGGGCGGGATCGCTCCGAACAGCACCGTCGCGGGTGCACCGCACTGAGCGGTCGTGGCCTTTTGAGGAAGGATCCGGCGCCGGCAGATCACGGAGCGCAAGAAAAGGCGTCGTACGCGCCGACGAAGATCACAAAATCGGCATCGTCGACGGTACTGTCACCATTCAGGTCGGCAAAGGCCGAGGCGGGCGGCACGAGCAGCGCGTCGTACGAGCTGGCGAACAGGACAAAGTCCAATTCATCGACTATTCCGTCGCCGTTCAGGTCGCCGTCGCACACGGGCTGAACAAAGGTGACTTCGAGCGTCGGGCGATCGGCGAGGACAGCGCCCTCGCTGGAGGTGAATCGCCAGCCGTCGCCGCCGGTGGGCGCGAGCACCCAGCCCTGATTGGAATCTGGATTCTGAACCATGTCGCGTACCGAAGCCGTGACATCGAAGATCGCCCACGCGTCGAGCACGTTTGGCAGCACGGCGAACTCGGCATTGGCGCTTGCCTCCACGCCGTCGAATTGCACGCCCGCAGCCAAAGAATTCCAGGTTGAGTTTTCGTTCCAGGATCGGTGCATGCGGAAGAGCAGCACGCCATCGACGGTCAGGTCGTTGGTTGCCGGTCCGGTGAGCAACTTCAGCTTGGCGGAGAGCACATCGGCTCCCGGCGGCACCTGATCGGAAGAGCGTCCGACGAACGATTCGAATCGGATGAGTCCCTGCACCGTCGAGGGCGAAGCGTCGACCAGAATTGGGGAAATGGTCGCGCGCGAACCGCTGGGCACTGCGGAATCGATGTACGTGTCGCTCACGTTCGCGCCGCCGGGGGTGCGGCGGATGCTCACGCTCCGCACGTTGGAGTCGGAATTGAATACCCCCGCGAGCGGCGATACCGATTGCCCGTTCGCGGGTGGCACGGCTCCATACAGATCGCACACGGTGCGGAGCAGATTGTGCAGCGTGTAAGTCGATTCGTACTGGCCCGTTCGAACCATCGGCCCGTAGAGAATCGTCGGGATCCGATTTCGCTGGGAAAAGCCGTCTTCATCCCATGTCACGATGAGCAGGCTGTTGTTGGCCATCGCCCACTGCGCGTAGGGGCCGATGTGTTGCGCCAGCCAGGCATCCCCTTGCTCGATCGTGCCGTCGTGCATGTCGTTGTTCTGATTCGGAACGACAAATGAGACTGTCGGCAGGTTGGCAAAGTCGGAAGGAAAATCGGTGAAGGGTCGGTTGACCGAAAGCGGGAGTTGGTTCGGCCCGGGCACAGCCGATTGCCAGTTGGCGACCGGGTTGTGCTTTCGGTAGTACGCGCCGAACGATGCGCCGTCGAAGCCGACATACGGAAGATCCTCGCTGAATGTCGTGAACGAGGCGCCGGCCGCGACGAGGCTTGCACCCAGGTTCGGCGACGAAAACGGAATCCCGGCGGGGATGTTGTTGTTGAGGATGCCGAGCGATGACCCGGCGAAGAAGTGGATGTAGTTGGGCTGGCTCGGATGTGTCAGGCCGTAGAAATCAGTGAAGAGCGCGCCGCCCGCGGCGAGCGCATTCACAAACGGCGCGCCGGCGTACCCGATGACCTGTGAGAACGCGTGATTCTCTTCGATCACGATGACCACGCGGTTGGGGGCGGCAGCGGAAGCGCCGGCGCTGAGAATCACGAGGGCGGCGAGTGACGTGCAACGGGGCATGATTCTCTCTCCGTCCGAGGTGGGGAGCCGTTCCGGGGGCTGGTGCAATATATCCCGAAGAAGAAAAAGCCCGGCCGAGGGCGGCCGGGCAGAAATTCCAGGCAGCGATCACGCCGGATTGCGGACTACGGGCAGAGCAGCGCGTTGTATGCCGCGGCGAACATGACAAAGTCGTCGTCATCGACAAAGCCATCGCCGTTGAAATCGGCTGGGCAGCAGGAGTAGAGCGCCGGGTTGGTCGGGCAGACAAGGATGTTGTACGCCGCGGCGAAGATCACGAAGTCGTCATCATCCACGAAGCCGTCCCCGTTGAGGTCTCCGACGCACCGCTTGGTAAAGCAGGGCTCCTTTTCGGCGAGAGGAACATCGTTGACGGGAACGACGACCGGCACCCAGTTGTCGAGCGTGATGGACTGGATGCCCGGAACCTTCAGATTCAGCGCGACGGGTTGAATGATCGGAGAAACTTTCTGCTCACGGCAGCCGCTCGTGAAGTCGGTATAGGTCTTGATGAAGTAGATGTCATTGCCACCCGCGCCGATGTCGTTGGTGATTCCGGCCATGGCGTAGCCGCCCCACGGACGCCAGTTGGTCACACCCTCGCCTCTGACGTTGAAGGCGGGGAGGAACGGACCGTAGATTTGCTGTCTGATGAATAGGCCGGCGTCGGACACTTCAATGAGCGAAGCGCTGTTGACGGGCGCGGCGGCACCGGTCGTCACCCGGCCGGCGATGACGGCGGACTTGTTCGGGGTGAAGATGACCGCCTGATAGCCGTTGGTGAAGCCGTTCACGTCGAGCGCCCACATGGGAGCACCGGTGAGGCTGTCCACTTTGGCCACGATCAGATCTGAAGGGGACAATTGACCGGGAACGGCCGGGCCGCGCCTGCCGCTGAAGATGACATCGCCGGCCGGGTTGAGCGTGAAACCATCGGCGGTGATGCTGATGCCCGCGGCCGGATGGAGGTACTCGCGCGCCCAGATGATGTTTCCGAGTGCGTCGGTTCTCATCGCGAAGGCGCCGTACTTCCCGGCCGCGAAATCAAGGATATTTCCGACAACGAGGAGATCGGTCGAACCGGCGGGGAATCTCGCAGGCCGAATCTCGGCAAAGTCGAGCTCGGAGGCATCGGCGCCCGGGGGGATGTATCCGCGCTCCATGACGAGCACACCGGCCGCTGTCTGCACGGTCAGAATCCCCGCCCGAGCGACGCCGAAGGAGTTGACTTGCCGATTCACCGACGCGATTTGCTGATTTGAAATCTCCCGAACGCTCACGCCGAGCGTGCCCGCGGCGGGCGCGATGGAATTTACAAAGGGCGTTCCCTGCACGAGCGTTCCCCAGATCGGGACGCCTCCGGGAGTCACGCGGACAATGAGCTTGCCGGTCGTCGCGCCGCCGAACGCGCTCTCGCAGCCGAAGAGCAGCGCGCGATCGCGTGCTTCGTCGAGCGTGTAGCCCGCGTTGTTTCCCTGCGTCAGCAGATACTGCTTGCTCCAGAGCACGAAGCCGTTCGAGTCGTATCGCACTCCGTGAATGGCGCTTGGAATGCCTGCCGCGGATCGAATGCCGACCGTCGCATAGTCGCAGTCGTACAGATCAGTGATATCGAGCGCTTCCTCGTTTGCTTGCGTGCCGTAGGTCTTCTGAAAAATCTGCGCTGAGGCGGTCGATTCGATCGCGGAAACGCACATACCCGCGACCAGCCAAGCACACATCGCACTCCGACTCCGTGTGTTCATTGGTCGTTCTCCTGTTTTTCTTGGACCGCACCGCCGGTCGCGCCGAGCGACCGGCAACGAATTGAGGCTACCACTCCAAGCGGAGTTTGGAAATCCGCGCTGCAATATCGGCCGTAAAAACAGCGCACGTCCGGGGCCTGTCCGCCCAGCAAGGTGCGAACATGGACGCAAACAAGGCACAAACGGCGCAATCGGAACGCGTCTTTGCGCGATTTGTGGCCAAAATGTGCAGAGATGGGTTACGTTTGAAAGGTGAACACCAAGATTGGCCATTGGATGATTGCCCCGTCCGCGCTCCTGATCGCCGGACTCGGTGCCTGCACCTCCGTGCGATACACCGCGACCGATCTTCCGCGCCAGTCGCCGGACGCGCTCACCCAGGTAGGATCCGGTCCTTCGCACTCTTCGGCATGGGCCGGGGTGCTGCCCGCGGATTCGGTGAACGATTCGCCGCTCGCGATGGCCGAGTACAACACCGATCTTGATCGCAACGATGCCGCGTTCGGCGTGGTCAACGGTCCTCCCGGCGAGCCGCTGGCGTTCTACGCCTCTGCCGAACCACCGTCGCTGTACTTGCAGTATCAGTTCACGCTGCCCGCGAACGCGAACTCTGTCACGGTCTTCCGTCGCTCAAGCGATCCGGTATTTACCCGGCCATTCCGCGGCTACTACCGGATTCCGTGATCGGACTACGCCTTCGCAAATCGCGTGCTGAGTACGTTGACCGTGAGTGTCCATACCTGCTCCGCGTTGCCCTTGGCATCGATCAGCGCGTGGTGCGCAGGGTCGGACTTGGCCTGCGCGAGATAACTTTCGTGCACGCGCCGGCGGAAATCATCCGAACGCTGCTCGATCCGGTCGTCGAAAAGTGTCACGCCCCGCAGCGCCTCGGCCGCGGCTGCTTTCTTCTTTCCTGCCATGGAAGGCACCCCGCGAGTACGAGCTGTTGCCGTCTCCACGTCCACGTAGTAAATCAGCACCAGGTCGGGTGCGAAACCGAGCGTCGCCACCCGCCCCACCGCCTTGATGTCCTCCGCGGCCAATCCGCCGCCGGCGCCCTGATATGCGTAAGTGGAGGTCAGGAAACGATCGGCGATGACGAGGTGGCCCGCCGCGAGAGCCGGCTGCACGGTTTGCTCCACCAGTTGCGCTCGGCTCGCCATGTAGAGGAGCATTTCGCAGCGCAGCGTCATTGTGGACGATGGATCAAGAAGCACGCTTCGGATCTGTTCTCCCACCGACGTTCCACCGGGCTCGCGAACGGTCGTGACTCGCACCCCATTGGCTTCGCACGCCTCGGTGAGCCGCTTCATCTGCGTGCTCTTTCCCGATCCGTCCGGACCTTCAAAGACAAGAAACTTCCCCGCCAGAGCGCGGGGCCACGTATCGCCAATGTCCGTGCTGGAAGTCGCCGCTTGAGCCATCGAGCCGAGTGTAGCCGTTGGCGTGCGCGATTCTCGACAATCGACCTCGGTCATCCCGCTTCCTTGGTGTCGTCCGATTCCTTGCCCAGTCCGCCGATGCCGGGCGCGCCGCCGATATAGCCGAGAATCTTCGCCGCGGCCTGCAGGCCGCGCCCCGCCGGGCTCACGAATGAATTGGAAACACCCTCGAGCGCCTGAAAGAATCGCAGTAGATCATCCAGACGCTTGTTGTGCGCGCCAAGGTCGGCGCTCTGTTCGCGCCCCGCGCGCTCTCCCGTTTGATCGCGAATCTCGTAAAGTTGAGCGCGAAGCGGATCGACCTCCCGCTTCATGCGCTCACGCACGATCGCGCGGAACATCGCCCACACGTCGGCCTCGGCCTTGAAGTATTCTTTTCGATCGCCACGCCGGTGTACACGTTCGACGATTCCCCAGTCCAGCAGCGCCCGCATCGACATGCTTGCGTTGCCGCGTGAAATCTGCAGCCTCTCCATGATGTCGTCCGTGCAAAGCGGCTCACCTGTGATATAAAGCAGGGCGTGCACCTCCGCCATCGTGCGGCTGATGCCCCAGGCGCTTCCCATCTGCCCCCAGACGGCCACGAATCGATCCTGGGCTTCTTTCAGTTGGACTGCAGCCATGAAAATCGCCCCAAGGGTGCCACGCCAATTCGCAGCATCATTATAGCGGAAGTTTCAGAAACGATTGAAACTCGCCGGATCAGATGTCTAGTCTGTCGGAGCCGTCTGAGTTCGGGCGATTCGCACACGCCGATGCCCCGAATACTTCAACCGACCGCATCGCGCTCGAAGCGCCCGAGGAGTGGATGGAATGACACGCGAACCCGGATTGAGTTCTGAAGAATCCTCAGCGCTTCTCGGCCAGCCCCCGGGAGCCCGGCGGAAGGGCAAAGGACGCCGCATCCTGCTGGTGCTCGGCGGCCTGTTGCTCGTGCTGGGGGCGCTCGTCGCCTTCCTTCCAAAGATTGCTTCTCCCTTGCTTGTCGGACGAACGGTGCTCAAGTCCGACCGGCTGAATGCAACCGTGAAATCGACTTCGCTTGGCTGGTTTGGGAATCAGCAGGCCCATCTCGCGCTGAGCGACTCCAAAGGGCAGCCCGCCGGGGGCCTCGATGTCACGCTGGATCGAGGTTTGCTGGCCTTGGCGGGCAATTGGTACGACCTGGGCACGATCCGCATCACCGGCGACGCCGAACTCCGCGAAGGGGCCGGCGCGCCCAAGCCAGCGCCATCGGCCAATCGGGCCAGCGTGAGCGTCACGACGGACCGCATCCCGCTGCCCAAAGACCTGCGTGCCCGCATCGAGATCAGCCTGAGCAAACTCGGAGTGCTGGACGCCTCCGGCAAATCGGTCGCGGAACTTCGCGATGTCCATTCCATCGCCGATGTGCGGATCGGTTCTCCACTCACGCTCGAGTTCGATGCCAAGTCGGGCACTTCACCAATTTCCGCAAAGATCAAAATAGACAACTGGACCCAGCCGGACGGGAGCATTCACCTCGATAGCGCGAGCCTCGCGAAGAATTCTCCCAAATTGGATGCCTCACTGAAACTGGAAGATCTTTCCGTCGCGCTGGTTGATGCGCTCGTCGCGACCGCGACGGGAAGCGAGCACCACCTGCGCGAGATCCTCGGCGATAAGGTCACGGTGCAGTCAACGGCGCAAGGCGACTTTGCGGGAGGCAGTGCCTCCCTCAATCTCCGCAGCACGGGTGCGCAGGCCGACGCCCGTCTCTCGCTCAAAGAAGGCGTTCTCACGCTGGCAGAGCCCGCGACGCTCAAGTTTGCGTCCGCGGCGACCAAGGCAATCCTGGACAATTACCTGCCACCCTCTCAGACCGGGGGCTTTGTCGTCACCGCTCCGCCCGAAGCGAGCGTGGAGATTGAAGAGCTTTCGCTGAAACTGCCGAGCCCGGCGCTCGATCTGCGCGGAGGGCGGATTCGAGCAAACCTGACGCTCGCCGGCACGGCCGGCACCATTGCGCTGGGTGAAGGCCAGCCGGCGTCCGAAGTCTCCATCCCTTCTTTCCGTGCCGCGCTCGCCAGTGAAGATTTCGCCGGCGTCGTACGTGTAACCGCCGAAGCAGCCTCGTCGATTGCTTCGGGCGGACGAACCGCTTCCGCGGGAAATCTCAACGCCGATCTTTCCGCTTCCGGCCTTCTCGACAAGGACGGAGCACCGCTCTCGGGCCTGCCCAAAGCCATTGATGGACGCATCTCGCTTCGAGATGCCGCGACGGAGATTCTCCAGCCAATCGTGTCGGGAGCACTCGCTTCATCGGGCCTCCAGATCGACCTGCCTCGCGATATCGGGCCTGCGGCCAATCTAGACCTGACTGCCAAGACTCAAAGCGGAGTGATCGATCTTGATCTGAACGCGACGTCGGCGTCGGCGAACGCGACCGCGGCGCTCCGCATCACCAATGACGCACTCACCGCGCGTGACACGGGCATCTCGATTCGCTTGGCTAACGCAGGGGCGATCGCCGCGCGAACTCTGAAGAGTCCGAGCCTGCAACTCGCTCGTCCATCTGGCCAACTAGCCCTCACAGTTTCGTCGTTGCAATTGCCGCTCGATTCGGCCACACGCAAACCCAAACTGGAACTCCTCACTACGCAGGCGGTCGCTGAACTCACCGACTGGTCGTTTACTGCGCAAGTACCCCCGGGTGACGGGCAGATTGCCGGCCGGCCGATCGCGCTCGACCTGCGAACGCTCGCGGCAAACGTGGCTGTCGCGCCCGGCAAGGGCGCGCTGGTGCACGCTACTTCGGACGCTTCGGCTGATGGTTCACCGGTGAAACTCGCGGCCGACTTCTCGCTTCCCAATGCGCTCGCCGGAATTTCGGGCACAAAGGCGTCCGCACCGGCCACATTCGCAGAAAAACTCGGACCCGCACTCGCGCTGGGTCACTTCGAGATCTCCGGCCTGCCTGCCACTCTCGCGGACGCTTTACCCCGCGCTGCCGAATCTGCCTCGACGATGGGTGGGCTTGTCCGGGAAGCGGTCGGAGAAACGGTCGCGATCTCGCTCGATTCAACGCAAGACACCGCTTCTCGCGCGCTCACCTTCAAGGTAACCGTCCAGGGTGCCCACGCAAACCTCGGGTTGAACGCGACCGCAGATGCTTCCGCGATTGTCGCTTCAGCGTCCGGTGCCGGCACGATTTCCCCGGGCTTGGTGAACGCTTTGCTGAAAGGCAACGAAGCGGACAAACCGCACTTGCGCGCTCCCGCTTCGTACACCATCACGACCGAGCCGGTGAATATCCCTCTCGACATCGCCGGATCGCCCGTGCTCGGCAAGGCCGGCGCACTGAAGGCTCGCGCCGCAGTTGCCGGTCAGGCCGTCGTGCAATCGGGCACGCAGGCGTACGGCGTGCAGGACTTCGCGCTCAACGCCTCAATTCCGCTTTCCGCCCTGCAGAATGGCGCGGGGGGGCTGGCGTCGCTCCAGGCGAACGGTGGCTTGCTCTCGGCCGACGGCGGCCCAATGGGAACGCTGGCCGCCAACGCTTCACTCCCCCTTGGTCCGAACCTCACGCTCGGCGGTCCGGCCGATATCGAGGTTCGCGTGACTGATGTGAGCACAGTTGGACTCGATCGCGCGCTGGGACAGCCGTTGCTCGTTTCTGGCGCCTTGGGCCCCGCCGCGGCATTGACCGCGACAACCCGGATCACGCCGCCCGCTGGCAACCCGATCGGGATCGGCGATGCATTCGCCAAAGCCGATCTCGCAGCCGACCTGACACTCGCATCGCAGCGCCTCGAAATCAAGCGCCCGCTGCACGCCCGCGTCGAAGGCGACCGAATCACCCTCGAGTCACCCGACCCGATCACGTGGATGATTGACCCGGCCTGGTTCGATCGCTTCGTCCTCGGCAAGGGCCAGGGCAAACCCGGCACCGACATTGCACTCGCCGCACCTGCCCGGGCCGAACTGGTATTGACGCGCGCGACCGTCTCACGGACGAATGCCGAGAGAGGAATCCAGGGCCCGGCGTTCCCGGGAATATTCGCGCTGGATGCCACCGCCCGGATTCCGTCGTTGGAACTGGTGGATTCCCGCTCCGTCCGCACGCAAATGGGCGATGCCGTGCTCGTACTCCGCTCGAGCCCCGCATCGCCCGGGCAACCCATTTCCCTCGCGTTCGATCTGTCATTCGCGAAACTGGCGATTATTCCAGACCCCGGCAACTCCGGGCCCGGCGGTGGCACCGTGAAAGGAACGATCGCACGCATCGCAACTCCCACTGGCGCCATCGATTCGTCCGATCCGATCATCACCGCCAAGGGCCAGATCCGTTCGCTGCCCTCGGCACTGGTCGATGCCTTCAGCGTCAAGAACGGCCTGCCCGGAGACCTTCTGGGACCGAGCGTGAATGTCTCAATCGACGCTCAGAACTTCTCCAAGGCCGGCGGCACAATCGACTTCAGCGCCGTCAGCACAGAAACCGGGAGCGTGCTCGAAAACGGCGCAACCAAGCAACTCCCCCGCGCCGAGTTGTCTCTCAATGGTGTATCGCAGAACGGCGTACTCGTTGCACCTGTCAGCATTACCCTGCGACGCATCGAGTCCGGCCTCGACAAACGACTCTCCGGCGTGCTGCCAATGCTCGCCGAAGTCGAAAAGCGATTCGAGGATCGCCCCACCGTCATCACGTCGCCAAAGCTGGCGATGCCGCTCGACGGCGATACCAGCAAGCTCAACGGAACCGTCAACATCGATCCGGGCGATGCCCGCTTCAAGGCTTCCAATCGGCTCGGACCGCTGCTGCGCATGTTCAAAGCAAAGGATCAAGGAAAGGTCCTGCAGCGCCTCAAGCCCGTCACGCTCACTGCCACCAATGGCGTCATCACCTATCCGCGCTGGTCGTTCCCGATGGGCGAGTTCAACATGGACGTCGAGGGCTCGGTCGATCTCCCGAAGAGTTACGTCGACATGCTCGTCTGGGTGCCCTTCGGGCAACTGGTGGATGACACCTCCAGAATCTTTACTCAGATTCCGGGCGTGAACACCGCGGGCAACATCATCAACCAGGCGACCATGGTGCCGATCCGAATCAGCGGGCCGATGGGCAACACAACCGCCGCGCCCGATGCGGGCCAGTTTGGGAAGACATTCCTGAAGAACATCAACCCCGAAAAAGCGATCGATGTGATCAAGGACATCTTCAAGCGGCCCAAATAGCGCAGACCAATCGCCCGCAATTCAGGCAAGAAGATCCTGGTCGTCCTGATCTTCCAGTTCCTCGCTGTGTGCGGGGAACGGATCGCCCGGGCTTGACCATTCTTCTTTGGGGAGATGCCGGTGATGCACCTTGATCACGCGGCCGAACTGGCTTGCGAGGATCTTCGAGAGCGATTCGAGTGTCTCCCTCGCATGCTCGGGGAACGGAATCGCCTTGTCGCGGAAGAGCAGAACGCACGCAAGGGTCTCTCCCTCGTGCGCTGCCGGCGCCGCGAGCACCGTGCAATCGCCCAGCCAATCCGCGGCGCCGGGCAGCGCTCGGCGCACTTGCGCCTCGCCCTCCAGCAACGCCGCGGACCCGATCTCGTCCATTCGTGCAGGAACAGTGTCCGCGAGGTGATCCAGCATCATCTCGGCCGAATCACGGGACCGGTCATAGTTCACGTACGCGCCCAGTGTCCAATCGCCGCTGCTCGACGGGAGAAACAGCGCCGCATTGGTGGAACCCAGCTTTGCCAGCATGAATTCCAGGCTGGTGCGCATGAGGCTTTCGAGTTCGATCTCCTGTCGGATCAGCCCGGTGAACTCACCGGCGATCGCGACCGTGTCGATGCTGCCCGCGAGTTGCGCGTACGACTCGGTCATCTCGGCGCAAAGCCTCGTGAGCTCGTTTGTCAATTCCCGACGCGACGAGTTCAGCTTGCGGCACAACCCCCGCAACCGGCGCTCGCGCACCGTTGCCATCCCTCGCGCCGCGGCCGCGCGCTCCAGGATTTTCGAAAACTCGCTCAGATCTCCCCGCTCATCGACGAAGTCGTCGCATCGCAGCTCGAGCGCGCGACGCGCCGCATTCGTATCAGCCTTCTCGCACAGGAGGATGACCGTCTCGACCGACCGGGCCGAGGCAATCTGCGCCGACACCGATTCGGCCATGAGCAGCACCGATCCCAGTCCCCCCAGGATCGCCTCCTCCGCCGATTCAGCGTTCGCGATCGCGCGACACTCGTAGCCCTGACCACCGAGCAGACGCGCGAGTGCTTCTCGCTTTGCCCGTACCGGATGCACGATCAGCACCACCGGCGCGAGCCGTGCAACGGCGGCGTCGGGTTTCTCGCATCCCTTGTTCGACTTTGACTTGCGTGCGGTCATGTTCGGTCCATCCAGGTGCGGGCAGGTCCGCACTTGGTTTTCGACCGACCGACGCCCCGACTTTGGCTTCATTGCCCCGCACCGATCGAGTTGACCGAAGTTTCGCGGACCGGCGCGCCCAAACCCCGCGCCGCGGTTTCGAGAATTGTCTCAAGTTCGCGTGATGCTTCGACGATCGCCAGCGCCGCCGCCCGGTCCCGGGCATCGTGCAGGCGCATCGCGAGCAATTGCGTCTTGGACGTCACGATCGACAGGCTTTGCTTCGCCTGTTTCCCCGCGTCGGCAAGCATCCTTGCTTCGATCGACCGCGCCGAACTCATCGCGGTTCCTCCGTCCGGCGCCTGCTCGCGAACCGCTTGCGTCAATTCCCGGACGCTCCGCAAGAGCGTCCGGTTTTCGCGGGTCGTCTCGACCATCGATTCAATTGCAAGCGCCGCAGGCCCGGAGTTAGAGAGCCCGAGAGCCGCCAACCGATCGCTGAGCGCCCGAAGGAGTTTTTCACCAAACTCCGTCATCTCCGGCGGGCGGATGTTTGCCGCCGGCAGCAGCACGGGGATGCGTGCAGGCTCGCCGAAGTCGGCGCTCCAGCCCAGCCCGAGTGTTTGTACGAAAGCGGCGCTCCCGGAAATCAGCCCCACCATCGCCCGGTTTTCGCTGTCCGGCAGATCCTCAAACGGTGTGGCGTGCTGCAGCATCACCTGTCCGAGCATCGGGGGAAGATTCCAGTGCTCCGCCAGCGCGTGACCCGCACGGTGGTAGTCCAGACCGAGCACTCGGCGCTCCACGACTGCGCTGGGCACGCACTCATGGCGCGCCAGTTCGATCACGCGTCCGTACGCCTTGGGCAGCGCGAAGTCGAATACCAGTTTCCCGATCGCGTGCAGCAACCCGGCGATAAACGCTTCTTCCGGGGCGATCCGCAGAACCGACCGGTTCGCGCCGGCCAGCAATTCCGCAGTGCAGGCAACACACACGCAGTACTTCCAGAACCCTGCCCGGTCGAACCGGCGTTCGCCGGTTTCCTGATCGCCGTTCAAGGCGCTGAACGCACTCGCCCCCAGCACCGCGCCGCGAACCGCTCCCAATCCGACCAGAACAACCGCACGCCGCACTGAAGTGATCTTTTCTGCAACTCCCTTGTCCGCCCGGCGACAGAGCCCCAGTATCCTCCCCGAAAGGACCGGGTCGGTCTCCACCAGCCGCGCGATCTCGGCGAGATCCACGGTTGATTCGTCCCCCAGGGCGAGCAATCGGCTTGCCACCGGTGCAAGCGCTGGCAGGTTCTGCACCTGGCGCAGGATCATCCGAACCTGTTCGGATTCGACTGCCGGGTTGGATGGGCCGCCAGATTCCTGCATGTCAGGCCGCCGCTCGCGCGCCCCCGATCGGCTGCCCGAGCAACATCTCGATTTTCCCAAGCAGCACGGCCGGCTCGAACGGCTTGAGCAGCATCGCATCGATCCCCGCTGCTGACATCGCCCGGATCTCGTTCTCACAGCCCGACGCGGTTACCCCAAGGATGCGGCATCCACGAAGGTCTTTGCGCGCCCGCAGCCTCGAACAGACCACACTTCCGCTCACGTCCGGCAGCATCAGGTCAAGCACAATGACATCGGGCCGAAAACTTTCCGTCAGAAGGCCGGCGTCGTAGCCCGTTCCCGCTGACCGAACCTCAAAGCCCGCTCGGGTCAGCGTGTGCTCGGCGAGCCGCTGAAATGATTCATCGTCGTCCACGACCAGCACCCGCCTCGCCGTTGCCGGTTCGGCTGTCGTCGTTTCGAGTGCGCCCGTGGGGATGCCGCTGGCCTTCATGAACCGGAGCAGTTCGTCCCGTGGAATCCGACGGAATTTCGACCCGGGAACCCGGAAACCTACGAGCCTTCCCGCGTCGAAGCACCGGATGATCGTCTGCTGACTCACCTTGCAGAGCGCCGCGGCTTCGCCGGTCGTAAATATGCGCTTGCCGGCCACACCCTCGCCGGAAGCCTCGTCGGGCACGCCAGCGCTTTCGAATTGATCGGATGATTCCAAGCGGCCTCCCGGATTCGAGGTCGGACTTCAACGTCCCGAAACCTCGTCATCGGGCCAGCAGAGGCGTCACTTCAGGCAAACTGGGGGACTGTCCGGCTCCACATTAACACTGACCCTTCCGCGAGGCGAACTCAGCGACCCTGCCTCGCGTTCCAGAGTGTCACCGCCTCTGGCTCCCGCGGATAAAGGGGCAGCAATGTGCCCGCTGGCGCGCCCGGCAGCAGTGTCGCCAATTCCAAACACGCGGCGGGATCAAAAGTCGGCGGCTCAATCCGAATACCTCGGGATTCTGCCTCACGACGAATCGGCACCGCGAGATGCCGATCGGCCACAATCAAGTCGACGTCGAGTTCCCCAATATCGGGCGCACCCACAATTCTCCCTATGGGAGACAAGCCGGTGCGATCCCAACCGGGAGAAAACACCGTCGCAAACGCGGTGGGTCCCTTGCTCGCAAGCAACACCGCAAACCGCCCGGAGTGAACGATCCGCCGCGCGACGACCGACGCGCTCGGTACCGCCACGCACAGTGACCCCTTTGCGTACGAGATCACATTCGCCACGGTCACCGAAACTCGCAAAGCAGTGAAGCCGCCGGGTCCCACCGAGACCGCGACCAGCCCGATTCTGCCAGCGTCCACTCCTGCCCGGCGACAGACACGATCGATGGCGGGCATGAGATCGTCTTCTCTTCCGCCGCCGCGACGAAGTGGCTCGACCAGCACCTCGCCGGCAATCGCCCACGTTGCGCCATCGGCTGCCATTTCCGCCAGCGCTACTCCCATCCCACCGCCCCCGGGCACCTCACTAGCCCTCTCCGGCTCACCCGCTCGATTGGCGAAGTCCTCGGCCGAGGGATTGCTCGATTCGATCGCGAGCCCGAACACCTTGTCGCGCGCCGTTTGCACAATCAAGCCTAGAGGCTCCCGGACCGCGCGCCAAACCGGCTACGCTCTGTCGGTCGATCCACTCTGTCGGAAACGGGAGCAGCGCATGCGCTTCGCACGATTCTTCACCACCATCGCCGTTGCTGCCGTGTCAGCGACGTGTGTCGCGGAACCAGTCCAGGAGGAAAGCGCGAGCGTCCCGCCGCCCGAATCCAAACCGGAAGACCAATCGCTTCCGTTGGGCGCCGCTCGGCCGGAATGGCGATTCCAATTCGAGCCATCGGCCTGGTACGCCGGGGCGAGCGGCAAGGTGCGAATCGCCGGTGCGCCGGCGGGCACCAGCACGGTTCGGATCAACGACCTGCATCTTGACAATCCGATTCTCACGCCATCGGGCGAACTGAGCGTGCGCACCGGAAACTGGCGATTCGGTCTGGGCACCTTTTTCTTTTCGCAGAACCGACTTCAGACGATGGCGGTGCCCGGCCAGCTCGGCTCGGTGACCTTTGCCGCGGGGCAGCAGGTCAATTCCAAGATGGAACAGGACGAGTACATGCCTGTCGTCGGATACGAGTTCTGGCGGCGCGATCCGGAGTCGAGCGACGCGGTCAAGGTTCTTGGCCGGCTGGAGGCTTTTGGTGGGGCTCGCCTCGACGATGTGAAATTCAGTTTTTCGCAAGGCGCCGCCGCGGCGAGCCAGAGCGAGTTTTTCGGACAGGCGATCATCGGCATCAAGGGTTCGATGGATATCGCCGAACAGTTCTCGATCGACCTGGAAACCAGCGTCGGCGGTTGGCCGGGCAGCAGCGACTACGCGTGGAGTTGGGATATCACGGTCGGCTTCATGTGGCGGCCGATACCCAATGTGGGAATACAGGCTGGTTATCGAAACCTGGTGAACGAGCTGCGCCGCGGAAACGACAGTCAGGAGTTCTACTACAACGGCGGGCTCGCGGGCTTGTTCTTCGGTGCTGTGGTCCGGTTCTGATCAAGTCGCGGCATTCAGTCAAGCCCGGAACGGCGTTTTTCCACAATTCTGTGGAGCAGAAAAACTTGTAGAACTTGCACGATCACTCTTTCTTTCGCGCTTGACGCGGCAGACGCGATCGCGGATACTGTGCGGTGGAAAACCTCATGATCAGCGCTTGCCTACATTCGGCGTGGGGGTTTCCCGGGGGAAGGGTGATGGGGTTGCGGGGTGCACGTTTACATTTGGGTTTCATCGTCCATTGAGGGGGACGAGACTCTCCGCTCGAGCTGGCGCGCCCAACCACGCGCCGGCGCGAGGAAATCTTCCGTCTGGTGGTTGGACGTGGAACGGCGGCGCGGCAACGATGCCTCGCAGAGCGAACACTCGAGTGCATTCGCGGGAACACAAGGCCATGCGAACGATCACCAAGAAGCATTTGATCGATCTCATCTCCGTACGCGCCAAGGTCAAGCGCCCGCTTGTCAAGACTGTGGTGCAGGAGTTTCTGGATCAGGTTATCGACGAACTCCAGCGCGGCAACCGGCTGGAGTTCCGCGACTTCGGCGTGTTCGAAGTCAAGCAGCGTGCCGCGCGTTCGGCACAGAATCCCAAGACACTTGAGCCCGTTGCGGTGCCGGCCAAGCGCACCGTCAAGTTCAAGGTGGGCCGCTTGATGCGTGAGAGCCTTGAAGAACCTGTCAGTCGCGCAAAGCCAGTGGCCACCGCGGCTTCCGCAGCGCCGTCCGCCGGCACCGTGGTCGTCGCGAAACCCCGCTTCAGCGGTGCCAAAGTCCAAGCCTGACCGTAGCCTCGATCGCCCGGAGCGATTCAAGGCGCGTCACTTGAATCGGAAACGCACGCCGTCATCGCGCCCGGGGCGCGGTTGTGTTCCTACTTGGGATTTGGAATCGGAAAGCTTGGCGCTTCGCCCTTGCCCGGCACCGGTGTGGGGAATTCGGGCGCAGGCGGATTAGCCGCGGGCCCGATAGCCGGAGGTGCCGCTTCCACCTCGGGCGGCGCGATCATCTCTTCGAGCCGCGCGCTGAGTCGCTTCGCATCGAACTGAGAAATTGCAAAGAGCCAACCGGCGGTGCGCTTGTTGATCGCCGCGGCTTCCTTCGTCGCGTCTGGTCCGGTCTCGGCGGCCGGCTTCTCGCCTTCCGTCTTCTTGTCGGTTGAGGGCGGGATCGGATCGGCCGCGGCTTCGGCGCCAACCTGCGCCCACCACTTGCCATCGCGGAAACCCGTCTTCACGGTGACGAGTAGTCCGTCGAATGTTTCGAACTGCGCGATCGCCGGGTGCGCAGCGTTCGGTCCCGTGGCCTCGGGATCGGGATTTCCGATCACGGCGCCGGGGTCCTTCATCACGTCGTCCATGCCGAGGTAGGCGATCGCCTGCACCGGTTGATCGACGGACTCATTTTGTTTCAACTGAGCGCCCTCGCGCATTGCGGCTGCGTCGAAGGCGGCGGCGTCCTTGTCCTTTCGCGAGATCGAAAGATCCGGCTCGGCTTGCGCGCCGGGGGATGACGGGCCTGTACCCACGAGCCTGCGCACCGTCGCGCGCTTAATCCGCTCACGCGGCACACCCACGATCTTGCGGTCGATCCAGTTCATCGGCTCGGCATCGACGTAGATCGTGCCTCGAGTGAGCCAGGATTGCGTCGAGCCGGGCCGCCGAACGAATTGCCCCGATTCCATGGGACGATCGAGCGTGGCGTTGCCGATTTCCGCGGCGTTCCCGATGATGAGCGAACCGAGCGCCTTGCCGGAGGCGTCCTTGATCTCGACCAGCGCGCCCGGAGCGGCTTGCTTCTTCGCGCTCTCGCTCGCGTCGTTCGGTAAAACGGCGACATCCTGCACACCGAGTTTCGGGTAGAACTCGGCGTTCGATGTCTTGGGTTCGGCGAGTTCGAGGTTGCTCAACTGGATGAGCGTGGTGCGAAGTCTCTCGATGTCTGCGGGGAATCCGTCCTTGGCGGTCACGGTCCACGCGGCTTTGTCGCCCGTTCCGGTACGCGCGAGCGTAACGCTTCCGGTGCTCTTCAGCACCGTCAGGGATGCGGCATCGTTGATGTTTGCCTTCAGGCCGGGCATCGCAGCGCCGGGCGGCGGAATATCCGGTCCTCGATATCGGCTCTTGACGGCGAAGAAGGCCGCGCCGACGATGATGGCCGTACCGACCGCAAGATTTCGAAGTTTGGTTCCGCTCATGCTGCCAACCTTTTACGCGCCCGCTCGAGCCGATCGACGTCCGAGCGCACGCAGCCCGGCCCAGAGCAACGCGATCAGCATCACCACCACGGGGACCAACCCGATGTTGATCAGTTTCACCCGTGCGCCGAGTTTTTCTACATCCTGATTCAGATCAAATTGAACCTTGCGAAGTTGCTTGCGCGTCTCGAGCCGTTCGGCACGGAGCGATTCGAGTTCTTTCTGCTGGTCCGCCGTAAGAACGATGACGCCTTGCTCCGACTGATCGGGGCGGGTGCGTTCGATTTCCATGATCCGCTGCTGCGCCGCCTCGGCCTTCTTCTTCAGCTGCTCTTCTTCGGCGCGGAGGCGCTGCTCGGCGCCGCGCCGGATCTCGTCCACGCGGGTGAACGGGCGGGTGTACTCGCCCCTTCCACGCACCCCCAGGAGATCGCCGCTCCCCACAAACGAGTCGATCGCTGTCGTGAGGAAGTTGATGTTGTCCGCCACTTTCATTGCGCCGAACGCGGTCTGCTGCATCCACATGCGATCTGAGAGCACATCGACGTCCGCAACAATCAGCACGCCGGCGGGCTTGGTGGACTCCTTCACACTCTCCCCCGGAGCGGGTTCGGCGGGGCCCTGCTTGGAGGGATCCGTCGCACCCGCGGCCGGATCGCCCTGGGGGAACGCCGTCTTGAGGTTGCCGGAAAGCCGTGCCGCCAGTGTCAGTTTTTGCCCGCTTGCTTTGAACTCCGCCAGAACGCTGTTCGGATCGGTCAGAGCCAGCATCGCCGAAGCCTGGAGCAGCATGGAGTTGTCGGTGGTCTCGACGATCGGAGTCAGTTCCCCGCCCTTGTTCGCCGGATCGGCGGGTGCCTTGGAAGTGAGCGCGCCAGCCATCGCGAAGTTGATGCTCGACAACTTGCCCGAGACGGGATCGGACTTGTTCAGCCCGCGCTGGTCAACCGTGATGTACGGGGGGAACAAGATCTGTTGCTGGCGCGCTCCCTGGCCCGCGATCAATCGCGTGCCCAGGGTAGCATCCGCGGCAACGAGTTTGGGATCAAACCCGACTCCCCACGCTGCGAACAGGTTTTCCAGATTCGACGAGAGGTCCGCGCCGCCCGGTTGCATCCGATTCTGTGCCGCGGCCTCGTCGGCCATGCAGAGCGGATCGACGTAGATGATCGCTTTTCCTCCCTTGAGCACATACTGATCGATCGCGAACTGGGCTTTGGGATTGAAGTTTTTGGGATGAACCACCAGCAGCACGGTGGCTTCGGACGGGATGACGAGATTCTCGGCCTGAAGCGTTTTAACGTCGTAGAGCTGCTTCAATTCCTGAAGGAAAGCCCAGCCGGGTTTTCGCATCGGCTGCTGCGTTCGCGGGTCCATCGTGAAGCCGCCGGCGAGGTCGAGGCTGCTGACCACCGCAACCACGGGCTTCTTTTCCAGAGAAAGCGCCTGAATGAGGCGTGCAACGTCGTACTCAAGGAATCGCTCATTCGCGACGTCAAACAGCGGAATGACTTCGCGCCCGCCGACAGTGTTGGAGCCGACAAGCCCCAGATACACCGAATCGCCCGTCCCGGTGGGAATGCCCGTCAGCCCCGCCTGTGCGGCGCGGTCTTCGTCTTCGCTGAATGCTTCGGGATCGATCGTGCGAACCACAACCTTACCATTTGAGGCCCGCGCGAACTCCTCCAGCATCTCCCCGATCCGTCCGGCGATTCCTTCGATCTGCGGCCGCCCTTGCGCCGCCTTCGCCGAGTAATAAAACGTCAGGGTGATCGGCTCGACCGGACTCTGAGCGATTTTCTTCGAGCCCGCCGTCAGGGTGTAAAGCCTTCCATCGGTCAGATCAAGCCGCATCGAGCGAAGCGCCGCTCCCGCCAGCACGTTCACCGCCACCAGCAACACGGCCAGCAAGACGAGAGACGTGATTCCAACAACCTTTGCGTTCATTCTCTTGGTCCTCAAAACTCCGACCACCGATTGCTGATCGCCGGCGAAGGCGCTTATTCCGCCTTCTTCATGTTCACCACGACGCCCGTCGCGGCCACGAAGACCACGATGATCGAGCCGAAGAACAGCATGTCCCTCAGGTCGAGCACGCCCTTGGAGATCGCATCAAACCGCGAAAGGAAACTGAAACTGCCGACCACCCGCAGCGCCTCCGGCGGCAGCCAACCGCTCACGAACGACTGCACTTCCTTCAGCCCCGCCAGCATGAACAGCAGGCAGATCACCACCGACACGATAAACGCAATGACCTGGCTCTTGGTCGTCGCGCTGATGCACGAACCGATCGCCAGAAACGCGCCCGCCATGAGCAGGCTACCGAGATAGCCCGCAAAGATCACGCCGTTGTCCGGGTTTCCGAGGTAGTTTGTAGTGATCCAGATCGGAAACGTCAGCGCCAGAGCGATGCCCGTAAAGGCCCATGCCGCGAGGAACTTCCCCACGACCGCAGCGGAAAGCGAGATCGGCAGCGTGAGGAGGAGCTCGATCGTTCCGGTCTTGCGTTCTTCCGCCCAGAGCCGCATGGAGACGGCGGGGATGAGGAAGAGATAAAGCCAGGGGTGGAAATTGAAGAACACCACCAGATCGGCCTGTCCTCGCTCGAAGAACCCGCCCAACTGAAACGTGAACACGCCCGCGAGGAACAGGAAGATCACGATGAACACGAGCGCGACCGGCGTCGTGAAATAGCCCGACAACTCGCGCCGGAAAACCGGGAGAAGCCCCTTCATGCCGCACCTCCGGCCTTCATCGCTTCGCGCCCCTGATCCCGTGTTGTCATTTCACGGAAGACATCGTCGAGTCGCCCGCCCTCCACTGCGATGGTCTCGATTGTCCATCCCTTGCTCTTGGCCAAACTCGTGACATCCGCCAGCAGCGGCCTTCCGCCTTTGGGAACGAGGGTGCAAGTCTGCCGGGGTCCACCGGGACCCGCCGGCGAAACCGGCACATGGCGCACGCCCTGATCCTCGACATCCGCAACCCACTTGATGGTCGCCAGTTCCCTCGCCAGATTCAGCGGTTCGCCGGCACTTGTGAGCGGCGGTATCAGCGTCAGTGTCACCGCGTTGTGATACTTGCTCATCGATCGCAACTGCGCGGGCGTTCCATCCACCAGCACCTTACCCCTTGCGATGATCACCGCGCGCGTGCACACCGCTTCCACTTCTTCCAGAATGTGCGTGCTCAACACCACCGCGCGTCCCGAGTTCACGTCGCCCCGGCTCGCCAACTCGCGGATGACGTTCCGTACCTCGTGCTTCTGGTTCGGATCGAGTCCGTCCGTCGGCTCATCGAGAATGAGCACCGGAGGCTCGTGCAGCATCGCCTGTGCCAATCCCACGCGCCGCTTGAACCCCTTCGACAGCGTCTCGATCGGCTGCCTCATCACGCCCCCGATGTGCACCCGCTCCTCCACCGCTTCGATCCGCCTTCGCTTCTCGGCGCCGCTGAACCCGCGGATCTGCGCGATGAAATCAAGAAACGCCGCGGGAGTCATATCCGGATAGTTCGGCGCACCTTCTGGCAAGTAACCGATCAGGCTCTTGACGCCGACCGGGTCATCCACCACATCGCGGCCGCAGACCACCGCCGATCCGCTGGTGGGCGTGAGAAAGCCGGTCACCATTTTCATCGTCGTCGATTTGCCCGCGCCGTTGGGACCGAGGAACCCGAGCACCTCGCCCGCACCAACTTCCAGACTCACGCCATCGACCGCCAGGATCGATCTCGACCCCGTTCCGTACCGCTTGCTGATGTTCCGAATGCTGATCATGCAGCGAGCATCTCCTTTTCAAACCGGCGGACCGGGTGCGAAATTCTACTGATCGCATTCCCAATTAGCCGGAGCGGGCCGCTCCAGAGTAGGAAAGGCCCTTTCGCACCCCATTTTTCTCTCGCGGAGCCGACGGCTCCACCGATCGTGGGTATCTAGTCGTTTCGGCGGCCGCCGGGTTCGCCAAACACGCACGACCGAAAACACTCGCGGGTCCGTTCCAGCCCGCACAGAAGGAGCAGACGCGCATGGTTCGCCGCCGCGCCAGGTTCCGGGGCTTGCAATACGCCTCGTTTATTGACTTCCTTGAAGCGGGTCAGCGGCGGCACACGGCGCGGCTCCTCGACCGGGACACGTGGTTGCCCGAATCGGGGGTGTCGAACTCGCCGCCTGGTTTTTCGCCTCGCGGCGGGGGAGAGCATTGGATGGACATTTTTTCGGATTCAGACGCTCTGTTGGACGGCGCAAACGGCATCGGGTACCGGTCCACGGCCCCGGGTCAGGCGACGTCCGGCGAAGAGCGGCCTCTCCGCGCTGGCGCGTCGTCGCCGGGGCCGTCGTCTTCCAACAAGCAAATTCCGCGCGAACGCTTCATGGCGGTCGATCGCCTTCCCTATGCCACAGTTGTCACGTTCGTTACGCCCCACCTTCGTGAAGCACACGCTGCCCAACTCGGCCCGGAACTGATCGCGCTCGCCCGGCTCACCGCCGGCCGCCTCGCCCTCGACATGACGCAAGTGACCGACTTCTCCTGCGCGTGGATTAACGCCATGCTCGCGGCATCGCAGCATTGCGAGCAATTCGGTGGCCGCCTTGCCATAATGTCGCTGTCGCCTCGCCTCGAAACACTGCTCCGCGAGACCGGGCTGCACCGCCAGTTGTACCTCGCCGGCTCGGTGAAGGAAGCCCTTCAGCGCTTCGCGAATGCAGCTAGTCGCTCCGAGGGCAGCGGGCTTGGACGCTGGTTGGGCCTCAAGCGGGTGAGCGCGGCATAAAGGCTCGGCAGAACGGCCGAATTCTCGGACCTTGCAGCAGTTCGGCCCATTCGCGGGAAACTCAGCACCATCACCCTCCGTACTAGGTTGCGGAGGGTTTTTCTTGCGCTTCAATATCCGGCGCAGGACCGCCGATTCCGCCTTGGGCGGAGTGCGACCTGAATGGGCCAGATGAGTGGCCGCGATCGTTCGTGAGAGGGGTTTTTGTGATCGGTACGCAAGTGATGACAGCCCGCGTCTTTCTGTGCGCGGGCCTCGCGATCGCCGCCGCGCCCACAGGCGCACCGGCGCAAGATGCACTGAATCTCCGTGCGGCACATGTCCGCTTTCGGGACACGCCGGATCTGCTGAAAGAACGCAACCTCCGCGGGGCAACTTCGCCAAGGGTGCTGACCCTGGATGGTCCCATGTCGCCCGAACGCCGCGCGGCACTCGCCAAGGCGGGCGTTCAGATCAAGGGATTCCTGGAAGGCGATTCGTTTCTCGCCGAGATCGCGCCCGGCTCTCCCGCGGCGGTCAATCGCCTCGGCTTCGTGCGCGGCGCCGCCGACTTCAAGCCCGAGTGGAAGATCTCGCCCGACCTGCTGGCGAAGGCGCCGCCCCGCAACTTCCGCGACGCGGTACGACAGCAACTGCAGACCCGCGGCAAATTGGCTCTCATCGTATCGCTGGTCCCCGGTGCCGACGTGAATCTCGCACGCACGCAGATCACAAGCGTGCCCGGCGCTGAACTCATCCGGCTCGACAATGCCGGTGGCGATCTGCTCGCCGTCGTCGCGCTGCCGGCCGATCGCTTAATTGCGCTCAGTCGACTCTCGACCGTGTTCTTCATCGAAGAAGCGCCCGAGTACGAAGACCGCAACGCCAACGCCCGCTGGATCGCACAGACCAACATCACAAACTCAACACCCTTCTACTCCGCGACGCTGACGGGCGCGGGGCAGATCATCGGCATTGTCGAAGCTTCGACCAAACTCGACCTCGCCCACTGCTCGTTCTTCGATCCGCTGGTTCCAACGGCGGGGCCGACGCATCGCAAAGTGGTCTATTTCAATTCACCCCGCAACGTCGGGCTGCACGCCACGCACGTTTCGTGCACCGCCGCCGGAGATGCGGGCGACAACAGCAACACGCGGGGAATCGCCTACGGGGCACGGATTTCGTTCGTCGGCGGGCTGGAACTTGACGAAGCAATCATCTACAACCTCTTTCTCGACAACTACAACCACGGGGCCTTTGTCCACAATAACAGTTGGGGAAACATTTTCACCAACGCCTACGACGTGACCTGCCGCGCCGTGGACAACTTCTCGTGGACCAATCCCAACTGCCTTCTCATGTTCGCAACTGCGGAGAGCGGGCCGCTTACCAACCCCGAGAACTCCAAGAACTGTCTCGCCGTCGTGGCGACCGGCAACGTCGGAAGCCAGGAAACCGTTATCTTCGGCGGCATCGGCCCTACCACCGACGGGCGGCGAAAGCCGGAAATCGCTGCGCCGGGCAGCCTGTCGTCGGCCGTGAACGGCACCGGCTGCGGCACGGGCGGCCAAGTCGGCACATCCATGGCCACACCGGTGGTCACCGGAATGGCGGCCATCATCCGCCAGTATTTCACCCAAGGCTACTACCCATCTGGCGTCGCCAACGCCCCGGACGCCTTCACGCCGAGCGGTGCGCTGCTCAAGGCCATGCTGCTGAACGGCTCGGTGCGAATGACCTCACAGTCGACCTACCCGAGCACCACCGGCGGCTGGGGAAGGCTGCTCGCAGATCGCTCGGTCTATCTGCCCGGAGATACCCGCAAGCTGGTTGTGCGTGATCAATCAAACAATGCTTCGGGCGCGCTCACGACCGGCCAGTTCCGTTACGTGCGCTTTGTGGTAACGCCGGGCAGCGAAGACCTGCGCGCCACCATGGCCTTCCACGATGCCCCGGGCAGCGTCGCTTCGATCGCACCGGTTGTCAACAACCTGAATCTGACTCTCATCGCCCCCGGCCGCGTGAACTGCCTCGGCAATGTGTTCGCAAGCGGCTGGTCCACCACCGGCGGCAGCACCGACCCGCTCAACAACGTCGAGATGGGCCTGTTCCAATCCCCCACGCCCGGCGTCTGGTTCGCCAGGATCGACGCAGCCGCCGTCAACGTCGGCACGCAGGGGTACGGATTGGTCATTACCGGCAACGTCGCCGAGGCAACCTGCATCTGTGACCTGAACGCCGACGGCGTGGTGGACGATGCGGATTTCACCATGTTCGTCACCTCGTACGACCTGCTCGAAGACCCGCTGGGTGACTTCAACGGCGACGGGCAGACCGACGACGCGGACTTCGTGACGTTTGTTATGGCGTACAACGAACTGCTTTGTCCGTAATGCAGGTGTCGAGGTGGCCAAGTGTCGAGGTTTCAAGGGAATACCAAAGACATCGGGATCGGTGCCCTTGACACTTGGACACCTTGGTACCCGGACACCTTGCCCCCTGTTCCCCAGACCTATTCCTCGTCGAAATAGTCCTCGGCCGTCTTTTCTGACTCGTCCTCAAACTCCACCGGCGCCGATTGCGCATCGCTGAGAATGTTCTCGTCGAACTCGCCCTCTTCCGCAACCCACGCACCTTCCTGCTTGGTGATGTTGGCGCGATGGCCGCCCCGTCCGAGTTTGAGTTTCTCCGAGAACTTCTCCGTCGCGATCAGTTTCGTATCGTCCTCGCGCTGGCGCCGCGCCCGGATCACGATCCGCAGCGGCACTTCGACAAACGGCGTTTCCTCGCGCAGCCGGTTCATCAGGAACCGCTGGTAGTTGGGCCGGAACAGTTCCGGATGGTTCACGACGATGGTGACCGTCGGCGGGTTGGTGTGCGTCTGCGCCACGAAGAACACCTTGGCCTGCGTGCCGGCGGTATCGGTCGGACCCTGGCGCGTCACGATCTCGCGGATGATCCGGTTGAGTTTGCCCGTCGTCACGCGCTGGCGAGCCTGATCCTGCAATTCAAAGGCCAGTTCGATTGTCTCGCGGACGTTGGTGTTGTCTTTGCCGCTGACAAAGGCGATCGGCGCAAACGCCAGCCCCTTCAGTTCCTTCCGCAGGTAATTCTCATACTTCTCCGGCGTCACGGGCTTGTCGTCGCGACCGATCTGTCCCTCGGCCAGGTCCCACTTGTTGACGACGATGATCGTCGGCTTCCAGCTCTTCTGGGCGATCGCGGCCAACTGCTCATCGATCTGGCTGATCTTTTCCGTTGCATCGATCAGGAGCAGAATCACATCCGCCCGTTCGATCGCCCGCACGGCGCGATCCATCGCCCAGTGCTCGATCATGTTTTGGAAACTCTTTTTGCGCCGCACGCCCGCAGTGTCGATCGCGATCAGCGTCTTGCCATCGAAATCAAACCGCACGTCGATCGCATCGCGCGTCGTCCCCGCGATTTCGCTCACGATCACCCGAGGCTCGCCCGCCAGCGTGTTCACCAGCGTGCTCTTGCCCGCGTTGCGTTTGCCGACGATCGCCATCATCAAATCGGCCCGTGCCTGAGGCCGCTTGGAGTCATCGTTCTCCGGCATCAGTTCGTACAGCGTCTCGAGAAACTCGCGCCGCATGTAGTTGTTCATCGAACTGACCATCAAGGGATCGCCGAAGCCCAGCGCCGACAACTCGTGCGCGTGCGTCTCCCACTTTGGCCCGTCTACTTTGGTCGCAACGATGCGAATCGGTGGGCGCTTGGCTTTTGCCGCCTTCGTCACTTCATCGTCTTTCGGAGCCTGCTTTCCTTTCGGACCGCTCTTCGCGCCCTTGCCCGCTCTGCCCTCGCGGCCGGCTGCGCCAAGCTTGCCCTCACGCAGCATCTTCGCAATCTGCAGATCGTGAGGCGTGATCCCCGCCTGGGCATCGACCGCGAACAGAATCAGGTCCGCACCCTCCACCGCAGTCGCAATCTGCGTCTCAATGTCCTGCGTCAGGGTCGCCAGGTCCGCACCGATCTCGTCGTACCGCTCGCCCTCGGCCGCGTACACACCAAACCCGCCGGTATCCATGAACTCCACAACCTTGCGCGGGCTGTTCACGCCGTTGGGGCCTTCCAAGTCCACGATGGCCGCGACCCGGTCGCGCGTGACACCCGGCGTCGGGTCCACGATGGAGACCTTCGACTTGGCGATGAGATTCATAAGAGAGGACTTGCCCGCGTTGGGCCGTCCGACAATGGCGATGCGTGGAATGGGCACGGCAGATCGTAGGGAAACGCCTCAGGGGATCGGACGCCGTTTTCGCCTTGCCGCGAGCATCAAGATCGGCACCCCCGCCGCCACCCCCGTCCCTTTCGGCGCGTCCCGCAAGGGCCGGAACCGCTCGCCCGTCCTCTGCTCGCGCAGGTATTTCGCCATCTCGGCCCGCTGCTCCCACGTCAGCACGCCGAACATATCCGAAAGCAGCTTCAAACCATCCCGACCCGTGGGCCGGTAGTTCGTGTTCGTCGCGTATTCCTGCAACGGCGTGCGCAACTTGCCTTCCTGCTCCGTCGTCAGGTCGAGCCGCTTGGAGATCGCCTCGAACCGCGACCTCGCTTCTTCCAATCGCGCTTCGGTCGGCCGCCGGATGTCCGCGATCTGCTTCTCGCGTTCAAGGTCCGCCAGCAACTCCTCGCGGCCCTTCATGGTCTCCCGCGCCTTCATCGCAACCCAAGCATCCTGATACTCGTTGACGAGCCTCCGATATTCCCCACGCACACGCTCCGGCAAGGCATTTGCCACAACCTCAACCAACGCGACTTTGTTGCCCCAGATCGGCCGATTCCTCGCGTACCGCATCAACACATCGTCGATCTTCGCAGCTTCTCCGCTCGCCGTCGCTTCCTGCAACTCCAGGATCAGCGGGATGCGTTTCAATCCGCCCGACATCAAGTCCGCCAATCGAAGGCGAATCAACCGATCAAGCGGCTCGCGTTCCTCCTCACTCAATCCGAGCAGATCGATCGCGAGAATCTCCTCCCGATCATCGAGCGCGAGGAGTCGACCATCGGCTCCGAATCGCACCAGCGAAGGCGCAGCTTCTGCTTCGTGAACGGTCGGCCCGGACAGCAGGGGCGTGCTCTCCGCCCGCGGCAGCGCCCCCTTGCCCGATTCCACGCCACCGGCGGCCAGCATCAGTCCGAGAATCAGAACAACCATGCGATTCCCTCCGGAACTCGGTGCGATTCCGGCCGTTGAACGCTCCTCCACGCCGCGCATTGCGAAAACCGCCCCCCCAACACGGCTTGGAGGTGGGTGTTTCGCATGCACACCCCGCCTCCAAACCCCCGCCCTACTTCTGCCCGACCACCACCGGCGTTTTCACCGCAAACAAATCCAGAGGCGGCATGCCCGCAACCCGCCTCTCGTGCTCCAGCAACCATCGCTTGCGCCACTGCCCGCCGCCATATCCACCGATCTCACCGTTGGTATTGATCACACGATGACACGGCACGACGATCGCGATCGGATTCGCACCGTTCGCAGAACCCACGGCGCGAAATCCGTTTGCGCTCCCCACACGCTTGGCAAGTTCCGCGTACGAAATCGTTTCTGCGAATGGAATCTTGCGCAGTTCGTTCCAAACGCGCTTCTGGAAATCCGTCCCTTCCATTTCAAGCGCCACGCCGAATTCGCGCCGCCGCCCCTGGAAGTACTCGTGCAGTTCGTGCTCGATCTGCTCGAGCATCGCGCTCTTCACTGCCGGCGGCGTCGCATCCGCGCCGGAAAAGCTCAACCCTCGCAGCGCATTCGATTCTGCTTGCAGCAGGAGATCGCCCAGAGGCGACCTCACAATCCGCGACGCACTGGCGAGCGCGGGAGCCATGGTGGCATGATACCACGCTCCGGGCTTTGACCGAGGCGACCCGCCATCGTGTCACCGGCCCGTGTGCGAACAGAATGAAAACGGCTCTGATTTGCCTGCAAACTGCCTTGCGAACGCCGTTTCCCTTGCCGCGGCACCCATTCCGGCATGGATATTCCCGGTTTGCACGTCGGATTCTCCGAATTCCGAGGCAACCGGGTTGACTTTCGGACCGAATCATGGTGTACTAGCACACTAGAACACGTGGCACGAAAGCCCTATGGCGCTCCGCTCCGATTCCAACCTCCCTGTCTTTCAGCAGGTCGCCGACCTGATTCGCCACGCCATTTCCTCCGGCGTCTTTGCACCCGGCGACGCGATCCCGTCCGTCCGCGCCCAATCTCTCAAACTCAAGGTCAATCCCAACACGATCCAGCGTGCGTACGAAGAACTCGAGCGCGAAGGCATAATCGAGTCACGCCGGGGAGTCGGAATGTTCGTTGCCGCAGCAGGCGAGGCACCGGCCCGCGCAAGCGCAACGGAATCCATCCGCGATGCTTTCGAACAGGGGGTCCGCATTTCGATCGCCGCGGGCCTTACTCGGGCCGCCACCGACGCGGCATACTCCCGCGCCTGGCAATCGCAGCGATCCGGAGCCAAGTCATGACTTCCACCGATTTCGCCATCAGCACCGACCTGCTCACCAGGCGATTCGGCAAACGCATCGCCGTCGATGGCATCAGCCTCGCCGTTCCGCGCGGCGCGATCTACGGCTTCATCGGCCTGAACGGCGCGGGAAAAAGCACGACCATCCGCATGCTGCTCGGGTTGCTCGCGCCGACGTCGGGCACCGTACATCTGAACGGCATCAACATCGCGTTTGATCCGGTCCGTGCGAAATCCCGCGTGGGTTATGTGCCCGATCGCCCCACGGCCTATCCGTGGATGCGTGTGCAGGAGGTGATCCAGTTTTGTGAAGGCGCCCTGCCCGATTGGAGCCCGACGCTCGCCTCATCTCTCCTCAAGAAATACCGGATCGATCCTCGCACAAAGGTCAGCAGGCTCTCCAAGGGCACAGGCGCGAAACTCTCGCTGCTGCTCGCCCTCGCACACGATCCGCAGATTCTCATCCTCGATGAGCCCACCGACGGCCTCGACCCGATCGCCCGCGATGAGTTCTTTGAAGAAGTACTCCGCGCCTCGCTCGATTCTCCCCGCACCGTCCTGATTTCCAGCCATTCACTCCAGGACATCCAGCGCGCGACCGATCACTTGGGCTTCCTGCACGATGGCCGGCTGATCTTCCAGGGCCGTACCGACGAACTCCTTGGCACAACCAAGCGCGTTCGCCTGCTCCCCGACTCCCCGATCGAGGACGCTGCGCTACGCCGCCTCTCGCCCGATGTTTCCCACATCGCCCGCGAAGGCCGCGCTATCACCGTCACACTCCGCAATTTCTCCCCCGCCGCGGCAGAGTCTCTTCGTTCTGCAGCGCACAGCCCCAATCTCGACGTCGCCGATCTCTCGCTCGACGACGCGTTCAAAGACATCGTGAAGGGAATGGAGGCAGCATGTTCCTGACACTTCTCCGCAAAGACTGGCGCCTTGCAAAGCCGGCATTTGTGTTCATGCTCGCGTTGTTTCTCGCGCCAACCATCCTCAGTTTCGTCATGTGGGCGTACGCGCGAGGGATCTCGCAAGCCGGATATCCGCTTGCGGGGTTCTTTCAGAACTTCCAGACCACTGTGCTCGCCGGCTTTGCCGGTAGTTTGCTCGCGGTGCCCGCAGTGGCCGCATGCCAACTTGGTCGAGAGAAGCGCGAGCGATCGGCCGACTTTGTCGGCGCGATGCCGATTCCCCGATACCGGATCGTCGCAAGCAAATTGACCGTGACGTCTACAATTATTTCGATTCCGGCGTTGCTCGTGACTTTTGGCGCGATTGTTCCGTGGATCGCCCTCGCGAACATGCCGTCGCTCGAATGGCCAACGCTGTTCTGGTATTTGAAGCTCTCTCTCTACACCCTCTTGGGCGTCGCTGGCATGGGTTGGCTCTTTTCCTGCCTTCTCGCAAGCGAGATCTACGCGACGGCGCTCTCAATCCTGGTCGCGACCACCATCGGCATCGGACTCTCTCTAGCGTTTAATACGTTGCCCTCGCTCCGAGCAATCCCTCCCGGACTGCAGGAATCGTACTTCTTGTTCATCATCTCCCGTTTGGCTCTGTGGATCGGGGTGATCAGCTTTGCGGTTGGAACGCTCATCGCCCTGTTTCGCCGCACGCTCTGAACGCCCGGCGAACAATCGCCGGTGTCCGCTCCCCGCCCTATTCCTTCTATCGTCGGCCCCACCGCCGGCGGCAAGTCCGCGCTCGCTCTCGAACTCGCTCACAAACTCGGCAACGCCGAGATCATCACCGCCGACGCCTTCCAGATTTACAAAGGCATGGACATCGGCACGGCGAAGCCATCCGTCGCCGAGCGCCAGGGAATCCCGCACCATCTGCTCGATCTTCGCGACCCGCGCGATCCGACGCCGTTCACCGTGCACGACTGGCTCCGCGCCGCGAACGCCGCGATCGCTGACATCCAATCAAGAGGCAAAGCCCCCATCATCGTCGGCGGCACACACCTCTACGCCAAAGCGCTGCTCGACGGACTCTTCGACGGCCCCGGCGCCGATCCCGCTCTCCGCGAACAACTCCGCGCCAAGGGCCTGCCCGCGCTCCGCGAAGAACTCGAACGCGTCGATCCCGCTGCCGCGCAGCGCATCCACGCCAACGACGAACGCCGCACCATCCGCGCACTCGAAGTCTTCCACCTCACAGGCAAACCCATCAGCAAACATCAAACCCAGTGGGATCCTCCGCGGGGCACGTCCACCTCTGATTCTCCCTCTGCCCCTCTGCCCCTTTGCCCCTCCGCCCCTTCCTTCCTTCTCATCGGCCTCGACTGGCCCAGCGAAAAGATTAACCCGCGTATCAACCAGCGCGTAAAGCACATGATGGAAACGGGCTTCCTCGAAGAAGTCCGTTCCCTCCGCGATTCCGGAGCGTTCGCACCCACCGCAAACCCGCAGGCTCGCGAAGCGCTCGGCTACAAGCAGCTCCTCGACCACCTCGAAGGCCGCCGCACGCTCGAGGACGCCGTCGAGCGCATCAAGATCGATACTCGCCACTTCGCCAAGACCCAGCGAACCTGGCTCAAGCGCCTGCGGCTGACACCCGCCAGCCTGTGGATTGATGCGAACACCATCGCGCCGTCCGATTGGGCCGCGCGAGTTCTCGAACGCGCTCAGGACTGATCCCGCGAGCCTCCCCCGATCCGCGCACTTTCCTTCCCGGCTCTTATTCACCGCAAATCATGCGGCGAATATCCCGCCATTCACCGCACGCCTGAGCGACCCGCCCCCAAAAAACGCAAACCAACTGCGACAAGTTCCCCCGATCTCGACGCTCGAATCGGCGAAGTCTCGCCGAAATTGCTTCGTACCAAACACTTACCTCCAATCGAAAATCCCCTTGCAGAATACCAAACAAAATGCTACAATTCCTCGCTAAGCGGCCCCCTTCCACCTCGACCCCCTTGACAACCCCCACTCCCATTCCTTATCTATAAACCTTCCCGGGAATGCCACTTCAGGCTTTACCCGGTCAATCGCCGAAGGTTTGGCAGTCGATCCCGGCTGGAAACTCTCCGCCAGGCACGCTTTCCGCCTTCCCAGCGTCGGTTGACGATCGGCACGCCGTTCGCCCTCACCAGACTCCCCATGGCCAAACGCCCCTCCAAAAAAGCCGCTCCTGCATCCGCCGAGCCCGCCCCAATAGGCGGCGCGACCGCCGTCGCTGAGGCTCCCGCTGCCGCCAAGAAGCCGGCAGGTCGCTTCGCCAAGGGTGGCAAAGGCGGCCGGGGCGGACGCGTCTTCAAGTCCGTCTACAAGGCCGGCTCCGCCAAGGGCAAGAACCTCGTCATCGTCGAATCGCCCGCCAAGGCCAAGACCATCAACCGCTACCTGGGCCCCGAATACGTCGTCCTCGCCTCGGTCGGTCACGTCCGCGATCTGCCCAGCCGCAACCCCAAGGGCGTCAAAAATCCGGTCCCCGGCGTCGACCTCGAACACGATTTCAAGCCCACCTACGTCATCAACGAAGATCGCGCCAACGTGATCTCCGATTTGCGTCGTGCCGCCAAGGACGTTCAGTCCGGCGACGGCCAGATTTGGTTCGCGACCGACTTGGACCGCGAGGGAGAAGCAATCGCCTGGCACCTCGCGCAGGAACTGGGCATCACCAGCAAGCAGGCCAAGCGCGTCATCTTCCCGGCCATCACCAAGGCCGAGATCACCAAGGCCTTCAGCAACCCGCATCCGATCGATGAAGACCGCGTCAACGCGCAGCAGGCGCGCCGCATTCTCGACCGCATCGTGGGCTATCAGGTTTCGCCCCTGCTCTGGAAAAAGGTCGCCCGGGGCCTGAGCGCCGGCCGCGTGCAGTCTGTCGCCGTCCGTCTCGTTGTGGAGCGAGAGCGTGAGATTCGGGCCTTCATGCCCGACGAGTACTACGAGATCAAGGCCAACTTCACCGATCAACTCGCGAAGGCTGCGGGCCTCGCGCCCGCCTGGCAGAAATTGATCGCCCAGCGCGACGAGAAGAACAACCCGCCCACCGTCGCGCAGCAAACCCACTGGCTCGAAGAGAACAACGGCTTCCGCGCCGAGCTCATCGAAGTCGGTGGCAAGCCCATCGACATCCTCGCCCCCAAAGAAGGCGAGCACCGCACCGAGGCCCAGAACAAGCAGATCCTCGACCGTGCCCTCGAAATCGCCCGCCTCGCCGGCGTGAAGAATCCGACCGTCGACGTCACCGAAGACCAGAGCGGCAAGGGCCCCGCCAAGTTCCTCCGCACCATCAAGGGCGATATCGACCCCAAGACTCCGTACAAGGTGGAGTCGATCGAGACCAAGCGCACGACCACTCGCCCCGCTCCGCCCTTCATCACGTCCACCCTTCAGCAGGCCGCGAGCAGCCGCCTGGGCTTCGGCGCGCAGCGCACCATGCGTGCGGCACAGCAGCTTTACGAAGGCGTCGACATCCCCGGCGAAGGCCCGATCGGTCTCATCACCTACATGCGTACCGACAGCACGCACCTCTCGGGCGAAGCCCTGAACGCAGCCCGCGCGTACATCGGCAAGCAGTTCGGCGATAAGTACCTGCCCGAAAAGCCCAACTTCTTCTCCTCCTCCAACAAGGATGCGCAGGAAGCCCACGAAGCGATCCGCCCGACCAATCCGGATCTCTCGCCTTCCAACCCCAAGATCCGCAAGGCCCTCTCCGACGATCAGTTCCGTCTTTACGAACTCATCTGGCAGCGCTTCGTTGCCTGCCAAATGACCCCGGCGCAGTGGGATTCGACCACCATCCGCATTTCCGGCGGCAGCGATCCTTCACCGGCGAAGGTCGTCACCTTCAAAACCACCGGCCGCATCCTCATCTTCGAGGGCCATTACAAAGTCACCGGCGTCCCCCGCGGCGGCGAAGAACAAACGCTGCCCATCTTTAAAGAAGCCCAGCCCCTCGCACCCTTTGCCGCGAGCGTGCTCCAGAAATTCACCTCGCCCCCGCCCCGCTACAGCGAAGCCAGCCTTATCAAAATGCTCGAGTCCGAGGGCATCGGCCGACCATCGACCTACGCCAGCATCATCAGCGTCATCCAGGAACGCAAGTACGTTGAGCAGCAACAGCGCCGCTTCTACGCCACCGACCTGGGCGAAGTCGTCACCGACAAACTCATCGAAGGCTTCCCCGGCATCATGGATGTGGGCTACACCCGCGACATGGAAGCACAGCTCGACAAAGTCGAAGAAGACCATCTCGACTGGATCGACATGCTCAAGAAGTTCTACGGCCCCTTCAAAAAGGACCTGAAGAACGCCGAGGAATCACTCGTCCACGCCAAGGCCGAGTCGCAGCCCTCCGAATACACCTGCCCGACCTGCCAAAAACCCCTCGTCTACAAGTTCGGTAAGAACGGTCGCTTCCTCAGTTGCTCCGATTACCCAACCTGCACCTACGCAAGCCCCGTCGATCGCGAGGGCAAACCGCGCCCCGCCGCTGAAGCCATCAACGTCATGTGCCCCAAGTGCGGCCGCGCCATGACCAAACGCGTGGGCCGCTTCGGTCCGTTCCTCGGTTGCTCCGGCTATTCAGACAAAGCCAACCCCTGCGACGGCCTGCTCAACATCGACAAGAAGGGCAAAGTCACGGCCCCTTCGCAGCCGCCGATTGTCACCGACCTCCCCTGCCCCATCTGCGAGTCCCCGCTCAATCTCCGCAACGGCGTGAGAGGCCCCTGGCTCGGCTGCTCACGCTTCCCCAAGTGCCGCGGCAGAGGCAAATGGGCCGAACTCGACGAAGCCAAACGCACCGACCTCGAAAAACAGATGGCCGCGCACGACAAGGCCAATCCGATTCCGATCATCAAGACGATGGACGGAATCGCGCTGACGGATGCGATGGGCAAGCCGCTCGCAACGGCGAAGACGGTGGATCAGCTCTCCGGTGATGGAAGCGATTCGGGCGAGCAGACGCTGGAAGCGGTTGCAGACGAACTCGGCGTGTGACGTTTGGTCGAATCGCTCGCTATGCGAGGACCGGTTGATGTCCGACCAACAAGAGGCACAACTGCAGGCGGAGGTGGACGCCGCTTTGGAATCATGGAGCGAGCTGCGGCAAGGCGTCACTCGGATTCGACTCGATAACGGGAGCGACGTAACAAACCTGTCGATCAACGTCGATTTACGCGTCGAGCAAGTGGGCCAGCCATCGTTCCGCCTTTTCTCGATTGTGGTCGGTGAGGCTTTCGTTGAGTTTCTTGGCGCCAACTCCGAAACGTACGAGCCATTCACGACCGGTGGCCCGCTGATCATTGTCCCCAAGATTACGGGCAAATCCGTTGTCCAGGCTGTGATGCGATATCTCTTGCTGGAAGAACATCGCCGCGTCAATTGACTTCTCGGATGGTCTCGGTTTCCCCCGCCAAACACATGAAGCACATTCAAGTTATCGACGGTGCCGAAAACTGCTCCTTTTCCATCTGCCTCGTCAACGACAGGGACTTCAAAGTCATTTTCCCCGCCCGGGGACAAGACATCGAATTCGCCGAGGACTTGGCAAAGCGACTCGGAAGCAAGCGGGCAGGCGAACTCATCAATCGCAGTACCACGCGACGCATTCGCAAGAAAAACGCCGTTGGAATTCACGGCACGCTATTCTTCCAAATGACGAATCGACGGAAGTACTTTCCAAACAAGCGAGACGACGACATCGAGAGCCCGCCCTTTGTTTCACCTACGGCAATGACTCGCGAATCAAATTCGCGAAAGAAGACTTGACTCTCCTGCCTCTAAGTCCTTTGGTCGCCACTACCCATTCACTCTCTCCACCATTTCTTCCAGAGCTCTCCACCCGACCACCTGCTTCTGCGTCAAAGAGCATTTGCCTTCCATCTTGAGTCGATGCTCAATCGCACGCAGCTTTCTCCGCTTCTGCCGAGGCAGATGGACGCCATCATTGATCACAAGTCCGGTCAGCACTTGTCTTTGATGCTGCCTCAGAATCCTGATTCGTTTCTTTCCATTCACCCGGTATCCGCTCTTCCGCAGAATCCACCGCACGGCAGCGACGAGAGCCCTCACCTCGCCCGCATCATCGCTCGAAAACGAGAACGCAAGATCATCCGCATACCGGCTGTACCGCGCCCCGTGCTTCTCGGCTGCACGCGTGAGCGCCTTGTCCATTCCGAAGTTCACAACGCTGGAAAGCCGCGGACTCGTTGGTGCTCCCTGGGGCAGACCTCCGCCGTAGCAGCACAGCCTCACCAGTTCATCCGCCGCGGGCTTGGACCAACCGATCTTCCGGAAATACTGGCGCACCCGCGCCTCGGACGTGGACGGGAAAAAATCCTTCAGGTCCATCCGCATCAGCACCGCGCTTCCCGCGTGCAAGGCCGCATGCGTGGCGATCGATCGGCCTCGCTCGAAACCGGTGCATCCTTCATGCGCGGCCAACTTCGCCAGCACTTTCCGCAGGATCGTCCGTTGCAACGCCTTCAGTTCGGCGCTCGGCGCATCGATCTCGCGCAGCTTGCCCGACTTTTTCGGCACCGTGAACCGTCGGTATTCCACCCGTACTGCGCGCACCGCTTCCGGCGTCTTTCCCAGCCGCCGCGCAAGCTCCTCCAGCGACAATCCCTTGTCGCCAAAAAATCGCCCGAAAAATTCCGCAACAATTCCCATGAAATTGCCGCGGCAGCTCTCGCCGCCGCGACCGCGTCTTGCACGGATGCAATCCGTCCGCATCTCTGAGCAGGTCCATTCAGGCCCGGGCGGCGAAACACCGCCCTGCGCTCTGCATTTGAGCGCCACCAAGACGTTGATGGCATCTTCGCACAATTTCAACGGATTCGCAACGCATCCCTAAGCCAAGACACCGCCTTGCGCCGGATCTGACCTGAAGCCCCGCGAACAATCGGACATGACTCCCCACATGTCCCCCACCGACTTCCGGCGCGAAGCCCACCGCGCCATCGACTTCATCGCCGACTACCTCGGCTCAATCGAGTCACGCCCTGTTCTCTCGCAGATCAAACCCGGCGATATCTACAACACACTCCCCGCGCACGCGCCAGAACACACAGGCAACGCCGCCGAGTGGTCCAACATCTTCGCCGACCTCGAAAAGACCATCCTCCCCGGCATCACCCACTGGCAATCCCCCAATTTCTTCGCCTTCTTCCCTTCCAATACCACCGGCCCCGCAATCCTCGGCGAACTCCTCTCCGCGGGCCTCGGCGTCCAGGGCATGCTCTGGCTCACCAGCCCCGCCTGCACCGAACTCGAAACCAAAGTCCTCGACTGGCTGGGCGAACTCATCGGCCTGCCGCGTGACTTCCTCTCCGACAGCGCCGAACCCACACGCGCCGGCAACGGGGGTGGAGTCATCGAAGGCACCGCCAGCGAAGCAACCCTCGTCGCCCTCTGCGCCGCCCGCCATCGCGCACGCACGCTTCACGGTCTTTCCAATCCCTCTGCCCCTCTGCCCCTCCGCCCCTTTGCCCCTTCCCTCTACACCTCCACCCAAGCCCACTCCTCCGTCATCAAAGCCGCGATGATCGCCGGTCTCGCAACGTCGCCCGACGATCGCACCCATCTCCGCCTCATCGATTGCGACAAACACTTCGCGCTCGACCCCGCCGCGCTCGAACGCGCGATCCGCGAAGATCTCAAACAGGGCTTCACCCCCACCTACGTCGTCGCCACCGTCGGCACGACTTCCTCAACCGCTATCGACCCGATCGATCAGATCGCGCACGTCCTCCAATCAACCGGCTGCAACAAGCTCGGCACGTGGCTCCACATCGACGCCGCGCACGCCGGCGCCGCCTGCGTCTGTCCCGAATACCGCTCCATGCTCACCGGAGTCGAGTCCGCGGACTCCATCGCCTTCAACCCGCACAAGTGGCTCCTCACCAACTTCGATTGCAACTGCTTCTACACCCGCGATCGCAACTCGCTCACCGGCGCACTCTCCATCACGCCCGAATACCTCCGCAACAGCGGCACCGATTCGGGCGCCATCGACTACCGCGACTGGCAAATCCCGCTCGGGCGGCGCTTCCGCGCATTGAAGCTTTGGTTCGTGCTCCGCCACTACGGCGCCGAAGGCCTGCGCTCCTACATCCGCGAGCACATGCGCCTTTCCGAGGTCTTCGAGTCACTCGTGCGTGCAGACGATCGCTTCGAGATCGTCGCGCCGCGCTCCATGAACCTCATCTGCTTCCGCCTCAAAGGCGAAGACGCCGCCAACAAGCGCCTTCTCGATTCCCTCAACCAGAGCGGCAAGATCTACCTCACCCACACCGTCCTCCCCGGCGTCGGCTACACCATCCGCTTCTGCATCGGCGCAACGCTCACGCAAGAACATCACGTCCGGGCGGCGTGGGAGTTCATCCGACAAACTGCCGGGTAAAACTCAAAGCTCAAAACATCAAAGCTCAAACAAATCGAAAAACACCCCGTTCCCCTTGCCTTTATTTGAGCTTTGAGCTTTATCGCTTTGAGCTTTCTACCTCACTCCCGCCAACTTCCGCACGGTCATATCAAACGTCCGCACCATCCCGCTCTGGATCGCGTACACCACCACGCAGTAAATCACCGCCGCGGCAACCGCGCCAATCGTCAGCGAAATCCGCGCCGTCTCCAGCCCGCCGCCGCCTCCCACCGTCTGAATCATCGCGGTCTCCGGACTGACCAGCGCAAACACCAGCGGCCCCGGACTCAGCGCACCCAGCGCCGGCCCGATCCACGCCACGCTCAGCGCCGCCTGCCAACCGCACAACCCAACCATCCCGGCCACGGCACCAACAACTCCGACCGTCGCAACCACCGACGAAATCGTCCCCTTGCTCCGCAGCGACCACTGCAATCCCACCATCACGCAAAACGCGATGAACGGCAGCACCACCACCGGCGTGATCAGCGCCGCCTCGGGCAGCACCACCGGCACGGCCAGCGTCCCAACGCCAGCAATATTCGCCGAAACATCCACGCCGCCTTCACGCCCAAACCCGCCGAACAACACATACACCGATGCCAGCGCCAGCGTGCCCAGCGGCACCGCCAACAGCGGCAGCAAATACGCAATCAAACCGCGCAACTTCCCGAACAAATAGCTTGAGGGTGTGATCGGCGTCGTTAGCAGCAGATCAAGCGTTCCATCTTCCCGCTCGCGGCTGATCGCCGTCGCCGCCATATTGATCGCCACCAGCGTGATCACCGCCAACTCTCCCCACACCGTCGCCAAAAGCGCCGTGCGGAAATCCACATGATTCATCGAGCCCGTGTGATACAGCGCCAGCAGCAGCACGCCAAACAACGCGCCGATCCCGATAAACGCATACCTCGCGGCAATCCTTCCCAGCGTGCTGTTGCGTGCCGCGGCTTCTCTCCACGCGATCGGATTGTGCCACACAGTTCGCGACGGCCTTGATTCCGCACCCGCCGCGCCCAGGCCAAAAAGCCTGCGATACCACGGAATCCCGCCCTCTTCGCTCGCGAACAGATTCAGCCCGCCGCTGCGCACCGTAAACGTCGAAACCACCATCAGCAGCACGCTCAGCAGCAGCGATCCGTAGCACCACGTCCGCACCGGATGCTCAAGAAACCAGTTTGTCAGCCCCGAGGTCGTGCCTTCCGGCGCCGTCGGGAAGTCTGTCGGGTTCAGCAGTGCCGCGAGCGCCAGAAACGGATTGATCGCCGTCATCCACGTGACGCCCCCGCCGCCCGCGGCCCCGCGCCCCGAGTTTCGCAAAAACACATCGATCCCAGCCGTGATCGCAAGGTAACTGATCACGCACACATAAAACGCAAACACCGCACGCTTCCCCGCCAGCCTCGACACCGACAGCGCAATCGCGATCGTCCCCACCAGCAGCACCGCAAACGCGCTGATCGCAAAACTCCCAAAGATCGCCCGCATCGAAACGCCGCCGAAGAACTGCGTCAGCGCGAACAGCGGCAGCGTGGCCACCATCAGCGCAATGATGAAGAACAACCGCCCCAGCAAGTTCCCGAGCACGATCTGCGCCGCCGTCAGCGGCGTCGTCAACAACACTTCCCACGTCCGCGGGCTCGCCTCCTGCGCGATCGCCCCCGCCATGAAAACCGGCGCCAAAATACAGATCAGCGCCAACTGCAGGTACGCAATAAACGTAAAGCTCGCCGCGGCATTGATCGCTAACTCGCGATAATCCAATTCCCCGCCCCCCAGCCGCGCGATCAGCGACCAGAGCAACACCAGAATCAACACCGCCAGATACGCCGCGCGTATGTACAAGTGCCGCGTCCGCCGCGACCCGTTCTGAACGAGCCGCACCGCGATCGGGTTCAGGGGAATCAGGTAGAGCATCCAACGAACGAAGACAGGCATAGGGGGATGATAAGAAGTGGCAAAGGACAAAAGGACAGAGCGGCAGCGGGGCAAAGGGGTACTGTGGCAAAGCGGCTTGGCTTCTTCCACACTCTTCAGGCCGCTTCAGCGGCCTTGCTCGCTTCTAGTCCACGCCTTCACGCGTGGTTCGAGCACGACCCCTCGCTTCCAATGATTCTGAATCCCCAGCCCGTTTTAACGGGCTTCCCCCCCACGAAATCCACCCTCAATCCCACATCATTCATCCCCTTTCCAATCCCCAGTACACTTCCCCCATGAGCATCCACACCCTCGCCCAACAATTCGTCGACCTCTGCAACCAGGGCAAAAACTTTGACGTCATGCACAGCATGTACGCCGACGACATCGTCTCCGTCGAAGGCGACGGCAAAGAGACCGCTGGCAAGACGCCCGTCATCCAAAAATCCGAACGCTGGGCCGCAGTCAACGAGATCCACGGCGAAAAGGTCCTCGGCCCCTACTTCAACGGCCCCGACCAGTTCGCCGTCCACTTCACCTTCGAAGTGACTCCCAAAGCCACCGGCAAGCGCACGACTCTCCCCGAGGTCGGCGTCTATACCGTCAAAGGCGACAAGATCACCCGCGAACAGTTTTTCTACGCCGGCGAGCGTTGAGCCGCTCGCTCACCGTTCCTGCCAATTCCCTGCCTCCCTGCCCGCATCGCGGGCGCTCGGTCGTTGCCAGATGTGCAACATCCGGCAAGCAGTTCCCATTCCTTCATCTCCGCCCGTGAAATGGGCGGCCGTCTTGCATTTGTCCGATCATCACTCCAAATTCAGGAACGGAACATGTCCAAACTCCGCGTCCTCTGCTTCTCCCTCTCCCTCGATGGCTACGGCGCCGGCCCCTCCCAATCCCTCGAAAACCCGCTCGGGCTCCGCGGCCACGAACTCTTTAACTGGTTCATGCCCACACGCACCTGGAAACACATGCAAGGCCAAACCGGAGGCGAAACCGGAGTAGACGACGACGTCGCCGCCAAAGGCTTCGAAAACATCGGCGCCTGGATCCTCGGCCGCAACATGTTCGGCCCCGTCCGCGGCCCCTGGCCCGACGAAAACTGGAAAGGCTGGTGGGGCGATGAGCCACCGTATCACACCCCCGTCTTCGTCCTCACCCATCACCCCCGCCCGCCCCTCCGCATGAAAGGCGGCACAGAGTTCCACTTCATCACCGACGGCATCCACGCCGCGCTCAAACAAGCAACCGATGCCGCGGGAGGCAAAGACATCCGCCTCGGCGGCGGCACCGCCACAATCCGCCAATATCTCCAAGCCCGCCTCATCGACGATCTCCACCTCGCCATCTCGCCCGTCCTTCTCGGCCGCGGCGAGCACCTCCTCCACGGAATCGACACCCACGCGCTCGGCTACCACTGCGAGAGGCACGTCGGCAGCTCGAAAGCCATTGCTCACGTATTCCTTCGGAAGGGAACCTAGGCGTAGCCCCGCGACGCAAACCATGCCAGAACGCGCCGCGCGGATTTCACCAAGACGTACCCGAGTGCCGCGACGCACAGTCCGATGAGCGTCCATCGCGTTGCCGCGGCTGCCTCGAAGGAGATGCCCAGGCCGGTGAACAGCAGGACGTACGCCGCGACGCACCCCGGACACTTGGGAACAAGAGCGAGCGTGGTGATCGGTAGCGCCCACTCGATGAACGCAACCACGTGCCGCGGCCATCTCGCAACAGACTTGGGCCGGACAGATTCATCGCCATTGCAACAGCATCGCATTGCAGATTCCTTTGGTCGCAAATGGGCAACGATCTTCCTGTGCCGTCGTTGATTCACCGCGGCAGCATCGGCCCCGTCACGCCCGGCTTCTCTTCCCACGGCTGAACGAACGTCGCCTGGTCGTACCGATCGTGATGACGAAGCCACCCCATCCCCGGCGATTCCGCCTCGTCGCGCCCCTTGGGCGTCACATCCATGTACTGATACGCCGTCAGGAAATTGTCCAGACCCCGCGCGTACGTCGAGTAGGTGTGATAGATGGCGCCCCCGGAATCCTTGATGAACACCGACAGCCCGGGCAATTCGCGGATCGGGTACGGCTTGCGGTTGAAGTTGTACACGACGTCGTCGCCCCGGAGTTCCTGGTCGGTGAAGGAGACGCCGAAATCATGCCCGAACTCGTTGTGCGCACCCGAAACCCACGGAAACGTCCACCCCATCCGCTTGCGGAACGCCTCGATCTGCTCGATCGGCGCCTTCGAGACCGTCACGAGCGAAATGTCCCGATGCGCCAGGTGCACCACCAGCGGGTTGTAATGGTCGGCAATGAACGAACACGATTTGCACCCCTGTGACCACGTCGGGTCGAACATGAAGTGATAGACCACGAGTTGAGTTTTCGAGCCAAACAAGTCGGCCAGGCTCTGCTTCCCCGTCGGCGCGTCGAACGAGTACGCCTTCTCCACCCTCACCCATGGCAACTCGCGCACCTTCGCCGCCATCTCGTCGCGCCGACGCATGAGTTCCTTTTCCTCCTCCAGGAGTGCGACACGCTTCTCCAGCCACTCCTGCCGCGAGACCACGCGGTGCGATTTCAATGAAGCAGTTTCAGCATTCATGTTCAGACTCCCTGATTCCGTGCATTCTGTTACTTGCCCGTGATTTGGTTTCGAACCTCGGCTCAGATCCCGCCCGCTTCGTCGCCGCTCGGCCCGTAACTCGCCGGCACCGACACGCCCAGCAGCCGCAGGTACACACCCAACTGCCCGCGATGGTGGTACCAGTGATTCAGTGTGATTGTCCGAATAAACCGCGACCGCGGCAATTCCACCGACGAACCATCCGGCAGGTCGATCGCGAACAACTCTTGCATCCGCGCATCGTCCACCGTCGGCAATGCCTCACGCACAAACGCCGCGCTCGCTTCAAGTGCCGCCAGCATCTCCCCTGCCGTCGCCGCCTCTTGCCGCTCGCGGAAATCGGGCACCGAACCCCGATCCGGCAGCACCATCCGCAACGACATCCCCGGCGTCTCCGCGATGTGAAGCCCAAGCTGCCCGACCGACATCGACTTGGCGTGCGGCCGCCATGACAGTTTCCCGTCCGGCACGCGCTCCAGGAACTTCCGCGTCGCCACCAACTCGCGCTCGAATTCCTCGAGCATTCCCTGCGAGATCGAGTTCTTTCCGGCAATCATCGTCTGGCTCACCGTCCACCTTCCTTCCGGCTCTTCGCCCTTGTCTCCGCAACTTCCTTGATCCGCTTCATTCCGTGCGCCCAACCTTCGGGCATCCCATCACGCAGTTCCCGCGGCAGGACACCCATCGCCCGGTGCACCAGCGAAAGCCGCGTTCCATTCCCTTCAGCCTTGAGTCGATACTGCACGTGATTGACCGCCGGAAACGACATCGGCATCGGCCCGTTGAGTTCCAGCAGCGTCGGCGCCTTGATCACCTGCACATGGCCCCACAAGTGCCCGTACTTGTGCCCGCCCGCTTCGCCCAAGTCGCGATACCAGCGTCCGCCCGGCCACGGCTCGATCTTCATCGGAAACGGCTTCCCATCGGGCATCACGCTGCCCGGCCCGAGTTCCTCGAGCAGCGCCTCAAACGCGATCTCGGGCGACGCGGCAATCAGAACATCCTGCCGGATATCAAGCGTGCTCACGGTTTCGTTTGTGGTCGTGGAGGCGGGGGTTTGAGTTGCAGTTGCATTCGCTGTAGCACTGGACATGTTCGATTCCTTTCTCAGTTTGAATCGGGGTTCACAGGTGGTGTTTGATGAGACGACGGCGGCCCCTTGCGCTTCGCTTCGCGTTCCATCCGCTCCGCGCGCTCCTTGAGCCGCTGCAATTGGTGATTCCAGAATCGCTCGTAGGTCTTCACCCAGTCATACACGGGCCGGAGTTCTTCCCCGTTCATGCTGTACATGCGGCGTCTCCCCTTCCGCACAACCCGCACCAGCCCCACCTCACGCAGCACGCTCAAATGCTTCGAGACCTGCGGCTGGGGCCATCCGAGTTCCTCCACAAGCCACGTCACGTCCCGCTCACCATCGCTCCCCGCAAGCACCCCCAAAATCTCCCGCCGCCGCGGCTCGGCGATCGCAGCAAAGGCATCGGATGTGGTCGGCGAACGTGCCATGACTCGAATATATCCCTATATCGGAATATGTCAAGCCGAGATTTTCACCCGTCGCCAAAATGCCCGCTCGCAGCCAAATACAAGGGTTTTTCCATGCAAGGCCACCAGCCCCCAGCCGCGACAACTTGATTCCTGCACATCCCCGTCCCACATCCCCCATCCGAAATCCGAAACCATTTTCGCCGCTCTCGCCTTCGAATGAAACATCCACCGACCGCACAAATCTCCCAGCCCCGCCGGCACGCCCCTCACCAAAAGAGATCCCCGCTTTTCCGGCCGATTCATCGGCCTTGCTCGCTATCAGGCCGCCGCTTCAGAGGCGGTGCAAAGCCGCAGTTTCCACCCTCGTCCCTCTCTTCTCCTCAGCCCGTTTCCAACGGGCTTGCTCTGGCCCGGCTTCAGCCGCTCTTCTCCTGTGTTCAATTCACGACGCTGCTCGAACAGCAACTGCCAAAAAAATAACGCGAGGGAGGTCTTTCTTCGAAGGCTCGCGGCAACACCCCGTCGCGAAAACGAACCTTGTTTCGCACCACGATTTCATGCAGAGTCGTGTCGCGAAACAACTTCATCCAGCCCGAAGGGCTGCCCGGCAATAGCCGGTGGTCGCGGCGAAGCCGCACCACCGATTAAAACACCAATTCTCCACGCACCCCGGAGGGGTGCTCAATCCTCGCCAAAGAAGAGGTCCGCAACACAACCGCGCCAATTCCCAACAACCCTGCGCGTGCCCACTTTCACATCAAAGCCCCGGACCATCGACTGGCCCCTCGTCCTCATCCTTCTCAGCAGCGGCGAACACTTGCTGCACGGAATCGACCTGCACGCCCTCGGCTACCACTGCGAGCGTCACGTCGGGAGTTCAATGGCTGTGGCACATGTTTTCCTAAGAAAGCAGCCCTAATTCACTCCACGCTTCCAACGATTCCCAGTTTTGCGATTCTCGATCTGTGATCTTCGATCCGCGACTTGCGATTTGCGATTTGCGATTTGCGATTTGCGATTTGCGAATTGCGATTTGCGATTTGCGATT
>JAHBXG010000026.1 GCA_019636565.1 Phycisphaeraceae bacterium
TGTCTCTGTGCCTCTGTGGTGAACTGCCTTTGCGAGGTCCCCATGCGTAACCGCCGCGCCTTCACGCTGATCGAACTCCTCATCGTCATCGCCATCATCGCGACGCTGATCGGCATTCTGCTCCCCGCTCTCGGCGCTGCGCGCGAATCCGCCCGCACCACCAAGTGCATGTCGAATCTCCGCAGCATCGGCACCTCGCTCACCCTCTACGCCGACAACAACAAAGGCACCTTCCCCTATTGGTCCGGGTGGCATTACTGGGGCGTCGCCAACACACCCGAAGACGGCAAGAACGGCGACGACATCGGCCCCGGCTGGACCGAGCAGCTCGCACCCTTCGCCGGCAACAACGACGTCTACTCCGATCCCTCGCGCCCGAAAGACCTCGCCCCCTTCTGTTATTTCCTCCAGGCCCGCTACACCTCCGCGATCTACAACAAGGCGATGTACACCAGCCTCAACGAAACACAGGTGCAGTTCACCTCGCAATTTGTTTTCCTTGGTGACAGCAACCAGATGAATCTCTACGCCAAGCCCTACGGCAACTCCGACCGCGCGCCCGACTGCGACCCCGACGACGCCAATCAGCCCGTCGTCTTCTTCAATGGCCAGCGCCTCGCCCACGGAATCAAGCGCCCCGATTCGCAGAACGGCAAGACCAACCTTCTCTTCATGGACATCCACGCCGCCACCTTTGCCGACTATGAACCCGCCCGCATGACCTGGCGCGGCCGCGAATTCACCAACTGGCAAGACGCCCGCAAGGACTGACTCTCAACGGTTTTTCGGGCTCACTTTGATCGAGAATGACGGTCCCATTCGGCAATCGGCAACATCCCGCTTTGCTAGTGCGTGCCGTCGATGATTTCCAGCCGGCGATGGGGGATTCGACGCTCCCACGGCCCGCCACCTTCAAGCAAAAAGGCGAACGCCGCGCCATCTTCCGACTCATCGTCGGAATCAAGCGCGGCATTCACCACACGCATGTCCTCAACTCTTACCGCACGCTTGCTGTCTCGGTAAAGCCCGGCAATTGTCGGGCCAGCTTCTCGTGCTTCTGAATCGTCGGCAGCAGCTCGTTCAGCAACTGACGAGTCTGCTCGTTGCGGACCTGCGGCTGCGCCTTTTCGATCGCCGCCGCAAGCTTCTGGTGACCCTTCACCATCTTCTCGCTGAACGCTTTATCGAAATCGGTGCCACTCAAACTGCGCAGTTCCTCGGCCGGGTCCTTCCGGACAGTCGAGTCGTCCGCCATCTTCTCGCGATCCTTGTCCTTGGCCGGGTCCATGGCCTGGTCCTTCGCCGTGATCCGGTCGGCACGGATCATGTTCATGGTCTCGGTGTCGCTCAGCAACTGCGTGCCGGTCTGCGATGCAACCGCCAAGACCTTCGCGTCCGCCGCCGAGTGCTCAAGCACCAGCATGTTTCCGTATTCCTTGACTGCCGCCGATGAACCGTTCGAAGCGGCAAGCCGGCCCAGGCTGATCTCTTCCTGGTTCTTCATGTGAACCAGCGACAGGATCCGCGAATCGGCCGTCGCATTCGCCGCGACCAGCGCGGGTTGGCCCGCGCCGCGCAGATCGGCCGAACGCGTCGAGTACGGCTGATTGCCGCTCGCAGTATTCTGCTGTCCGATCTGAGCGTTCGAATTCGTCGGGTTTGTTGCCGGATCGGCGATATCACGGGCCGCAGCTTGCTGAGAGCTTGTGGGCGACATCACGCTGCTGTCCCGGTTCGCGCCGTTGTTCTGGGCGGTGTTGTACTGCCCGCTGCTGTTCTGGTTGAACTGCGCATTCGAGTTCGACGGATTCGTCTGCGGATTGCTCATGTGGCGAGCAGCTGCCTGCTGCTCCGGCGTCGTCATGTTGGTGGTATCGAGGTTCCGATTCGCCCAGTTGCCATCCTCCTGCCGAGGCGGCAACTGCTGATTGTTCGAATTCCAGTTCGGATCGGAATTCTGGTTTCGATTCGCCCAGTTCTGCTGTTCATTCTGCGTGCCGGATCGCTCCCCGCGCTGCCAGTTCTGCTGGCCTTGCTGCATGCTCGCGTCGTCCTGCCGGTTCTGCCAGTTCGTGCCCGTCGTAGAGCCCGCCGGTACGACGGTTCCCTTCGCAATATTCTGGTTGTTCAACGTGCCTTCCGCGGGGCTCTGGTTGCGGCTGATCCCGGTGTTGTACCGGCTCGAACTGCTGTCGTGGCTGGGGTTCTGATTGTCGTAACGGCTGGGCCCGTCGCGCCAGTTGGGGTTGTTCGCCCTGTTGTTCGCGAGATCGAACTCTCGGTTGATCGACTTCACCGCCCCCACGCCATCGCCATACGGATCGGTCACAGATCGACTCGATGATTGCGCCGTTCGGCTGTCCGCCGAAGAAGAGCCTTGCGAGGAGTTGGTGTAGTAGCCGTCGCTCCGCATCGTGCCGTTGGAGCCGTCGTCCGTCCTCGCGTTGGTGTCCGCCCGGGAGGAACGCCAACTGTCAGATGAACTGCACGCCGCGAGCAGAGCCGCGGGGGTCAGAATGAACAAGGTCGTAGCGCTGCGCCGAAGATTGCTTTGCATGATTTGCCTTTCGAGTGAGGGGCACGGTTTCTGTTGCAATGAATATCACCCCGGCACGTGAGGCCACCATGAAGCGAGACGAAGTCCCTGTTCAAGCCTAAAGCGGAATCGGTCACATGACGCCCGCTCCCCGCAACGCAGGCTCTTGCGGGGCACGATGCGGCGTCAACTAAGATTGACGCATGCTCGATGTTGTCATCATCGGTGGCGGACCCGCCGGCCTCTCCGCCGCCCTCATTCTCGCCCGATGCCGCCGCAACATCGTTCTCATCGATCACGCCAAAGGCCGCAACCGCTTCGCCACCGAAATGCACGGCTACCTCTCGCGTGATTGCATCGCGCCAATCGAGTTTCGCAAGGAAGCCCGCCGCGATCTCTCCCGCTACGAAGTCCGCTGCCTCGACGACGAAGTCGTTCAAGCTGGCGTTGAGCCCGACTCAACATTTACCATCGTCACGAAGGCCGGCCAGAAACTCCATTCCCGCAAGGTCCTCCTCGCCACCGGCGTGCGCGACCTTCTCCCCGACCTCGACGGCTTCATGGCGTGCTACGGAAAGTCCGCCCACCATTGCCCCTATTGCGACGGCTACGAACACCGCGAGCAGCGCATCGCCGCGTACGGCAAAGGCAACCACGCCATCGGCATCGCGCTCACGCTCCGCACCTGGTCCGACAGCGTCACCGCTTGCCTCGATGGCCAGGCCGCCGACAACAAGCATCTCGCGCTCGCGCGCAGAAACAACATTGCCATCCGCACCGAGGTCGTATCCCGCCTCGAACACGATTCCGGCTCACTCCGAGCCGTTCACTTCGCGCAGGGCACGCCTCTCGCGGCAGACGCTCTCTTTTTCAACACCGGCCAGGTCCAGCGATCCGAACTGCCCCGACTTTTCGGGTGTGCATTCGACGACGATGGCGGCGTCAAAACCTCGGACCGACAATGCACCACCGTACCCGGCGTCTTCCTCGCCGGCGATGCAGACAAAGAAGTGCAATTCGTCATCGTCGCCGCCGCGCAGGGCGCCACCGCCGCCGTTGGCATCAACCACGAACTTCAAAACGAAGACCGCGGCACGGCATAAGCCAAAACATTGCCGTCTTCACGCGACAAGGCTCTGCCGGATCGTCGGGAATCGATGCTGATGCGCCGGCGTCCCGGGTGAATCTGGGGCGCCTTGATTACGCGACAAGGCCGTCGAGCACGCTCGCCATCTTCCCCACCGTCTCCGCCCACCGAAACTGCCTGAACCTCTCAAACCCCTTCGCACGCATCTCCGCCGCCAACTTGTCATCCGTCAGTACCCGCCGCAGCGCATCCTTCAACTGCTCCAGATCATCCATCGGCACAAACGCCGCGGCATCGCCCAGCACCTCCGGCATCGCGCAGCACTCGCTGCTCACCACCGGCGTGCCGAAACTCATCGCTTCCAACGGCGGTATCCCGAAACTCTCGCACACGCTCATGAACGCGAAGCACCGCGCGTTCATGAACGCCGCGGCCAATTCATCCCCGCTCAGCCGGCCCACCATCTCGATCACAGGTTTCTCGTTCTCCCCGTCGCTTCCGCGAATCGCGCGCCCCATCTGGTTGATGCGCTCGGCGTACGGGGCATCGAAGATGCGACCCACGATCCGGTACGTGATGCTTTCAAAGCCCTTCTCCCGGCGCAGTTGGCACACCGCATCTGCAATCAGGTGCTGGCGCTTGTGAGGCGTGATGTCGCTGACGGTCAGCACCTGCATTGGGCGCGAGGCGAGTGCGGGCATCTGTGCATCGTCGCGGGCGCACCAGTCTTCCGGGACGGCGTTGTAGAAAACTTCTGCGTGCTTCGGAGTGACATGCTCCCAGTCGCAGATGAGGTCGCGAAGGTACTGACTGGTAAAGCCCATGCAATCGGCGTTCCTCAGCGCGCCGCGGATCGCCCGCCTCCGCAGCATCGCGCCAAACTTTGCCTTCACGCCACGCACGCCCCGCCAGTGAGGCCCCTTCCACATCCGCGGCAGATAGGGCACCGGGTCTTGCGCGTGCGAAATCGTCGGCAAGTGCAAGCGTGGAATCTTCTGGCCATTGAGTTGCAGCACCGCCGTCGCGCCCCGCTCGCGCGCCCATCGCGCCAACGCGAAGTTCTCATAAAGCACGCGCGGACCGACCTTGGCCGTTCGGGCCGGAGCCCACAAAAACTCCACATTGGCCCCGAAGCGCTCCCGCCCCATCGTCTCGTGGAACGCGCTCCCATCGGTCATGACAACGGTGAACTTCCATCCCGGCCGGGCCGACGCCAGCCCCCGGACCAGTTCGCGGCAGACCGTAAAGCCGCCTCCGCTGCTCACCGAGAGAGCATTCACGAGTACGTGCGGTTGTCGGGGGGTGGGGGGCCGTTGAGTCATGAGTTTGTGGATCGACCGGCGTCAGGCAGCCGGGAGCATTCCCGACTTTCAGCAACATCCGGATTGTGGCCCTCGTTCTCGTCCGAAGGATTCGGGGTTCTTGCGGACCCTTATTTCGTCCCTTTTTGCACTTTTCACTATCACTGCGGGGCGTATTTTCGTACGCTTTTTTCTCGGGCCTTGTACGTGGTGCGGCCCGGCACACAGGACCCCCAAATTTGTTCACCTGCAGCGGAGGTTTGCCGCGGCGGGCGCTGACAGCGGAGGAGACTCGGAACATGAAGAGTTTTTCAGAGCGGGCGCGAGCCCTATTCGCCATCGCCTTGGTCGCAGTGGGGGCGCCTAGCGCCGTCGCGGGTCCGGGCGCGGGATACGACGTTCGACTGTCGATTCAAAGCCGCAACTCCGGTCAGATCAAGACTCGCGGCGTGAACATGCTCAACGACATCATCGGTGGAGCGTTGGGTTTGAATCCCGCCGCCGGACCGCACCTGATCGCCGGAGATCCGACCTTCTACCCCCAGCATCAGGCGAAAATGGTCGCCGACCTCAACATCGTCGTGCCGGATGCGAACTTCTCCGGCATTATTCAGTTGGATTACGAGCACTGGTGGCCCTGCTGGGAATGGAGCCCAAACGTTCAGGTCGCGTGGACCAACTACATCAAGACCTCCCGAACCGATCTTCTGAACGGCCATCCAACCGGTGAATGGGACGCGATCATCCAGGCCGAGTACAAGAAAACTGTCCGCACTTACTACGAGAACACCATCGGCTATGTCCGCGCCGCGCGGCCCAAGGCGAGAGTCACGTTCTACGGGCTGCCACTCCGTTCCTACTGGATCTTCAACGGCTACTCCGATTACGGCGTCGACCTCAACAAGTACCGGCAGATTCACGAGCAGGAAATGAGCTGGTACTTCTCGCTCGTGGACGTGATCTGCCCGTCGATCTACCCGGTGTACAAGGTGGGGTCGCCCCCCTCGGGCAATATCCAGGACCCCGCTGGGAACGAAGCCTACATCCTCGGCATGGTGAGCGAATCGGTGCGCTACTCGCTCGGCAAGCCGGTGTACCCCTTCTTCATGCTGAGGTACCACCCCTCGTCGGGCTATGGCAACGAGTTTGTCAACCCGATCAACCTTCGCCAGGGTCTCGAGATTCCCAGGCAGGCCGGCGCCGCCGGCGTTGTGATCTGGGATTTCTTCTACACCGAAGCCGAATTGAACGCCTGGCAGAGTTTCTACGATGCCAGCGCACGCGACACCGTTTATAACGTTACCTACCCCGGTTTCCCCACCGACCTTCCCGTCGCCGCGACCATCTCCACCAACGTTTCGCCCCCGCCGCCTCAAGTCGCCGACGAAACCGCCGCGATTCCGGCCAAGATGAAAGTTCAGAAGTAGACCCCGCCCACGAACGTCCTTTCCAAACCCGCGAGCAGGCGCGGGTTTTTTGTGAGCGCTTCTGCGCCGAACGAACCGCAGGCAGGCGGCGTTCGCACGATTCCTTTCCGTTCTGAGCCAGTCTTCGCTTCTCGGGCGACCACCTGTCCGGACAACTCCGATTGTTCCGCCCCCATTCGCGCTCTTGGGCTTTTCGGACGCTCCGTCTCCATACCCGCTCGCGTTTTACGCCGATGCATCGAAAGCCGCCGCCCCCGGGCCGTGGGGGGTGGGATGGCACGAGGAGAGCGCCCGCGATGTCTCACCCGATCTTTCGCCGTGCACTCATGTGCGCCGCCGCTCTGGCTTTCTGCGTCGCGCCATTCGTCCGCGCCCAACTCGGCACGGCCTACGAAGGCCACCTCGGCATCCAGAGTCGCAACGCAGGCAATCTGAATCTGCGCGGCCTCACCATGAACAACGATGTTCTGGGCTATCAGTTCGGCCTCCACCCCGCCGCAGGGCCGCACCTGATCGCTTCCGACCCTTCGTTCTATTCGCAGCACGCCAGCAAGTTCACCAGCGATATCAATATCGTCATCCCCGACAAGAACTTCGCCGGAATCATTTTCCTCGACTACGAAAACTGGTGGCCCAATTGGGAGTGGACCAACGCCGGAGTCAAGAGCAAGTGGACCGACTACATCAAGACCCAGCGAACCGATCTTCTCGCCGGGCATCTCACTTCGGAATGGGATGCCATTATCAAGAACGCATACCTCGCCGAGGTTCGCAAGTTCTACGAATTCTCCATCGCGCTCTGCCGCCAAGTGCGCCCCAAGGCACGCGTTACGGTGTACGGCATCCCGTTGGGTTCCTATTGGATATTCAACGGCCAAAAGGACTTCGGCGTTGATCTCGCCCGCTACAAAGAGATCCACGAGGTCGATCTCGCCTGGTACTTTGATCTTGTGGACGTTGTGTGTCCCACCATCTACCAGGCGTACTCCGTTCAGACCCCCCCAGGACCAAATCAGCTCGGTCCCGAAGGCCCTTCCGCTCACGTGCTTGGTGTCGTCGGCGAAGGAGTGATCGCCGGTCGCGGCAAACCCGTACTCCCGTTCGTGTATTTGCCCTATCACCCATCCTCTGCGTTCGCCGGTCAATTCATGACGAGCGAAAGCCTCGATATCTGCATCCGCCTCCCGCGCCAGGCCGGCGCCGCGGGCTTCGTGCTGTGGGACTTCTTCTACACCGACGCGGAACTAAACGCCTGGCAAAACTACTACGACAACACCGCCCGAAACATCATCGCCGCCTCGCTCTCCAACGGCAACAACGGAGGGCCAGGCGGCACCGGCGGTACCGACCCCGGAACCAACCCCGGCACAGGCCCCGGCACCGATCCGGGCACCGACCCAGGCTCGGGCCCAGGCACCGATCCCGGAACCGACCCAGGAACCAATCCGGGAACCGATCCCGGAACCAACCCCATCGTCGGCGGCGGAGGCTCTCCCGGAACAGATCCCGGCACCGATCCCTTCGGCGGCGGCAGCGACCCAACCATCCACGAGAACTCCGGAACATTCACCGGCTCATCCGGTGCCGAGCAAACCTCCCACTCCGTCGCCTCATCAAGCAGTAGCGCCAGTAGCGGAAGCGGCGGGAGCAGTGGTGGAAGTGGAGGCGGTGGAAGTGGCGCAGGTGACGCGGGCGGAGGGGGTGGGGGTGGTAGTGGTGGGGGTGGATCGGGTCTTGGGGGTGATCTTGGCCTGGGTGGTGGCGGCGGCGGGGCTGTGGGGACTTCGGGTGGGTCGCTCGGGGTCTCGTTTGTCGGCTCTGGGGTCGGCGCGACGGCGCCTGCGGCGACCGATGGCGCGGCGCTGGCCGGGTTTGACCCGCAGTTTGTTCGAACGTTCCGGAGCGGGATACGCAGCAAGGTTCTGCCCTTCTCGCACAAGGAAATCGCGCTGGCGCTCGCCCGCGCTCAGCAGCGCCAAAAGGACGGGGTGATCAAGAACCCGAAGGTCAAGCTGCCGGAAACCGCGGTTGCTGAAGTTCCGACCGAGTAGGAAGCGCCGGTGGTGTGTACTCTCGAAGCCCGGGCGAAAGCTCGGGCTTTTTCTTGCCCGCGATTGCCGATACTGAGATACCGATGCGCATTTTGCACGTGACATATTCCCTCGCCGCCGATCAGGGTGGGCCGACCATGGTGACAACCAGGGTCGCTGCGGCACAGGCCGGGCTGGGGCACGAGGTCACCATCCTGACGCGCCAGAGCGCGGGGAAAGAGACCGACCTTCCCGCCATCGCCGGGTCATCTCGCGTCAAGATCGAGCGGATCGCGACCAGTTCCGTCGTTGCAAAGGTTTCGGGGAGAGATTCACTTCCGCGCTTGCGCGAGTTGATCGCCCGCCACGATGTCGTCCACGTGCACAACATCTGGGATCCGATTCTGATCCACTCGGTGAACGAGGCACGGCGCCAGAAGAAGCCCGTGGTGCTCTCGCCTCACGGCATCCTCACGCGCTGGGCCTTGAGCGAAAAGTGGTTCAAGAAAGCGGTCGCGATGCGGCTGCTTTACCGCCGGGCGATCGACAAGGTCACGCTTGTGCACGCACTCTCGAGTTTCGAGCGCGAAGAAATGGCGATCTTCGGCTTCAAGGGTCCTGTCGTCGTCGTCCCCAACGGCGTGTTCCTTGAGGAGATCGATCCTCTCCCAGCACCGGGCTCTTTCTTCGCGGCGCACTCCGAATTCAGCAACGAACCGTTCGTTCTCTTCCTCTCGCGCCTCCATCCCATCAAAGGGCTCGACATCCTCGTTGACGCGTTTGCGCAAGTGCTCCGGCGCGTTCCGCGTGCGCGCCTCGTCATTGTCGGCCCCGATTTCGGCATGGAAGCGCCCATCCGCGAGCAGGCGGCGCGGCTCGGCATTGCCGATCGAGTCCACCTCACCGGTCCGATCTTCGGGCGCGGCAAGTACGAGGCCATGGTCGATTGCGCCTGTTTCTGCCTGCCCAGCGGGCACGAAGCATTCAGCGTTGCGATCGCGGAGGCGATGGCCTGCCGGGCTGCTGTCGTCATCAGCCCCGAGTGCCACCTGCCCGAAGCGCAGGAAGCCGGCGCCGGCCTCGTCGTCGAGCGCGAGGCCGCCAAACTCGCGTCGGCGCTCGAACAAATCCTCGGCGATGAAAACGGCCGGCGCGCGATGGGCCTGCGCGGCCGCAAACTCGTCGAAGATCATTTCACGTGGGAGAAAGTCGCAGAATCGCTGGTCGAGGCGTACTCCAAGGTGTGAGCGTTCCCGCGCGGCGGCTCTGTAAATCTGCAGTCTCCATCCCCGCCGCTCTTGACTCTCGCCCCGCGCTCATCTTCTCACCGCTTCCCGCGAGACTGCCCCGGGATCGTCCCCCTGTTGTCGCCCTCCACGACGAACCCGTTGAACACCTGCGCAAAGTCCTTGAGCGGCATCGTCCAAATGCCGTCGCTCATCGGATACCCGTTCGCGATCGACGCCGGACCGCTCGGCGCAAAGGCACCTCCGGACGGATCCCACAGAGTGATTGTCTTCGCCCTGGAATCGAGCCCCACGATGGCGCAGCAACCAAACGCATTGATGTTTGGCGGAAGGGCTTCGCGCCTGTTCGGTCCGGTCGCATCGGCACCCAGGATGGAGAACCATTCTGTCGTCGCGACGGCCACCTTTTTCTTCGTCATCGCCTGGCTCAATATCTGCAATGCGGTGGAGGCAAGCCCTTCGGGGTTCCCAAGCAGACCGAGCTGCTCCCCATCTTTGGTGCGTGTCCCGTTTGGCCGGCGGAACGGCGTGATGGTGCTCTGCTTTCCGCACAGGTAGAGAATGTACTGCTGGGCGCATGCGAAGCGACCATTGAAATCCATGATCTTGCCGTTGTACGTCGCCTGAGGAAACCGCTCGCGCGTGAGCGCGTCCACCCCGCACTCGATCGCCCGCGCCCATTCGTTCCCTGTGGTCGAGCACGCCGCGGCCTGCCCTTCCGTGACCGACGCAATCGCCTGCGACCAAAGTGGCGTCACTACCTGGAAAGAATCGCCCCGCCCGGGCACGATCATCGCCTGCGCAGCATCCGGGCGCTGACGCGCCAGGCCGCCCAGCACCGCTACGAACGTGGCACTGCCGCAGGAATCCAGTTTCAGAGTTTCGACGTTGGGTGACGCGAGGGCGCCGGGCGGCGACACTGCCGGGCTGCGCTTGCGAACGATCTCAAACGCGGCTTGCCACTTCGGCGCGAACCATTCGTCGTTAAACACAGGGCTCCGGTTCTCGGGGCGGCCGAGGCGCAGGTCATCGTTGATTGTCGCAACGTCGATCCGCCTTACGCGGAACAGGTTGTCGCGCGCCACACATTTCACCGTCGCGGCGGCCGCGGCATCGTCGCCCGCCAGTTTCGGGTCGGATAACGCCGCATCGATTTCAGCTGGCGTCAGCATGTTGTTGCGGTCCTTATCCCACGCCGCGAAGTTGCGTTGGAGGACGGTGACGAAGTCGGGCGTTGAGGTGGGGGTGACAGCCGGAGCGGGCGGTGCGAGTGCGATGGCGAGGAGGGTGAGGATGGTGAGCATGGGTGGAAGTGTAGAGGAATGTAGAATGCTTCGGCGTGGGGGCTCAACGAAGATGGGATTGAATTGTGGCTCTCAAATTGCAGCTGCTCATGAGAATCGAGGCCTGTTTAGCGCGCAATGAATGTTGTTGTTGTCGCTCGGTTGTCAAATTCGTGTCCCGGATCGGTTGGCGAGCATCTGGCGCGTTCAAATCAAGCCCAGTCGAAGGAATGGCGGAGAAGGCTCCTTCCGATTCGCGAAGCCGAACACTGCTCGGGTTTGTGGCGAGTATGGCCCTGCCGCAAAGACGATTGGGCATGGGTTCCGTGCCACCTACGGACACACGCGTGCGCCGTATGCGGCAACAAATCCGACGAAGTCGGCATCGTCCACGCCGCCGTCGTGATTCAGGTCGGCGGGGCAGGCTTCAGGCATAGCCGGATCGGCGCAATCGAGCAGGTCGTACGCCGCGACGAAGAAAGCAAAGTCTGCATCGTCCACGAAACCGTCGTTGTTGAAGTCGCCGGAGCAGACGACCTTGAGGATCGCGGGCTCGCTATTCGAGCCGCCGCAGGAATTGGAAACGATCAGGCGGAACGAGAATCCTGAGAGCGCATGCGAAGCACCGATGATTTCGAGGGTGGGAGAGTGCGCACCCGCGAAGGTTGTTGAAGGAGCAATGGGGGAAGCTCCGTCTTCGAGATCCGAGAAGGTGCCCGAGTCCGGCGTGTCTTCCTGCTGCCATTGATACAGAAGATCGGAGTAGCCCGAAGCAGCCTCGGCGCTGAGCGAAATGCTTGCGCCGGATTCGACGATCGAGTCCTTTGGCGAAGTTGCGATCCAGGGGATGTTGGTGTCGGTCCAGCGGGCGAAGTACGGCGTCCCCAGAGCGGACCCGTTGAACTTAAAGAAGCCTCCCGCGATCAACTCATTCGATGGTGTGAACGCGAGCGCCCAGATATCGCCGTCCATCCTATCGCCGAGCTGGACCCAGTCGGTTCCCGTCCAGCGCGAGACCGCGTCGCTGTTCGGCCGGACTCCAGCGCCAACAACCAGATCGCCGGCCGCAGAAACTGTCATCGCGCGAATCGTCTCAAGTTGGGCCGTTCCCATCGCGCTCCAGGCAGTTCCGTTCCAACGCGCGATGTTGCGCACAGGCAAGCCCCCGACCTGGCTGAATCCTCCCGCGAAGACAACGTCGCCGTTGGGGAGAACCGCGAGGCAGAGTGTCGATTCCGGACCGGTGCCGCCCAGGGAATTCCACTGCACGCCGTCCCAGCGCGCAGCGTGATAGATCAGCGGAGTTCCGCTTATGTAGAAAGTGCCCGCGGCCATGAGATCGCCACTCGGAAGAACCGCGAGAGCGTGAACCGTGCTGTTGATGTCAACGCCGACAATCTCCCAGTCGCTCCCGTTCCATCGCGCAAGGTTCCGAATCCAGCCTCCCGCACCTTTTCTGAATCGGAAGGTGCCTCCGATCACCAGGTTGCCGTTCGGCAAGAAGGCCAACGCTTCGATCGACTCGGTGTTTGGAAGGTCAATGGTGTAGTCGGGTAACGGAATGAGCGATGTCCAGGAAGCGCCGTCCCATCGATAGAGATAGACCTTTCCCAGCGAGGAAACCGCACTCCCAAAGCTGCCCGCAACGACGATGTCGCCATTCGGAGCCTCCGCCATCGCCAAAATGTCGGGCTCGCCCGGCAACTGCGCACCAAACTGCTTCCACCCGTTGCCCGTCCAGCGAATGAGACAGTTGGCTTTCGACGCACCAACGCCGAGAAAGCGACCGGCGAGCAATACATCGCCGTTCCTGCGGACCAGCGATTCCGAGACAAAGTCATTGAGACCGGTGCCCAGGCCAGTCCAAGTCGAGTTGCTCCATCGCGCAACACTTGATGCGGCGCTCGTGCCCGCAGTCGAGAATGCTCCGACCGCAAACAACTCGCCTGCGGGCGACACGGTCATGGCGTAGGGCCCACTGGTCGGGGAGCCGTAATGAGAGCGAAGTCCTGTATCGAGCAACGTCCACGTTGTGCCGCTCCGCCACGCGACGTTCTTGAACAGATTGTTGGATGCGCCCGCCACGATCAGACCGCTGGGAAGTACCGCGACCGAAGTAACGGAATCGCCCATGCCTCCCATCGCGATCCACTTGCCTCCGTCCCAACGCGCAACACCCGAAGAGCTGATGCTGGATCCGACCGTTGAAAAACGACCGCCGACGATGAGATCTCCGTTGACATCGATCGCCATCGCGGTCACCCAGGCGTTTGTTCCGCTGAGCGGTGCCCACGTGACGCCATTCCAGCGAGCGATGTTGTTTGCAGGCGTGCCGCCCATCGCGCCGAATGAGCCGCCGACGATGAGAAAGCCATTGTGGTTGGCGAAGCAGGTCACGGCTCGAAACATGTCCATGTACGACGCAGTCACGCCGTTGAACATCGGAGCCCACGAAGATCCATTCCAGCGCGCGATGCAGTTCAGAGTTTGAGAGCCCGACGTGAGGAACGACCCGCCCGCAACCATGTCACCATTCGGCATGCGCGAGAGCGCGTAGACATCCCCGCCGTCAAAGCCGCTGCCTACCTGACTCCACGAAGTGCCGTCCCATTTCGCGATCTTCTTGGCGGCCGTCCCGCCAGCGGAAGTGAACTCACCCCCGACAATCAACTCCCCCGTAGGAAGCGCGAGCAAGGCACGAACGATGCCGTTTGTTCCGTCGCCGAGGCCAGTCCATTGAACGCCATCCCAGACAGCGACGTTGGATGCCGCTTGATTTCCGGCGAGTTTGAACTGCCCTCCCACAACCAGGACCGGAGGCTGCGGACCCGCTCCATCGCGATCCCAGAGAATGCACGCGAGACCGGTTCCCGAAACTCCCGGAATGGTGTTGCCCGAAATCCATGTCCCCTCGCACTGAGCGAGCGCAGGCGATGAAATCGATCCGGCAACGCAGAACGCAATCACCAGTCGCATCCAATGGAACATTGTCATTCTGAACCTTCCGGATAGAAGTGGGAGTTTCCATTCTATCGAATGCCAAAATCGCTCGGCATCTCAAACATGATTTCGGCAGATGCGACGCACCACAATTGCCGCCGGTGCCGTTATGGGACCAGTTTGCAGAGACCGGAACTCACATCTGCTCCAGCGTCTTCCCCTTGGTTTCCTGCACAGCGAAGAACACGAACACACCGCTGATCAGCGCCGCGCCGGCGTACAGGCCATAGGCCGAGCCCAGCCCCGCGCCGGCCAGCAGCGGGGGGAAGGTGAGCGTCACGGCGAAGTTGGCGATCCAGTTTGCCGCGCCCGAAACGGCCAGTGCGGCGCCGCGCAGCCGATTGGGGAACATCTCGCCCAGCAGAACCCACATCACCGGGCCCCAACTGGTTCCGAAAGAAACGATGTACAGCAGCGCGGCGATGAACGCGACGAGGCCGGCCTCTTTGCTCAGCACCGGGTTTCCTTTGTCGTCCACGCCTGCGCGGGCGAAGATGAACGCCATGACCCCCAACGTGATGACCATGCCGACCGATCCGAAGAGCAGCAGCGGCTTGCGGCCGACCTTGTCGATCAGTGCGATGGCGATGAACGTGCTCAGGATGTTCACGCCCCCGGAGATCAGGTTGCGCTGCAGCGCTTCGTCCGAGGTCAGACCCGCGGCCTTCCACAGCACCTCACCGTAATAGAAGATGACGTTGATGCCGACGAACTGCTGAAAGATCGCAAGCCCGACGCCGACCCACAGCACCGGGGCGATGTGGCCGCTCGAGCGATCGATGAGATCCGAGAGCCGGGGCTTGTGGTCGGCCTTCAGACTCTCGCGGACTTCGCGGACCAGTTCGTCCGCGGATCCCCCGCCCCAATTGCCGATGCGAGCGAAGACCGCGCGGGCCTGTTCTATCTTGCCGCGGGCAACAAGAAAGCGCGGTGACTCGGGAATGAAAAGCACGCCGATCAGGAATACCGCGGACGGCACCGCCTCCATCCAGAACATCCAGCGCCACGCGGGTGCGCCGAACCAGAATGCCTTCGAAGCGCCGTCCGCCGCCGCGGCAATGAGGTAGTTGCTCAAGAATGCGAAAAAAAGACCGAGCACGATCGCCAGTTGCTGGAGCGAAGACAACCGCCCGCGCAGGTTGGCGGGGGCGACTTCGGAGATGTACATGGGCGCCAAAATGCTGGCGGCGCCGATCGCCAGCCCGCCCAGCACGCGGGCGGCAACAAACAGTGAAACGTCGGGCGCCGCGCCCGTCGCGATCGCGCTGATGATGAAGACGATCGCGGTCAGCAGCATCGCCGGTCGTCTTCCCAGCCGCTCGGCCAGTGCCCCGGCGCCGAACGCCCCGACCGCGCACCCCAGCAGCGCCGAACCCACGGCAAAGCCGGTTCCGTCCGCGTCGGTCCCGAACGACCCCTTCAATGCCGCCACGGTGCCGTTGATGACTCCGCTGTCAAAGCCGAAGAGAAACCCGCCGATCGCCGCGACCGACGCGAGCAGAAGCACATGAAGCGGGGACGCGCGATGGATTGGTGTTGAGTTCATAGTGGCTCATGTTCAAGAGCGAGGAAATCGGCGTGCGGAATGGGGGGTGGGGGCGGGGATAGGTTGGCGACTGGCAGGCGCAATCAGGCAAGTTGCGCACGCGGGGTCAGAAGTTGATTCCGATCTGGCAACCCAAGACAAGAGCGTTTCCGAATTGGCCCGTTCCGCCGGGGCGGATGATGTACTGAAGGTCGGGCTGAACAAATGTTGATTTGCCGGGAAGGTAGAGGCGGTACGTCGCTTCGACGACGGATTCGTTGGTTTGCACGCCCTGGGCCGGGTTGAGAAGCTGGGCGTTGCGCTGGGCGGTTTGGAGATCGTTGCTGAAGTTGCCGAAGATGAAGCCGAGGCCGGCGACATCATCGGGGCGGACTTCAAAAACGCCCCGCGCGACAACGCCGGCGGTGAAGAAGTACGGCATGGTGCTGATGGATTGATCTGGCGAGAAGAGCGCGGAGCCGGTGACGCCCAGGCCCCGGCTTTCTTCGCGGTCGCCGAAAGGGATAAGGAGTTGATCGAAGAGGCCGTAGATGCCCCAGTTGCCGCGGGAAGTGGCGCTCGAGACGAAATCGGTGTAGGTGCTGTTGTCGTACCAGCCGCCGAGTTTGTAGTTGCCGACGGGGCCGGTGTCTTCGGCGAGGCCATTGTGTTGATAGTGGAGTTCGGCCATGACGAACGCGGGGCCATTGAGGGAGAAGTTGACGCCGTTGTAGTGGGTCTGGCGGATGTTGGGGTCGCCGTTGTAGATGCCGGTCATGATGGAGAAGCGCTGGGTGGCCTTCCATGTTGCGACAGCGCCCCAGGTTGCGTTGGGGTAGGCCGTCATGCCCGGCGCGTTGAAGAAGATGCCGACGGGGTTGCCGCAGAAGGCATTCTGCATGAAGAGGTAGTTGTATTCGGAGACGAGGAAGTCGTCGCCCGCGGCGATGCGTCCGATGCGGAAAGAAAGCTGATCGTCGAAGAGTTGCTGCTGCCACGCGGCATCGATGAGGTGGAAGGTCGTGCCGCCGAAAACTTGCTGGACGGTGAAGACGTTTCCGATGTAGACCTGCGAGACGCTGGAGCCGGAGCGCTGGGACATGTTGAGCAAAAAGGATGCGCCGCGGATGCCGAGGATTTTCTCGAGATCGAAGTAGAGGTCGAGGCCGAGGTTATCGGCGTGGGTGAAGCCCTGATCGCGCCCGCCACTGACGTTGCCGGCGAGGTTGGTGACGAAGGAGAGATTTGTGGTGACGCCTTTTTCTTCGAGCCAGGTGCGGGCGCCGAACCAATCGCCGAAGAGGTTGCCGCTGGTGGGGATGAGTTGGAAGGGCTGATACGCCGCGGCATTGCCCCCGCCGTCCGGCGCTCGCGCCGAGGTCGGAGGCGCGGGCGGGCTCACCGATGAAACCGCCTTGCGCCCCGAGAGAGCGCGGCTGAGATCATGAACGATTTCGCCGAGCGGGTGGAGGCGGAATTCCGATGCGGGAGCATCAGAACTCGGCGCGGGGTGCACGATCGGCTGCTTGTCGGGCGCGGGCGGATCGTCGCTCTCCGCGTGCGCAGCGAGAGGAACGATCGACAGTGCGGCGAGCAGTCGGATGTGCACGCGGTGGGCTCCGGGTTTCGCGCTGTTGCGTCGCGATGGTCGGCGGGTCGGGGCCCGGAGAGGATACCCAAATGCGAGGGCGGGATTGAAAGAAGATGGGCGGGCGCGGGCTGGATTCAAGGGCACAGCAGCACGTCGTACGCGGGGACGAAGATCTGGAAATCGGTGTCGTCGACCAAGCCGTCGGAATTGAGATCGGCGGGGCAGCCCGGCGGCATCGACGGATCGGCACAATCGAGGATGTTGTACCCGGCAAGGAAGAGGACGAAATCGGCGTCGTCGACGAGGCCGTCGCCGTTGAGATCACCGGCGCAGACACTGAGCGTCGCGGCATCGGAAATCGTGCTCCCGCAGGAGTTGGAGACCATCGCATCGTAAGAGCCGGCATCGGCGGGGTGAGAGTTGTGGATCGTGAGCGTCTTGGTCTGGCTTCCTGTAATGGTGGAGCCTGAGGGAGTCGGGCCATCCGAAAGCGGGTTGCCGTTCTTTCGCCATTGATATGCCGCGTCACCGGGCGCGGCGAGCAGGGTGAAGACTGCATCGGGATTCGCGCTCGTGCTTTCGGGCTGCTGCGTGATGGCTGGCGATGTGCCGGATGCGGTGGAGGCGACGAGTCGGAGCGCAGAGACGAAGATGTTCTGCGTGATGCCCATGTTCTGCGGGCTGGCATCGAAACAGATATCGGAGAACGCGCCCGTGATTGGATTTCCGAAGATGAAAGGCGTGAAGATGGTGCCCGCGGCGGGGGAGTAGGGCGGGATGAATGTGCCGCGGAGATGGCCGGCGACGGACGAGGCGGTTGTGGGCTTGATGCGGCCGAACTGCGCGACATTAACACCCTTGATCTCGGTGCGGACGGTACCGGCGGGGTTGAGGACGAGCGCGCCGGTGATGGCGAAGACGCCGTCCGCGGCGAGATCGATCGTGCCGTTGTTGGTGAGCGTGCCGCCGACGGGCGTGGTAGTCAGGGTGTTGGCGGCGATTCGAAGCGTTCCGTCGATGGTTGTGAGCGTGTTGATCGTGGGGATCGCGCCGACCGGACTGGCGATGATCATGACGGCGCCGGGGCCGAGGGTGCGGATGACGCGCGAGCCGAGCGTGAGCGAGCCGCCTTTGGCGATCCATGTGCCGCCGGAAAGGGAAAAGGTAGCGGCGTTGTAATTCTGGAGCGTGGTCGGGTTGATCGAGAGCGAGCCGGCGATGGACTCGATCGTGCCGGAGTTGAGGAAGCTGCCGCTGCCACCGACGGAGAGGGTGGTGGCGGGCATCTGCATGGAGATGATTCCGAAGTTAGTCATGGTCGAGAAGGAGGCGAGGGTGATTCGACCTCCGAGGCGGCTGTTGGTGGGGCAGATAAGGGAGACGCCGCTGGCGACCGTGAGCGACGCGTTGCTGAGAAGCTGAATCGATCCGGTGGCGACGTCGAGGTTTCGGAACGAGATCTTGCCGCTGCCTGCAATCGACTGAGTTCCGGAAGCGACGTATAGGACGGCAGGCCCGCAGGACGCGCCGCTCTCGAGTGAGAGTTCCGCGCCGTCGGAGAGCGTCAATCCATTCGTCAGTGTGATGTCGCAGCACGTTCCGGCAAGCAGCGTTCCCGCCAGCGTGCAACCGTTCAGGTTCAGGAATTGGCCACTGCCGGTCGCTATGCGGAAGACCGTGCCGTCCTCGGCGCGGAGAGTCGAATTGGTGAAGGACACGCGATCCAGGAAAACGTCGCCGGAGGACGCATCCGCCCGGACGGACATGCCTGCGGGAACCGTACCGAAAAAGGTGCGTGGGCTCGAGGTGGTCGTGATGTTTCCGAGAGAGGAATAGTTGCCGGAAATGATCCAGGGACTGGATTGGAGCGAAATGGAGCCGGCGTTTACCCACGTCCCGGAAGTTGAGAACGATCCGCCCGTGACACTCACCGATGAGTTGTTGGTCCACGTCCCGGCGAACGCGAGCGAACCCTGGGAATTGATGGGCTGGTCGATGGTGAAGTTGCCCTGAATTTGGAGCGAACCTCCCGAAGCCACCTGCGCGATGCCCACCGGACCGGAGAGGCTGTCGATGTCGAGTGTGCCGGCGATGACGTCGAGAATCCCTTCGTTCCGGAAGGTGCCGGATTGATAGATCTGCAGTTTGCATCCGGCCTGCGCGACGGAGATGGTTCCCTGATTGGTGAGCGTGGAGCCCGCGGGGATCGGGATCTGGGCGAACGTACCGGCATTCGCGTTCGGGCCGAGCGAGAGTGTGATGCCGGGGCCGAGCGTGAGGCTGGTGGCTGTATTGAACGTAAAGAGCGAGGGGCAGTAACGCGCGAGGATGGTTCCGGCGCCGAGGAGGGCTTGCGTGCCGCCGGTAAAAAAGAGACCATCCGCGTTGCCGCCTGCAACGGGAGAGCCAAGTGTGATGATGGCGTTGTTGGCAAGGGTGAGATTTCCGGTAACGGTGATCTCGCGATCGGTGGTCACAAGAAGATCGGAAGCGATGGTGCAATTTGCCAGCTTCGGCGAAGTGACGATGAAATTGGCGCCCTGGGTGCTGAGGGTGGTACCGGACATGAAGATGGAAGAGAGGATGAGGTCGCCGGTCTGAGCGGTCGCGACGAGAGTGGCGCCGGTGTACGTGCCTTGCGCCAGAGTCGTTGTGCCGCCGGAGCCGACGAACGTACCGAGGGAGGAGAACGTACCGGCGAGCATGGCGGCGGAATCGATGCTGGTGATGACACCTGCGTTTGACCAGTTGCCCCGGAATTCAAGCGAGGAGGAAGTGGAAGTGATCTGGGAGGCGTTGGTCCAAGTACTGGCCCAGATGGATGCGGTCGAGTTGGTGACGTCGATCACGCCGTTGTTGGTTCCTTCGCTACCTCGGAAAAGGAGAGTTGCGCTGGCGGCGGCGGAGATCGATCCGTCGTTGATCCAAGAGCTGTCGAACGTGAACTTTGCCCCGGTGCAGGAGATCGTGCCGGCGTTGATCCAGGCCGATCCAATGGCGGAAGCGGACGATCCGGAGAGAAGCTCTATGGTGCCGTTGTTGGTGAAGTGCGCGGAAGCGTCGCGCACGTCGATGTTGAATTCCTTTGCGCTGACCGAAATCGTGCCGTTGTTCACGAGCGAGCCGCCGGAGAGAATCTGAAGATTGGTCCAAGGGTCGGAGGTGGGCGCGACGATGGAGATGTCCGGACCGAAGGTGACGGAGGCGGACTGGCTGATCACGAGTGCGCCGTTGCCGGAGTTGGAGCCGCTGCTGTGGAGGCGGATCTGCCCGTTGCCGGTGATGAGCTGCGTGCCGCCGGCGATGGTGATCTTCGCGCTATCACAGCGCACGCCCGCGCTGAGAATGGCGCCGTTTGCAAACGTCAGGCCGTTCTGGATGGTGATGAACACGCACGCGCCGGTGACGTTCGCGCCGATCGTGCAGCCACTGAACGTGCTGCTCCCGGCGAGCGCAAATCCCGTGCCGTCCGCAGAGACCAGCGTGCAGTTCGTGAGCACCGCGTTCTGAATCGTGATCACCCCAGATAGGGCCGACGCCGATATCGTCGCACCCGTTCCGGCTCCCGACACAATCACCGACCCGCCCGAATTCACGATCGATCCCAGCGATGAAAAAGCGCCCGCGAGCGTGACAACCGCCCCCGCACCGACCTCGATCTGCCCCGTGCTCGACCACACGGCGGGCGACAACGCCAAGGTCCCCGCGGCAGCGTGCAGCGTTCCTCCGTTGCTGAACGTCCCCGGCCCGTTGATGTTCAACGTGCGCCCCACCTGGTCAACGCCGATCGTGCCGCTGCTATTGAGCGTGGCCCCGCTCTCGATCCGGATGGCCGCGGCCGAGCCGGTTCCGCCAGCCCCGTACGTCACCGCGACATCCGCCTCAATCCCCAGGCTGCACCCGTTCTTCACGGAGATCGCGATACCGCCGATTCCCTCACTCGAAATGAAAATGGAGCCGGAACCGGAGATGGATTGCGTGCCCCCGCTGAAGATCAGGCCGGTGCACCCGCCGGTGTTGTCGATCTGCACGATCGCGCCCGACTGGAGCTGAATGCCGCCGGTGAGTGTGACGGTGTCGCAACCATCCAGCAAAAGATTGCGGGCCGTCGTGATCGATTTCACGCTGACGGTGCCGACGCTGATCGTCCCCGCCCCGGCCGGAATCACGCAGTCATGTCCCGGCCCAGGCAGCTCCGCCGGCGACCAGTTCCCCGCAAGATTGAAAGTCGTTCCGTTCGCGGCACCCGTCCACGTCAGCGTCTGCGCACGCGCAAGCCCGGCGGGCAAGAGCGCCAGCAGCACGCCCAAAGCCGCGCCCACCCAGTTTCTGCCCGAAGCCCACAGCCGTGACGTGCGACGTGAAATCATGAGTTCACCAGATTACCCGACTTGTCGGTACGAGGCGGATCAAAACAACACAGCTGCTCCCAAACTTTCCAACTCGGCGTCCAATCCGCCAAACCATCTTCAAGTCTCATAACGCTCGAACCACGCACACCTCCAAGCCAGCCGGCAAACCCTGCCGCCGCGGCATAATTCGGCGCGCACCTTCCTCCCGGCTCGCACTGAATCGCCAAGTCACCATCGCTCCATCAAGCCCGCAGCACGCCGCGCTATCGCTTCCGTCGCGCTCCGATCAGCATCGCACCAGCCCCAAGCGCCAGCGATGCCGGCGCCGGCACCGCGCTGAACGTCATGTTCGCCGTCAGGCTCGATTCGCCCAGAAATCCGCCTCCCGGGCCCGCGTGCCGCTGGATGTCCCCGTCCGCGCGGACCTGCAGGCGGTAATCGCCTGCGGCAAGCGTCACCTGCTGAATCACGTTGTTCCAGCTCACCTGCGACCAGTCATCCTGCGGGATGATGTTCTGCGTCCCCCACACAAACGAATCGAACATCACCGCGTTGGTCGCCACGCTGGTGATGATGAAGTAGGCGTTCTGACCGAACGGGTTCGCCCCCGGGTCCGAGTTGATGTTGTGCGCACTGCCGTTCAGCCGGATCGTCGCCTTGATCCCGCCCGCGCCCACAGTAAACAGCGCATCCAGCGTCGACGTCCGCTCCGTGTACACGTTCGAGACGCCCGTCCGCTCCTTGTATCCGTTCCACGTGCCGCTCACGCCCGCGTTGGTAACGGTTGATGAATGACTAAACCCATGCGGCAGCGTGATCGTGCTCGCGCCCAACTGGTTGTAAGAGCCCGATTCGTTGTACTCATCCACCGGCGCCACGTTGAACACGCTCGCCGTCGCCGTGCTCAGCCGCGAAGTAAAAGTCACCGCGGCTGACGCGCACGGGGCGCTCAGCGCGCACAGACCAAGCCCCGCCAGACAAAGATTCATTGCGCTCATCGATCCCTCCTCCTGATCCCCGACGATGCACCCAGCCTAACACAGTCCGTAGATCGCTGGCAAGCAAAAAAGCACCTCGATTTCGGGCCTGCGACAGCGGGATTCCCAAGGAACCAGCGCCCCGAAGCGCCCGGGGCATCGGGCCCGCGAAGCTCCGCGTCCGCCTTTTTTCTGCTCGCCAGACGATTGCATCAGCCGTACCTCGGCACGCAGGCGACTTTGAATACGGTTGACGAATCACCTCGGCGGCACGGTGAAAAGCGGGAATTGGATTGGTTTGGTGGTGCGGCCGGATAGGCCATTGTGGTCGTGAGAAGCAGTGGTTGGTGCCCGGTTTCTGGCGAAGGCCGTGGCTCTGCACCCGGCAGACAGTCGGACGCAGAAGTTGTGCTGGGTTTCGGTGCATTGGCCAATATTCATGAGTTGCGACTGGCGAAGCCGCATCACGGGTTGTTGATGAAATGTTGCGTGCGCGGCAGATCGGAGCGACAAGGCGGCTTCCTTGCTCCAAGCTCTTTGCAGCCCGCGAGGCCGCAGACACCGGGATTTCGGTGTCCGTCATGTTGGCGTCATGCGCGGGCGGTTGGCATCGCTTGAGATTGTCCTGTTCGGAGCGTGTGCTCGGGACGAATGAGGTTGGTCGGCCCAACTCACCGACTTGAACGGAGTGTGCAGATGAAAAAGCGAGCCATCGGAACGGGATTGGTTTTCCTGAGTTTGTCGGGGGCAGCACTTGCGCTGGTGCAGACTGCCCAGCAGGGCGCTCAGCAGAGTGCCGTAGCAAAGGCACCGGAGAAGGACGACGACGAGGAAGTGATTTCCCTCGACAAAGCGCCCGAAGCGGTACGTGCCGCGGCGATCAAACTCGCGGGCGATGCCAAGAACGTGACAAAGGTGATCAAGGAAGAAGACGACGAAGACATTGTTACGTACGAGGTGGAATACAACGAGCGCCAGACGAAGTGTGCCGCGGTGTTTTCGGTGAGCGGGGAACTGATGGAAACCGAGCGGGCGACGACCGAGGCAAAGTTGCCGGCGGCGGTGCTCGAAGCGCTGAAAAAGGAGTACCCGAACGCCACCTTCGCGGATCCCCAAGTCGTGACGAAGATGTATTTCGAGATCGATGTCGTCAGGAACGGAAAGAAGCACGAGATCAAGGTCAACGCGGCGGGCGATATCGAGGACGAGGCGGACGACGAGCATGAGCACGGGGACGGCAAAGGCGAGAAGCACGAAGGCAAACACGAAGAGAAGGGACATGAAGGCAAGAAAGACCGCAAGGACTGAATAGGTCGGTCGTTGAGTGTCCGTTGCCGACGCACAGTCCGACGCGCCGAGGTTCGCCGCAAATGGGCGGTGAACCCGGCTGCCGCGCCTTCGAAGGAGTTTGTCTCGATGCCCGATCCGGCTCGCACCTCGCCCGCCGCCTTGAACAAGCTCCCGGCGATCACCTTTTCGTTCTGGGTGATGAAGATCGCGGCGACGACGCTGGGAGAGACACTCGGCGATTTCCTGTCGAAAGGGCCGGAGCACGGCGGGCTCAACCTCGGCTATCTGTTTGCATCCATTTTGGTATTGGCGATCTTTTTCGCGACGCTGATTCCGCAGTTGCGGTCGCGATCGTTCCATCCGTTTCTGTACTGGGCCGTCATTCTCTCGACGAGCACGGCGGGAACGACCATGTCGGACTTCATGGATCGCACGCTCGGGCTCGGGTACGCGGTCGGGAGCGCGATCCTGATCGGGCTTCTCGTCAGCGCGCTCGTTATCTGGCGGCTGGTGGAAGGAACGATTTCGGTGAGTTCAGTGCGGACGCGACGGGCCGAGGTCTTCTACTGGATCGCGATTCTCTGCTCGAACACGCTGGGCACGGCCTTGGGCGATTACCTCGCGGATGAGGAGCAAGGTCCCGGGCTCGGTTTCATGGGCGGCGCGCTGCTGATCGGCTCGGCGATCGCGATCATCGCAATCGCATATTTCATCGCGAGATCGATGCGAATCGCAAACGCGGCGCTGTATGTCGGGCTTTTCTGGGCGGCCTTTGTTCTCACGCGTCCGTTCGGGGCGACCTTTGGCGACGTGTTGGCACGCGGTCACGCGGAAGGCGGCTTGGGCTTTGGACCGGCGGGTTCTTCGATCGCGCTGGCGATCATTCTCGTCGGCGTCATTCTGGCGACTTCACCCAGAAAACCGGCGCGGACTTCTGATATTGCGAATGCGTGGGACTCGGCACCGTGAAAGGCGGAATCGCTTCTCATCACTCGTTTCGAAGCGTTGCATGCGCCGGGGCAGGCACGGTCGTTTCGCTTGCGGTCGCGGGGCCGCCCCTGATCACCGATGATCCGGAAACACTGCCCAAGGGTCGGTTCGAACTCAACACGGCGTACACGCTCACAGTCAGCGATTCGGAGAGTGGACGCACCTGGTATCAGGAAATCCCGCTCTTTGATCTGAACTACGGGCTGGTCGATGGTGTGCAGTTGAAATCCGAGGTGCCGCTGGTTGTTCTCGATCCGGCCGAGCAGAGCACACGCGCGGGGGTCGGCGATCTCTCGCTCGGATCGAAGTTGAGGCTGCTCGACGAAAAAGCAACCGGCGTCGGCCTCTCGGTGTACCCGGCTCTGAGTGTTCCTCTCGGGAGCAGTAGCCGCGGGCTGGGAACCGGCAGTTGCGCGTTCACGCTTCCGGCGCAGATCGGCAAGCATTTTTTTCAAGACAGGCTCTTTATCTATGCCGATGGCGGCTACGACCGCCAGTACGCGACGGATGAAACCGATCACTGGTTCCTCGGCGTCGCGGCGGAATACGAAATCAAGGAAAGGTTCATCCTCTGCGCCGAGGTTCACAGCGATTTCGGCCTGCAGGGCGGAGCAAACGACACGCTCTTCAACCTCGGCGTGAAGTACGGCTTGGCCGAGCACGCGACGTTCATCGGGTCCGCCGGGCGGAGTTTCGATCCGCAGCCCGATCGGGGGAACGATCTGCAGATGTATGTGGGCGTTCAGTGGTCGTTCTAAATGAGCGCTGGAAAAGGCAAGTTCGGAGCGAGTCAACAATCGGCAAAGCCCATGCGCATCCTGATCGTTGAAGATTCCGCCGTACTCCGCGATTCGCTCGCTTTGGGTCTGCGCGAAGCGGGCTACGCCGTCGATGTCGCGGCAGACGGCAAAAGGGGCTTGCTGCACGCGCAGACCACCGACTACGACGTGATCATTCTGGACTGGATGCTCCCCGAAATGGACGGCCTGACGGCGCTCGGTCGGATGCGAACGAAAAAAGTCGGAGCGGCCGTTTTGATGCTGACGGCGCGGGACAGCATCGATGATCGCGTGCAGGGGCTCGCCGGGGGCGCCGACGATTATCTTGTCAAGCCGTTCGCGTTTCGCGAGTTGCTCGCGCGGGTGCAGGCGCTCGGGCGTCGCAGGCTTGGCACGCGCGCGGGCGTGCTTCGGTTTGGCCCGCTGGAGGTGGACCCCGGGGCACAGTCCGCCGGGGTGAACGGCAAGCGGATCGAGTTGCCCCGTCGCGAGTACGCGCTGCTCGAGTATCTCGCGCTCCGCGCCGGAAAGCCGGTGTCTCGGGCGGAACTGGAAGAGCACATTTACGACGATCGCTCGCAGGTGCTGTCGAACGCGATCGATAGCGCGGTGTATGCGCTGCGATCGGCGCTCGATGCCGCGGGATGCAAGGGGTTGATCCAGACCCGGCGCAAAGTGGGATACGTGCTGCGCGACCCGGGGAGCGACGGGCATTCCGCAAGCAGCGGAAACGGGCCGGACCAATGACGCTCCGCACGCGAGTGACATGGATTCTGCTTGCAACGCTTGCTCCGCTTGGGCTTGTGGTCGGAATCGGTCTTTATCAGTTTGTACGAACATCGCTGTTGGCGCGGCTTGATGAGGCGCTCGCCGAGCGTGCGGAGTTGCTGGGGTCGGCCGTGAGGTTGCGCGACGGAAAAATGGAACTGGATGTTGAAGATGTGGCGATGCCGCAGTACGAGCGTGAATCCGGGTCCGGTCCAAAGCAGATCGCATACTTCGAGGTTTTTCAGATCGATCAAGAAGGCAAGGCCACGTTATTCGAGCGATCGCCATCGCTGGGCACGGGTTCGCTGCTGGAAGATACGCTTGTTCCGGCATCGCCGATTGCATGGAATGTGAAACTGTCGAACGGCCACAATGTCCGAGTCATCGCCCGCCGCGTGAGGCCGAGCCCCGAGGGCGACGAACAACGGGGCGAGCGGGGTGGCGAGCCGGGTGGCAAGGCAGTCGGCAGGGCGGTCGGCAGGGCGGGAAGGGCGTCACCGGACGCAGCGCAAGCCTTGATCGCGGTCGCGGTTTCCCGCGAGACGGTTGAAAACCCGCTGAAAGTGCTGGCGATCGGTTTGATCTCCGCGGGTGTGATCCTGCTTGTCACCGGCTCTCTCGCGGCACGGTGGGCCGTCACGCGCGGGCTTGAGCCGGTTGGAAGATTTGCCGACCAGGTCGGCGCCGTGGATGTTGCAAGGCCGGGCGTGCGACTCCAGGCGGTAGCACTTCCCGCGGAGATCGCCCCGATCCAGGCGCGCTTGAACGAGCTGCTTGCACGGGTCGACGAAGCGATGGCCCGGGAAAAGCGGTTTTCCGCTGCCGCGGCGCATGAACTCCGCACGCCCGTTGCCGAGCTGCGGACGCTGCTGGAGGTTGCTTCATCGCGGGCACGTTCGGCAGAAGAAGCGGCGCGAACAATCGAAACGGCGGTAGCCAGTGTCGAGCGGCTCGATCGGCTGGTGGGAGCGATGCTGCGACTGCTGCGGATTGAATCCGGACGAGAACCGGTCAACCCGGCGCCGGTCCCAATTCTCCCTTCGCTCCGTGAATGCATCGACTCGGCGCGAGCCGTTGCGGAGCAGCGCCGCGTCGCATTTGCGATTGAAGTACCCGGCGAACTTTCCGGCAAGTTGATCGTGATGGCGGATGAAGGGTTGGTCCGGCTGGCGCTGCGGAATCTGGTCGCGAATGCCGCGGAATACGCGAACGAAAAATCGAACGTGACCGTGACGGCCGTGCGGGAAGGCACGGAGTTGCTCGTAAGGATCGCGAACGCATCACCGATTTCAAGTGTCGATGGGGAACGAATCGGGGAACCGCTCTGGAGATCGGATGCGGCAAGAGCGAACTCTGAACACCTCGGACTGGGATTGACGCTCGCGCGGGCCGCCCTGCACTCGACGGGAGCGGGATTCAGTATCCGGTTTCATGAAGGACGTGTCGTCGCCGAAATCCGACTGCCCGCGTGCTAAGGCGCGCGTCGTGCCGTGCCGCGTTCGAACCGGCGTATTCACTTGTCAAAGAAAGTGGAGACGCGCAGGACATCACGCACAGGGCACGAGACAGGCCGCAGAAGACGGTTGGTCAGCACATCCAATCGCCTTTGTACTCCCACGCTTCACTGCCGGCCCAACCACGACCCCATCCCCCGGCAAGACGGCTTCGGAGGGCAAAGAGTTGCGCCGGAGTTGGAGGACTTGTTCAAGCGCGATGATTTCTTTTTTCATCGATGGGCGGTCGTTGCGCCAGCAGATGATCACGTCGCAGCCTTCTTCGGGGTGGTCGAACCGGCTGGCGAGGTATTCGAATTCGATCCGCACGCGTTGCCAGGAATTCTCGCCGACGCGGCGCTTCCCTTCGCAATCGGGAAACCCGGTGCGCACGTTCTCGATGATGAAGCCGAGTTCTTCGGCCATCATTCCAAACAGCAGCACCACGCCCTGCTCATTCGTCGGCTCGTGCAGCATCGCGCGATAGTTGATCACCGTCCCGCAGATCGGAAAGTCCGGGCTCGGCTTGTACGTCACCATGTTCTGACGCTCCACCAGCGCCCGCAGCGCCGCGGGCCACTCTTCTTTTCCCCCCGAGCGTTCCACAAACGCCGCCTGCGCGCCGCTCCACGATTTGAACGCCTGCTTGAACGTGTGGTAACTGAACAGCCCCTGATCGACGTACTCGCCGATCGTCGGGAATCGCCCCAGCCGGCCGACCGCTCGCCCAAAGTCGTCGAGCATCTCCTCCTTGCGCTCGCCATCAATGTTTCGCCCGCGAACCTGTCCTCGAAATCCCGATGCGCGCAGGAGGCCGGAGTAACTCCCAAACATCCGCCGCGCATCATCTTCACGGATGCGTGCAACATCGCGCAGCTCCTTGTGGCACGGCTGGCGATGCAGTTTCTTCGCCATCTCCTGCACCCGCAGGATCAGCGCATCCCGCGACGGCGGCACGCGATTCGCCGCGATCTCTCGCCGGTTGCCGGTGGTCACTCCCGCCTCGGGTGCCGGCTGGGATACGCCCGGCTCTCGAGTTTTCGCTTCACGCAGCAACTCGCGATGGCCTTCCAAAAGTGCGCGGCATTCCCCTTCTTTGACGCTTGCAACTTCTCGCGGGTTTCTTTCGCCGGGGTCGCGTTTGAGTTCTGCCGCAAGCCCGGAGGCCCGCCGGTTGTGTTCGGCTCGAAGTTTGTTCCCGGAGTGCGGAGATAGGACCGATGGCGCCGCGAGTTGAGCGCAGGGCCCGACGCGACTGCCGCGATTGCGAGACTCGCGGGTTTCGCGTTCCGGAATCGAGTGGTGAGGCTGAACTTGCGGGGCCGGGGAGACGGCGTGCGCGGAGCGGGCTCGCATGGGATTTCCTTGGTAGAAGTAGGTAGAGGCGAATAGGGTTGGTGAAGGGGTATATGGTAACAAAACGCGAACGCGAACGCAAGAGCGGCGCGTAATTTTTTCCTAATTCGTTATTACATAAAGACTTGTCGCCGTATCAAAGAACGCCCTGCCAGCAAGCCTGGGGGAGGCGTGTGGGGCACTCCGAAGTCGAAGCAGCGATTGCGGTAGTTGAGGCTGGGACAAGTAATTCCTGGCATCGGGTGCAAGAACGCGACGCTGCGACCGCAATCTCGGGTGAGCGCAGAGGTCGATCGGGTCCTCGCGAACACGATTGGAGCATGTCAATGCGAATTCTTGTGTTGTCCGTCGCTGCTTTGGTTGCGATCGCTGTGGCGCACCTGGCGCGAGCAGATTTCAAGAACGGCGGATTCGAAAACGGCATCAACGACTGGAAGGTCGAGTACGGCAGCGTTCTGGGGAACTGCACACAGGCGACGGGAGGCTGGCAGGCGACGCAGTTCGGCCACGAACTGCCGACGACAGTGAGCGTGTACAAGGACTACACGCACACGATTCTGCCGTTCTGCGGCGGGCAGATGCTGAAACTGACCTCCAGCGCGTACGGGCAAACCTTTAGGGCGACGAGAATCAGCCAGGAAGTGGATATCGGAGCGGAGGATCTCGCCGGGACGTGCGGCGCAGTACGGATCTCGTTGCAGTACCTGCTCGCGATGACGACGGGAGAGGCACATTCGAAAAACATCTTGACGGAACCGATTTTTCGGATCGAGATCTTGAAGAACGGCGCGGTGATCGAGACGAGAACGATGACGCCGCACCGTCCGTTCCAGCCGCCGTGGTGGAATCCGACCGGGCCGGTGTACGCGATACTGGGGTCGTTCGAGACGGTGATCCGTTCGCTGGTGGTGAACGACAAGATTGCGCTCAGGATGACGATGGGGCAGTGCTGCGATACCGGCGGGCACGGGGGCGTGGTGTACGTCGATTGCGTGTCGCTGAAACCCGCGCCGGATGCGTTTGCTGCGCCGACGACTTGGGGCAATCAAAGCGCGCGCGAATGGCGCGTTGGCGACTTTGACGGTAACGGCCAGGAAGACCTTCTTGATTGGAATCTGACAGCGCAGGTGTCGAGGGCATCGGGCGCGTCGTTCTTGCCCGCGGCAAGCTGGGGACTAATTCCGCTTTCGAGTCAGACGCGCGGCGCGGTGGGCGATTTCAACGGCGACGGCAAAGATGACCTTCTGGAGTACAGGCCATCGAGCGGCGCGTATGTCCACCTGTCCAAAGTCGCAGGCGTGACTCCGTTTTTCGAACAGGGGACCCAGACATGGACCGGAGTGCAGCCAGGATCGGGTCGGGTGTATGCGGGAGACTTCGACGGCGACGGGCACGCGGACATGCTTTACCAAATCAACGGGGCCGTCCCGCGGATCTTGCTGACGAACGCGACCGGGACCGCGTTTGGCGCCGCGCAGACCAACTGGACCACACAGAAATTAACCTATAGCGGTTGGTATGTCGGCGATTTCAATGGGGATGGAAAATCCGACCTGGGGCGGTGGTCGGCGGCGGGTGGCTTCGAGGTGATGTTGTCCACAGGATCGTCGTTCAAGAATCCGCAAACGTGGACGCGTTACGGTCCGCTCTACTCCGGTATTTGGCGGGTCGGAGACTTTGATTGCGACGGGCGTGATGATCTCATGCGGGATTCACCCGGCGCGCTCGCCGATGCGACGGCGGAAGTCTTGCGGTCCGACGGCACCAAGTTCCTGCCGCCGGTGGCCTGGTACGCAGGCATCCACCGGGGCGGCATTTCCGCGAAACTGCCTCTGATTCCCGGAGACTTTGACGGGAACGGTTCGGACGATCTGCAGGCGGGGAGTTCGAGCGTGTATCGCTCGTGCGCGACGTGCCCGTGCATCGATGTGATCGACACGGGCGCCGTGTGCGATCCGCAAAACGCGACGCAGCGGATCTGGACGATCGCGGTACGCAACCGGACCACGCTGCCGGTCACTTCGGTGCAGGTCTCGCCGGTCAGCGGCTTTGGGATTCTGTCCGGAACGGTGAATCTGTCGCCGCCGCTATTGCCGGGGTATTGGAGAAACGTCAACGTGACGGCGACAGGCATCTCGCCGGGAAACTACTGCGCGACGGTTTCGCTGCTGAACTCAGACGGGGTGCTGATGTGCTCCAAACAAGTGTGCTTTAAGGCGGGTGACTGCGGGTGTTCGAGCATCATCGTGGATTCACTCGAGTGCACGACCGACGGAAGTGGAGATGTTCTGATGGCGTTCCGCGTCAAGAACACGTCGGGGTGGCCGTCGCTGCAGGTCAACCTGGTTGGACGAACTCCGGCGGGCTTAAACTATTCGCCCTCGACATTCGCGCAGAGCATTCCGTCGGGCGCGACTTCGACGCCGATGGCGACACGAGTGAGGGGGGTGAGCGGTTCGAATGTGATGTGCTTCGATATCGCCATGCCGTATGTCAACGGAGAGGGTGATCTCGGAATCTGCTCGAATACTGCCTGCTTTGATATTCCGAGTTGCCCGGGAACTCCGGGTTGGTGCTGCACAACTCAGTCGGGGTGCATCTCGGTGCCGCACGCGTTGGCGTGTCAGCGGGTGGGCGGGACATTTTCAACGAACTACTCTGTGTGCACGACCTGCTCAGGGGCTCTCTGGTTCCCGACGCGAGCCAAAGTTTCGACCGATGCGATTGGCGGCGCGCTGGTAAATGTGAGCGAAGACGGATGGCTTGCCGTCTCGGGCATGGGTTCGAGCGGCGAGGACGGATTGGACGTGAACTTCGGTCCGGTGCTGCGTGGAGAGTTGGCCGCGGCGATCGACCCGGTTGGCGAATTCGAGGACGGAAGCTCGGTGCGAGCGTCGGTCCGCGGCAAGTTGAACGGCGTGCCCGATCACGAACTTGGATCGGTGCAAATCCAGAAAAATGGCGACGGATTCAGCGTCGTCCCGGAGTTCAACGGCTTGGGAGCGACGCTGCAGGACGTTGAAATGTATCAGGACGGAGTACTGGTGGGGATTCTCGGGGCGCGATCAGGACCTTTCCAGGCAACCGGATGGCCAGACGGCGTGGGCGCCGTCAAACAAGAAGTCGAAGGTTTGGCGCACGCCGGAGCACTGCTGCGATGGAAGGGGGGCGCGATGATCACCATCGACGGACAGGTGTTCGGTGCAAACGAGGTCCGCATCCTCGCGTCGAGTCCGGGTGGAGAGCTTGGGAGTGTTTCGGGTTTGACGTTGACGGGATTGAACGTGCCGCAGATCGAGTTTGAATCGGCCGACACTGTCCCGGATGACGCGGCCCGATGTCTGGCCGATCTCAATGCCGACGCCTTGGTCGACGACATCGACTTTGCGCTCTTCCTTCCTGCATACGACGTTCTTGTGTGCGATGACGACGCGATGCCCAGCGGATGCGCAGCGGACTTCAATCACGACGGCTTTGTAGACGACGCGGACTTTGTGATGTTCCTCTCCGAATACTACCGGTTGATCTGCCCGTAGGAGAACGAATGATTGCACGAGTGCGTACTCGCTCGTAAGGAAACGACCCCTGAGATTCAGAGGAGCTTGCCTCTGCGGGCGTTGGCAAAGCGAATCGCCGCCTCAAACCCGTCGATCATCTTCTCGATGCTGTAGTCGCGCGTCGCGGTCAGCAGCGCCTCCGCCGACATTGCCCGCAATTTGGCCCGGTCGTTGAGCAGCGCGATCACCTTTGCCGCGAGATCGGGGACGCTGCCGTCCTGATACACATCGCCGTTGATGCCCGGCTTGATCACGTCGTACTCAGGCCCGTGCTTGCTCGCGTCGTTGCACGTAATGACCGGGACCCCGTAGCCCATGGCGTGCAACACAGACAAACCCATGTGCGAGGGGAAGACCATGAGGTCGGAAGATAGGAACCAGGGGGCGAGGTTCTTCTCTTCGTAGACGGGGCCGAGGAATCGCACCCGCGCCGATTGCGAGTTGGCGGGGTTGAGGAGATTGAGTTTGCTGGCGATTTCGCGGAGGCGCTGTTCATCCTCCCCTCCGCCGACAATGAGGAGCTGCGTGCCGTGGTGCGACTGCGCGATGGTGGGGAGCGCCTCGAAGAGAAGTTCGAGCCGCCGCAGCGGGTCGAGGCGGGCGCAGAAGATGAGCACGGGCGCGGGAAAGGGCAGCGACGGTGAACTCTGCCCCAGGTCGTTGGTGCGCTGAAAGGCCTCGAGATCGCGGGGGCGTGCGGCCCAATCCCGCCGCGCGGCCTGGATGTCGGTTTGGTCCACGCTGTTGGGCGCCACAAAAACCCTGTCGGGTTCGAACCCATCCTTGATGAGCCCATCGCGTGCCGCGCCGGAATAAACCAGGATGCAGTCGGCGCGCCGGCCCAGCGCATTGCGGATGTTCTTTCGCGCCGGGGTTTCGTTCTTGGAGACGCCGTGTCCGAAAAAGACGATGCCCATCTTCTTGCGACGGGCTTTCAGGATGGCGACCGGATTGTCGAGAAAGCGGACGTTCCAGTTGAGGATCACGACATCGGGCGTGGGGGTGCGATCCAGCGCGGCCAGATAACCCGCGTGCCAGAAGAGTTCCGGACGTTGGAAGACCTTGCGGGCGGGTGTGAAATGTCCGTCAATTCCGACTGGATCGACATTGGGGACGTGACCGTCCGAGGCGTACTCAAGATGCAGCGAGATGCCGGGCCGTGCCGCCAATGCCCGCCACGCGGGAAGCCGATACTTCGCGAGTGCGGGTTCGCAGATGATGGTGCGGATGGGCGAGCCGGGCATGGGTGGGAGGTTAGTGGTCGATCCGAAGCGGCGGCAAAACGGGCCAGATCGCAAAGAAGTAATGATCGGACGAGCGGGCTGCGGGGCGGAGGGATTCAGAGCGTTGGCGGGAATCATCGCAGGGGTCTGTCGCTATAGTCGGACCCCCGTTTTTTGAGAGCGTTTTTTGGGGGTGAGTATGACCGGTTTAGTCGCTGAGAAACAGGCCTTTGGGAGAACACGCGGCATGTCGCACGCTGAGCAACTTCGTTCCAAGATCGAGAGTCGTCAGGCCAAGGTCGCCGTGATCGGTCTGGGGTATGTCGGCCTGCCGCTGCTGGCCGCGTTCCACGAGGCGGGTTTCCCGGTTCTGGGCTTCGACATCGACCCCGAGAAGCCGGTGCTCCTCAAGAAGGGCGAAAACTACCTGCCGCACCTGGGCTCGGACCTGTGCAAGCAGTTTGTCGGCAGCAAGAAGTTCGATGCGACAACCGATGCCAAGCGACTGGGCGAAGCCGACGCGATCATCGTCTGCGTCCCGACCCCGCTCGGCACGCACGGCGAGCCGGACCTGAGCTACGTGATCAACACGGGCATCATGATCGGCGAGAACGTAAAACCCAGCGCCGGCCAATTGGTGGTGCTTGAGTCGACTTCGTACCCCGGAACCACCCGGGAGGACATGCTGCCGGCGATCATCAAGGAAGCGGCAAAGAAGGGCGTCAAACTGACGCTCGGCGAAAACCTCTTCGTCGCCTTCAGCCCCGAGCGCGAAGACCCGGGCCGCAAGAGCCACAGCACGACCACCATCCCCAAACTAGTCGGCGGCCTCGACAAGGTCTCGGGAGATTTGGCGACCAAGCTCTATACCGGCCCCATCAAAACCGTGGTCCCCGTTTCAACCGCCGAAGTCGCCGAAGCCAGCAAGGTCTTCGAAAACGTCTTCCGCTGCGTGAACATCGCCCTCGTCAACGAACTCAAGACGATCATGGACGCGATGGGCATCAACGTCTGGGAAGTGATCGAAGCCGCCAGCACAAAACCCTTCGGTTTTATGCCGTTCTTTCCTGGGCCGGGGTTGGGGGGGCATTGCATTCCGATTGATCCGTTCTATCTGACTTGGAAGGCGAAGGAGTTCAAGGTTCCGGCGCGGTTTATTGAGATCGCGGGGGAAGTGAACAATTCGATGCCGCACTATGTGGTGCACAAGGTTGCGGCGGCGTTGAACAACCAGGGGAAGGCAACGAAGGGGGCAAAGGTGCTGGTGCTGGGGCTGGCGTACAAGCCGGACATCGCGGACACGCGGGAGAGCCCGACGTATGAGCTGATTGAGCTTTTGCTCGATATGGGCGCGAAGGTCGAGTACAGCGATCCGTTCGTGAAGTACACCAAGCCGGTGCGGAAGTACAACCTCGATATGCACAGCGTGGATCTGACCCCGGAAAACCTGGCGAAGTTCGATGTGGTGCTGATCTCGACGAACCACACGGCCTTTGACTACGGGGCGATCGCGAAGGGTGCGAAGCTTGTCGTCGATACCCGCAACGCGATGAAGAAGTTTGCGGGCGAAATGGGCGAGCGGCTCGTTCGAGCGTAACACGATGGCGACGAAAACAAAACCGCGAGGCTTTCAGCCTCGCGGTTTTTGTTTTGGAGCCTCTTTGCGAACTCGGACTTACTCGCACAGCAGCGCGTTGTACGCACTGACGAAGAAGACGAAGTCGGTGTCGTCGACGAAGCCGTCGCTGTTCAGGTCTGCGGGGCAGTTGTAGGGCATGTTGTAATCGGTGCAATCGAGGATGTTGTAGCTGTAGGCGAAGATGACGAAGTCGGTATCGTCGACGTAGCCGTCGCTGTTGAGATCGGCGCGGCAGGTGAGGGCGACGTTGGCCGTGTAGGGCTTGTAGATTGCGTTGGCGTGGCCGGGGGCGTTGGAGGACTGGAAGTTGGCGAAGGTCGAGTCGACGCCGCTGCCGCTGGGGCCGGCTTCGACGATCGCGACGGCCTGGTCTTCGCCCGATGCGGCGAACCCGGAATCGAAGACGGCGAGGCAGTAGCCGTCGAGATGGGCCATGTCGCGGGCGTAGATGGTGCCGGTCTTCGCGGTGGTCATGCCGGTGAGAAAGGTTGTGATCGAGCTTGCGGGTGTGCAGGTGAACGAGCCTTCAACCGAGAGGCGAGAGCCGGGCGAGAGGTCGATGAAGCCCTGCTGGGTGAGGAAGCCGCCGGTGGGATTGACATAGAAATCGGCGCCGTTTCGGAGTGAGAGTGTGGAGCTGATGTTGCTGAGGTTCTTCATGCTGTGGAACACGGAGTTTGGGCCTTCGACGATCACGTGGCCGTTGCCTTCGATGCTGGAGACATCGCGGCCGTCGGGGAAGAGGAGCGTGCTGTTGTCCTTGATGTACCAGTAGCCGCTGTTGATGACGCCGACAGGGAAGGCAACCTGCGCGGGATTGCCGATCTGGGCGTAGCAGCCGCCTTCGACGCGGAGGACGGCGTAGGGGCCATTGAAGAATTTCATGTCGGCATCGATCTTGGGGAGTTTCTGGAAGCCGGTGAGCGCGACCGTGCCGTCGCTGGCGAGATAGGAATACGCATTTCCGTGAACGGTGCTGTTTCCGTTGATGGAGATGGTGCCGCCCCCGGAGGCGATGAAGCCGATGGGGTAGTTGGAATCGCCGAGGACGGAAAGGGAAGCGTCGTTGATGTCAACGCGGCCGTCGATGTTGAGGTTGGAGGTGACGGTGACGGCGGCGCTGGTTCGAACGTTCATGGAAGCGCCGGCGGCGACGTGAGTCGTGCCGCTTTGTGTGTAGCGGGAGAGCACTCCGTTGAAGTATTCGAACTGGCCTGTGATCTCGATGTTGGTCGCGTGGATTCCGGGATTTGTGCCGTACATGAATGTGTGACCCGCGAGCAGTGCGGTGTCGGTGACGTAGAGGTTGCCGATGATGCTCATCTCGATGGTGCACGAGAGGCTCTTGGCGACGCCGATTTCGTTCTGACCGATGATGACCGGGCCGTTGGATCCGATGTAGACGGCGTCGCCGTTGTTGGGGATGTGCGCGGGGCTCCAGTTGTTGATGTTGTTCCAGCGGGAATCGCCGGCGTTGCCGGTCCAGAATGTGTTGACGGCGAGAGATTGGCCCGCGGCGAGCGTGAGGGCGGCGAGGACGGTGGCTTTGGTCGTGATCTTCATTGGAATCCCCTTTGGTTTGCGAAACGCATGCAGGTGTGTGGTTGGCCCGTGAGGGCCGAGACGCCGGAAAGTGGCGGCTCGAAAGGGCCTGCGACGTTGAGCGGAGGGGAGGGCGGGGAATTGGGAGTTTCTTGGCGAATTCAATTCTCAGATCTCAGATCTCAGATCTCAGATCTCAGATCTCAGATCTCAGAAGGCGGTGCCGGCGAATCAAACGAAACCGCGCGACCGATGGCCGCGCGGCTCGTCCACACCTGCGTGTGTTGATTCTGGAACTTGGCGAACGGTTTCGGGCTACCGGCGTCGGCGGCGTGCGAGGAGCATCAGGCCGGCGCCCAGGAGCGAGGCGGCGCCGGGGGCGGGAACGGTTTCCCACTCGAACGAGTAGTCGAGGCCTTTGTATGCGCCGCTGAGGTCGCCTCCGAATTCGACGGTTCCGCCGCGGGTGGGGACGGCGTAGCCCTTGCCGTAGTAAGAGGCATCGAGGTTGACGTAGGCGAAGAGGTAGTAGTTGCCCGGGGTGAGGACGAGGCTGGTGGGGTAGGTGCCCAAATCCTGATTGATGATGTTGAGGCCGTTGCCCAGGAGCGCGGTGCCGAGGGAGAAATCCAGGAGGCCGAGGTCGGGATCGTTGAAGATGTCGACTTCGGTGCCGACGCGCTGGCGGAACTGGCAGCCGACACTGACGGTGACGACGGGGTCCTGATCACCGGGGAAGCCGGTCCCTCCGGAAGCGACGAGCTTGAAGTTGACCTTCATGTTCGAGGTGTTGATGCGGACAGGGAGGTTGCCGATGGTGAAGGGGATGATGGCGATGGAGGTTGCGTTTCCGGAATAGAGCTTGCCATTGACATCCCCCGGGCCGACCTGCGTGATGAGGTCGCCACCAAAGTGGGCGGAGAACTTGTTTCCGCTGTTTGTGCCTGTTGCCGCGCCGTTGTTGCCGGCGAGGAGGCTGACGTCGCCGGTGGCGAAGGAGACGTTGTATGGGGCGGAACCTGGGGCGACCTGTGCGTGTGCGGCGAGTGCGATGAAGAACGAGAGGGCGAATGCGGTTTTGATGGGGGACATGGTGCGGCTCCTGAGGAGGGGAACGGAGTGGGAGCCGCGGCAGCGGCAACCGAGCCGGAGAGTCCGGTCTCGGAGGGGCCTGCGATGTTGGCGAGAGGAGAGGGCGGGGAAATCGAAAGAATGTCGAAAGCGGGGCCCGGAAGTGGGATGCGGAGCGATAACACAGGGGGCGTGGAGCGATTCTGGAGCGGTTGGCGAAGGGTTTTGGATCCGGCTTGCGGTTGGGGGGCTTGCATGAGAGACTTGGGGCCATCGGAATCGGCACCGCCTTCGGGTGCGGCACGTTGCGCGCCTCGACCGGGGGTGGCGCTCGAAGACTCGCTTCACCCCGGCTACTCAACGTCAGCCCTTCGGGCTGAGGAGTGGCGTTCGACCCGGCTTTGGCGCTTTGGGTTGAATGTCATCGAGGCGCGGAGGTGATGGGTGCAGGCGGATCCTCGGGCCAATGTGACGCAGTTGCTGAAGATGGCGGGCGAGGGTGACTCGCGCGCGACGGATGAGTTGCTGCCTTTGGTGTATGAGGAGCTGCGTCGGATGGCTCGGGCGCAACTGGTTGGAGACGCGATGGCGGTGACCATCCAGCCGACCGTGCTGGTGCACGAGGCGTACTTGCGGCTGGTGGGTGATGGCGACGTTTCGTGGAACAACCGGGCGCACTTCTTCGGGGCGGCGGCGCAGGCGATGCGGCGGATTCTGGTCGAGCGGGCGCGGCATCGCGGGCGTCAGAAGCGCGGGGGGGGTCAGAAAAGAATCGAGATGGACGATGCGCTGCTGGCGACCGAGCCGGAGGCGGAGACGATGCTGGCGCTCGATGATGCGCTGAGGAAGTTGGAGGCGTACGACCCGGTGAAGGGACAGATTGTGATGCTTCGGTTTTTTACGGGATTGACCAACGAGCAGACGGCGCAGGCGATGGGGAAGTCGGCGACGTGGGTGAAGGAAGAATGGGCGTATGCGAGAGGGTGGTTGCATCGGGAGTTGGCGAAGCAGGCGGACAAAGACTGAAGAGAAAGACATTCACCACAGAGGCACAGAGGCAGACAGATTTGGCTGAAGACAAAGGCAGAGCCGTCGGCGACGGGGTTTGAGCTGGGATCAATGCAGAGCGCATGACAATCTCTGCCTTTCCAGGTCAACTTCCTTTCTGTGCCTCTGTGCCTCTGTGGTGAATGTCTCTGATTGTGGTCGGCTAGCAACGTGGGACACATGAATCACGAACGTCAGCGCATCGCGGAGGGGGTGTTCAAGGAAGCGCGGGGGCTTTCGGGGGCGGAGCGTGAACGGTTTGTTTTGCAGAAGTGCGGGTCGGATGCCGAGCTTGCTGATGAGGTTCGGTCGCTACTTTCCTGGAATGAGGGTGCGGAAGGTGTGCTGGATCGGCCGCCACCGGTGTTGTCGGGGGTGACGGAAGCGGATGCCGCGGCTGCGATGTTGCCGGCGGGCGGGACGATCGGGCAGTACAAGATTCTGTCGGTGCTTGGCGTCGGGGGGATGGGAGTTGTGTATGTGGCGGAGCAGAGGCGGCCACAGCGGACGGTGGCGTTGAAGGTGATTCGACCTGGGCTGGCGAGTCCGTCGGTGCTGCGGCGGCTTGAGTATGAAGCAGAAGTGCTGGGAAAACTGCAGCACCCCGGGATTGCGCAGATCATCGAAGCGGGGACGGCGGATGCGGGGTTCGGCGTGCAGCCGTACTTCGCGATGGAACTGGTGCAGGGCAAGACGCTGGATGCGTACTGCGCGGAGCGGAAGCTGGGCACCCCGGACAAGTTGCGGCTGATAGAGAAAGTGTGCGATGCGGTGGAGCACGCGCATCGGCGTGGCGTGATCCATCGGGATCTGAAGCCGGCGAACATTCTGGTGGATGACTCGGGTCAGCCGAAGGTGCTGGACTTTGGCGTGGCCCGCGCGGCGGAGATGCGCGAGGGCGAGCAGCGGCTGACGATGCTGCAGACGGGTGAGCGGCAGTTGATCGGGACTCTTGCGTACATGAGTCCGGAGCAGGTTTCGGGCGAGGCGGATGAGATTGATTTTCGAAGTGATGTTTACGCGCTGGGCGTGATTCTGTACGAATTGATCGCCGGCAGATCGCCTCATGATCTCACGAGACGTGCGCTGCCGGACGCGGTGCGGGCGATTCGGGACGAGGAGCCTCAACGGCTGGGGAGCGTGGACGCGGCGTGGCGGGGGGATCTCGACACGATCAGCGCGAAGGCGCTCGAGAAGGACAAGACGCGGCGGTACCAGTCGGCGGCCGAGCTGGGCGCGGACATCGAGCGGTTCCTGACGCATCGGCCGATTGCGGCGCGGCCGCCGAGCGCGGTGTACCAGTTCAAGAAGTTTGCGAGGCGGAACACGGCGCTGATGACGGGCGCATCGATCGCGCTACTGGCGATGGTGACTGGGCTGGTGGTGAGCAATGTGCAGTATGCGAGGGCGAAATCTGCCGCGGCACGATCGGAGCAGGTGGCGTCGCTCCTGAAGGAGATGATCGGCGGGATCGACCCGATGGTGGCGCAGGCGCGGGATACGGCGTTGCTTAAGGACATCATGGATAAGGCGGCGGTGGGATTGAGCGCGAAGCTGAATGGGCAGCCGGCGGTGGAAGCGGACCTGAGGAAGACGATCGGGGATGTGTATTACAGGATCGGGGAGTTTGGCCCGGCGGAAGAGCAGTACAGGATCGCGATCGATAAGCAGACACAGGCATCCGGGAACGAATCGGAAGCATCGGGCGCGCTCCTGATCAAGATGACGGGTGTGTACCACATCACGGGGCGCGACAAGGAAGCGGTCGCGACGGCCGAGAAGGCGCTCGAACTCAATCAGAGACTGTTCGGAGAGATGAGCGAGCAGACGGCGGACGCGACGGCCAATCTGGGGCTTGCGATGATCAAGCTCGATCCAAAAGCGGCAACAGAAAAACTGAAGGAAGCGGTTCGGATCTACGAGCGCGTGACGGGGCCGCGAACTCTGAATATTGCGCAGGTTTTGGAGCATCAGGCGCAAGCGGAGATCGAAGCGGGGGAAGGGCCGGCATCGGAGATTTCGGGGAAGCGGTCGTACGAGATCATGAGGGAGCATCTGGGGCCGGACAATCCGGACACGATGCGGGTTGCGGGGTTGATGGGGGATGCGTACTTGCTTCAGCAGCGGTACGCGGAAGCGGAGCCGTACTGCCGCGTGAGGGCGAACGCGCTGGCGAAACTGTTGCCGCCGGCGCATCCGTCGATCGCGATGGGTTGGGCGTCGCTGGCGCTTGTCCTGCACCGAACCGGACAACTGGCGGAAGCGATCGGGATCTACCGCGCGCAACTCGACCCGATGGTGAAATCGCTTGGTCCGGACGACATGAACGTGGGGACGTTTCACAACAACCTTGGGGCCGTGCTCGTGGATGCGGGGGAGTTCGAAGATGCGACGAAGGAATTTGATGAGGCGCTGCGCATTTATTACAAGAGCGCGGGCGAGGACAACGTACGCGTGCCGAATGCGCTGCTCGGCAAGGCGAATGTGAAGTGGGCGGAGAGGGACTATGTCGGGTCGGAAGTTCTGGCGCGAAAGTCGCTGGCGGTCGCGGCGAAGGTGATGCCACCGACACACCCGCTGTTCGGGAACGCGAACATGCGGCTGGCGGCGTGCCTGACGGAGTTGTCGTTCGCGGGGGACCAAGACTCGGCGGCGCTCGCGGAGGAGGCGGCTGCTCGCGCGGAATCGGCGCGGGCGCAGTTTGCCGGATTACTGGGCGAAGATCACTTCAATGTCTGGACGGCGAAGGTGCGGCTGGCGTGCGCGCGGGGCGCGCGGGCGTGTGCCTCGCAAGAGACGGACGCGATGAACGCGGCGGAAGAGCAACTCTCTTCGCTGGCGAACGCGATCGACCGGCGCGCGGAGCTCGGTGCATTTCCCGCGCGGCAGGTGCTGCTCATTGATTTGGAGCGGGATCTTTCGCGGGTGTGCGCCAAGGCCGGGCATGCGGAGCGGGCAAAGGAAGCCGGGGAGTCGATGGCGGAACGCGAGCGAGAATTGACTGCTCTTCGCGTCGCGACGCTGAGGCGCAGTGGAAGGGGCGAGTAATCCTGGTTGAGTTCTCCGGGGCCCTAGTCTCCGGGCGGCGCCGATCCGTGGCTCAGCGCGGCTGGATCTCGATGAACTACTCGGGTTTGACTACGGTGTGGTGGCGAAGGGCAGCAATGTGGGGGTTGATACCCGCGATGCGATGAAGAAGTCTGCGGGCGGAATGGGCGAGCGGTTGGTGAGGGCGTGAGGTACCTCTCCAAATAGTCACAGAGGCGCAGAGGAGAACGATTTGCGCGGGGCGGGGAGGGTGCGCGAACTGGAGATCGCTGCGCGGAGGGAGGCGGGGGGGAGGACTTTGTAGACTCCCCGGGGGAGCACACATGAATTGTCCACACTGCAATGCGGAAGTCGCGAACGGGGTCCAATTCTGCACGAGCTGCGGGAAGGCGGTGGCGGTCGGGAGCGCGACACCCCGGATCGTGAACGAGGAACGGGGAATCGCGACAAGCGTTGCGGGTCAATCGCTGCAGGGCGAGGTTCTGCGGAAGACGATGAAGAAGGCCTTCACCGGACTGATGGTGGTCGCGGTGTTGCAAGTGCTCGGATTTGCGTTCATTGTGCTCGTGTTCACTCAGGCCAGCACGCCCCAGGTGAAGGCGGGCGCGCTCGTGATGTGCATCATTACGGGAGTGCTTGCCGCGCTCTTTTTGGGGCTTGCAATCTGGTCGAGGTTTCATCCATTTCCGGCCGCGGTCACGGGCCTTGTGATACTTGTCACGCTGTGGTCGATCGGGGTCATCGCGAACCCGGCGAGCGTTCTTGACGGGATCTTTCTCAACGCAATTATCCTGGCGCTCCTGATTCGATCGGTGCAGGCGGGCCTGGCGCACCGGAAGCTGAAACGGGAGATGGCGGTGTCAAGGGCGGCGATGACGTGAGCGAGGACTCGGGGAATGCATCGGGCGCATCATCGATCGAACCGGCGCGCGGGTTCTGCGGCGTGTGCGGGGCGGCGCTGGCGACGGGAACTTGTGCACGCTGCGAGAGAGTTAAAGAGGTCAAAGAGCATCAGGAGGCCGAACGGCGCGTGGAAGGGCGGCCGATGGCGGTGTGTCTTTGGCTGTATGGACTCTTGCTCGGTATGAGCTTGATCGGGTCGATCGCCCTTGCGTTTGAAAAAGGTGATGCCTGGAAATTGATCGTGGAAGGGGGGATCGAGTCGGTCGATGCGATCATCGTTCTCGGGTTCTTGTTCTTTGCGGGGCGAGAAGCGGCGGAGGGCCTTCGATTCCGGTCGGGCGAGCGGCAACCGTGGTGGTGGATGTGGTTTCCGGGCGCGGCGGCCGCGGGCGTCCTGACGTTTGGTGCGGCGTGGATCGCCACGGGAGCGTTTAACCAGGTCGCCGGCGGGCGCGCGTACGAGTATGCGGCGGCGGCGCGATCGCTCGGGTTTGGCTGGTGGCTTGTCGTTCTGATGACGGCGGTGCAGCCGGCGGTGATCGAAGAACTCGCGTTTCGCGGAATCATTCAGCCGAACATGGCGAAATTGACCGGGCCGACGGCCGCGATCTTTGTCTCGGCGGCAATGTTTATGGTGCTGCATCTGAACGTCCCGAGTTTTCCGCACCTGCTTTTGATCGGCGTGGTGCTCGGGGCGTTCCGGCGGTGGAGCGGCTCGGTCTACCCCGGGATGCTGCTGCACTTTGTGCATAATGGATTCGTGATTCTGCTCGAGTGGAAAGGGATTTGAACATGCTGGTCGAACACGAATTCATCACCACGCTCGAGGCGGACGAGGCGTTTTCACGGGCCGAAAAGGGATTGATCGCGATGGGGTTCGAGCGGATCGGCGTGTTCGACCCGGTCAAGGAGAGTCGGCCGTGCACGGGCTGCGGGTATGACCTTCGGGGCATCGACATGAAGCTGCCGTGTCCGGAGTGCGGCGTGCGGCCGCACCTGGCGCGACGTGTCGAGTTTGCGAAGGGAGCGAAGAGATCCCGCAAGTCGATGTTCCTGATGCAGCAGGACCCGCAGCGGGTGTTCGTCGAGTTCGACCGGGGGAAGATCTCCGTCGCGGCATCGATCGAGCCGTATCGCAAGGCGGAGGCGTTGCACGGAGAAATGATGGTGCTCATCGCCAGGCGGACGGAGGGCGCGGTGCGCGGCGAGGACGAAGCGAGCGATGCGGAGTGGCAGGACTTGCTGTTGCGGATCAAGAAGCGGGATTTCCGCAAGAAGCTGCGTCAATGGATCATGCTGGGCGTTGTGGGATTGATTATTCTCTTACTGATAGCAGCCTTGGTGTGGGGCGTCACTCATTGATTCAGAATTGCGGGCGTGCGTGCAGAGCGGAAGCGTTCTTCACGCCGGCAAGAATTCGAGATTGTCGTACGGGTAGATTTCGAGCGGGCGCGCTCGGATCGCTTGCCGCATTCGGGATCGAAATCGGTGATCGCGGCGCGGTCAACGCGCCTGGATCTCGATGAACTGGGCCCAGTGCGTACCTGCGCCGAGATTCATGACTCTGTACCGGGTGGCGTGGAGGCTGGGTGCGATGAAGGCCTGATCGATGTGGAAGAAGGGGACGTCGCTTGGGATGAAAAAGCGGACGACCGAGAAGAGGCCGGGGCCATCGAGTTGGGAAAAGGGAACTTTGCGCGGATAGGAGGCGGTGTAGCCGCTGCCGGCCTGGTCGTATGCGTTTTCCATATCGCCGACGAGGTTCTGGAGGCTTCGGCTGCCGCGGGGAATGTTGAAGTCGCCCATCATGACATCGGGGAGCGGGAATCCTTTGCGGCCGAGTTGCTCGGCGGGGACGTTGATCCACTGCGGCTCGCCCTTGGAATCGGGCTCGGCGGAGAGGACGGTGGCGGTGCCGCGCCAGGCATCGATGGCGGCGAGTGCCTGCGTCGTGACGTGCTGCCGACTGAGAGAGGGATCGCTTGGAAGGTCCATGAGCCAGACGACGAAGGGCTGACCGGTTGCTTGTTTGACGGTGCCTTCGGGATCGAAGATCAGGTACATGGCATAGCCGGGGTCGTTGCCGTTGTAGCGGCCGCTCTGCTTGCGGACGTCGAAGCCGACGCCTCCCTCGATATTGAGGGCGGTGAGGCCCCACTCGCGGAGTGTGAGGCGGGTGTTGACCATGAAAGTTCCGGCAAGGAAGGTGGTGCGCTGCCGCTTGCCGTCGGCGTCCTTGCCGAGAGATTCGAAGTCCTTGAAAGTGGCCCAATTGGGCCGGTTGGAGAGGGCGACAACATCGGCGTCAATCAGCCGGAGTTGATCCATCCAGTTCGCGCGGGCGCTGCCGCCGAGGTTCCAGAAAAGCAGGGTGTTGGTCGGCTGGTTGCGCCGGCGATCGGAGAAATCGAGGCCCCACTCGCGGAGCATTTTGTGTTCAAAGATTCCGGACCAGGCGGCGCAGAAGAACCATGCGATACAAAGGAGGAGAAAGGGGTTCTTGGCGTATCGAATGTAGAAAGGAGGTCGGTTCTCGGGTGGGCCGCCGGACTGGAGTTGCTCGTAACCTCGAATGAAGAATTGGAGGGAGAGCGCGAGCGCGCAGGTGAGGCCGGCCATGAGGATGGTGAAGGCGGTGGGAATCCAGAAGATGTACTGCGACCATCGGAAGGAGTCGTTGAAGACTCTGCCGACGAGCCAGACGAAGAGAAGAAGTGCACCGAGGGCCCAAAGAGCGGCGCTCAGGACGCGGCATGAAGTGAGTACGGCACGGTGCATCGGGTGGTCGGGCGCGCGGAGTGTGCGGGAGGGGTGGACGGAAGCGAGAGGAGTGTACCGCCGCGACCGGAGAAGTGATGGCGTCCGGGCTCAGCCGGGGTCTGGGGCTGCTTTGGGCTCGGTGGCGTGCGGGGCGGTTTCGATATCGATGCGGAAGATCGAGGCGGCGGGGGCGCGCAGGCGCGCCGGGAACATCTGGATTGCCTCGGTCAGCGCATCGGGGACGACAGTTCGAACGAGGATGGCGTAGACGCCGGTGAAGAAGAGCCCGTTGGCGCCGAAGAGCAGGAATTCGGCGATCGAGACTCCGGCGCGATTGCCAACCCACTGGGCAAGGATGTTTCGGAAGGGCGCATCCACGAGCGAGTCGATGGCGATGGTGAGCGCGCCGGCGAGCAGGCCGATCGACCACACGATGAGGGCATTCTTTATGACTTCGCGTCGGCCGACGCCCAGAGGCTTCAGTGCGACAGTCAAATGGATAAGGCTGGCGCAGACCCCGAAACTGGCGGTGACGAGTGCGATGTAGACGCTGGAAATCCAGATGCGTTCGGCGACGTAGGGCCAGAAAGACCGGGAGTGGAGCGCAAGGAAAATAGCGTTATCGAGCTCGGGCTTGCCGAGCAGAGTGCCGAGGTATGCCGAGAGCATGGTGCCGGCGGCTAGCAGCAACAGGCCGACGCCCCAAGCGCGGAATTGGCCTCGAGCCTGCTGGACCGCGAGGCTGATACAGAGCAAGACATTGATGGCGTAGCCGGCGCCCATGATCTGCACGGGCAGGATGCTGGCGGCCCAGCGTTCATGCCAGACCAGAGACTCGAGCGGTCGGTAGGTGGCGGCGAGCCCGAGCGATACGAACGTCGCGATGAGGCTCACCTGGCGGAGCGTGCGGAGTACGGCGGCGCGTTTGCGCTGTTCGTCTTCCGCGAGCCGGGTGAAAACGGGCACGAGGACCCAGTTGATGTTGGTGGAGAGCAGGATGCCGATCTGAACGACAATGAGGTAGGCAAAGGTATAGATGCCGACGACTTCGAGCGGGGCGGCGAGCCCGATCATCCCGCTGGAACCCTGGTTCATTCCGGCGATGCCGAGTGATGCCAGGAGCGCCCAACGCGAGCTGAGGAAAAGGCTCCACCACTCATTGACATGAGGCGCGAGCCGCCAGGGCCGGTTGTTGCTGTAGTACAACGTCAGCGTGTTCTCGGTCAGAGCGCAGAGAACGTTGGGCAGAACGAACGACAGGGGGCCGAGCCCGAAATAGGCGAACACTACCGAAGACACGTAGCGGACCATGGCGCTGGAGGTAATGACCGAAGCATTCTCGCGATAGCGCATGTCCGCGGTGAGTTTGGTGAGGAGGATGCCGCCGATGGTGCCGAGAGGGATGCTCCAGCCGATGATGGCGAGCATGGGGATGAGGCGGCTGTCGTTGTACAGCCGCGACAATGGAAAGGCGGCGACCGTCAGCAGGACGGCGAGGACGGAGTTGAATCCCATCGCCATCCAGAAGCAGGGACCGAGGAGTCTGTCGTGCTCGCTGTGACGTTTGAGGAGGATCTGGCGGACGCCCCCGTCGCGGAGGACAGCGGCGACGCCGCTGATGGCGAGGGCGATGCCGACGACGCCGAAGTCGGACTTGGTGAGCCACCAGGCGAGGAAGATCTGGGAGACAAAGCTGCCGACGCGACTGGCGACGGTGTTGGCGATCATCCAGATCGAACCGGTCACGACTTTCTTCGCGTAGCCGCCAGAGCCCGGGTTCGGGGCGGCCGCGGAGGCGGGCGGCGAGCCTTCGGCGTTTTGTGGGGTATTACTCACCGGGGAAAGCACGAGAGCCTGCGAGACCGAAATCGGAAGAACGTTCGTCCGAACGAACCCCAGATCGGACACACGCTGACTTCAGACGTGATCGGGAGAGTATGTAATCGGCAGTTGGGGAGGCGTTCCTTTGGTCGGGGAAGTCGAGGCCACGACGATCGTCAAGGGGGTGAAGGTGAGGCATCGGAGGCCGGGGGACTGTGTTGGCGAACCGGGGCACAGCGGCGTGGAATTGTGCTTCGAATCAGGGTACTTTCGGCACCTGCCGGCAAGGCGACGCAGCGCGATGCGCCGATGGATATCGGAACTGCCGATCGGCTGGACGAAGTTGGTGAATAACCGAATAAAAAGACGGGCGACGGGAATCGGCGACCGTTCGAACCGGTTTCAGGCGCGGCGCAGCGGGTGGTCACGTTTCAGAAAAAAGATGTCCATGAACCAGAGTGCGTCATCGGATTGTCGACGAACGAGGCCCATGACATCGTGCAGCACAAAGTCGCGTTCACTCATGAATTTCAGAACGTCTTCAAAGAGGGGCACGCCCGGAAGGAACTCCACAAAGTTTACTTCGAGGAGGAGTGCGGGTCCGGCCTTGAGGGTCGATTCGGCGCCCTTGAGTACTTCGAGTTCAAAGCCTTGGACGTCGAGCTTCATGAAGTCGGGGTTCGGGATCTCGCCCGACGCGATCAGTTCGTCGAGAACGTACATCTCGGCGGTAGCCGTGCCGGACAGGCGCGATTCGCTGAGGATCGAGGTTTGCGTGTTCTCGTCGGCGTAGCGCACAGTCTCGCGCCTGGGTCCGAGGAAGCCGAGCTTGTAGTCAAAGCCGGGGAACTCGCGCTTCAGGGCGTCGAGGGCGGGTTTTTCGCGCTGGTTTGGTTCGAACCCAACGAGACGAGCATCGGGAAAGATGGTGTGGACGAGGCGGGACCACTCGCCGCGGGCGGCGCCGATGTCGAAGATCACCTTGGGAACAAAGCCGAGCGACGCGAGGTGTCGGAGGCGCGTGGGCATGTCGAGATGGCGCATGGTCGGGATGACCTGCAGCGCCGCGTTTCGGAGGGCGGTGGTGCCTCTGATCGGGATGAGGCGGTTGAGAAGTTTGTGGATCGATCGGGACATGGTGGATCCGCGAAGGTGTGAGGAGCGGGAATTGAAGCGCCGGCTACGGCGGCGGCTCGCCCCCGGGAAGCGGAAGGGCGGTTTCCAGCACCCAATCCCACGTGAGCAGAGGGGCCGGGGAAGAGAGGTTGAGACGCTGGCGGAGCCGGCGCGACCAGTAGGCGTGGGCGTTTTCGACAGTGTGAAACCGAACGAACCGTGCCGCGGCGGGGTGGGGCGTGAATTGGGTGGAAGATTCCAGCGCTTCACGGAGACGGCGAACGACCATGTCGTGATCGTTCGCGGTGCAGACGGTTCCGAGGGCAAAGCGGCGGCAGGTTTCTCCGGGCCAGCGGACGTCGGAGCTGAGGATCGGGCGGCCTTGTGCGGCGGCGCGGATGATGATGCTCGCGGAGCCCAGATGGCGGCGCCGGTACGTCACGCCGACCAGGTCGGCGGCGGCGATGGCGAGCGACATCTGCTCGTCGGTGACGTAGCCGCCTCGGGAGATGATTCGCCCCGATCGGACAAGATCGGAGGCCTCGCTCTCGAGGAGCGAGGTGATCTCGGGCATGTGCGTGCCGACGAGGAGGAGCCGATCGTCGTCTCGGAGCGACGCGGCGCGAAAGGCGCGGATGAGGATGTCGACGCCCTTGCGCTCGTCGAGTCGGCCGACGCAGGCGATGAGGCGGCCGCCTTCATCGATTCCGAGGCGGCGGCGGGCCTCGGCCTTGCTGACTTGGGGGACGGCTTCGACGGGATCGGGCGATAGAACGGTTCGCGAGGCGATGCCCGGTGTCAGCGCGCGGAATGATCGTTGCAGAATCGGGTCGATGACGTGCAGGGTGCGGACCGGACTGGAACCGACGAGTGCGGCCCAGGCCCTCCGCCTGGCCCAGCGTCGCGGCGAATGGCGATCGAGATAGACCCACGAAGCGGTCATGAGCATTGCTTCGAGTTCGGTGCCGGCAAGCGCGGGCGCGCGGCGCGTGAGTCGCTGCGCGCCGAGCATCTCGAGGGCCCCGTCGCAGCAGGGCGAGATCAGGTGATCAGGACGAAGGTCTGCGGCGGCGCGGGCGAGAGAAGCGGCGGTGTTCCAGGCGAAACCGAACCTTCCGGTGGGATCGACTTCGGGGTAGGACTCGGCCGTCGAAAAGCGGGAGGTGAGCGGGGCGAGTTGTTCCGTGTAGGTTTCGCACTCGGAAGCACCGGGACCGGTTGCGAGCGTGATCTTGACCGGGAGCGGGGCGAGCGCGTTGATGATGTGCTTCACGTAGGTGAAACGGTGACCTCTCGGGCATGGCTCGAAGATGACGACGTGCATGAGGCTCCTACGCAGGGACCGGGAGCCAGAGTATCGGCGTGAGGTGTCGGATGAACCTAGTGCCTGGACCGGGTGCCGTAGGCATAGCGAATCGCGGCTTCCATGCCGTCCACCATTTTCGTGAGGCTGTAATCCTCGGTCGCGGTCCGAAGGGCGCTGGCCTTCATGCGGTCGAGGCGGTCGCGGTCGGAGAGGACGGCACCGACGATATGGGCGAGCGCGTCAACCGAGCGGTCCTGATAGGTCATTCCGTTGATCCAGGGCTTGAGTGCATCGACTTCCGGTGCCCAGGATGGCTCGTAGTCGGTGGTGATGACCGGTAGTCCGTAGCCCATGGCGTGGAGCAGGCTGAGCCCGATGTTGCGGGGATAGACGAACAGGTCGGAACTCATGAACCAGGGAGCGAGGGCGGGTTCGTCGTAGATGGCGCCGGTGAAAACTGTGCGATCGTCGATTGCGCATTCCTTGGCGATGGCACGAAGATTGTTTTCTTCGTCGCCTCCGCCGATGATGACGATTTTGATGTCGGGGTAGTCTTTGCGGAGCATGGCCCCGGCGCGAACGAGCATTTCGGTGTGATTTTCGGGAACGAGGCGGGAGACGAAAAGGAGAACGGGGCCTGGGAGCAGGCCGTGCTGCTCCTTGAAGCGCCGTAATTCTTCGGGTCGTTCGAGCCAATACTGGCGAGCGCTCTGGATCTCGCGTTGATCGAGCGAGTTGGGCGCGACGAAGGCGCGTTCGCCCCGGCCGTTTCGTTCAACGAAACGGTTGCGTGCTGTAGCGCCGTAGAAAAGGATCGCGGTGGCGAGATTGCCTGTGCTGTCGCGGATGAATCGACGCGAAAAGGATTCATTCTTGGAATAGCCGTGTCCCCATAGAATGGCGGGGATGCCGCGTTTCTTGGCGAGCAGGAGCGAGGGCACGAGGGTGAGGTAACGGGTGTTCCAGCCAGCCATGAGGATGTCGAAGCGGCTGGGATCGACAAGGTCGATCTGGGCCTGGCGCCAGATCAAGCGCGGTCGCTTGAGAAGGAGTCGGGAAGCGATGGGCTGACCTTTGAAACCTTCGGGGGTGACGTTCTTCACCGGTTCATCGGCGGAGTAGAACAATTGGAAGTCGATGCCCTGGCGCGAGGCGAGTTCGCGAAAAACGGGCAGGCGGTACTTGGGGAGCGCCGGCTGCAGAAGACAAAGCCGGATTCTCGACGGGTCGAGGGGCGTGGATGGTGCCGGGGCGGTGGTCATCGTGCTCGGCTCCCGGGAGCCGCACCGGCGCGTCCGACGCTGTAGTACGTGAAGCCCCGGCGGACAAGTTCGTCGGGTCGGTAGAGGTTGCGGCCGTCGAAAACGACCGGGGACTTGAGCGCAGCGGCGAGGCGATCGAAATCGGGGCTCTTGAAATCGTCCCAATCCGTGCAGATCACCAGCGCGTCGGCGCCCTTTGCGGCCTCGTACATCTCTGAAACAATCGTGGGACCGTTGCCGAGCTCGGCGCGGGCGGTTTCGGAAGCGACGGGATCGAAGGCGCGAACTGTTGCGCCCGCAGCCAGAGCCTTCCGGATGAGCGTGAGCGCGGGCGCTTCGCGGACATCGTCGGTGCGGGGCTTGAAGGCCAGACCCCAGAAGGCAAGGGACTTGCCCTTGAGATTGCCGCCGAAGTGAGATTCGATCCGCGCGAAGAAGCGATCGCGCTGGTGCTGATTGGTGTCGTGAACGGCTTGGCTGACGGAAACGGGGACGCCGGCGCTCTGGCCCATCGCGATGCAGGCGAGCGTGTCTTTGGGGAAGCAGGAACCGCCGTAGCCCAAGCCTGGATAGAGGAACTGCGACCCGATGCGCTTGTCGGCGCACATGCCTTCGCGGACTTTGCCGATATCGGCCCCGTATGCCTCGCAGAGGTTTGCCATCTCGTTGATAAACGAGATCTTCGTAGCGAGGAAGTTATTGCTGGCGTATTTGACCATTTCGGAAGAAAGGATGTCCATCAGGAAGATGGGGTGCCCGTTTCGGACAAAAGGGTCGTAGAGGCGGCGGAAGAGCGCCCCGGTTTCCTCGTCCTCAACGCCGACGACGACGCGGTCGGGCTTGTTGAAATCGGTGATCGCGTCGCCTTCTTTCAGGAACTCCGGGTTGTTGGCGATACCAAACTTCGTGCCCGGGGCGGCGGCACGGATGCGGTCGCGCACTTTGAGTGTGGTGCCGACGGGGACGGTCGATTTCACGACGACGGTGCGCGGCTTGCCGGGGAACCGCTTGAGAGCGGCGGCGATGTCATCAGCGGCAGCCAGCACATACTTCAGGTCGGCATGGCCGGCGTCGTCGCTTGGGGTGCCGACGCAGATGAAGATCAATTCGGCGTCTTTGTACGCTTCGGTCGCATCGGTGGTGAAGCGGAGGCGGCCGTTCTTGATGTTGCGTTCGAGGAGTTCTTCGAGGCCGGGCTCGTAGATGGGGCAGCGGCCCTGCCGAAGGGCGTCGATCTTGCGGGCGTCAACGTCGAGGCAGGTGACATCGTTGCCGGTTCCGGCGAAACAAACGCCGGTGACAAGGCCGACGTACCCGGTTCCAACCATGGTCAGACGCATCCAAATCCTCCGAGGGTCGCTGCGAAGGGGGAGGATACGCCGGAACCCTCTCCGGGCCGTCGGGATCGGTCGCTGCAAGATCATGCGGACACATCACCGCGGACCGATGGCGAAGATCGAGAACGGGGTATCGACGAAGAGGCCCCCCGTGCCGCGCAGGTACACGGTTACTTGCACGTTGCTCAAAAGGTCCGCGGTCGCCGTCACCCCGCTCGCGCCGGTTACGGGGGTGATGCTCACTGCGGGATAGCTTGAGAACGATGGCTGGAACGTCACGGTGTACCGTCCCACGCCGGTGCGGGCGACCGTGACGCCATCCGCGTAATAGATCGAGCCGTTGGAGCCATCGATCAGCGCGAAGACGACGCGGGCGGGCGCGGCGCCGGAGCCGACGGGGGAGAACTGACCCGCGGGGCCGAAGGCGATCTCGCCGCGGACGTCGAGAGCCTTGGTCGGATCGGTGGTGTTCACGCCCAGTCGGGCGGGCATGGAGGTCGTGCTGTTGACGCTGAGGTTGGGAAAGCCCGTGTCCTTGAAGAGCAGAAGGGTGGTGGGGGTGCTGTTGTCGGGATCCTTGAAGGCGATCCGTGCGGACTGACCGCTGCTCAGGTCGGGTGGCCGGATCACAAGGGCGTCGTTGAGCGAAGCGATCTCGAGCCGGCCCGTGGGCGTCGGCGTGCCGATGCCGATGTTGCCGCCCTTGGCGAGGAAGAAGCGGAAGTCGGAAACGCCGGACTCTGAGAAGTTGAGGCCGTAGGAGGGGGTGATCGCTGAGAAGGGGTCGTACAGATTGAGGTGCCAGCGGGTGACCTGATCGGCTTGGAAGCTCATCATCTGCGCCGATCGGACACCGAAGATGTCGAAACTTGGGGCGTTGACGGTCAGCGGGCGATCCGCGATCGACGAGCCGATCGCGACATTGCCGCCGGTGTACGACAGCGTCGTGCCGTTGAGCACCCACGGTGCCGCGGAGAAGGCGGCCATGGGAGCGACGGTGAGTTTCTGGCGCGGCGAAATGGTCTGGCCGTTGACGGTGATCTCGACCCAGAGGTCGGCGCCGGTCGCGAAGGGGTTGGCGGTGAATTCGCCGCCGGCGTTGAGCGTGATGGTGAAAACGCCGCCGATGAGGGGAACGCCGTTAATGGTCTGGGATCCGATGGGCGAGCCGCCGGTGTCGGTATTGAAGAGCTTGACGGTCAGATCGATGGCGCCGGTCGCTGGCGCTCCGGATTCGGCGAGTTTGCCTTGATAGGTGAATGACTGATTCTGAGCCCGGGCGATGGTGGCGGCGAGGCTCAGAGCGAGGGACAAAGCGAGCAAGACCAACGGCGGGCGACGAATCGACATGGAGCTGTTCCTTGGTGGGCGACGAGCTCGACGCAGCCTACCACAGCATTCCAGCAAACCTGGGGGATTTCGCGCGCCGAGGCTTTCAATGCGTCCGAGAATCGCGGCGACGACCGGACTTGCTGGCATCCGCGTGTGCGACGATACGAAACCTCAACACGAATCGTGAAGTGTTGAATCTGCGCGGCGTTCGTACCGTCGCTCAACCGATAAGCAGACGCGTCATGCAGTCCCGTTTGGAACAGCACCAGGCGGCTGGGAATTACCTCGGAACCGCATAAACTCCCGACCCTATGGCGAACGCCCCATCCGTACAGACCACTCCGATTGACTGGCCCAACGCCCGAGTCGTGATCACCGGGGGTGCCGGGTTCCTGGGGCGCGCCGTCCAGGCGCGGCTGAAACATCGGGGAGTCAAGCCGGGAAACGTGTTCATTCCGCGCCGGAAGGACTTCGATTTGACCGACAGGGCCGATTGCGCCCGGCTCTATCGCACGGCGTTCGGGCCACAGAAAGTGGATGTGATGATCCATCTCGCGGCCGAAGTGGGGGGCATCGGGGCGAATCAGGCCAATCCGGGGCGGTATTTCTTCGCGAACATGGCGATGGCGCTGCACCTGATTGAAGAGGCGCGGCTCGACGCGATGAGCGAGCGCGGCGGCAAGTTCATTCAGGTCGGGACGATCTGCGCGTATCCGAAGTTTGCGCCGATCCCGTTCAAGGAAGACGACCTGTGGAACGGGTATCCGGAAGAGACCAACGCGCCGTACGGCGTCGCGAAGAAGGCGGCGTGGCAGATGCTGGATGCGTATCGGTTGCAGTACGGTTTTCGCGGCGCGTTCGTGCTGCCGGTAAATCTGTACGGACCGTTCGACAACTTTGACCTCAAGAGCAGCCATGTGATCCCGGCGTTGATCCGCAAATGCGTGGAAGCGCAGCAGCGGGGCGACAAAGAGATCGTGTGCTGGGGCACGGGGGCGGCGAGCCGCGAGTTTTTGTATGTAGACGATGCAGCGGAGGGAATCTGCCGCGCCGCGGAGATGATGAACGACCCGGACCCGATCAATCTGGGTGCGTGCTTTGAGATCACGATCAAGGATCTTGTGGAGTTGATCGTGAAACTGACGGGTTTCAAGGGCGGGATCGTGTGGGACACGACCAAGCCGGACGGGCAGCCGCGGCGGAAATTGTCGGTGGAGAAGGCGGAGCGGCTGCTGGGTTGGAAGAGCCAGGTGACGTTTGAAGAGGGATTGAAGCGAACTATCGAGTGGTATCGCGCCAATCCGAGCGGCCCGGCAGGGTCGGGCGCTGCAGGGGCGGACGCGGCGAAGTCCGCGACCAAAGGGGCTGCACATTGACAACGGAGCAGACCAAGCGGGTCATCGGCAACGAGGATCCGGTGACGGCGGGTTGGGACAAGCCGCCCGCGACCTGGAAGTTTGACGACCTGGTACCGACGTACAACTTTCCGCATGATCAGTCGGATCGAGTGACCATGTTCTGCTCATTCGTGCGGAATGAGGCGGAGCGGTACGGCGCGGGCGCACGCGGGCTGGATATCGGGTGCGGGGTGGGAATCGGGCAGCGGCCTCGGGCGACGGAGGCCGTGAGTCGCTGCTTTGGCGAATTGTGGGGCATCGAGCCGGACGTGAATGTGGTTCAGCCGCCGGTGTTCGCGAAGGTGGAGCACAAGGTCTTCGAAGAGGCGGAACTGCCTGAAAACAGATTCGACGTGGCGTATTCGTACATGGTGATGGAGCACGTCGCCGATCCGGTGAATTTCATGACAAAGCTCTATCGCGCGCTGGCGCCGGGCGGTGAGTATCTCTTTCTGACGGTGAACGGGCGTCACTTTTTCTCGCGGGTTTCGAACACGCTGCGTGCGCTGCACCTGGACGACCTGGTGCTGCGCATGATTTTCGGGAAGAAAGAGGCGGAGGGATATCACTATCCCACGCAGTACCGATTCAACAGCCCCGCGCAGATCGGACGGGTCTGCGAAAAGGTGGGCTTCGAGAAGCCGGAGTTTGTGTACGTGGAGCGGTCGGAGCCG